>CAVTFL010000037.1:0-528203 GCA_963733925.1 uncultured Alphaproteobacteria bacterium | reverse complement strand
TGCATCAGCAGTTCTCAATGCGATTGAGTTGCTGTCGCGGCAACGGCGGTGAGTCGCGAATACAACAGTTGGGGTGAAACGTTTGGCCGCACCAAAATGGGGATTCGCAAGAACCCTCGAATGCGATTCGTCGGGTGCGTGGGTCTGCTCGATTCCCTGCTTGGGTCGCTGCGAGGCTGCTTGGACCGGTTTCCGGACAAGCGGCGTGGCATGAATACGACCTTTGGCATGGGCGACATCGGAATGGCGGCCTTCTCGGTGTTTTTCATGCAGAGCCCGTCGTTCCTGGCACATCAGCGGCGGTTCGAGCAGGGGCATGGCCGCTCCAACTGCGCCAGTCTGTTCGGCATCGCGAAAATCCCCTGCGACAATCATATTCGGGACATGCTCGATCCGGCCTCGCCGATGCTGTTGCGTCCGGTATTCGCTGAAACCGTCGATCAGCTTCAGCGGATCGATGGCGGACTGGAGGTGTTCCACCGCCTCGACCGACGGGTGCTGATCGCGCTCGACGGCACGGAGTATCATTGCTCACGAAAGATCCATTGCCAGCACTGCTTGACCCGGGTCAGGGGCAGGGGTGGGACGGAATATTACCATGCCATGCTGGCGGCCACGCTGGTGGCACCCGGGCATGAGAAGGTCATCCCGCTGGAGCCGGAATTCATCGTCCCGCAGGACGGCGCGGAGAAGCAGGATTGCGAGAACATGGCGGCCAAGCGCTGGCTGGCCACCAACGGCCAGCGCTACGCGGCACTCGAGGCCGTCTATCTCGGCGACGATCTGTTCTCTCGCCAGCCGCTCTGTCAGGCGGTACTGGACGCCGGCGGGCATTTCATCTTCGTCTGCAAGCCATCGTCGCATCCGCTGATCCAGGATTATCTCACCGGTATCGGACTGCCAATGGTCGAGCAGACGGTCAAACGCGGCAAGCAGCGCTTCGTCCATCGCTACCGCTGGCTGCATGACGTGCCACTGCGCGACGGCCTCGACGCACTGACGGTCAACTGGTTCGAGATCGAGATCATCAACGCGCGCGGCGAGACGACCTACCGCAACAGCTTCGTCACCGATCTGGCGGTTGCTGCCGACAATGTCGTCGAACTTGCCGCCTGCGGCCGGGCCAGATGGAAGATCGAGAATGAGACGTTCAACGTCCTGAAGAACAAGGGCTACAACCTTGAGCACTGCTTCGGGCACGGGAAGCACAATCTCGCAGCCATTCTGGTGAGCCTGAACCTGCTGGCGTTCGCATTCCACACCGTCTGCGACATCGGCAACCAACTCTGGCGCGGCGCGCGCGATAAACTCGGGCCACGCTATAATTTCTTCAACAAGCTGGCGGCGATTACGATCTACCTGATTTTCCCATCCTGGGATGACCTGCTCCTCACCCTTGCTTTCGCAAAGCCGCCGCCAATCCCTCCGTGAGGGAGGCCTCAACCTGACGCCGCGCTGTATGCCATTGACGATGACAAACTCATCCATCTGTCGGAAAATCAAAATGAGAATTGCTGGAGGGTGAATGGAATTTCGGGTGCGAAGGCGGTGCTGGCTCAGTGTGATATCGACAGCATCGTTCTTTCGGATGCGGCTGCACGGCAGGCGGGTCCGGTTTGAGGCTTTGCAACCACCGCAAGTCCGCTACCCGATCTGGTGGCATGGAGAGTTATTGCCTCCCGATCAGATGGCTGGCGGCAGAGCCCGAAACCCGGATGCGGCTGGTCATCCAGCGTCCGGATAGTCTCGCGGGCCGAGACGATCTGACCGAGGGCCTCGGTGCCCGCGCCCAGACTGATGATCAGCTTGCGTTCGTGGCCGACTACCCGCCCCGCCAGATACATTAGCCGGATCGCCCTGTTCAGATTGTGGGGATCACCAGCGCCACCATCCGGCATTGGCGCCGAACAATGCGAACGACAACTGCGGCGTGATCAGTTTTCATCCCTAGGTGAGTTGGTCACGACACCGAACAGGTCGGGGGTCCCTTTGTGGCCAAATTCCTGCATCGGAAACGGCAGTTGCGCTGATCGCCGTAATAACGGCGAGTGGCGCAGGCGGCTCGCGGATCGCCAGGAACCGGTATTTCGCGGCCTGCGACTATGCCCAGCTGTGGCAACTCTCCGCCCATTCCTGATCCGTGTCCAGCGGCTTTCCGTCGAACACCCGAATCAGGCGCTTCCATCCGATCTCTGAGGTCGCCAGCGCACAACGCCTCGGTCGCGTGCGCACCGACCGCAACGTCGATGACCCCGCACGGCTCGTCCTTTCCCTTACCACAGCACGACACCAGGTCTTCCTGATAGCCAGGTGTGTCCGAGCGCAATTACACCTTCGTCACACTTGCCGGAACGCGCTCCAAAGAGGCCTGCACACCCGCAGTTGCGGGTGCCCGGCAGGGACATTTCCGTCGCGGAACTCCGCGTAAGCATCGTTCCCTGTTCTGACCACCAGCAGTCCAACGGCTGGTAGGCAATCCACCCCTTGTAGCCATACAAAGCACTGCGCTTGTGGGTTTCAATTAGTGGCGTCCATGTTCAGCATCGCCGATTTGGTGGGCTGGTATGCCGGGATGCAGCCCGGGAGCGCTTGATTGACCCGCCACAAGCCGCCCACCGGCTCATTCACCGCCGCAATGACCACCGTGGGGCGATCCTAGCAACTTGGCCGTCCACCCGCGGAAGCGACGCTCCCGACATCAACTGCGGCGTGCTTGATATTTCACGCTAATGGTTGCCCCGTGGCATATCTCACGCTAAAGGCTCTGCTTATACTTGATGATTGCACGCAATAGTTGTGAACCGCCGCCCTCTGCTCGGTGCGATGAGATAGTTGATTGTTTCAAATGTTCCTGGTTGCATGACGGTCTATACCGGTCTCGGTACGAAATCACGCTGGCCTCACGCGCGAACCGGAAAATGGCGACCATGGTCCCCCTAGGGCTTAGCGAACACCGCGTATCTCCGACGCATACTATTGCATATCGTTTCTATGACCTATGGGATAATATTGAACGCGGCGTCATGGCGTGCGGTTGCGGTCGTTACAAAACGACGGGCGTCCAAAGATTGACGGATTGGGGTAGTTTCAAATGAAAAGAAAATCCGAAGAGGCAAACTCCAATACAACCCCGACGGCGTTATTGCTTGAGGATTTCTTACCATATCGCCTCTCGGTCGCCGCGGACGCGGTATCGCGGTTCATTGCGCGCCACTACCTCGCGAAATGGGACCTCGGCATGGCGGAATGGCGGTTGCTCGCTGCCGTCGGCAGGTTCGGCGTGTTGTCCCCGACGGCCGCCGGGGAGCGGACCGCGATGGACAAAGTAAAGGTTAGCCGTGCATCGGCCAGCCTGGTAGCGAGCGGATTGCTGCGACAGACCCAGGATCCGGCCGACGGCCGTGGCCGCTTGCTGCGCCTTACCCGACGGGGCACGGCCCTTTATGAGGACATAGCCCCGACCGGAAAGGAAATCGAAGAGGTCCTGATGGCCGGACTGAGCAGGACGGAGTGGCGGGCGTTGCACCGGGCCCTCGGCAAGCTTTCGGAGCATACCGGATCGCTCATGGACAGCGCGGAGGATGGTGGCAGCGATTGACTTGAGCATCGCGGGTACGGCCAAAGATTATCCGATAGGGAGGCGGCATCTTGCGCGGCGCGGCCAATGGCGCGTCAATTAGGGCACCGCCCGCACCAGGAGACCAGACCCTCCATGACAATCGACCCCGCCACGCTCGCCGCCCTTTCCGGGGTTTCCACCGCCACCATCACCACGGTTCTGCTGAAAAAGGGCCTTCGAAATGTTTGGATGCGCGGCACCAGACCGATCCGCGCCGGCCAGCCGCGCCTGATCGGTCGTGCATTCACCCTGCGTTTCGTTCCCGCGCGTGAGGATCTGGCGACGCCGGAATCCTGGTCGTCCCCCATCTCCACCCGCGCCGCGATCGAGGCGATGCCCGAAGGCTGCATCACCGTCGTCGATGCCATGGGCGTTACCGACGCCGGCATCTTCGGCGATATCCTCTGTGCCCGGATGGCGAAGAAAGGTGTCGCGGGTCTGGTCACCGACGGAGTTGTCCGCGACCTCGCGGGTGTGTTGGGCACCGGCCTGCCGGTGTGGTGCCAGGGCGCGGCGGCCCCCGCTTCCGTCGCCGGCCTGACCTTCGTGAACTGGCAGGAACCGATCGGGTGCGGCGGCGTCGCCGTGTTTCCCGACGACGTCATTATGGTGGATGACGATGGCGCCGTCGTGATCCCGCAGAAACTGGCCGCTGACGTCGCTGCCGTCGCGGCCGATCAGGAGCGTATGGAAGAGTGGATCATGACCCAGGTGAACGAGGGCGCCTCGTTGCCCGGCCTTTATCCTCCGAACGCGGAGAATAAGGCGCGCTACGAGGCTTGGGTGAAGACGCATTAACACAGAAAAACCGTAGGTCGGACTTCGCTTCGCATCTCCAACGCCCACGCTGCGCAGGGACAGTCAATTTTGAATATGTTGTTTGGCATGTAGGAAACTCCGACGAAGCCGAACGGTGGGAACGGCCACTGTATCCAGCGCGGCCTCGCCGGGCACCAAGTTGATGCAACGCACCGTCTCGTCTAAGAAAGCAAGCGGCGGTCGACCCATTCGGCTCCCCGGCGCAAGTGCTTCGGCATTCGCCCGGCCAAGAAGCAAACAGGAGGCTGCGTTGATGAAGCTCCATGCTGACCCGATTACCGTCAATTGCCGGAAGGTTGTCGCCGGCCTTGACCTGATCGGTGCCGAATATGAACTGGTCCACGTCGATTACTTTACGTCCCAGCAGCGGTCGCCCGAGTACGTTGCACTGAACCCGAACGCCTCCCTGCCGACCCTGGTGGATGGCGAGTTCGTGCTGTGGGAGTCGAATGCAATCCTGCAATATGTCGCCGACAAGCTCGGCGCCACGACCTGCTATCCCACCGATCTGCAAATACGCGCCGACATCAATCGTTGGCTGCTCTGGGAAGCGGCACACTGGTTTCCGAGCTGTTATGTCTACTTGGTTGAGCACTGCGTGAAACCGCTGCTGCAGGCGGAGCCCGACCTGGCCGTGGTGGAAGCTCAGGACGCGACGTTCCACAAGCTTGCGGGCATCCTCGACACGCGGCTGGCCAAGAGCCGCTGGATTGCTGGACCGAACCCGACCATCGCGGACATCGCGCTGGCCGCGCCGCCGCATTTGCACCCGTACCAGAAGCTGCCGCTCGACCCACATCCCAATCTCCGCCGCTGGATGGTCGACCAGGTCGAGAAACTGCCATGCTGGGACCGCTCGTTCGTGGGCGAAGGCTTCACGCGCGAGCGCCGCGCGGCCTGATTGGAGGAGGATCGATGCGGGACGAGGTGCGGGCTACGCTCAACTATTCAGTCGATAACGGAATCCCGCCGGACTACTACTTCTATGAGCCGGAGCAGCCGGTAAAGCTCAACCCGCCGGGCACCGATCCGCACGAGGTGGCGATCGTCAACGGCTGGCCGCGCGTAGAGCAGTTTGACGCCGATCGGCAGGGGTTTGAACTCAGGCCTTTCCCGGCGGCTTTCTCCGGGTACGACGACGCGGCAGCGGTGCAGGATGTCTTCTATCCGCAAGTCGTGGATTTCGTGAAGCGCAACACCGGCGCGAACCGAGTGGTGATCTTCGACCACACGATGCGCAAGCGGCTGCCGGCCGATCTCAATCAACAGACGACGGTGAACCGGCCGGCGGTGCTGCTCGTGCACAGCGACTACACCGTTGCTTCCGGCCCGCAGCGGGTGCGCGACCTGCTGCCGGACGAGGCCGAGACGCTGCTGAAACGCCGTGTCGCGTTCTATAACGTGTGGAAATCGCTGTACGACGTGGTCGAGGAGCTGCCGCTGGCGATGTGCGACGCCACAAGCCAGTCGGAGGGTGATATGTTGCGGATGGAACTTAAGTATCGCGAGCGCACTGGCGAAATCTACGTAATGCGCCACTCACCGACGCATCGCTGGGTGTATTTTCCACACATGCGCGCCGATCAGGCGCTGCTATTGAAGACTTACGATTCGGAAACGGACGGCCGCTCGCGTTTCGTCGGCCACACCGCGTTCGAGGATCCGATGACGCCTCCCGACGCCCGCCGGCGCGAGAGCATCGAGGTGCGAACGATGGCGTTCTTCTAACGCCGAAATCGCGACACGACCCGTGCGCCGCGTGGACGAACACCGAGACCACCATCACTGGGGAGCCGGTGGGCGACAGCGGCTGCGGATCGATTGCGGATATTAAGGAGAACCCGACCGCAGCCGACAGCGGGGCGAGATGGAGAAAGCCACACCGCTTCAGTGGGCCGCCTCGCGGTGCAAGACGTCGCGCGTGACGTTAGGTCTTTATTAACAGTTCCTTATTAAATCGGAGGGATTGGATCGCGAGCAGCCGCGCAGGGACGCCCGGCATGGGGACTGATCATGTCAAAGCTGCTGAGTATGATCGGGCACCGAGCTATCGCCGCCAAGCTGGCGGTCATGGCAGGCGCTGGCGCGCTCTTCATGGTGCTCGTCGCGATCACCGTGCTGTTGATCGCCCGCACCGGACTGGTCGCTGAACGGACCGAGAAAGCGCATGCGGTGGTAGACACTGTCTGGAGCATGGCAGACAGTCTCCAGCGCGCCGCCGCATCTGGTGCGATGTCCGCCGATGAGGCAAGGGCTCGGTTCTTCGCTGCCGCCGGTGCTGTCTGGTTCGAGGGCCACACGAACTACGCTTTCATCTACGACACCGAGACCGCAATCAATCTGATGAACACCGGCAACAAGGCACTTGTCGGCAAGGATATGCGGGCGGCGAAGGACTCGAACGGTCTCCCCTTCGCCTCCATGATGCTCGACATTGCGAAGCGGCAGGGTGAAGGCTCCATCCGATATGCCTTTCCCAAGGGCACTGATCCCACTCCGCTGGCCAAAGTGGCCTATTTCCGAGATTTCGCTCCCTGGCACATGCTGATCGTGTCAGCCGAGTACGTCACGGACATTGATGTCACCTTCTGGAGCATGGCTCGGACGGCTGGCGCTGTGATCGGCGGCCTGATGCTGTTTTCCATCGGTATCGCTTGGGCCGTCGGGCGCAGCATCGTCAGGCCGTTGTCCAAGCTCAAAGGGCGTATGGCGGCGCTCAGGTCCGGCGATATCGAGGCGCCCATTCCAGGCTCAGACAGGCGCGACGAGGTCGGCGAGATGGCCCGCGCGGTATCAGTGTTCAAAGATCACATGATCAGAGAGAATCAAGCTCGCTGAAGAAACGGAGGCGGAGCGGCGGCAGGCCGAAGCGGCGCAGCGGCAGGCGGCGCTGGTCGGCATGGCCAACACAGTCGAGGCCGAGACGGCTACCGCATTGGAGGGCATCGGCGTTCGGACAACGGCCGTGGCCGCCACCGCCGACGCCATGCGAGCATCGGCCACGCGGACCGGTGCGTCCTCTCAGGATGCTGCGACAGCCGCCGGTCAGGCACTTGGCAATGCCAAAGGCCTCGCGAGCGGGGCAGAGCGGCTTGCCACCTCGATCCGAGAGATCGGCACGCAGGTGGATCGGTCCACGGCTGTCGTCGGTCGTGCAGTCACCGCTGGCACGGAGGCTCGTACCACCATCGAAGCGCTCAATCTGGAGGTGGAGCGCATCGGGGCCGTTGCCGACATGATTGGTGAAATTGCTGGCCGGACCAACCTGCTGGCGCTCAACGCGACGATCGAGGCGGCACGCGCCGGCGACGCAGGCAAGGGATTTGCGGTCGTGGCTTCGGAGGTGAAGGCGTTGGCAACGCAAACCGCAGGTTCCACCCGGGAGATCGCCACGCATATCGATCGGGTGCGCACTGCAACCGGCGCGTCGGTCGCCGCGGTGACGCGGATCGAGCAAACCATTCGCGAAATTAATGACCATCGCCAGCCTGATCGCCGATGCGGTACAACAGCAAGATCTCGCAACGGCGGAGATTGCCCGCAACGTGACCCAGACGGCAGACGCCGCGAACGAAATGACCAGCCGAATTGGCGAGGTCTCGAGCGAGGCGGTCGACACTGGCCGGTTGGCTGTCGAGGTGCGCGACAACATCGTTGCGTTGAGCCAGATGGTGGAGGACCTGCGGCACTCGGTGATCCGGGCGGTGCGCTCCTCGACCTCCGAGGTTGATCGGCGCAAGACGTTGCGGTACGAGGTTGATTTGCCAGCTCGATGGAGCGTTGGCGGCCAAGCCGACCACCTCACCCGGGTCAGCGATCTTTCGGAAGGCGGCGCCTGTATCCGCGGCGTCCCGGACGTGCCTCAAGGAACGCGCGGAACGCTATATCTTGATGGCATCGCGGTCGCGCTGCACTGCCTCACGAGAGCGACCGACCAGAACGGGTTACACGTGGCGTTCGTATCGGACGAGGCTGCGAGCACGATCTTGCGCCCGATGCTGGAGCGGTTGGCACCGCGTCGGGTCGTATGACAAACCCGCCAAGGCCCGGACACGAACCTAGCGGCGGCCCAGTAGCGGTTCCGGTCAGGTAAATCGGATCAGTTCATTCAAGGAGGTACTGGCCGCCTGCTCTCGGAAGAAGGGTGTAAGAACGGCGAGCCCCCGGCAGCGGAGACCGCACCGGTGAGGACCGCAGGCTAAGTGTCCGTCCCAGAACTTTTCGAGTTATTAGAGTTGGTTAGCGAGAGGACTTGAACTCATTGAATCTTCTGCGATTCTCGCCCGGATCGATTTGCGAGGGCGTTATGTGGACGGCCGAGAACCGGCAACGATACAATCGGGACAAGCTGCGTTACCCGAGTGACCTGACTGACGAGGAGTGGTCCTGGATAGAGCGGCTGATCCCGCCGCCAAACGTGGCGGGCGGCGGCGGGACGTCGACGTCCGCGAGGTGCTGAACGGCGTGATGTATGTGCTGAGCACCGGCTGCCAATGGCGCTACGTGCCCAAGGATCTGCCGCCGCGCAGTACCCTGCATGGCTATCTCCAGCGCTGGATTTACGACGAAAAAGGGGGGCCTGCATTGACCCCAGCGGCTACTTTAAGGGGCTCGGTCCGATCGACGCCGCACCTTTTATTCGAAACGGAGGGCGACCTCTACCCTCGCGGATGCGTCTTGTGCCACACGGCGAGCAGGGCACGGTCGTCGACTGCGGTATAGCGCTGCGTCGTCGACAGGCTGGCATGACCCAGCAAGTCCTGGATCGAGCGCAGATCGCCGCCGTTGGCAAGCAGGTGCGTCGCGAAGGAATGCCGCAACGCGTGTGGGGTCGCGTGCTCCGGCAGACCGGCGAGGCGGCGATAGGTTCGCAGCACCTTCTGTGCCACTGCGGGATCGAGACGTTTGCCGCGCGCCCCCACGAATAAGGCGTTCTCCGGCTGCGCGCGCGGATGGAGGGCCAGCCAGGCCTCGATTGTGGCGCGCACCGCAGGTAGCACCGGCACCATCCGTGTCTTCGAGCCTTTGCCGGTGACCGTCAGGGACAGGCTGGTGCGCAAGGCGATGGCATCCCGGACATTCAAACCGAGCGCCTCGGCGATACGCAACCCGCTGCCATAGAGCAGCGAGAAGAAAGCGATATCGCGTGCCTGGATCGCCGGATCGTCGGAGACGTCCCCCACATGGTCCGTTACGTCTCGCGCCTGATCGATTGTGAGTGCCCTCGGCAAGGCAGGGCGGGCACGCGCGGTGGAGATCAGGCGTACGGCGGTGATCTCGACCCCATGGCGGCGGCCGAGGAAGCGAAAAAACCCGCGTAGCGCCGACAGATGCTGGGCCCGCGACGCCGCCGCCAGCTTTTCGTTCGCCAATGCGGCGAGCCACCCTCTGATGTCCGCCGCCCGCAACCCTGCGAGCGCGGCCAGATCGGGTTCGCCACCCAGGTGGTTGGTCATAAACCCTAGGAAACCAGCCAGCGCATGGCCGTAGGCCTCAACCGTGTTGGCGGCCGCGTGGCGTTCCTGTTCCAGCCAACCAAGGAACGCGATGCGTGCAGCCTCACCGGTCATTGCCGCGATTGGGCTTGATCGCGGTGCCGCCGGGGGCACCTCGTTCGAGCGGCGGCTCATCGGGTCAACACAAGCCCCATCGAGAAGTATTGAAACCGGTGATCAAACCGGTTTGCCACCCGCCACCGTCACTCTGAACCCCGATCTCGTGTGCGGCCAGTAATCCCACATAGCGCGATGCTGGACACAGCGATTGTCCCAGAATGCCACCGAGTTCTCCTGCCAGCGGAATCGACACTGGAACAGCGGGTTCTCCGCGTGGTCATACAGATACGACAGGATCGCCGCGCTCTCGTCGAGAGGCACCCCGAGCAGCCGCTTGGTGAATCCCCGGTTGACGTACAACGCTTTCCGACCGGTCACCGGATGCGTCCGGATGACCGGATGCTCCGCCCGCGGATACACCGGCTTGTCCTCGACTCCGAGATTCTTGTACGTCCCGCGATACGATTCCTCGCCGTCATGCAGCGCGACCATCCCGTCGAGATAGGCCTTCATCCGGTCTGACAGCGCCTCGTAGGCGGCGTACATGTTGGCGAACAACGTGTCCCCACCTCTGGGCGGGCATTTCTTGATGTACAGGATGCTGCCCATCGGCGGCTCCGGGTCGCACGACACGTCGCTGTGCCATCCTTCGCCATTCGCCCGCAGGCTGTTCTCGTCCGCATGGATGACCATTAGTTCCGGGTGGCCGGGAGCGTGTGGCGCGGCGGGATGGGTATGCAACGTTCCGAAATTCCGCCCGAATGCCAAATGCTGCTCCTGGGTCAAATGCTGATCGCGAAAGAAGATGACGCAGTTCTCGGCCAGCGCCCGGTGGATCTCGTCCATCTGATGGTTTGGCAGGGGCGCTGACAGGTCTACCCCTCCGATCTCCGCCCCGATGATGGGGGTCAGCTTGTCGATGGAGACGGTCTCATACGGCGCGGATTCGTCCGTTGTGTGCCGATACCTGGGCCCGTTGTTGCCGCGAAGCGCGTTCATGCCTGAACCATTCTCTGTTGGTCGCTAGCCGGATCATCTTCTCCGGGGCGTCGAACCGCAAGCGAGACTTGTAAATGCAACCAAGAGGTTGCATGTCGGTCGCATGAGCATGGATGCGGTTTTCCGAGCGTTGGCCGATCCGATCAGACGGGGCCTTCTGGACAACCTCCATGGCCGCAACGGACAGACTTTGAACGAACTATGCGAAGGCCAGGACATCTCCCGGCAAGCCGTAACCAGGCACTTGGCAGTACTGGAGGGGGCAAACCTCGTCGTGACCCTCAAGCGCGGGCGCGAGAAACTGCACTACCTCAACGCGATCCCGATCCACGAGATCGCTGAACGCTGGATCGGCAAATATGAGCGCTCGCGCCTGCGGGCGCTTGTTGACCTCAAGCGACACCTGGAAGGAAAGATCGATGAAACATGATCGCTTCGTCTATGTCACCTATATCCGCTCGACTCCGGAAAAGGTCTGGGAGGCCCTGACGAGCCCCGCGTTCACCCGGAAATACTGGATGGGGAGCTGGCAGGATTGCGCCTGGACCGTGGGCTCGTCATGGAAGCTGATGTTCTCGGACGGCCGAGTCGCCGACGCCGGTGAGGTCCTGGAAATCGATCCGCCCAAGCGGCTGGTGCTGAAATGGCGCAACGAATTCCGGCCCGAACTGCACGACGAAGGCTTCTCCCGTGCAACATTCGAACTCGAATACCTGGACGGGGTGGTGAAATTGACAGTCGTCCATGAGATTGACACGCCGCGGTCGAAATTTATCGCAGCCGTATCGAACGGTTGGCCGGCCGTTCTTTCCAGTCTCAAAAGCCTGCTCGAGACCGGCGAGGCGCTCGAATGGCCGCGCGACCTCTCGAACCGGCGTTGACGTCGAGCCGGCAGTTGCCGCCGCATGGCGTCGGCGTCAGGCCGCCCGCACGTCGGCCAGGAAGTGACGACCTCGCTCGACAACTGGCTGGAGCGTTTTGAGAGATCAGTGGCGGGCGACAGCACGTCGGCGGCGGCTGCACCAGTTTCGATCCCGGCGCGGCTGACACCGCTGATGTTCGCTGTCACTTCTGCGCCGCCCGCGCCGTCTGTGCTACATTGCAGGCAAGGTCGCCGCTTGTTGTTCCTGCACCGCGGCGGCTATGGCGGTGGAAATCGCGCTCACCTGCTCGATCGTCGCGGTAATGTCGTGGATTGCCGCCACGGCCTCGCTAGTTGCGGCCTGGATCTGGCCGATTTGCTGACCGATCTACAAGGTTGCCTTGGTCGTCTGGCTGGCGAGGTTCTTCACTTCGGATGCCACCACCGCAAAGCCTTTGCCCGCAAGGGTTGCAATTTGAGGTCAAAGGCGGCAGCCGCCGCTGGACATTCAGCTATATGTTGGAGGGTCGCCAACGTGAGCTGGCGATCGGCAAATATCCCGCGATGTCGCTGGCTGAGGCTCGGGCGAAGCGGGCCGAGCTGAGAGAGGCGAAAGATCGTGGGATTGACCCCAAGATCGCGGTGGCTGGAACGGTCCCGCCGACCCGCATCGTCACCTTTAGGCAAGATAGTGAAGGTTTCCTTGTCCACATGCGCGGCCAGTGGCGGGCCGGCCATCTGAAGGAATGGCAGCAGTCGGTCAATCGGGTTGCCGGCGCGCTGATGGACAAGGCGACGAACGGCCTACCCAGGAGGACGTATTGAGCGTCATCCAACCGGCGTGGGGCACGACCAACGAAGCGGCGCGTCGCGTTTGGGCCGGATCGAGCAAACCATCGAGCACGCGATGGCAATCGATCCCGGACGATTTACCCGTCCCAACCCCTGCGTCAATGTTTTGCGGCTCTTGCCCCGCATCTCTCCAGATGTGGAACCGAGGGCGGCAATGCCGTGGCGAGACCTCCCCACCTTCTTCTCGGAGCTGCATGAACGCTCGGGGCAAGCCGCCCGCGCGCTGGAATTCTTGTTGCTGGCGTGCTGCCCAAGAACGGGTGAGATCATCCCAGCAGCGTGGAGGGAAATTGACGGCGATAGGTGGCATGTGCCCGCACCGAATATGAAATCAGGCGAGGCCCGGACCATCCCACTCTGGCAAGTGTAAGCAACTTGTGGCTGCGTCATGTCTTCGCCGACGGAGTTGCCCGAATGGCATGACCGGCACGCTCGTGTCCCATTCGACATGAATTTGGCCTGCAGAGGTGTCCGCTATCGCTGAACACATCTCAACCGAAGGTTGCTCACCCAACAGGTCATCAACAATGCTCTGTCTTTGCGTCCCCATCCCAGCAGATTCCGCCGATTCGGCCAAGAACGGCAACTATCGAACTAACAGATTTAGGCTAAATTGACCCCGGCTGCCCCCTGACCAGAGGCCGACATCCGGACTTGCCTGCCGCGACAAAGGTCCCCAACTGCGGGGTTGCCGATGAGCCGGTGCCAAAGGCTTTATTGACCCCGACGGTGACACTGGTGCTGGACAGCGCACAGCCGCGACTGGCATTCGCATTGATCAAATCGAGTGTCGCCAAGGGATTGCTGCGCACAGGCAGCCCTCCACTTTCTTGGGCCGCCGCGGGCAGAGCCGCTGTGATGGCAAGCAAGACCAGTGTCAGGTTGATTGCGCGGGTCATGATGGCCTCGTTGATCGAAAGGTGCGCCGGCCCCGTGCTCAAACGGGGCCGGTCTTTGCCCGGTTACTGAGCGCTGGTGAACACTTGCTGCGAAGCCGAGGAGCCGAAGCCGAGAGCAGCGTTCTTGTTGGCGCCGCCGTCCACGACGTTCAGGCCACGACGTCCCGCGGCGCCGCCAAGGGTGACGACCTGTTGATCCGCCGAAGAGAACTTGCCGGCCGCGATGTTGGTGTTGACGCCGCCGTTGGTGATCGAGGTGCCGCGGCCGAAAGCCGTCCCGCCGACCGTTGTGGTGGACTGTGTCGCGGTGCTGCCGAAGCCACGGGCCAGGTTGAGGTTGCCGCCGCCGTTGGTGATGACGCGGCCGCGTCCCAGGGCCGTCCCGCCGACCGTGGTGGTGTCCTGCCCGGCAAAGCTGAACTTGCCGGAAGCAATGTTGGTGTTGTTGCCGCCGTTGGTGATGGCTACGCCATGACGGCCGGCGACGCCACCGAGCGTCGTTGCGGACTGATCGGCCTCGCTGAACTTGCCGGAAGCAACGTTTACGTTGCCACCACCGTGGGTGATGGAAATGCCACCGGTCATTTGAGCATGGGCTGGGGCGATCGCGGCGACTGCGGTGAGAGCGACGAAGCCGGCAAGAAGCATGGAACGCATCTGAAGTCCTCCTGATGATCCGAGCCCCTATGGCTCGGCTTGTTCGATGAGGAGGACCTTACCGGGACCGTCTGGACCCGGCTGTGGACTGGTCAACACCCGGCGATTTTTGTGATTTCCTCCGTCTCTCTGTGCGGAGGCGGTTTGTTGTCGAGGTTTGGATCGGAATGACCGCCGATCCCCGCGTCCCTGCCGGATCTACAGCCCTGGTCTTTGATGGAGATGGACTTCGCGATTAGTCGCCCGCTCGTCCGGCCAGGGAGGCCTCGTACCCGGTTTCTGTTCGTCAGGTCGCGGTTTTGCTCCACACTTCCTTCAGACACTGCCTCGCGGTGATGCCCTTGTGCTTCGCTTAGCCTTCACCTCCATCAGGTTGGCCAGAGGACTTTCACCTCCAAGCTATCGAACGTGCCAGGCACGCCACTGATCCGCTCCCGCGGTAATTCTGTGAACTAGGGCTACGTTTCTTCATTATTGAACCGTTCGTTGGTGGCCGCAGTGCCACCGCTTCCCCCTGATCTGACAACTCAGCGGCGAGACGTTGCACCGGCCCATGTGGCGCTGCTCATCTCGCAGAGGAGTTGGTTATGACCCCGCTTCGCCTTCGCATGATAGAGGACATGCAGATCCGCAATCTGTCCCTGCAGACGCAGACTGCGTACGTTCAGCAAGTTTCCTTGTTCGCCCGCCACTTTGGCCAACCACCTGATCGCCTGGGGCGAGGCGACATCCGCGCCTATCAGATCTATTTGGCGCGGGACAAACACTTGGCGGCAAGTTCGATCGCGGTTGCGGTTGCCGCGCTACGGTTCCTCTACACCGTCACACTCAAGCGTGCCTGGACCGCGGAGGAGGACATCCCTGCTGGTCGGCAACCGCAGAAACTTCCCAGCGGGCTGAGCCAGGAGGAGGTCGGACAGTTCCTGAGCGCGGTCTGCGGCATGAAGCATCGAGTGATCCTGACCATCTGCTATGCCGCCGGGCTGCGTATCTCCGAGGAGGTGCACCTGACGCCCTCTGCGATCGACAGCCAACGCCTGGTCATACGAATGAATCATACCAACAATAAGAAACAAACTTGCAATCAAATTTGCATAAGCTGCCTATTGGGGCCGTCTTGGCCCGCGTAACAGCCTTAGCGTCAAAATTGGCGGTTCATGGCACACCATCAAGTTCCCTATGCACCGCCCGCCGCGGGCGCGACTGGGATTTCCTCCTTTGGTCGATTGCGGTCGATGGCGGCAATGCGGCTCAAATACGTCGATGTCGTCCGGTTCCTCCCACTACCTGATTTCATTCGGGGCGATGGGCGAGAAGCAGATCAGCCAGTGCAATCCGCCGGATTAAAGGGGACCGATCCCGCCGTCTTCAGCAACGTCCCGGCGCGGTCTGTCTGTTGACCGGGCCGCCTCGATGGTTGCGGACCACTTGATTTTCTGAGTGGATGTTGCCGGCTGTGTTGCTCAGAACGTCACGAGATCCTTTAGCTTTCCCCGCACACCCTTATTGACGGAAGTATGTGCCATCCGCGTATCGAAGTCAGCCCAATCCTTAAAGTTGCCCTTCGCCCGCTCGGACATGATCAGCTTGGTTCGTGCGGCACCGATCTGAGGCAGCGCATCGAGTTCCGCCGCTGTCGCGGTGTTGAGGTTGACCTTCGTTCCAGCGGGGACCGTACTGGAAGCGGCTGTCTTGGCCGCCCGCGGAGATGCGCTAGTCGCGGTGGACGCGGCCGGGGTGGTGCCTGGTGTCGTGGATTTAGGTTGCGCGAACGAAATTCCACCGGCCAGAAATGCCACAGCCATCGCCAGCGAAATCCTCTTTATTACCATGTCATAACCCCTTCAACGCCAGTTGCCACGATCAATTTCAGCCGGCCGCGTCCGCTTGGCACTTTTTCATGAAGCTTGTCTTCGCCGCGCCGGCGAGCTTCTTGTCGCTTGCCGTGGCCGTGCAGGCCGCCAGCGCATCGGCTTGGCACTTCTTCATGAAACTTGTCTTTGCCGCACCAGCCAACTTCTTGTCAGTCACCTGCGAGGTGCAGGTTGTCTGGTCGGCCCAGGCAGTCGCAGCCATCAGCGAGATGGCAATCACCAGAAAGATGCTTTTCAACAGCAGTTTCTCCTTTCGGCGGACAACAGGCATTCGTTGATCGGTTGGATGCGATGACGTCGGGCCTTATCCAATCCCGAACCGGCTCTTCAGCACGCCGGCGCCCAATGCCAGCAGGTCGTTTCCGGTGTGCGGCGGGACCTCACCGTTAGGCGTTAGCCCGTCGACCACCTGCGGCAGATGCTCTGCTACCAGGCTGGAGGCCTGATCCGCGGGAATGCCAAGCTTTGCCGCAAGCTGCTGCACCAGATCGGAACCAGTACCTGGTGCACGGTATCGGCCGAAATCGGCGCGTTTTCTCCGTCGCCCAACCAGGACTGAACGACCCCACCCAAGCCGGCGCTTTGGAATTTCTGCAGAACGCCAGCAAGACCACCCTCCTGCGATGCCAGCATCTGAACAATCGCAAGTGGACCCGATGTCGGTGTGGCTTCGGAGCCGCCACCGAATAAGCTCGTAATTTGATCCAACAAACCCATGATTTTGCTCCGAGTTTTATAAATCTCAGTCGAAATCCTGCGCTGCGCATTAGCGGAGCAGCAGACAGCCGCCGCAAACGCGTCCAGTGTATAATTGCTTTTCTCAAATCTGTCTCGCACCCAGCGATAACGATATCTTTGGGCAAATACCAGGTAGCTTGATCGAGCAGCTACCTGATACTGTATTCATCCCGCTTATTATTACTAATTGACAGTAGTGCCGGGGATCAAACGTATGCCCGCTGTGACGCCGCAGGCATAAATTTCTGGCTCATTTTATCCAATGCGGCACAGAGCCGCCATCAGGCTGCAAGCCGCTGATGCGCCGGCACCTCGATTTTGAAAAACCTGGCCGCGTTCAGCCCAAGGATTTTCGCTCGCTGGACATCGTTTAGATCCGGCATCGTCCGCTCGATCGCCTCGGCCGAGTGCGGCCAAGTCCCCTCGTGATGCGGATAGTCGTTCGCCCACGCGAAATTATCCATCAGCCCAAACCGCTCAGCCACGTACAGCCCGACCGGGTCCTCCTGGAACGTCGACATCCCATGCGCCTTGTAATAGTCGCTCGGTAGGCCCTGGAGCTTTGGCCGCACCCACATGTGGTGCTTCCGGTATGCCTCGTCCATTGCTTCCAGCAGCCAGGCAACCCAACCGATCCCGGCCTCGATCGTCGCGAACCGCAGTCCCTTGAACCGCTCCAGCACGCCCGACGCACACAGGTTCGCTACCGGCTCGATCGTCGGAGCCAACGAGTGAGTGACGTAATTCACCACCGCCCCGCCGTTGCCCCGAGCCGCTCGCGGGTCCCGCCCGGTGGAGACATGGAAGGTGATCGGCAGATCGGCTTCCTCGATCAATCGCCACATCGGATCGAAATGCGGCAGGTTGTAGTTGACATGATCAACATCATGGCCGCCCCAGATCGGCTTGCACGGCAATGACAGCGCACGAAATCCAAGTTTGGCGATGCGCTCGATCTCCTTCATCGCGCCCTCCAGATCGCCCGTCGCGATGGAGGCTACCGGCAGCATAGCATCGGGATGCGGACCGTACTGTTCCCACGCCCAATCGTTCCACACCCGGCACTGTGCGTTGGCGAACACCGGATCGGGCGTCGCCCACATCGCCAGGCCCTTGTTCGGGAAAATGACCTCCACATCCACACCGTCGGAGCGATTGTCGCGGATGCGCTCCAGCACGTCGGCACCCGCCTTTGAGCGCACCCAATCCTCGCCCTCGAAACTCATGACTTGCACACGGTCGGGGCGATAGCCTTCGCAATAGCGCCACTGGACGCCCTGGTCGTCAGTGATGATACGCGGCACACGCTCCCGGTATTTCGGTTCGATCCTCTGTTCCCACAGATCGGGTGGCTCGTTCGCATGGCTGTCAGTCGATACCATGAAATATTTCTTGGGATCGCCAACCCGAGCCGTGCGCTCCCACCCTGAGTGACCGGGCGTTTCCAGCCGCCACAGATTCGGGGCATTGATGGGGATTTCGTTCATGATCCAACTCCCTAAATTCAGGAACGCGGTTACTCAAAAGTAGGGTAGCCATACCAGGGAGTAGGGGCGAGGGAAAGTACGTATCTTGCGTCCCTCCAGCCCTCGTGCAATCCCATCGCGCGATTGCACCGGGAAACACAACCAACCGGGAAACACAGCCAAGAGGGTATCACCATGCAGCGCGAAGTTTACATTGTCTCCGGCGTCCGTACCGCCATCGGCGACTTCGGCGGCAGCCTCAAGGACCTTCCGCCCACCGAACTCGGCGCACAGGTGGCACGGGAAGCGCTTTCACGCGCCAACGTCTCTGGGGACGAGGTCCAGCATGTCGTTTTCGGTAACGTCGTCCATACCGAGGCCAAGGATATGTACCTGTCCCGCGTCGCCGCGATAAACGCCGGCATCACCAAGGACGCGCCCGCCTTGACCCTGAACCGTCTCTGCGGGTCCGGTCTGCAAGCCATCGTCTCCGCCGCCCAGGCGGTGACGCTTGGAGATGCCGACATCGCCGTCGCCGGCGGGGCGGAGAGCATGACCCGGGCGGGATATCTGGCGACCGGAATGCGCTGGGGCGCCCGAATGGGCGACACCGCGATGATCGACATGATGACCTCCGCCCTGCACGACCCGTTCGAGAACGTGCACATGGGTATCACCGCCGAGAACCTGGCTGAGTCCCATCAGGTCACCCGCGGTCAGCAGGATGAATTGGCACTGACCTCGCACCAGCGCGCGGCGCGGGCGATTAAAGAAGGCCGCTTCAAGAGCCAGATTCTGCCGATCACCCTGAAGTCTCGCAAAGGCGAGACAATCTTCGACACGGACGAGCACGTCCGCGCCGAGACGAAGCCCGAAGATCTCGCCAAGCTCCGTGCCGTATTCAAGAAAGATGGCACGGTGACCGCCGGCAATGCCTCCGGCATCAACGATGCCGCCTCCGCGGTCGTGTTGATGGATGGCGACACCGTAGCAAAGCGCGGCGCTAAGCCGCTGGGCCGGTTGGTGGCCTACGGGCATGCCGGTGTCGACTACAGGATCATGGGCATCGGACCGGTGCCCGCGACCCGGGCGGCGCTCAAGAAGGCGGGGCTGACGCTTGATCAAATGGACGTGATCGAAGCCAACGAAGCGTTCGCCGCACAGGCATGTGCCGTTGCCAAGGATCTTGGGTTCGACCCTGACAAGACCAACCCGAACGGGTCCGGCATATCGCTGGGCCATCCGATCGGCGCAACGGGCGCGATCCTCACGGTGAAGGCGCTATACGAGCTTGAGCGGATCGGAGGCCGTTATGCCCTGGTGACGATGTGCATCGGCGGTGGCCAGGGGATTGCAGCGATCTACGAACGGGTGATGCACTGACGAAAAGGCCGGGCTCCGCGCGGCGGCGACAGAATGGGATCCCGTTTAGTGAAAATCCGGCGTTATCGATGCTTCCGGATCTTGGCCAATTCGCCGTAAGCGGTGGTAGCACATGGTGGTAGACGCCGCGTGGCATCGGGGCGTCCCGCTACCATGCCACCAAGCTGCAATGACGGTGTTAGAGTGTGTCCGAGAAGTATCATTTGGATTGCTCAGCTTTCGCAGCATCAGCCTTATTGACGCAAGCTGGATGAATGCGAGACAGAGGCCGGAAGGTCCTGAGGGGGGAATGGTCTCCTTTTCAGAGATCAGGAACCCGTATGCCGCGATGCAGAGCGTTGCGTGATAGTGGAAGCCGCGCCATCCGCGGCCTTCGTAGTGGCCTAAACCCACTTCCTGCTTCAGTTCGAGATAGTCACGCTCGATCCGCCAGCGGAGCTTGGCAACATCGAGCATGCGTTCGAGGCTGATGTCGGCTGCCATCGTAGAGAGCCAGTAGTGATCCGGTGCGGCAGCGCCCTCTGGCCACTCGACCACCAGCCACTCCACCTCGGCGGGTTCGCTTCGGCTGGCATCGTCGTGCGCCGGGCGGACACGCCACCGAGCAAACCGTGAGGTCAATGGCGTGTTGCTCCCGTCTCGCCAGGTAACCGTCTGCCAGGCATCGGCGGGAAGCTCCAGAGCCAGCGTCTTGGCCGATACCGGCTGATGCGTCTCTCCCAACCGCGTGGCGGGGCGACCTGGGCCTTGTCTGGACGCGGGCAGCAACGGGGCTTCGCCGGGCAGCCAGACCATCGTGGTGGCCGAAATGCCGGCCACATAGGTTAGCCCAAGTTGACTGATCCCAGCCCGCAGTTTGCTGTCGTTGCCATAGGCCGGGTCCATCAGCGCCACGCCATCGGCCACCGCCTGGCGCAACTGCGGCAAGGCAATCTCTGGCTTGGTTTGGAATAGGACGTCCGCGGGCACACCGGCGATCGCCCGGCGGAGCGGATCGCCGGCCCAGTCCTTGGGCAGATAAAGCCGATGGGCGATGGGCAGGCTTCCCTGATGGGTGGCCACCGATAGACTGACTGCAACCTGGCAGTTGTCCTGCTTGCCCAGTTGACCGCAATATTGCCGCGCCACGCCGACCGAGTGACTGCCCTTTTTCGGAAACCCCGTGTCATCGACGATCCAGGCCTGGATCGGTTCCTCGTTGGTGATCGACGGCAACACCTGCTCGCGCACGCGGGTCAGGAGCGCCTGATCGGACCAGGGTGCCTGAGCCACGAAGTGCAGAAGTGATTGGTGTTGCGCCGCTGTTCGCTCCGGCGCGGTGGTCGCGGCCAACGGTTCGACGCTCTTGCGGCCCGCCGTCGACAACAGTCCGACACAGTAATCCTCGAACGGTCTGACCCGGTCGGCATGCCCCAGAACCGATGCCAAATCGGCCGCGTAGGTTCGGAAGCGCTCTTTGCGGGCCGCTTGGATTGTGAAGATCCATCCCATCCCCCAGAAGCTTCGAATCTGCCACTGCTAGCGAACCACAATCGCGTCGGGGCAAGCGGAATTTCTAAACGGTCTGGGTGTTTTGCGATTCAGTAGGATTAAGGCTTGACCGCTATTGCCCTGAATGGACCGGCGCGCACGCGCGGATCGCAGCTTCGAAAACGGATTTAGCGTTCGGTCCACGGGCGAACGGGCTGACGATCGGTACATCGATACCTGATTGCCGGTATGCCTCGATCCGAGCTCGGCATTGCTCTGGCGTACCCGCGATGCTGGTCTCCTCGATCAACTCATTGCTCGCCGCACGTTCGGCCGCTTCGCGGTCACCGCGCCCCCAGGCCTCGGCGATCGCCGCAGCCTCAGCCGGGTAGCCCTGTTCGGCCATCACCCGATTATATCGCGGAAAGAACCCGGCGTAGAAGGCGACGCCCGGCCGCAATGCGGCAAGCGCTGCGTCGCGCGTATCGCCGACCGAAGTCGGCAACAGTGACGTGACTTGGATCTTGGCCGGGTCGCGTCCGACTTGATGAGCGGCCTCGGCAAGTTGCGCTCGCACCAACGCGGACGTGCGTAATGTCCTGGACACCAGGACGATACCGTCGGCGATCTCGCCGCACAGTGCGACCCCTTTTGCGAAGACCGCCGACAGATAAACCGGCACGTCGCGGTGCCGCGGCGCGTACCACAAATCGAAATTCTCAATGCGGATTGTCTCGCCCTCAAAACGCACTCGGCCTTCGCGGATCAATTCGCGGACGATCCGGACGGTTTCGCGGGTGCGCGTCAGCGGCTTGCCGTACGCAACGCCGTGCTCTGGTTCAACCTGCACCTTGTGGCTCGACCCGAGCCCGAGGATGAATTGGCCGCCAGAAATTTCGGCAACCGTAGAGGCCGCCATCGCGATTGTCGGCGCGGTGCGGACGAATACGCTGCTGATGCTGGTGCCGAGCAGGATACGTGAGGTCCGCGTCGCGCATGCTGCCAGGATCGCGAATTGATCGCCGCCATGCCCTTCCGCGATCCATGCCGATTCGTAGCCGAGGCTCTCCGCCAGGACAACGAGGTCGATGATCTCGGTTGGGTTGGGGCCGCCCGAAATAGCGATGCCGATCCTGCCCATCCGGTACCCTCCAAGTATGGTGTCATATAGAATGTCGGTTGCCATATCGGGGCCATGCGGATTGCACAATAAGGCCTGATCCTGAAGTTTGGGCGGACGGCGTAGCGTCCCCATAGACCGGCGCCCTCAAATGGTTGGCCCTTGCAGCGGTTTTGTCAGGCAAGAGCGGCGTTGAAGACTTGTATGTGGCAGGTCCTCCGCACCACTTCTATTCGGGCCAACGGAATCGCTCCAAGTCGAAGCGATTCCTGTTGTCGAACTCGACGCCTTCCTTTTCCAGCAAGCGCTGCTGCAAGGCATCGCCGCCATTGCGGGAGAGCGAGTAGGAAACCTCGCCCTTTGCGTTGACGACGCGATGCCAGGGAATGTCGGTTACCTGGCCAAGCTGCTGAAGCACCTGGCCAACAAGGCGGGCTCGCCTTGGCATGCCCGCCATCGCGGCAACCTGGCCATAGGTGGCAACCCACCCTCTGGGAATACGGCGGATCACGGCGTAAATCGCCTCTGCGGCTTTGTCACCCTCGGGTGCGATAATCTGGGACCGCTTGCGCATTTGGCGGCATCGACAGCTTTCATTGATTTCTGTGACCAGAAGCTCAGATTGCCGAGGCCGGCATGATTGTCAGGAGCCGGCCAAGGGGCCAATGGAAGCGCCGGTCAGTCTCACCGATGGGCGCGTTGTTGATGCAGGCAAAGCGCTGGGTGCTCATTAAGGACCTCCGTTATTGGCAAGGCGAGCGCGTAGCTCGGCGTTTTCGGATTAAGCTGAGCCAGGCGGTCGCGCAGCGGGCGGATCGCCTCGACGACTTCCTGCTCGGTGAAGCGTGGGATGATGTGCTACTGGCAATTCCAGTCAAAGGTCTCCAAGCGCAGCCGAAAGACACGTTCGAGCTTGGCCCGGTATCCCGGCACGGTAACCAGTCTCGTCAGGTCCGGTTCATCATCAAGCGCAAGCGTTTCGACGTGGGCGTAGACCTTAAGCCGCGCCCTGTGAGGGTAGTCCGTGAGGAACAGGCAGGCCCGGTGATCGGCCGCGAGGTTGCCGGTGCTGATGTATTGGAGGTTGCCGCGATAGTCGGGCAAAGGCCAGCGTCTTCTCGTCCACCACCTTCAAGAAGCCGCGCGGCCCGCCGCGGGGCTGGACGTAAGGTCAGCCCGTTTCCGAGACCGTCGCAATGTAGAAGCTGTCACGATCAGCAATGAACGCGACTTCGTCCTCGGTGAAGCGACCGAACTCACGATGGCTCTTGAAGTCTTGCCAGATGCGATCCGCGCCCATCTTGGCGTGCACGGCCCGGACGCTGGGCGTTACGGCATGTCGAGAAATCCGTATGACATGACGGTGCTCCTTCGCGTGACCGGCGGGCGGGCTGACGACCGGGAACCCGCCAGCCCCTGCTCGCATCAGGCGGTATTGCTAGCGCGAACGACCGGAAACGGGAAAAAGACGCGACTTCTTCCGGGATACGAGACGCACTCGCTTGCCCGCCGCGCTGCGGTCATTTCGTCGTTCAGTTTTCCGCTCGCCACTGTCCCTGGTCGCCGCTCAGGCCGATCTATCCGCGAGGGGTTGTGCGCGCACGATGCATTGGGATCTCACAAGTCACGTCGCCTAATGACATTTGAGAACAGACCGTTGGACCGTGAGGCCAGAATGAACCCCGGCGCCCAGCGAGCCAGCCAGCGCCGATCATCACCGGCAGGACGATCCCCTTGCGGTCCGCCAGCCGGCCCATGATCACCCGCCCACGCCGAATCCGATCATGGTCAGGGTGAACGGCAGCGAGGCCGCTCCTCGTCGGCACGGAACTCGGCTTGGACGGCCGGCAGGCGACGACGCCAGACCAAATTCCGACACCGCCGATTGTTGACAGCAGCACGGAAATCGTCAGGCGTAGGGCGAGTTGATCTCGCGGCTCATGGCCGTCACGGTCTGGTGTGGGGCGATACGACCGTGTCGTGACAGAGCCAGAGCCTGCCGACGACGTTCCCATTGCGGAAAGATGAATGTGGACGGCCGGGCTGAACCTCGGATCGGGTCCGGGGGCGGCAAAGCAGAGGCGCTCATTGGACTTCCTCGTTCAGGTCTTCTCGAAGTCGATTCTCTCGACTACGGGCAGGCCTTGCAGGAAACGGCGCAAGCAATCGAGGGCCAATTCGACCGCGCCCAGTCGGACCCATTCGCGTCCGCCGAGAATGCGTGACCGCCGGACCTCAATCCGGGCGTCGGTGGCGATGCCGATCCAGATCGTTCCGCCGAGGTCGATGCGATCGGCACCCTCGTCCAGTTCGATCAGCACCGCCAAGGCGTGGGTGGCGCCGGTGCGCTCACGGGCGGCCTTGGCGACGGCCTCCGCAGTGTCCTGATCGAGTTCGGGCGGGATCGAGACGTCGAACAGACGATCGAGATGCCGAGCCACGGTGCCATGGCGAAATACTTTTTCGGCGCCGGGCAGATGGGCGATGCGGGCGGCTATCTGGCCCGCGGTAAAGGTTTCCACCACCGTCAGCGTTGCCTGCCGTTCAGTCAGGGCGGCCAGAGTGACGCCTTCGAGTGACTGGTCATCCTCGGCGAAGATGAAATTGCCCAGGCGCTTGCGGACCTCCTCGGTGACCGGCGCGAGCTTGCGCCGCACGTCGTCCATGTCGGTGCCGCGCACGGTCAGCTTGGTTTCCAACTGCGGATAATGCGCACGGAAACCCAGCTTGACGCCACCGTCCGGGTCCAAAGCTTCAACGCCGGTGAGGAGTTGGTCGACGTGGGATTCGCCAAGGCCGTAGGAATGAAACCGCTTCAGGTGGATTGATGCCGGCGCGCCAGTGCGCGCGAGGATGCGGGGAATGACCTGCTGTTCCAGCATGCGGTGCAGTTCGCGTGGCACGCCGGGGGTGAAAAAGAAGCGCGCCTTGCCGATGTCGAGCGCGAAGCCGCAGGCGGTGCCGATCGGGTTGTCGATCATTTCGGCCGTGGCCGGCAGCATCGCTTGTTTCACGTTGTTCGGCGGCATGGTGCGCATGCGGCGAGTGAAGAACAACTCCATGCGAGCCAGCCAATCTTCGTGCAGGACGAGTTCAACGCCAGCAGCCTGAGCGGCGACTTCCTGCGAGAGGTCATCGACGGTGGGACCGAGGCCGCCGTTGACGATCACGGCGTCGGCGCGGGTGGCGGCAAGTTGAAACGCGGCCAGAAGGGAGTCGCGATCGTCGCCGACGGTGGTGCCCCAGTGGACGGACAGTCCGACATCCTCCAGCTTCTGAGCCATGTAGGAGAAGTTGGTGTTGGTGATCTTGCCGGTCAGCACCTCGTCGCCGGTGCAAATGATCTCGATGCGCATAGAGTTCCCCTTTGGTTCGGGGAGATTAGGCGAAGCGGCGGTAGGGGCAAGCGTGGCGACGGGCGGCCGGGATCAGGAACAGCGATTCACGGACCGCCGGAAGGCATTATCCAAGGAAGGTCGCCGGGCTCCAGGCGCGAAGGAACGTTGCCGGCAAGAAAGTCGTTGGCGGCAGCGTTCAGGGCCTCGATCCAGATGGTCGCGTCGCGGCGTTGTTCGGGCGAGAGACTGGCGAGGCTAGCGGCGTTCTCCGTCACGATCTCGGCGGCCGAGGCGGCCCAAGCAGCCAGGTTTTGTTGTTCTTCGTCTGTCGGGACCGAGCTGGCCAGGGCGGATAGGAGTGAGAGGTGGTCGGCGGTGCGGTTTTGCGTTTCCACCGCGGCGGCGAGCAGCGTGGCTTCGTCAGGTACCGGCTCGGGGTCGGGGGGCGATGCGGGCGACGGGTCCGGCGCGACCTTCTGGTCGGTGCGGCTTTGCTTCAGAAGGCAGTGGCTGCGATGCTCCGCGCGTTCGCAGGCGGCGGCGTTGGCGCGCAGGCGAAGGATCATAGCGGCCGGCAAGTCGTCTCGCATAGAGAGACCGAGGGATCCGAGGGCGGCAAGGCCGAAGGCGACGATCTTTGCAGCAATGATCAGCTCGGCGAGGGATTCGGCGCGGTAGGATTCGATCGTTTCGGTGGCTACCATGCGGGCATAGTTGAGGTCACCCCCGACGGCGGAGAGAAACATCGGCGCCAGCAGGGTGGCGATAAGGTTGATCACAACTTGGGCGGAACGGACGGGAGCGTCTGGCTCAGCGGCAGGTCCGTCGTCTGGGAAAACTTTGGTCGCGGACATGCTGCTCGATGATTTCGGATGCGGGTGACTTCTAGCCTGCGCGGCCGACGAATGTCAAGAAATATTTCCTAAATTGAGCATTCTCGAAACGAGATCCGAAAGACGCTTACCGACGCAGGGTTTGTCCGGGGACGATTGCTCTTCCGAGAGATTTTGGGTTGAAAGAATAACGAATCTCGCCCAGTATTGGCATTCCCTATTAAAGACCGAAGAATCACCGAGCAGCCACAACGCTGGAATCGCCGTGACGACACCATTGGCCCGACGACGGTGAAAGGTCGCCATCGGAGCGTTCGATACGTGCGGCATTCTGCGGGCCGAAAATTATGAAAAGGAATGAAGATGTCCGGTAACATATCTGCGTCCCCCACTGTTCTCACAGTTGGCGTGGGCGAAGAATATTCGACTATATCCGCCGCGATAGCCGCTTCCAGCAATGGTGACGTCATCAAGGTGAACGCGGGTACCTACACCAACGACTTCGCCACGATCTCCAACAAGATAACCCTGGAAGCAGTGGGTGGCGTGGTGAACATGGTCGCCACCGAGCCGCTGCCGAACGAGAAGGGCATCCTGGTCGTGGACAATGATGCCACGATCCAGGGCTTCGCGTTCTCTGGGGCCGAGATCCCGGCGAGCGAGGGCAACAATGGGGCGGGCATACGGTATCAGGCCGGCAACCTGACGCTTCTCAATGACGACTTTACCCACAACCAGGACGGCCTGCTGGCTACGCCGGAGATCGCGGGGACCGGTACCATCGACATCGAGAACTCGGAATTCGCCTATAACGGCGCGGGTGACGGCTTCAGCCACAACATCTACGTGGGCAACGTGGCCAGCTTCACGTTCAACAACAGCTACTCGCATGATGCTGTCGTCGGGCACGAAATCAAAAGCCGGGCCGAGGTGACGACCATCACCAACAGCCGGATCGAGGATGGCAACGGGACGGCCAGCTACACCATCGACCTGCCGAACGGTGGCAAGGCGGTGATCGAGAACGATGTCATCCAGCAGGGGGCAAATTCGCAGAACCCCGCCATTATCGCGGTCGGTGAAGAAGGAAACCTGTACGCGAACTCGAGCCTGTTGGTGAGCGGCAACACGATCGTCAACGATCTCACGGCGCATGTGCCGGTTGGCGTGTTCAATCCGAACGGCGTGGCGACCACCCTGGCCGGCAACAAGGTCTATGGTCTGACCGCCGCGCAATTGACCTCCGGTCCCGCGACGGTGTCCGGCACCACCTTTCTGACTGCTCCGCCGGTCCTCGATACGTCGAGCCATTGGCAGCCGACGACAGTGCCGGGCCCCACGGTCCTTGGCTCCGGTCCCGATACGTTGGTGCTCGAGGTGAGTGAGGACGCCTGGAAGGGCAACGCCGAGTTTACCGTCAGTGTTGACGGCAAGCAGATCGGCGGGACGCAGACCGCAGTGGCCTTGCACGCCGCCGGGCAGAGCCAGGCGTTCGACGTGGAAGGCACGTTCGGTGCTGGAAAACACACCGTCACGGTGGATTTTCTCAATGACGCCTGGGGAGGAACTGCGAGCACCGATCGGAACTTGTATGTCACCGGTGCCACGATCGACGGCATCCCCGTGGCCGGAGCCTCGCTGGCGCTGTACTCGAACGGTCCCAAGAGCTTCACCTTCCAGGAACCGACGACACCGGCGGTTGCCGCGGCGTCAACAACTCCGGCCGGGATCGCGTTTATCGGCGGCGGCAGTACGGCCGGCGCCTCGTCGGGAAGCCACGCCGCCATGCTACCGACCGTGCCCGGCGGCGCGCTGGGACTCCCCGCAGGCGGCGGCCTCGACGCCGTTCTACCTGATCCTGGCTTCACGGCTTCGCTCGGAGGGGTGGGCGGCGACAGCAATTTGGCAGGGTCTGCACGCGACATTGGGCAAGCCCTCGCGGCGGGGCGGTACGACTATCAGGCCAACGGCAGCTCAGCCTTGCTTTCCGCCACGCCGCCGATGCATGACCTATCTGCGTCGATCGGTTCTTACCCGTTCGGCTGACAGCTTCCAGAAGGTCGACATAGGAACGGGGCGGAGGCCTGCTGGTTTTGCGGTGGTCGGTCTTGGCGCACCGCTTGGGATCCCGGAATGGCGCCACCTGGCGATTTGCCGGGGTGTGGAATCCGGTTGTCGATTCGATGGCAGATTTCCGGCACCAGTGGTTGGGCCCGCATGTGCGGTCGTGATCGTGCTTCATTAATCAGTGGCTTCGCGCTTATACTTCCACCAACGCCGTAAGCAGGTGAACAGGACAAAATGGCCGCGCGATCGTCGATGATGGAACCCAGAAAGTTCGCCTCACCCGCCGTCAAGGCGCTGATGAGCCAGCGCAGCGCCGAGTTCGGCGGCCTGCTGCTGGGTTTGTTCGGTCTTGCGATTCTGGTGGCGCTGGCGACCTACGATCCGCGCGATCCGTCCCTGAACACGGCCACGACGCGGCATGTCAGCAACCTGGCCGGAGTCGGCGGCGCGATGCTGGCCGATGTCCTGCTGCAAGGCTTCGGGGTGGTCGCTGTCCTGCCCGGCATCGCAATGCTGACCTGGTCCTGGCGCATTGCCTCGCGCCGCGGACTGGGCAGTTTCGTCGGCCGGTTGGCGGCGCTGCTGGCGGCGATGCCGATGCTGGCGGCAGCGCTCGCCGCCGTGCCGGTGCCGCAACACGGTCCACATTGGCCGGTGATGGCTGGCCTGGGTGGCTCGATCGGGCAGATCATCGCAAGGGCTGAACTGGGGGCGGGCCATGCGCTGTTCGGGGCCTTCGGCATCGGGGCGGTCTGGCTGCTGAGTGTCGCTCTGGCGGTGGTGCTCGGATTGCTGTCGCTGGGGCTGTCCCGCTCCGAGTGGCGCGCGGCCGGACACGTCGCCGGCGTCGCGGCGCGGTTTTCCATGTCGGCGGGGGGTGGCGCTGTGGGGGCGCTGTCGAGGGGAGCCGGCGGGGTGAGCAACGCCTCTGGCTGGCTGGTCAATCTGGTGAGCCGGGGGCCGGGCCTGGAACCGGATCCCGCACCCGCGGCGGTGGTGCGGCCGCCCCCGGTCGTGCGCCAAGGGATTCCCGAAGGTCCGCCCAGGCTGGCCGATCCGGTGGTCGAGGAGCCTGTCATCGAACCCGTGATCCACGGATCCAGGACCCAGCAACCGCCGCCGCCGCCGCGCGCGTAAGGCGCAGCAGCAACGCCTGCCGTTGGGGGAGGTGGGGTGGCAATTCCCCTCGCTGGGCCTGCTGAAGGACCCGCCGCCGCGGGCCAGCACCGGGCCTAGCGAGGAAGCGCTGCAGGCCAACGCCCGGCTGCTGGAAACGGTTCTTTCGGACTACGGCGTGCAGGGTGAGATCGTCGAGATCCGGCCGGGGCCGGTGGTCACGCTGTATGAACTCGTGCCGGCGCCCGGCATTCGCAGCGCTCGGGTGATCGGGCTGGCGGACGACGTCGCCCGCAGCCTGTCGGTCACTGCGGTGCGCATCGCCACCGTTCCCGGACGCAACGTCATCGGCATCGAGGTGCCGAACAGCAAGCGCGAAACGGTGTTCCTGAGTGAGATTCTTGTCCAGCGACGAGGTGCAGAAAGCGGCCGGCCGGCTGTCGCTGGCGCTGGGCAAGGACATCAGCGGCAAGGCGATCGTCGCCGACCTCGCGCGGATGCCGCATCTGATGATCGCCGGCACCACCGGGTCGGGCAAATCGGTTGGCGTCAACGCGATGATCCTGTCGCTGCTGTATCGCATGTCGCCCGACCAGTGCCGGCTGATCCTGATCGATCCGAAGATGCTGGAACTGTCGATCTACGAAGGCATCCCGCATCTGATGGCGCCGGTGGTGACGGAGCCGGCGAAAGCGGTGACGGCGCTGAAATGGACCGTGCGGGAAATGGAGCGACGGTATCGCGCGATGTCCCAGCTCGGTGTCCGCAACGTCGGCGGCTTCAATGACCGTGTTGCCGAGGCTCGGGCCAAAGGCGAGGTCGTTACGCGCAAAGTGCAGACCGGCTTCGATCCGGATACCGGCCGTCCGACGTTCGAGGAGCAGCCGCTGGCGCTGGAGCCGCTTGCCGTTCATCGTCGTGGTGGTCGACGAGATGGCCGACCTGATGATGGTTGCCGGCAAGGAGATCGAGCAGGCCGTGCAGCGTCTGGCGCAGATGGCTCGAGCGGCAGGCATCCATGTGATCATGGCGACGCAGCGGCCGTCGGTGGACGTGATCACGGGCACCATCAAGGCCAATTTTCCGACGCGCATCAGCTTCCAGGTGATATCGAAGTTCGACAGCCGCACCATCCTGGGCGAGCAGGGGGCGGAACAGTTGCTGGGGATGGGCGACATGCTGTTCATGCAGGGCGGCGGGCGGATCACCCGCGTGCATGGTCCGTTCGTTTCGGATGACGAGGTGGAGAAGGTGGTGGCGTTCCTGCGCGAACAGGGCGAGCCGGCGTATCTGGATGATGTCACCGAACCGGTGGAGGGCAATGGCGGGGGCGATTCGGACCCGCTGCTGTCCGGCATCGTGGGGGCCAGCGACAGCGACAAGAGCCTGTTCGATCAGGCGGTTGCGGTGGTGGCGCGCGAGGGCAAGGCGTCCACGTCGTTCATCCAGCGGCATCTGAACATCGGCTACAACAAGGCCGCCAAGCTGATCGAGCAGATGGAGAAGGAAGGCATCGTCGGGACGGCGAACCATGTCGGCAAGCGCGAGATTCTGGTCCGGCGCACGAACGACGATATGGACTGCTGATGGTGAGCTCGGTCTGCCGCCAATGCGGCGCTGTAACGCGAGGATCGTGCAGCCGAAGGTCGCTCGGCGTCGCAGAAGGCCGCTACCGCACGCGGGCGTAGCTGAAGCAGTCCCGAGGCTCGCTGCCCATGCTGGGGTGGACCAAGTAGCGCCGCAGCACACCCTCCCGGACCAGTCCGCACTTCTCCATCACGCGGGCCGATGCCACGTTCTCCACATCGCACACCGCGCTGATGCGGAAGATCGAGGGCTGCGAAAGCGCCCAGCGCGACGATCTCGGTCAGGGCTTCGGTCATCAGGCCCTGGCCCCACCAGGGGCGGGCGAGCACGTAGCCGAACTCCAGCCGGTGCCGGTCGGCCTGGCGCAGATCGAGGCCGCCGCGGATGACGCTGTCCTTCCGCCCCTGCATCACGTAGGTCCGAGCGCGATGGGGCGGGGTGTCGAGGCAACTGCGAATATAGGCTTCGAAGTCACGGCGGGTTCGATCGCGGCCGCCAGATCAGGAACCGGGTGACCTCGGGGTTCCGAGCATAGGCGGCGAAGATCGGTCCGGCGTCCGCCATTGCGATGGGCCGGAGGAAGAGGCGTGCCGTGCGGAAGGTTTCAGGCAGCATGAGCGGCCCTGTCGCGCAGTTTGTATTGATATCAAGGGTATTTCGCGAAGAAGGCTGCGTCTGGGCCTGGTGACCCGGTCAGTGAGATGGGGTAATCGGTCGTCGGCCGCTTTCCCCGCTAGGCTCGCAACCGATCACCACTTAGAACCGAGCGAACCATGCGCAAAGTAGTTGGCCTTACATCTCTTTGCAGAAAACCGCTGTCTGCGTGCTTGATCATGACGGCCAGGTCGTCTAGCAGGGCAAAGTAGATAGTGAACCTGGCCCGCTGATCGACAAACTTCAGCTCTGGTGGGATCAGATCGACCTGGTGGGATTGGAAGCCTGCCCGCCTTCGGAATGGCTATACCGGCACCTTGTGGCCCCGGCTTCAAGGCTGTCTGCGTTGAGACGCGCCACGCGCAGCGCTTCCTGTCCACCCGACCGGTGAAGACCGACAGGAACGACGCGCGTGGGATCGCCGAGATGATGCGCATCGGCCATTACCGGCCGGTGCATGTGAAGTCGGCCGAGGCGCAGCCTATCCGTACCACCCTCCAGACGCGCCGGCAGATCGTGGCGACGCTTCTCCAGATTCAGGGGTCGATCCGAGGCCTGTTGCGAATGCACGGTCTGAGGGTGGGCGAGATACACCGCAACCGTTTCGACACGCGCGTGCGCGAGCTGTTGGAGGAGATGCCCCTCCTTGGCGTCGCCATCGAGCCATTGCTGCGGGTGTTGGAGCAGCTTGTGTCCGAACGGAAGGCGCTGGACAAGCGCCTGGCAGAGGCCGCGCGCAAGGACGCGATATGCCTGCGGCTGATGACCATCCCAGGCCTCGGGCCAATCACCAGCCTCGCCTTTCGGGTGACTTGGACGACCTGGCTCGCTTCAATTCATCCAAAGCCGTCGGCGCGCATTGTTGGTTTAACGCCGAGGGTCTACCAATCCGGAGAGATCGACCGATCCGGGCAAATCAGCAAAGCGGGGGATCATATGCTTCGTCATCTGCGCTATGAGGCGGCCTCAGCGCTGATGACGCGTTGTCGTCAACCCTCGAAGCTCCGCGCCTGGGGTGTGGCCATAGTCCGCCGACGTGGGGCCAAACGTGCCCGCGTGGCGGTCGCACGCAAGCTCGCGGCGATCATGCACCGCATGTGGCTCTCCGGGAGTCGGTTCGAGACCGGAGTGGAGAGGACGAAGATGGCTGCCGCATAGTCGGTGCCGGCTTCAGCTCCATTCGCCCAACCGCAACCAGGACGACGGGACCGGCCAAGTCCGACACGCCCCCTGTGATTGGATCACGCCGGTGAGATTGGACAGCCGAACCCTCGTATCCCATGCTCGCGCGGCAGCATGCCAACCACCGAACAGAAGTTCGATCCAGGAATGTGGTTCCCTGTTGACCTGGTAGCAGGAAGTGACCGCGCGAACTCAAAGAAACACGGCGGCCAAGGAACGAAAACGATCCAAAAGGAGGAAACGATGCTGACGCGCAGGTCTACACTTTCCGCTACAGCCGTAGCAGTGACCGCCGGCTTGATTGTGGGTATTCCACTAGCAACCCGTGGGCAGCAAGCTTCGAGTTCGCCAGAGCTGGAAGATCACTATGCCGATGTGAACGGAATTCGGCTGCACTATAAGAGCGCTGGCAAGGGCAAACTTATCCTATTTCTACACGGATTTCCGGAATTCTGGTACGAATGGAAGTATCAGCTGGCCGATTTCGGGCGGGACTATCAGGCCGTGGCCCCCGATATGCGCGGATACAATCTCTCTTCCAAGCCGGCGGAAGTTGACCAATACAAGCTGAAAACCTTGGTCGATGATGTTCGCGGGCTGGCGGACCATCTCGGCGCGAAGAAGTTTGTGCTGGTCGGACATGACTGGGGGGGCATCGTCGCTTGGACCTTTGCCGCATACTATCCTGAGCTGTTGGAGAAGCTTGTTATCATAAATACCCCGCAACCAGCCATTTTCGAACGCGAGCTGAAGGAAAATCCTGCCCAGCAGCTCGCGAGCCAGTATATGCTGTTGTTCAACACCCCTCAGGCCGAGCAGGAAATTTCCAAGGATAACTTTGCCGCTGCGGTTCAAGGGGTCTTTACCGAGGGAGGGTTAAACCAGGGTTATTTTACGGACGAAGACCGCAAGACGTATTTCGAACTCTGGTCCCAGCCAGGGACGCTAACCGGCGGCCTGAACTACTACCGTGCCGCAGGTCTCCGCCCGGCTACCGAGCAAGGAGGGGCGTGGTCGGCAAAGGAAGCTGCACCGGATCTACCCTCGTTTGATGTCAACGTTCAAACGCTGGTTATTTGGGGGATGCGCGATCCTTATCTATTGACCGGCAATCTCAGCGGGCTTCAGAAAGTCGTGCAATGTGAGTCAAGCTGATCCCGGATGCCGGGCACTGGGTGGTTCATTCCAAGCCGAAGGAAGTCGACACCTTCATCCGAGAGTTTCTGGTCGGGAAAATGTAGCCCCGCCCTGCGGCAGTCTTGACGTAGTTCCCCCGACTACAGAAGGGGTTGTCATTGTGATGGTGCATCTGGGCGAAGTCGCCAATGGCCGAAGCATGCAAGCGCGGGAGGTTTGAGGTTGGCGGAACTGTCCAGGTCGAAGCGGGGCCTGTTAGCTCTGCCAGCGATACCAGCCATCCGATCAAAGCATTATCGCTGGTGACTGCCGCGTCATAGGGTCTGCGTCCGAGGAGACTAGCCGATGCCGAAACATCCTGCCCTGGCTCGCGCCGAAGCCTTTTGCGCGGCGTATGATCTGCGCATTCCAATCCTGCTCGCACCCATGGCAGGGGCCTGTCCGGCCTCCTTGTCCATTGCCGTCGCGAATGCCGGCGGTCTGGGCGCCTGTGGGGGGCTGTTGATGCAGCCTGCCGCGATCAAGGCGTGGGCCTCGGAGGTCCGCGCGGCAGCAACGGCGGCTTCCAGCTTAATCTTTGGATTCCCGATCCTCCGCCGGCCCGCGATGCTGCGGCCGAGGCGGATGTGCGCGCCTTCCTCGGCACCTGGGGGCCGGAGGTGCCGCCGGACGCGGGCGATGCCCACTTGCCGGACTTCGCGGCCCAGTGCGAGGCGATGCTGGAGGCCGGGCCCTCCGTCATCTCGTCCATCATGGGCCTTTATCCACCGGCCTTCGTCGCCCAGATGAAGGCGCGCCGGATTCGATGGTTCGCCACCGTGACGACGGTGCGGGAGGCGCTTGAGGCTGAAGCGGCCGGTGCTGATGCGATCGTCGCACAGGGCATGGAGGCTGGCGGCCACCGCGGAGCGTTCAACGCCGCGCAGGCCGAAACTGCCATGGTCGGCCTGTTCTCGCTGTTGCCCGCAGTCACGGACGCGGTGAGGGTGCCGGTCATCGCCACGGGCGGAATCGCCGATGCCCGAGGCGTCGCGGCCGCCCTGATCCTGGGCGCGTCGGCTGTTCAGGTCGGCACCGGCTTCCTGCGCAGCCCGGAAGCCAGACTGCCTGCTGCCTGGGCCGATGCGATCGGACGCAGCCGTCCTGAGGAAACCCTTGTCACCCGCGCCTTTTCTGGCCGCCCCGGACGCAGTGTCGCGACGGCCTATGCGCGAGCGTCGGCGGCGCCCGACGCCCCGTCGCCGGCGCCATATCCGGTGCAGCGAGCGCTAACTCAAGCGATGCGGGACGCCGCGACGAAAGCTGGCGATATCGACAGGATGCAGGCCTGGGCTGGCCAATCCGCTGCACTCGCCGCTGCTCGGCCGGCGGGTGACATCGCGCGCGACCTCTGGGACGCCGCCCGCGCGATGCTGACCTGATCTGGCCTTGTTTCGTGCGCGTCCACCGTCAATGCAGAGCGCCTATCGGTTGGGCCGTTCAGCAAGAACCATCGCGCGGGAATGGTCGGCGATCCCTATCAGGGTGTCGGTCACATTGCGCACGACTACCGCGCCGTAGGCAGCGATCGCCAAGACCACGCAGACCCACACTACGGTCGGCACGGCCTGCCGCGCTTTAGCTTGCCAGGGCATAGCGCGGGTGCGAGGCCATCCGTTCCTCGCGGCTCATGATACGGCCCAGTATGTCGGAGAGCCTGTGTTTCGTCGCATCTACCGCGCGGAGCAGCGGCAGCCGCACCTCGGCCTCCGCGAGGTTCAGGCTCGCCAATGCTGCCTTGAGAGGCACGGGATTGCTTTCGGCGAAAAGTGCATCGTGGAGCGGGGCCAGCAGATCCCGGATGCTGGCGAAGGACGTCAGATCGCCCTCATCCCAGGAACGGTGCAGCAAAGCGCATAACGACGGCGTCAGATTGGCGGTCACCGAGATGCAGCCATCGCCGCCCGCGGCGCGATAGGCGGCAGCGGTCGCATCGTCGCCGCTGAGTTGCATAAAATCCGGCCCGCACAGTGCCCGCAGGCGCGCCGGACGGCCCAGATCGGCGGTGGCGTCCTTGATCCCGATCACCAGGCCGCGCTGTGACAGCGCCGCCACGGTCTCGTCCCTGATCGCGACCCCGACCCGGCTGGGTACATCATAGACGATCAGGGGCAGGTTTGCGACATGCTCCAGCATCCGCATATGCGCGATGATCCCCTCCTGCGAGGGTTTCACGTAGGGCGTCGGAGCGCAGAGCAAGGCCGACGCGCCTTGCCGCGCCGCGAGGACGGCGGTGGCCGCCGCGGCGTCGGTCGAGGGGCCGCCGCAGCCGGCGATCACCGGCACGCGGCCTTTCGAGGTTTCGACCGCCAGACGGATCAGATTGGGATACTCCTCGGCTTGGAGAGAGGCCGCCTCGCCGGTGCTTCCGCAGACAATGAGCGCCGTGGTGCCTCGGTCGATCTGACGCTGACACAGGCGGACGAAAGCGGGCTCGTCGATCGGGCCGTCCTTGAACGGTGTAGCCAAGGCGGTCATCGAACCGCCGAGCGGGATCGGGGTGTGAACTCGTCGAGACGCTCCGCAGGTCGGCGCGCAGGTATGTCAGGCCGGCCAACTGCGCGGAACGCAGACCGGTGAAGCCATTGAGCAGGAGCCGACGTCCCAAGGCAGCCGCGGCCCGGCCGCCTCGCACACCCACGATCAGCCGGCCCTGCGGGCCGAGTGACCGCCGAGCGACCCGGATCACTTCGTCGGCCGAGGGCAGCGCCGCCGCATTCGGCACCAGGACAAGATCGTAATCGCCGGCATCTGGTTTGTCGCCGCGACGCAGGATCGTGGCTGCCAGGCAACCTCGACGGATCAAGCCGCACATCAGATCGAGACCGCGCTCGGCGATGATCAGGGCATGAGTGTTTTGTAGCCGTCCCGCGAGTCGCAAGAGCGGGTCCAGCTGGGTTGCTTCCTGGCTGTCAATGGTAGGCTTTGCCTGAACCGATGCAGCGGCGGACGTTTGGATCATTGAGAAATCCCTCTCGGCATGCGCGTCGTTAGGTTCGACGCTCAGCACCTTGGTTGGGCCGGACCGGAGGGCGTCCATGCAGGGACGATCACCGATTTGGCGCCGTGAAGATTGGCCAGTCCGCCATAGGATTTCGATTGGCCCCGTCGGGCCGCCGCATAGCGCATTGGTATACAATGCGGCAGATGCGGATGGCGGCCTCTCGCCTTCGCGAGGCTTGCCTTGCCTGCAATGGCGCAGACTAGGCGATGCCGTGGGGTCGCTAATTCAGCGGGCGATCCATGTGCCGGCGTCCCGTCGCGTCATTGGTCACAACAGACCCTGGGGGCGACTAGTCGGCGAGTGACGTCCCGACCGCGACCAGTCTACGCAGCGTTGATCGCGGCGCGCCTGGCGATTGCGTCCAGGGCATGGTCGAGCAGCACAAGTGTGGCTTGGTCCTGGCGGAAGGTCAGGGCGATGAACCCGGGTTGCACGCCGCCCCTCGCCGGTGGCGTCGCGGATACCAACGATGGGCGCCGATCTCGGTGGTTGCTTTGGCTGTCTGGGTTGCCAGTGCCTTTACCTCGCCGGCGACCACGGCAAAGCCCTTGCCAGCTTCCCCAGCCCGAGCGGCCTCGATGGTGGCATTCAGCGCCAACAGATTGGTGCGGGCCGCGATGTCCGTACTCAGGCGGACCACGTCGCCAATACGGTCGGCCGCCTGTGCCAGCCCCGTCACTTTTTGATCGGTGGCGGTCGCGCGATCCCTGGCCTGGTGCACCGCCTGGCTCACACTGCCGACCTGCCGACTGATTTCAGCGATACTTCCGGCCATTTCCTCGGAGGCGGCGGCGACCGTGTTGAGGTCGCGCGAGGCGGCAGAGGCTCCCGCCGCTGTCACGGATGCACTGTCCACGTGTTTGCCGTGCAGACTCCGACATGCCTGTGGCGGCTTTGCGCAAATCCTCACCCGACTGCGTCAGGCCGGTCATCATCCCGGCGATGGACCGGCCGAAATCCTGGACATTCAGGTCGATCGCCGCCTGGTTCGGATCTTCACACGTATTCACCGTCATTGGCAGCGTCGCCCGACAACGGGTCGCTCATGCGGCGCATCATCCGGCCGAATGGTTGCCAAATCATTAATCGCGCGCCTGACCGTGGGCGCGGTCCGTCAGGGCCTGCGCCGCCGCCGAGATAGGGGCGTGACACCACATATTCTGTTGAAGACACGGTCGCCTTTATCTTATTGCCGACAGCGACCGATTAACCGTTTCGAAAGATTTCCCGTTTAAGCGGGCTGCATTACGATCACCGAGCTGACGATGCCCACAAAGAACGACATCATGCCCCGTATCCTGCTGCCCGCGATTGCCGGTCTAGGCAGCGCGCTGCTCGCGCTCACCGCGGTGCATGCGATCGCCGCGATGACAACGATGACGCCGCATGTCGGCGACATCGTGTCCTTCATCCCATCCGCGAACCAGCGGATCGAGGACGGCGTGCGCCTCATTGCACACCGGCCGGACCAGTTTGGCTGCGTCCTGGATTTGGGCATTCTGCGGCAGACCGGCGGCAGCCTGATCGTTGAAAGCGAGGTCGACAAGGCGATTGGAAGCTTTCGGGTGCACTGGGCAGGCGAGCGCACCACCGCCGACACCGGCAACTGCGGCAGCAGTGCCGACCTTATCCTCGATCGGCTGGAGTTGGATATTCTGGCACTCGGCGCCGGTGGTTATGGGGCCGAACGCAAACTGTTACCGATTGCTATTGAAAATGGGATCTGACCGCGCCTCACGTCGGGCCTGTTTGCGGTCGGATTTCTACCCCGCCGATGCCGGCGGTCTCCCATGAGGCCGTTGCAGCCAGTCCCTTCGCGTACCGCCAGGGGCAATCCAGGCCCAGGCGCGCGTTCCGCCATGCGGCCGGTGTACAACAACCGGCGTCAGTCGATAGGACGGGCCTTCGTAGGCCGCTAGCCTCGCCAGCCCGGAACGATCCACGGTGACCAGGGCGCCCTGTACCACCCCGCGCGCTCGGCGCAGGGTTGGATAACGGCTGTTGGGCAGGGCAACGCGGCGCCAACCACGGAGGGTGGCGGGCGTCAATGTAACGGCGCGACCGGTGAACGCGGTCAGCAGATCCGGATCGAGCAGTGTGCCGTAAAGGAACAGACGCATCTAGGCGGACGGAACCGAAGGAATGGGTACACTACGTATTTATACTTCGTGGCAAACCCAATAGAGCGGCCGGCCGGAAATGTCGTAGTGGCGACGACAACGTCCTCAACCGGCACGGTGTATCCATGAGCGATATGATTCCGGAACAGGCTGCCTCCCTGGCCAACCCAATCGGTCTGCGGCCGTACCTCAAGGCGCTGACGCTCGCCACTGGATTACTGGTTGTCTGGGTTGGACTTTGTGCGATCTGACAACGCGCTGCATTGCCGCCAACGCAGGCGCTTGGCGCTTACGGGGCCGAATGTGATCGATCAAGCGCGCATCGGAAATTCGCATGGGAATCAGCGAACTGAGCCTGTGGCGTCTCGGTAACGAAGCGCATCGACCACCAGGCCAAAGGCCGGTGAGGGCTGGCGTCGGCTTGGGTAATAGAGGTGGTATCCCGAGAAGGTCGGACACCAGTCTTCGAGCACTCGGTTGAGACGACCTTCGGTGAGATGGGACTGTGCCAGGTCCTCCGGCACATCGGCCAAGCCGAAATCCCGCCAGCGCGGCATTGAGCATCTGGAAGGTGCTGTTGAAGGCGAGCTGCCCTGCTACGTGAACCTTCAGCTCACGTTTGCCTTTCTCAAACTCCCAGGCGTACAGCCCGCCATAGGTGGGCAGGCGCAGATTGATGCAGTTGTGACCCATCAAGTCCTGTGGCCTCATAGGCGGAGACCGCTTCGCGAGATACGGCGGCGCGCCCACGACGGCCATGCGCATGTCCGGCCCGATACGCACGGCGATCATGTCCTTCGCCAATTGCTCGCCGCTTCGGACGCCCGCGTCAAAACGCTGGGCCACGATGTCGGTCAGGCCATAGTCGATGATAATCTCGACTTTGATGTCGGGGTACTCCGGCAGGAACTTTGCGATTTTTGGCCAGAGGATCATCTCGGCCGCGTAGTCTGTGGCCGTGATCCGAATGGTGCCGGCGGGCTTCTCCCGAAGCTCACTCAAAGCTGCAAGCTCGGCGTCGATCTCCTCAAACCGAGGACCGAGGGCGTGTAGCAGACGGTCGCCCGCCTCGGTTGGCGAGACGCTACGTGTCGTACGGGTCAGGAGCCGAAGACCGAGCCGTTCTTCAAGTCCACGGATGGTGTGACTGAGCGCCGACTGTGAAACACCGAGCTGCGCTGCTGCTCTTGTGAAACTACGCTCCTTCGCGACCGCGAGGAAGGCGAGCAGATCGTTGAAGTTTTCCCCGAGCATTCGTGAGCCTGGATCATCAGTCTATGCATATCTTAGCGACTAATCACCTACAGGTGGAAACGCTAATTACCGTTCGTCGGCACGTTCGGGCCGCCGCGGTCTAGATGGAACGGCCGCAGCGCGACGGACCTCTGACGCAACGGGAAGATGAGACCATGACGAAATTCGATACGAACACTTTGCGCGAATTGCGCGACTTGCAGGAGGTCTACATTCGGACCGAGATGCACCCCAAAAGTGCGGTCGTGATCTGGGTGGCGGTAGACGACGACGAGGTTTTCGTGCGTTCGTGGCTTGGCGCCAAAGGACGTTGGTACAAGGACCTCGCAACGGGCGGACCCGCCACGCTGGAGTTTGCCGGCCGCCGGTTGCTGGTCCAGGCGATCCCTGCGAGCGACCCCGATGCGGTCGCGCGGACGAACCGCGAAATCCTGAGGAAGTATCAGCGGAGCAGCCACGCGAAAGAAATGGTGCGCGCGGAAATCTTGCCGACCACGATGCGGCTCGAACCGCGTTGACCGGCCGCGGCTGGATTCACCCGCAGGCCGTTCCGCCGAGAGGAGAAGTGAAGTATGTCAGCGACGACGACCTAGCCGACATAGTTAATTCGGGAAAGTTCGAGATGTCGCCTTTCGCGCTTTCGCGGCTAGTCTCAACATCCAACCGAAAGAGCGGCGTAGCAAGATCACGCCGTTATCTCGAAGCGGATGCAGACCGTGCAGGCGATGTCAAGATCACGCGCAGAGGCATGCTTGCTGCTACGGGTGGCCTCGCGGCACTGGCGGCAGCCCGACCTGCCGCCGCAGAGGCGCCTCCCCCGACTGGCTCAACAAAACGGAGAAATGAAACAATGGAAATCATGCGCAGCGGCTCACGTCCGTCCGGCAAGGGGCCGGCGGAGTATTTCACCGGCTCGGTCCGTATCGACCCCCTGTTCCAATCACCCGATCCGGCACGCGCGCGTGGTAATAGCGTTACGTTCGAACCCGGCGCGCGCACCGCATGGCACACGCATCCGCTCGGTCAGACGTTGATCGTCACGGCCGGCTGCGGCTGGGTTCAGCGCGAGGGTGGACCGGTGGAGGAAATCCGGCCAGGTGACGTGATCTGGTTCTCACCGGGCGAGAAGCACTGGCATGGGGCCGCGGCAACCACCGGCATGACCCATATCGCAATTCAGGAAGCGCTGGACGGCAAAAACGCCGACTGGATGGAAAAAGTGAGCGACGAGCAATACCGGCGCTGAACTGTCCCACCTGCTTCCGATCTCGAACCCAAGACAGGATACAAAAATGCAGAAGCGAAAACTGGGCGCCGGTGGCCTCGAGGTCTCTGCCATCGGACTTGGGTGCATGGGGATGACCGATGCCTACGGACAGAAGCCAGACAAGGAGAAGATGATTCCAATCATCCGCGCGGCTGTTGAGCGTGGTGTGACGTTCTTCGATACCGCAGAAAACTATGGCCCGTTCAGGAACGAGGAAGTCGTCGGTGAAGCGCTGGCCCCGTTCCGCCGGGACGTGGTGATCGCCACCAAGTTCGGCCACAACATCGACCCGATGACGGGGGCGCGGCTTGGCGGGCAAAATAGCCGTCCGGATCACATAAAAGTCGCAACCGAAGGGATGCTTAAGCGCCTGCGGACGGACTACATCGACCTGCTCTACCAGCACCGCGTCGATCTCGATGTGCCGATGGAGGATGTCGCGGGAGCGGTCAAAGAGCTCATTAAACAGGGAAAAGTCAGGCACTTCGGCCTGTCCGAGGCAGGCGCGCAATCGATCCGTCGCGCGCATGCGGTGCAACCGGTCACGGCGCTGCAGAGCGAATACTCGCTATGGACTCGGGAATTGGAGGCCGAAATCCTGCCGACACTGGAGGAGCTGGGCATCGGCCTCGTGCCGTACAGTCCACTGGGGAAAGGGTTCCTCACCGGCAAAATCGACGAAACAACGAAGTTTGACGGTTCGGATTTGCGCGGTCGTATCCCACGTTTCGAGGCGGAAGCCCTCAAGGTCAACCTGGCCCTGGTGGATCTGCTCGAGCGGGTCGCGAAACGCAAGGGGGCAACACCTGCCCAGGTCGCGCTGGCATGGCTACTCGCGCAGAAGCCCTGGATCGTACCTATTCCGGGCACCACCAAGCTCGCACGCCTCGAAGAGAATATCGGAGCGGCGTCGGTGGACCTTGCCGCAGATGATCTGCGCGAAATCGAGGATGCGGCGGCGAAGATCACGGTACGCGGAGCCCGGTATCCCGAAGAGCTTATGAAGTTGTCAGGCCGCTGAACGGCCACTGGAAGTAGAGGGTGGAATTTGTGAGTAATAACATCGAAGGAAAAGTCGTCGTCATCACGGGGGCGAGCAGCGGGCTCGGGGAGGCGACCGCGCGGCATCTCGCCGCACAGGGCGCGAGCGTGGTGCTTGGCGCGCGGCGCCAAGATCGCATCCGGGCCCTGGCTCGGGAGCTGAGCGGCGGCAAGGCGATCGCGGTGACAACCGACGTCGGGGACCGCGCGCAGGTCAAGGCGTTGGTTGACGCAGCCGTGGAGGCGTACGGGCGGGTTGATGTGATGATCAACAATGCCGGGGTAATGCCACAGGCGCCGCTCGAGCGCCTCAGGATCGACGAGTGGGACCGGATGATCGACGTCAATATCAAGGGCGTGCTGTACGGGATTGCGGCGGCGCTGCCCTATATGAAGCAGCAGAAAGCCGGGCATTTCATCAACGTCTCGTCCGTGGCCGGCCATAAGGTCGGGCCGGGCTTCGCGGTCTATGCGGCTACCAAGCATGCGGTGCGAGCCCTGTCTGAAGGACTGCGCCAGGAAGTGAAGCCTTACAACATCCGCACGACCGTTATTTCACCGGGTGCTGTAGCCACAGAACTCCCCCAAAGCACAACCGAGCCGGATGTCGCTGAACGAGTCCGCAAGGTGTATGAGACGGCAATTCCTGCCGATTCGTTTGCGCGGGCGGTCGTATTCGCCATCAGCCAGCCTGACGATGTGGATATCAACGAAATCCTGTTCCGACCCACACGCCAGGAATACTGAGCCCAAGGGCTGCTTGCGCGTGCCGGGCCCCTGACGCATCTTCCTCCAACAAGCGTGGCGCTGTAACCCGCGGGCCGCGTCCCTGCGACTGGAGTGGAGTGCGACCTGATGACCGCGACCGAAGCGCCGATCGTATCGGAAGCGATCCCACAGCGAGTCGTCGCACCCCTGACCAACGCGGCTATCTTTCTGATCGTGACGGTCAACGCGAGCGAAGCCGGGCGAGCAGCCGTGCGGTCGCTTTGTTCAGATATCGGCGCGCTGGTGCGAGCGGTCGGGTACCCGCGATCTGAAGGAAGATCTTTCGTGCGTGATGGGCGTGGGGTCTGACGCATGGGACACCTTGTTTGATCAACCAAGGCCGGCGGAGCTGCATCCATTCCGCGAAATCCGCGCCGGTTCACGCCACGCGGTCGCCACCCCTGGCGATGTGCTGTTCCACATCCGTGCCAAGCGCATGGATATGTGCTTCGAACTGGCAACGCAGATCATGGATCAGCTGCGGGACGCAGTTGTGCCCGTCGATGAGGTCCATGGGTTTCGCTATTTCGACGCCCGCGATCTGATTGGGTTCGTTGACGGCACGGAGAACCCTGTGGAACAGGCCGCGATCGACGCCACGCTGGTCGGCGAAGAGGATGCAGCATTCGCCGGCGGCAGCTACGTCATTGTGCAAAAGTATCTTCACGATATTCCTGCATGGAATACGCTACCGACGGAGGCTCAGGAGCGGATCATCGGCCGCACCAAGCTGTCGAATGTCGAGCTCGACGACACAGTAAAGCCAACCTCCGCGCACACCGCGCTGACCACGATCGTGGAGGATGGCAAGGAGCTCAAGATCCTGAGGGACAACATGCCCTTCGGTCGGGCTGCCGACGGGGAGTTCGGTACGTATTTCATCGGATATGCCCGTTCGCCACGGGTTATCGAGCAAATGCTCGTGAATATGTTCGTTGGCCGACCGGTTGGTAATTACGACCGGCTGCTGGACTTCAGCCGTGCCGTGTCCGGCAATCTCTTCTTCGTGCCGTCCTTGACGTTCCTGGAGAACGTGACGGACGATCCACCAGCGACACCTGCCGCCGTTATCGACACATCGCCAACCTCCCAGCCCACCGCGCCGATACGTGATGGCTCGCTGGGGATCGGTTCCCTCAAAGGAGACGCTCGACATGAATAATCTGCATCGCGAGCTTGCCCCGATCTCCGATGCAGCATGGGCGCAGATCGAGGAGGAGGCAGCCCGAACGCTCAAGCGCTATCTCGCTGGCCGACGCGTGGTCGATGTCCATGGGCCGGAAGGGTCACTCCTCTCGGCCGTCGGCACAGGCCATTTGCGCACCGTAGAGGCTCCCGCCGAGGGTATCATCGCCCGACAACGGATCGCGAAAGCGCTGGTCGAGATGCGCGTTCCCTTCGAACTGGATCGGCATCAGATCGACGACGTCGAGCGCGGCGCGAATGATTCGGACTGGCAGCCAGTGAAGGACGCTGCGCGGCGCATCGCCTTCGCTGAAGACCGAGCTATCTTCGAAGGCTACGCTGCTGGCAGCATTGAGGGTATCCGTCCGGGCACCAGCAACCCCGTCATGACGCTGCCCGCCGACATGAGGGACTATCCCGACGTTATCGCGCAGGCGTTGAGCCAGCTGCGACTTGTCGGTGTCAACGGCCCCTACTCGGTCTTGCTGGGTGCCGACGCGTATACCGGTCTTAGTGAGACCCGAGACCATGGGTATCCAGTTCTGGAGCACATCAAGCGTCTGGTTAACGGCGACATTATCTGGGCGCCGGCAATCGCCGGTGGGTTTGTCCTTACCACCCGAGGCGGAGACTTTGATCTACATATCGGTCAGGACGTTTCGATCGGATATTCCAACCATACCGATGCTACCGTCGGCCTTTATTTGCAGGAGACGTTTACTTTCCTTTTACTGACGGCAGAAGCCGCGGTGGCCCTCGCGCCTCCGACAACGGAGCATGTCCCGTGAAGTCCCTCGTAGAGAACGGATAACTGACCTGGTCCGCCTCGCGCGGGATTAGGTTTCCTCGCCGACCGCCTTGCGCTTCAACAGACGCAGACGCTCCTCGCCGCCCGGAGTTCTTGGGATCGAGTTCCATGACTTTTTGCCAGGCGGCGTAAGCGCCCTTCCAGTCCTCCCGGGCGGCGGCGATATCGGCCAGGGTGCGGAACGCGGCGAAATCCCGAGGTTCCAGGCGCACGGTTTCTTCCAGGTCCTGGATCGCTCCGTTCACGTCGCCGGCGTGGTAGCGCGCCAGAGCCCGCTGATGCCACGCCTCGCTCGCATCCGGCTGCAAGGTAATGGCATCGGAGAATGACCCCACCGCCTCGTCGTCCTCGCCGGCCTGAAGCGAGCGCAGCCCGCGGCTCATCAGCAAGGTCACCGCGGGGGTGCCGGCGTGTAGCCAGGTCTGCTCCAACTGCGCCTCCAACATGGCGGCGGTCTGCGCGTCAGGGGCGGTTTTCAACGCATCGAGCAATTGGTCGATCGAGGCGCGCTTTTCCGCTGGTGCCGGTGCCTGGGCGACGGCGCACAGACCGAGGAAGCAGACCAGGAATCGGAGCATCGGGCGCGCCATCTCAGGCGAGAACCCCGGGTGGCCGGGGACCGCCCGCCATCCAGTCGAGCAGTTCGACGGTATGCACGATCGGCATGGCATCACCCGACAACTGGGTGATGCAGCCGATGTTTCCGGCGGCGATCAGGTCCGGCTTCACGGCTTTCAGGTTTCCCAGCTTGCGTTCCCGCAGGCGGCCAGCGATCTCGGGCTGCAACAAATTATAGGTTCCAGCGGAGCCGCAGCAGATATGCGGCTCCCGCGGTTCGACGACGCGGAAGCCGGCCCGCACCAGCAGGGCCTTGGGTTCCTCGGTCACCTGCTGTCCGTGCTGCAGGCTGCACGCGGAATGATAGGCCACCGTCAGACCAGGCGGCTCCCGGGTCGGAGTATAGCCGACGCGCGACAGGAACTCGGTGATATCCATCGCTAGGCCGGCGATGGTCTGGGCGCGGCTGCGCCATGGTTCGGGCTCCGTGCGGAACATGAACCCGTAATTCTTCAGCGTGGTGCCGCAGCCGGAGGCATTGACAACGATCGCGTCGAGATCCGGCTCGCGCGTCCAGGCCTCGATATTCGCTCGGGCGAGGGCCATGGCGCGGTCATGCTGGCCGATATGGTGGTTCAGCGCGCCGCAACATCCGGCGCCTTGGGAAACGACGACCTCGACCCCGAGGCGTGTCAGCAAACGTATGGTGGCCTCGTTAATGCGCGGCATCAGCACTTGCTGCGCGCAACCGGCGAGCAGAGCCACGCGGGCCCTGCGCGGGCCCTCGGCGGGGTAGACGCGGGGCTGCTCGGTCGGGCTGCGGGAGGGCACCTGGGCGGGCGCCATCGACAGCATCGCGCGCATCCGCTGCGCCAGCATCGACTGGCCGGGGATCAAACGGCCCAACGGCCGGGCGAGCCGCGCGCCGGAGAGAGCAAGCCGAAACAGACCGGGCCGCGGCAGCAGCAGACCGAGCACAGATCGCAGCAGCCGCTCTGGCAGGGGGCGGCGATACGTCCGCTCGATGTAGGTGCGGGCGTGATCGACCAGATGCATGTAGTTCACGCCCGACGGGCATGTGGTCATACAGGACAGGCAGGACAGGCAGCGATCGACGTGGCGCACGACGTCCTCGGTCGCCGGCCGGCCGGCCTCCAGCATGTCCTTGATCAGGTAGATGCGGCCGCGCGGGCTGTCGAGTTCGTCGCCCAGCAGCAGGAACGTCGGGCACGTGGCGGTGCACAGGCCGCAGTGGACGCAGGTGCGCAGCACGCTGTTGGCGGAGGCGGTGTCCGGGTCGCGAAGCTGTTCGGCGGTGAAGTTGGTTTGCATGCGTCTATCTTTTCGTTTGATCGCATGAGCCGCGCGCCGGGCCCGTTCCGCTGAGCGCGATCATACACTACTGCCACGCTTTGCTGGGTGGCAGCTGGCGGTGCCGGCGGATGGCCAGGAACAGGCTGCCGGCGGCGATCAGGAAAAACGCCAGAGACAGCCAGGGGTTGGTGCGGTTGAAGAGCGTAACCATCAAGATCATGAGGATTGAACCGACCATCACGATGAACTGCACATTGGTCACCGGATTCTCAGGGTTCAACCGCCAGTGCTGATAGGCCGTGAAGACGAAGCCCGCAAGGAACAGGCAGTTGGTGATCCAGGTTGGGATGACGATCATCCTCACAGGCCTGGGTAGATCCGGCCGGGATTGAGGATGCCAGCTGGATCCATCGCTGCCTTCACCCGCCGGGTTATCCTTGCCAGCGGGGCGGCTTCGTCCGGGACGACCCGCACCGCGCCGCGCAAGGTGTCGGGTGCGCGTAGCAGAGTCCAATTTCCCCCGGCGGCGTTCGCGGCAGCCTCAACCGCCGCGTGGGCAGCGGCGTGCGGCGGACCGGCGAGCCAGAGCAAGCCACCCCCCCAGTCCAGGTAGCCCGCGACACCGGCCGACCGAACCGCCGCCAGTACCGAAGGGCCGGCGGACGGCCGGACCGAGACGCGCCACACGGCGTCGGTCGCGCCGGCGACCAGGGGACGGGCATCGCGGACATCCTGCCAGACGGCGCGCGAGGCCACCGTGTCGAGGATCACCGAGCCGGCCGTCCCAAGCTGATCCTTCAGCCGACCGATGCGGTAGGAGACCGACGGTGAGAAATCCTCGATGCGGATCAGCGTGGCCGACCCCCTGATGTCTGCGAGACCTGGCAGGCGGGCGACCCCTTCGGCGGGCAGCCACGTGGCACCGGAGACACCGAACGGAGAGCCGAGCGCGGCGGACAGGGCAGCAACCCCGTCTGCGGCGTCGAGGCCGGGCAGCACCAGCGTGCCGGTCGCCTCGGGCGCGGGCAGCACTTTCAGAGTGATCTCGGTGATCACGCCCAGGGTGCCGTGGCTGCCCGTCAAAAGCTTGCACAAATCGAGGCCGGTGACGTTTTTCAGCACCCGTCCGCCGGAGCGGATGACCTCCGCGCGCCCGGTCACGGCCCGGATGCCCATTACGTGGTCGCGCATGGCTCCCCAGGCGACGCGCCGCGGGCCGGACAGATTAGTGGCGACAACGCCGCCCAGGGTTTGCGGCTTGCCGGTCGAGCCTAGCATGTCGGACAAATCGGGTGGCTCGGCGATGAGGTGCTGCCCGGCCTCGGCCAAAGCGGCCTCGATCTCCGGCAGCGGTGTGCCGGACCAGGCGGAGATGATCAATTCCTTCGGTGCATACAGATTGATGCCCGACAGGCCGGCGGTCGACAGGGTGCGGGCGGCCTGCACCGGGCGCAGCATCCCAGCCTTGGTGCCGTTACCCTGAACCAGCAAGGGTTCGTGGGTCCGCGCGGCTTCGGCGACGGTCGCGACGATCGAGTCCTCAGTCGTTGAGGGTTCGGTTGTCATCTCGCCCAGCGGCAGGTGGTTGGAGCGATGCGGCGATCCGGGCTTCGGCGCGACCCCGATCGAGTATCCGCCGTTGTCATGCGGCTTGTGGCAACTCGTCGGCCTTAGGTTCGAGCAGCGGAAAAACTTTGCTGGGGTTCAGCAGCCAGTCCGGATCGAAGGCCGATTTGAGGTCTCGTTGCTGCTGTAGTTCGTGAGCTTGGAACTGCACCGGCATGAGGTCGCGCTTTTCGACGCCGACGCCGTGCTCGCCCGTCAGGCAGCCGCCGACCTCGACGCAGAGTTTCAAGATGTCGGCGCCGAAAGTTTCGGCGGCGTGGAAACTGGCCGGGTTGTTGGCGTCGAACATGATCAGTGGATGCAGGTTGCCGTCGCCGGCGTGGAAGATGTTTGCAACCTTCAGGCCGCAGCGATCGGACATCTCCTGGATACGGCGGAGGACGAGTGGCAACTGGCTGGTCGGGATGGTGCCGTCCATGCATAGATAGTCGGGGCTGATCCGACCGACTGCGCCAAACGCGCCCTTACGGCCTTTCCAGATCGCCAGGGATTCCTCCGGCGATTGCGAGACGCGGAGGCTGATCGGGGCGAATTTTTCGCATATCGCGGAGAGTTGGCCGAGCAGACGGTCCTGTTCCTCGGGGCTGCCTTCGACCTCGATGATGAGCATGGCTTCGGCGTCGAGCGGGTAACCCGCGTGGGCGAACGCCTCGCAAGCGTGGATCGCGGGGCGGTCCATGAACTCGAGCGCTACGGGGATGATGCCGGATGAAATGATGGCATCGACAGCGGCGCCGGCGATTTCGTTGGAATTGAAGGCGGCGAGCATGGCACGGGCGCCTTCGGGGCCGCGCAGGATGCGGACGGTGACCTCAGTGACGACGGCGAGCATGCCCTCGCTGCCGGTGAGGAGGCCGAGCCAGTCGTAGCCGGCGGCGTCGAGGTGGGCGCCCCCGATGTCCAGAATTTCGCCATCGATGGTGACGATCTTCAGGCCGAGCAGATTGTTGGCGGTGACGCCGTATTTGAGGCAGTGGGCGCCGCCGGAGTTCATGTTGACGTTGCCGCCGATCATGCAGGCGAGCTGGCTGGATGGGTCGGGCGCGTAGAAGAAGCCGTCGGCGGAGACGGCGTTGGTGATGCCGATGTTGGTGACGCCGGCCTGCACGACGGCGCAGCGGTCGGGGTAATTGATGTCGAGGATCTGGTTCATCCGCATCATGCCGACAACGACCGCGTCCTCCATGGGCAGCGCGCCCCCCGAGAGGGATGTTCCGGCGCCGCGGGGAATGACGCGGACGCCATTTCGGTGGCAGTAGCGCAGGATGGCGGCGACCTGTTCGGTGGTTTCCGGCAGGGTGACCGCTAAAGGGACCTGGCGGTAGGCGGAGAGGCCGTCGGTCTCGTAAGGCTTCAGGCGGATCGGTTCGGCGATGAGGCCGCTTTCGGGCAGCAGCGCACGCAAGCCGGCGACGATGCTGTCGCGGTGGGCGAGCACATCGGGCTTGGGGGCAGGCTGACGGATCATGACGGACAGTCCTCGGTTGGAATTCTTTCTGTCATATAGCGGCGTTGGGGTCAGTCGCACAGGTGTGCTTTCCGCGGGGCGGTGGGCGAGCCGGAGTTGAGAGCGCTAGGGCGCGGATGATGCCCAGAGTTTCGGGCCTGGATGGGCTTTGCCGAAAACGCATAGCGCCTGCCGCGCTTATGGACATCCTACGGTCCAGCGTCGCCGTGGCTGGAGGCATGTGCATCTTGCCAATGTTGTAGGAGCCTTGATCCGTCCCCACGCGGGCTGACCGATTTCACACCCAACCACACACAAAAACGGGGAAAGACCATGACTGATCCAGCCAAACACCGCCTGGTCATCGCATCGCTGCTGTCGACCACACTCCTGACGGGGTGTGTCTGGAAAAGCGACTACGAGGACCTTCAAGCACAGAATCAGCAGCTGCAACAACAGCTCACCGCCGACCAGCAACAAATTGCCCGGTTGCAAGGAGCAATTAAGTACACGGTCAACAGCGATTTGCTGTTTGCCCCGGGAAGCTGGCAAATGAGACCCCAAGGGCAGCAGCTGATTGCCAACTTCGCGAAGAAATTGGCACCCACGCAGCAGAACCACCTGATCGTGAGTGGCTACACGGATAATGCTCCGATCGGTCCGGGGCTACGGCAGGAGGGCGTCACCTCAAACCAAGAACTGTCGCAAAAGCGTGCCGATGCTGTGATGCAATATCTGATTTCACAGGGCGTAAAGCCCGATCTCGTCTCAGCGCAGGGGTTCGGCGAGGGGAACCCAGTTGCTTCAAACGATACCGCGCAGGGTCGGGCGCAAAATCGGCGCGTCGAATTGTCGTTGGCCGCGCCCAGTAGCTGAGTTGATCCGTTCTTTTGTCCTCGACCGCGTCCGGCGGGCCAAGCCCCGCCGGTGCTTGAACTGAAGGCCAATGTGTATGGAATGCGTCCGACTTACGCATCGACGCTGATCCTCCGAACCAACATTGAAATCGACGATGACTTGATGGCCGACGCCATGCGGGCGACCGGCCAATCGACAAAGCGGGGCACGGTTGAAGAGACGCTTCGCCGGGCGGTGGCAAGCCAGCGACGACTTCAAGCCATCGAAGATAGGCGACGCTCAACAATGAGCGAGTTGGTTGGATCGCTGGCCGGGAGGGGCAGGCAAGGTTCGACGGCCCGGGAGTGGCCGACCGGCCTTGACCGCGAGGGATTCGACGCTGCTTGAAGACCTGCGCCAGTTGCTGGAGCCCGCGACGATGGGCGATCCGATGCGGCCGCTACGTTGGGTGTCGAAAAGCCACGCGAAGCTGGCAGCGGCGTTGTGTGCGATGGGGCATCAGATCGCCAAGTCTCGCCCAGGGTCCCGCCATGAAGCGATAATTGTTGGGCGTCGCGCCCATATGGCCGGGATGGGGTGGGAAGGGGACCTGGATGAGGTGCGCAAGAGCGCATGCCGTGATCGTTATTGCCGCCGCCCACCTTTGGCAACGGGATCAAGCCAGCCGCACGGGCTGCGTTGGGTCGAAAGCGGAGGTTGAGGGCTTGTTGAGCAACGTCTGCTTCGCGCCCAAGCCGGTCAACTAGGAGCCCATCTCAGTCACTCGGAAGAGGACATCCTGGTCCGGCGCCATCCGCGACCGAGATGGGTGGGAAGCCGTAGTTTCACCAAACTCCGAGCGTCTTGGCTCAGCAATTCACCGCGAACGCATACCCACCGCTTTACTTGATCGCCGCGAAGGCCTCTACGCTCAACAGATAATCTGGGCTGGACAATTGCGGCGTTGGGACAATCGTGCTTTTAGGCGAGGGCGGGCCGAAATAACGCGGGAGCAGATCGGCGTATTTGTCGAATTCGGCGGGCGCAGTGACATGGTTAACCGTGAAGATGATGTCGTTTACGGTTGCGCCGCCGGCCGTGAGGCACTCATCGACGTTTTTTCCAACCTGCTCGATCTGCGCCGGCATGTCGCCCTTCCCGACGACATTCCCGGCTTGGTCGCGCGCGACCTGGCCGCCGACGATCACCCAATGGCCGCCACCGCGCAATGCGACTGCGGTGGTAGGCGGGGAGGCGGCGCAGGGCGGTCCGATGATGGTCGGGGCCGGCAGATCCGCGACGACCTGCCAGCTCGCGTCGGCCCGTTTAATGTAATCCTTGGCCTGTTCCTGCCATTTCGCCAGCCAATAGCTGTTGTGTACCAGATAAAGCTTGCCGTCGACGATGGCCCATGCCTCCGGATCGACGGTGTCCTTGTGCGCTGCCGCGTCATGTTCCGCCGCGCCCATCGCACAGTAACCGTCGTATTGCGGTGCGTAGTGTTCCGGATTCTTGCTGAACAGATCGCGATGCTCACTGCTGGCAAAGCGCCAGCGTAGTTTATGCCACAGATATTCGAGATCCGGGTTGCCCGGTACGGGTTTCCCGTCGGTAAAATAGGCCACGGGATCGTAGCCGCCGATCGAGAGCCTAGTCTCGTCGCCCCGGGCAGTTGACCCGAAAAGTATCGCGCAGAGTAGGCTGAATACTGCTGGACCCCGCATCAGCGTAAGAACAGTAGTTCTTGACATGGTCCTCCCCCGACGGCTTCTATGACCAGTCCCTTGTGGCTGATGATGCGCCTGTCTACGACCTGGGTCAAACGAATCCGCGTGCGCGCCTGGGCAGATGAGCTACTCCAAGTATCGGCGGAAGCGCCACCGGTGCTAGGATGTCGTTCGGGAGGCTTGTGAATGGCGCTTAAGCCTGCAGCGTTGCCGGTGCGGTATCCGCCGTGTCGGTGACCAATATATCGGACCGGGTCGGTGGGTTGCCGGATCCACGGCGACTTATCGCGGTCGTTTATGCCGACATGGTTGGTTACAGCCGCCTGATAGGGCTGGACGACCTGCAAACTCTCGACCGGCTGCGCAAGCTCAGGAGCAGTGTTATCGATCCTGCCCTCGACGGGCATGGCGGCAGAATTGTTCAGACCGGCGGCGATTCCCTGTTGATGGTATTCAACAGCATCGATGGGGCGGTACGCTTCGCAGTCAAAGTGCAGCAGGATCTTCCTGGCCTTGATGGTGGCCAGCCTCATGATCGCGCTATCCGCTTTCGGATCGGGATCAACATTGGCGATGCGATCGCGGATGGAACCGACCTTCACGGCGACGCGGTCAATGTGGCGGTCAGAATCCAGGCAGAATGCCCCCCTGGCGGCATCTGTGTCTCGCGAGCGGTGCGTGACCATGTGCATGGCCGGCTCGATCTCGTTTTTGAGGAGCTAGGCCCGCTGCATCTGAAGAACATCGCGCGACCTGTCGAGGCATTCGCCTTGAAGCTGGATGGCGTCAACAGTGTCGCCGCGCCGGACCGGGGCTCCGCAGCAACGGCATTGGCCACCGCGTCTCGGCGACGGAGGAAGCGCTGGGCCCTGGTTGCTGTCATAGGGGCCACGACCTTCGTGACCGCAGGTTTTGTTGTCTGGGCATGGCAAGCCGGTAGCGGACCTTTCGGGCTTGGTTCCGTGGTCAGGCCGGTCGAAGTGGCGACCCTTGCCACACCCTCTCGGCTAGCCGGGCGTCCCTCGGTGGCGGTATTGCCGTTCAAGAACCTGTCCGGCGACACCGCCCAGGATTTCTTCAGCGACGGGATCACTGAAGATGTTATTACTGCACTCGGCCGTTTCTCGAACCTGCTGGTGATCTCGAAGTCGGCCAGCTTCCCATTTAGAGGCTCCAATTCCTCCCCTGCCGAGATCGGACGCCTTCTGGATGCGCGTTATCTGCTCGAGGGCAGCATCCGTCGTGCTGGCAATCGCGTTCGCGTCGGCGTTGAATTGACCGAGGCCCAGGCGGGACGCCTCGTTTGGTCGGAAACATACGATGCCGAGGCCGATGACATTTTCGCGGTTCAGGACAAAATCGCCAAGCGCGTCGTCGGCGCGGCGGCTGTAGAGCTTACCCGCTTCGAGCAAGGGCGCGCCCTGGCCAAACCGACCAGCAACCTTGCGGCGTACGAATATGTGCTGCGCGGTCGTGAGGCTTACTCGCATGAAACGCGTGACGACAACGATGAGGCGAGCGAACTCTTCCAGCGCGCCATTGATCTCGATCCCAACTATGCCGACGCCTATGCGGCACTGGCTAGCTCGTACCAGGAGGCCGTCGTGTCAGGGTGGTCCGAATTCCGCGCCGAGGAACTCGAACGTGCGGAAGCTCTGGCGCAAAAGGCGCTGGCGCTCGATCCGGCAACGACGCGCGCCTATCGCGTGCTTTCCCAGATCAATCTTTACAGGAAACGCTACGAGCTCTCGCTCGCGCAAACCGACCGGGCGCTCGAAATCAATCCAAGCGATGCCAACACCTATGCCGAACGCGGAAGCACCCTGGTGTGGGCGGGTAGAGCCACGGAGGCATTGCCGTGGCTTGAGGGGGCGCTGCGCTTTGACCGAGCCAATGGCTTCGCAGCCGCAAGGCTATGCACGGTGTATTACCTGCTTCGACGATATACCGAGGCCGTCGATGTTTGCGACCGAGCCCTTTCCCGCAACCCAGGGCGCAATACCCAGATGATCACGCATCCGATGCTTGCGGCCACGTATGCTGAAATGGGCCAGCAGCAGGATGCGGACCGCGAGCGCGCCATCGCCACGCATCTATGGCCACTGCTCGACGCCCGGACGTTTGCTGCTCAATTTGGCACCCAGGAGGCGCAAGACCATATGCTCGAAGGGCTGCAGAAGGCCGGGTTCCGTTGAGCACGGCGTTTCGACAAACTCCCAGATCCCCGGTTCAAGCGGTGCCAGGGCAACGGTATCCAGGACGCAGGCTATATCGCCCGATACAGGCTGGAGGTCGCCGTCGCACCGGAGGCAGGGGCGAGCATCAAGCCCCCCGCCAATAAAGCGGCCATCCCGCCGGGGCTCTCCCGGCGAACGGGGGCTCTCAATAAGCGCCCCCTGTGCGACCGGTCAAAATTTTGTGCCAAGGTATTACCCCGCCGTCAGCTTTCTGATCAGTGTCTGTGCCTCGGGCGACGACCAATCAGCCGCGCCCTCCAAGCGGGCCACCACCTTACCGGCGGTGCTGATGACGACGGTGGTGGGAATGCCGCGGGCCTCGAACGCCCGGGCCATTGCACCTTTTGGGTCCAGTAGCACTGGCAACGCGGTGATGCCGTGAGCCTCATACCAGGCGGCAACCGTCTCCGCCCCGCCGCGGTCGGACGACAGCGGCAGCACGGCGATGTCCTGAGGCGCAAGGGCTTTCGACAGCGCCTGCAAAGAGGGCATCTCGGCGACGCAGGGGGCACACCAGGTGGCCCACATGTTCACCACCATGCCATGGCCCTTGAACTCGGATAGATGGTGCGATGCGCCGTCGTGTGTGACGAAGACGCCGTCGGGCAGAGCGCCAGGGGGGATCAGCCGTTCGAGTGCCTCTGCCAGCGGCGGGAGCGTTTCGGCACCCGGTTTGCGCGGCCAAACGGTGACCGCTAGGGTGCCGGCAGCCGCTGCCAGAGGAATCCCGACCATCAACCTGCGGTGGAGCATCATCGAGCTGGAATCCTTCCTGTGACCGAGACGCCTGACGGACCGCCCCTCAACCCGCCAACCGAGCCTGCCAACGTGCAATGGGGTGGACGGTTCGCCGGTGGCCCTTCGGTCATCATGCAGGACATCAACGCCTCCATCGGGTTTGACCGCAAGCTGTGGCGGCAGGATATCAAAGGATCTCGCGCCCATGCGGCGATGCTGGCGAAGATCGGGCTGCTGTCGGCGGAAGATGAGTATGCGATTGCCACGGGTCTAGAGGCGATCGCCGCGGAAATCGAGGCCGGCCGGTTCGCCTTCGATGTCGCACTGGAAGACATCCACATGAACATCGAAGCGCGCCTGACGGAGCGAATTGGGGAGGCCGGCAAGCGGCTGCATACTGCGCGCAGTCGCAATGACCAGGTGGCGACCGATTTTCGGCTCTGGGTGCGGGATGCGACCGACGGCCTGTCGGCTCAGCTTTCAGACGTGATGCTGGCTCTGGCGCAACGAGCGGCGGAGCACGCGGGCGATCCGATGCCGGGGTTTACTCACCTGCAGACGGCGCAGCCGGTCACCTTCGGGCACCACTTGCTGGCGTATGTGGAGATGCTGGACCGCGACCGAGGCCGCCTCGCCGATTGCCGTCGGCGGCTGAATTGCTGTCCTCTGGGGTCTGCCGCCCTGGCGGGGACATCGTTTCCGATCGACAGGCAAATGACCGCGGCGGCGTTGGGTTTCGACCGCCCGACGGCGAACAGCCTGGACGCGGTGTCGGACCGGGATTTTGCGCTGGAGTTTCTGTCGGCGGCGGCTATCTCGGCGATGCACCTGTCGCGTCTGGCAGAGGAGATGATCATTTGGTGCAGCGCGCCATATCGCTTCATTCGCCTGAGTGACGCGTTCACGACCGGGTCCTCGATTATGCCGCAGAAGCGCAATCCGGACGCGGCGGAGCTTGTGCGGGCGAAGACCGGACGGGTGACGGGCGCTCTGGTCGCGCTGCTGACGGTGATGAAGGGTCTGCCTTTGGCCTACGCGAAGGACATGCAGGAGGACAAAGAACCAGTGTTCGACGCGGCCGAAGCGTGGGCTTTGTCGCTCGCCGCGACGGCTGGGATGGTGCGCGACATGGTGCCGGACACCGCTCGGATGCGGTTGTTCGCAGGGTCGGGGTTCGCTACGGCGACGGATCTGGCGGACTGGCTCGTGCGGGTGCTGCGTTTGCCGTTCCGCAGTGCTCATCACGTGACCGGTCGGCTCGTGGCAATGGCGGAAGCGCGCGGCGTCGATCTGGCCGGCTTGTCGCTGGCGGAGATGCAGTCGGTGGAGCCAGGAATTTCGGCAACCGTGTACTCGGTTCTGACGGTCGACATGTCGGTGGCGTCGCGGACCAGTTATGGCGGAACGGCGCCGGCGAATGTCGCGGAGCAAGCATCGCGCTGGCTGGCGGTCCTGGCATGAAGACGATCAAAGGGACGGCGGCCGGCAGGACGGCGGTCGCGGTGCTGGCCGTCGTTCTGGGTTTACTGGTTGGATGCGGGAAAAAGGGGCCGCCCGATCCGCCGGGGCCCGCGGATCGGATCAGATTTCCGAAGGTCTACCCGACGCACTGAAGGCCACTGTTCCGCACAACCCCGCTCGGTTTGACGATCGGGCAGGCGCTAAGATGGCTGGGAAGGCGGGCAAGGATAGCCGGAACGAGAATGGGGTCTGGCACGCAGACGCCACTGGGGCTCGGTTGAGCCGGTGGGCGAAGTGTTTGGGTTCCGTGGACGGCGCTTCGGGCGGGGATGCCGGGGCCGGGGTGACTTGCCGGCCGGGCACTGGAGCGGCTTAAGTCGATCCTTACTCGCAGCAACCATGGACACTGCATAAGGGCAATGCCAGATGCCAGAACCCGCTTCGCGCTGGGACTCGTCGGCGCCAATCCGCTATCCGGACTCGGATGTGTTGGTACTGGACCCACGGTTCCAGAAGATCGCTATCGGCAATACCGGCATCCGGCGGATCGCCACCGGTTTCGATTTCACCGAGGGACCAGTATGGTTCGGTGACGGGCGGTATCTGCTGTTTTCCGACATCCCCAATGACAAGATCCTGCGTTGGGACGAGACGACCGGCGGGATCAGCGTGTTCCGCGATCCATCACGCTACGCAAACGGCAACACGCGGGACCGACAGGGCCGGTTGATCACCTGCGAGCACGATACGCAACGCGTGACGCGTACCGAGTATGACGGCACCGTCGTTGTGCTGGCGGATCAGTGGGAAGGCAAGAAGCTGACCGGACCGAACGACGTGGTGGTCAAATCAGACGGCACGATCTGGTTCAGCGACAATGGAGCCGGCACTCGGGGCAACTATCTGGGGCATACGGCGGCGCAGGAGCATCCGTTCCGCGTGTATCGCTACGATCCCGAGACCGCGACGATGACAATCGCCGTCAGCGACATGGCTCGGCCGAATGGGCTTTGCTTCTCGCCCGACGAATTCGAAGCTTTATGTGGTGGATACGCCGAACGATCGGCCGAAGAGCACGTGGGTTTACGACATCGTCGACCGCGGGACCCGAGCAGTGGATGGTCGTGTGTTCTTCGACGGCCACGGATGGGCGGATGGAATTCGGTGCGATACCGAAGGGAACGTGTGGTGCGGGTTCTCCGGCGGAGAAGGTGAGGATGGCGTGGCGGTGTTTGCTCCGGACGGGGTACTCATCGGGCGTATTTTGTTGCCGGAACGCTGTGCCAATGTTTGCTTTGGGGGGAAGAAGCGGAACCGGCTGTTCATGGCGGCGAGTCAGTCGATCTACGCACTTTATGTGGAGGCGCAGGGCGCCATTGGGGGATAATGCCGGCTTTGACTGCGCCACTGAGTATAGATTGTTTTCCGGCAAGACGGCGGCGTTGCGTCTCCTTCTGAAAGCGACACGTACGGGCATGCTCGTTCTGTAGATCTAACCGCACCCCTCAGATAATCATGAGCCGAGTGAAGGCTGAGGCCTGCAGCAGATCCCGGACGGGTGCGAGGGCATTACGATCTCGGTCAGGTCATGTTCGGCGTGATGGCAAAAGCTTACAGCCGACGGTTGGGCCTCGTGACTGGCCGACCGACCGGCATGGTGCGGGTGGTCGGACTCGAACCGACACATACTTGCGTACGCGAGATTTTGAGTCTCGTGCGTCTACCATTCCGCCACACCCGCGCTTGGCCGTTCTGGCACGGCAATACCGTTCCGTCAACCGTTCGAGTGGCAACCCGCTCGTATCCGTACTTATCTTGAAAAACCCTGATCAGGGCAGAGTTTTAGCGATAATGCCGATCCTGAATCCACGGTTGACCGGCGTTTCGCCACCCCCGGTCGGGATACATAACAGAACCCCGCAGCGGCGCGGCAGAGCCGCTGAACGAACCCGCGTGTGGTAGACAAGGCGTCGCCGCGGACGCCCGCGACCTCCGGCCACGCCGTTTTACGCTGTTGACCGGCCAAGTTTGGGACACTAGATAGGCGCCCTCCCGGCGACCGCTGCCGAGGGGTCTTTTCGGGCGTAGCTCAGCGGTAGAGCAATCGGCTGTTAACCGATTGGTCGTAGGTTCGAATCCTACCGCCCGAGCCATATTTTCAACAAGTTAAAGCTTGCGCCAGGGCTTACAGCGGGTCCGCGGTGGTTCTGGGGCAACAAACGACACGATTCCAATCGTGGGATAGCCGGCAACAGGGGATGCGGATCGCACACATATCAAGCGAATGATCGTCACCTACCGCCACCGCCGCAAGCGCCGCGCCAAGTCTACTCAGGCCACTGAGATCGAGGTTCCCCGGATCGTCCAGCACACACCGCGCGGACGGTTGTGGGAGGCGTTGCCGCCCGACGCCGAAGCCGATGCGCGGGTGAAGGCGTTCTTCCACCGGATGATCCAGCCGGTGCGGACGGTAGAGGGTTAGGAACGCACAGTCGCTTTCGGGCTTACATGAAGGGGCCGCCGGAGCCGACCATCGTGTTGGCCGGGGAGGGAGACGAGATGCGCGTCTCCCTTGTTCTCACGCTGGAGCAAGGAGTGTAGCGTCCCCTGCAGCAGCTGTTCAGCATCGCGTCCGCCCCGTGGCCCGCAAAGTAGACAAAAAGTAGATGAATAGACGCAACCAGTCGCGATCGGCGGCAATTCGGAAGCCCGGGCTCACAACTCCGACACCCTGCCGACGATAAATCGTGACTTCGTCGTCGGCACCATCCTCCGCCCGGGGAGCCATCTTTGGGTGGGCGTATGCCTTGCCGACTGTTTCGTACAACGATGATAGCAATCCCGAGTTGGCTTCTTTGACAGAAAGAGGTCGAACCCGGGGATGTGGCGCGACGGGTCACGGCGACGGCGGGTCGCAGTCGCGGATCGTCGCTCATCAGATGGTTCAGGGTCACGGAGAAGGCCTCCGACATTGGCAGCGGCGGCTAACCGGAGATGATCGCCTGGGGCAGGCTACGATTTCCACAGACTAGCAAACGTCAAATCGCCAGCGGCCATGGAGGCGATTCGAGACCAGGTTGCGACCATATGGGGCGCCAGGAGATGTGATAGGGGCGCCAGATTCGTTTGAGGTTCGAGCAAGATATAGGAGGAGGCAAAGCATTTGCCTGCGGCTCCCAGATGCTTCCGAGCCTGGGTCAGCGGACTTGCGCGCCGACAGGGAAAATGGCGAAATGAAACGCTCGTGAAAACTTATTTCATAAGCGGCGCCATTGGAGGCTATATGAGCTATGATACGGTTATTCATCGCGTCGTCCGTCCCGCCGTGCGGATGGCTGCTCAAAACGGTCTGACCCCGAATCAAGTCACAACCATGCGGCTGGTAACGGGCCTTGCGGCATCCATCATATTCGCACAGGGCACTTATGCTTGGATGGTCCTTGGGGGGATTGTCTTCCTTGTTTCGATGTTGCTGGATCGAGCCGATGGCGAACTTGCGCGTCAGACCGGCCGAATGAGCATAACCGGCCATCGCTATGATTTAGTTGCTGACGGGATCGCCAGCATCGCGACCTTTGTCGGACTGGGGATTGGGTTGGCCCATACTTCCGGAGTTAGCGTCTTTTGGTTCGGCGCGCTTGCCGGGCTTGGCATCGGTGCGCTGTTTTTCGAGCTCAACGTCCTGAAGGTCATTTCGGTGCGTGGATGCGATTTATTTGGCGGCCGAATAACCGTCGATCCGGACGACGCCATGATCTTTGTGCCCATTCTGATCTGGTGCAACCTTGCGACGCCGATGGTAATCGTTGCTGCAGTGATCACTCCGTGCGCAGCCGTGGGCGTGGGGGCGCTTGGCTTTCTCCGTGGACGTGCCAGTGCCTCCGGGCCAGGACGGGTTTGCCTCGGTAAGGCCAGTCCTTGAACGCACGCCCTTCCGCGGCACTGTCAACTCGGCGGCCTGGAGACTTACAGCGGCGGTCCCATCCTGGACTACGCTCCGGATGGGAGCAGCCACCGGTGCGCTCCCGTTGAACGGCACGCCGGGGAGGATGTGCCTGAGCTGATCGGTCCGATTCACCGGGCAGAGTCGTGGTTCACCAGGCCACAGCGGGTCAGCACTTCACGCAGATCGCGGATCGGGGAGAAAACTTCATTGTTCCAATCGCAGCCCTGGGCGTTATGGGCGGCCTGTTCCATTTCCATGATCTCCTTGTCCTCACGGAATATTTTTTCGGTAAACATGGTGATGAACGGCCACGCCATGTTGATCAGGCCAGGGATTTTCGGTCGCTTGACCGACAGATAACCGAAAACGCGCGTTTTATGCTGCTCCCGGTCGAGCGGGATATAGCCCAGCCAGACGTTTAGAACCGGCGCGCCGTCGCCGACCCAGACCCGCAGGTGCTGGTAAGGATATTCCGTGCGGATGGTCATCAGATCGCGGTTGGCGCCCTCTCCACGCTTGCGGACCACACCCAGGATCGCGCTCTCGCCTATCGAGGACGCGCCGTCGGTCCGGCCGAACGTGTAATCGACCTCGGCCCAGTCGTCGCCGTGGCGTCGCCCCAGGCAACGCGCCTTGATCGTGCCCATCTGCTTGCGGTGCAGGAACTGGTGATTCATGTCGAACAAGTTTTCGTGCAGAAACGTGTAGTGGGCGGCGACCTCGCGGTTGAGCCGGCGAGTCTTGTAGGAACTGTCCGCCTTCGCCCCGAGCGAGAGAGGCAGGCGACCTTCGGTCAGTCGCGGGTCGCCGGCAAAGATGAAAATGAGATCGTCGATCTCGCGGCAGGGATAGGCCTTGACCCCGTTCGGCAGATGGTCGTTGCCCAAATAGGGCACGTCGATGCACATCCCCGCAGCGTCATAAGCCCAACCGTGATAGCCGCATTTCACCGTGCATCCCTGCACCACGCCCCTGGTTAACGGCACCTGTCGATGGGCGCAGCGGTTCTCCAGCGCGAACAGTTTACCGTCGGTGCCTCGGATCACCGCCACAGGTTCACCAGCGTAATGACAGGCCAACATCTTGCCGGGCTTGACCTGTTTCGACCAGGCAATCGGGTACCAGTGGTCGGGGTGACTGTCCATGCGCCGCAGATCGACGCTGCTTGGCAACTCGCGGATCGGGCGGATCGTATCAAGCGACATGCGGGGTTTCCTTCAGGCAACCTTCATGGGCCTTGCCGGGACATCGGTGCACTCCCGCAGGAGGTTCAAGAACGCGGAAGAGCCAGGAGAGCAGGAACGAAAACAAATGTGGCAAGCAGCGTGCAGCCAAGGCTGATCAAAAGAAGTTCGCCCATGCTTGCCGTCCCGGGATGCCGAGACAGCGCAAGCGAACCGAACGCCGTCGCAGTCGTCAGGGCGGAAAACAAAACCGCCCGAGCGGTCGCCGAACTGAGCGGCGCCCTGAGTCCGGCTCGCCAGTTCATGACGAAATAGACGTTGAACGACACGCCGACCCCCAACAACAGCGGAAGCGCGATGATATTGGCGAAGTTCAGCGGCAACGGCAGTGTGACGGCAACGATCACGGTCAGCAAGGCCGACAGCAGCAATGACGCGAGAACGAGCAGGGTGTCGAACGGGCGACGAAGCGCCACCGCCAAGATCACTGTAATGGCTCCCAGCGCGCCGAAAGCCGCAACTCGAAAGGCGGAAACGATCGTGTCGGCGCTACGCACGATGGTGACGGCAGCCCCGCCTGCCCCTGGCACGATGGCTCCGATCTCCGCTACGAAGCGATGCAGGCCCGCGCTGTCTCGGACGGCATCGTGCTTCGGCAGAACTTGAAGCTTGGCGCGGCCATCCTTGGTGACCCAGTCGATCGCAAGATCCGCCGGAATGGCAGCCCGTGTGACCGGCGTCGGCTGCAGCGCGGTGCGCAGTTGGTCCAATTGGTCGGGTAAGAATCGGGTCAGTGCTGCGTCAACGGCGCTCAGCCGCTCGTCCGGTGCCTGCAGCAGACTTCGCAGATCGTCAGTGACGGCCTTCAAGGGCTGGCCGGCGGGCAGGTTGGCGGCGGATGTCATGGCGGGTAGAGCCGTGGCCACCGCGGTCCGTATCGCTGCGGCATCCGGATGCGGCTCGGGCGGCGCGTCCAGCGTCGTCTTCAGGACGCTCGCCGCGTCCGCCACTATCGGCAATTTCTGCGCCTGGTCGTCTGGTACCAGACTGTTAATGCTCAGCACGCCATCCACTGTGGGCACAGCACGCAAGGTCGGCGCCAGTGCCAGGGCCTCGGCCACCGAGGGGGTGAGAATTTCGATGCTGTATGGGCTGGTGACCGGATCCTCGATCAGGTCGTTCAGCGTCCTGACCGACTCCGACGCCTGGTTTTTAGTGTGCAGAGGGTCGCTGTCGAAATGCAGCCATGGCAGCAGCCCGACACCAGTGAGCGCGAGCAATGCGGCCCCAAAAAGAACCGGACGGCGATGCCGAACGAGGGCCGCGTCGAGCGGTCGTGCCCAGACGAACCCGACTTCCTCCGCTTCACGCACCGGGTGGAATAGCGCGATCAAAGCAGGCAAGGCGGTCACGGTGCAGATGAAGGCAATCAGCATGCCCACGCCGGCGATCAGACCAAGCTGTGCCACACCGGCGAAGGATGTCGGCGTGAAGGCCAGAAATCCTGCGGCCGTGGCGAGCGCGGCGACCAGAATCTGGCCACCGCTGAGCCGTCCTGTCTCGCCCAGTGCCGCCACCGCGTCAGGCGTCCGGAAGTGAATGTCGCGGAAGCGGACGGTGAACTGAATGGCGAAATCGACCGCGAGCCCAACAAAGAGAACCGCGAACGCGACCGAAACCAGGTTCAGCGTGCCAACTGTCAGAGCGGCAAAAGCAGCGGTAAGGTCCAGTCCGAACAGCAGCGTCAGCACGATCGGCACGATCAGGCGCCAGGACCGAACGGCGATCAGCAGCCACAGCGTGACGAGCAGCATGCTGCCGATCAGCCCGCCAACGGCTCCCTGCGCCACGGTTGCGAATTCGTCGTCGTCAAGCGCCACGGAACCGGTGATCCGCACGCGTGCGGCGCCGCTTCGCACGAACTCCAGCTTCGCTGCGGTGTCGCGAACCGCCTGGGTGGCCGCGGCACCAGGTTGCAGCGCACCGTAATCAAGCCGTGGCTTGGCCAGCACGAACCGGTATCGTCCGGCGAGCGATGCCACCGGGCCGGCGAGCAGGTTTTGCCACGACAGCGGCGTCGGGTCAGGAGCGGCCAGCGCGTTGTGGAACGCCTGCAACTCCGGCATGAACGGCGTGAGGTCGGCCTGCTTGCGCTTCACCCCCTCGGCGATCAGCGATAGCGCTTGCACCAGACCGCGAAGACTGGGGTCGGCCACCAGGTAGCCCAGGAAGGGCTGGGCGTCGATCGTCTTGTCCATCAGTTCCTGCAGTTGGTCCACATCGAGGAAGAGCAACGCGTTCCGCTCCAGGTAGGGCGACTTGTCCGGGCGGCGGACCGACATGAAGTGGCGCGTATCCCCACGCAAGGCGTCGACCAGGGCGCTTGCCGTGCCGTCCGCTTCCTCCGGGATCGCCGCATCCACGACGACGACCAGAAGTTCCTCAACCTGCGGGAAAGCCGCCCGCAGCACCGCCTGACGCTGCTTCCAGGGCAGGCTCGGGGAAAACAGCGCGTCCGTGTCGGTGGTTACCCCCAGCCTGGCACGGATCGTCCAGACGCCCGCCGCCGCCAGCATCAACGCCACTATCGCAACCAGCGCGGCTTGCCGTCCACACCCCGCGGCAACGCGACCCAGGATCAATGAACCGAGCCGGCGCCGACCGTTGGCGCAGCAGCGGCTACTAATCGGCGAAGCCGCAACCAGGTGATGACCATCATGACGGTCGTGCCGACGGCAGCCGCCGCCAGGATGGGGCTCAAGCAGTCAAGCCAGGCAAATGGCGCCATCAGATACAAGGCGTCATCGGGATCGAAGCCCCACCGGCCGGAATAGGCGCGCGTCCGAGGCGGGCTACGCTGCTCCAGCTGCTCGGAAAGGATGTTGCATGCTGTCAGTGCCGTGGCGCTGATGATCCCAAATGCAATCGCCCAGTGCCCAAGCCAGGAGTGCCGTAAGCCAACGCCGATCGCCGCGAAGAAAAGCGAATTGACAAGATTATCGGCATAGTAATCGTAGAGATGACCGCGGCGGCTCGTCATGTTGCCGATCCGCGCCAACTCGCCATCCGCACGGTCGAGAAAGGCAGAAAGCAGCCATAACCCGCCCCCCCACGCCATGCCCGGTTTGGTACCCAGCCCGAAGCAGACGCAGGCTGCGAGGCCCGACAACAGTCGTAGTGTCGTCAGATGGTTCGGCCGCAGGCGCGTGCCAAGGAACGGCGAAATCACAACGCGCGCCAGCAGATGGGTCCAGGAGTTGCCAATCATAGCATACCCCCCTGCATCGGCAGGGCTGACGCGGCTACTGGGCGAGCCTCTGCACGATGCCAAGCGAGGAGCCCGGGCACGCCGAGTGCCACTTCTCGCAAACGCTTCATCAGCGACAAAGCAATCGCCATTTCCGGCGACAGGCCGAACATCTGGCAAATGACGATGTATCCGCCCTCCTGAACGCCCAGCGCACCGGGTACGGCAAATCCAACTGCCTTTAGCGCCTGCCCGAGGCTCTCGATGATGAGCCCGGGCACGATGCCGACATCATGCCCCAGGAAGTGAAGCGCGAGGCAGACCTCGATGCCGCCAAGCAGCCAGGAGACCATCTGCCACAGCGCCGCTAGGGCCACCCGGCTGGGTGAACGGTAGCAGCCAATCAGTGCGTCGTGCAGCCCGGTGACGTTGGCCGTCGCGCTCCATCCGAACGATCGACCGAGCCGAATAAGACCTTTTTCGATGCCGGATGCCAGCCCCAGCCATTGTGAGCCGAAGAAGCCGGCGGCGACCAAGGTGGCTATCACTAAACCACTGACGACGTAGGTGGCAATTCCACCATCACCAACAGTGTGAAGCAGCAAAAGCAGCCCGAGCAGTGTGAATATGATCTGGGTCACCATCTCCATGGTCAAATCGGCGACCGTACCCGCGATGGCAGGGGCGAGCTTCATGCCACTCCGCTGCAATAGTCGGGCCACAACGAACTCACCGCCGATCTGTCCGACCGGGAGCAGATTGTTCACCCCTTCACGAATCCAGCGCATGACCATGTAGGTGCGCAGGCTGGGTCGTGGCACCGTGGGGCCGGCGATGACGCGCCAACCCAACGCCGAGAACAGGATTTGCACCAGGTGGAAAGCGACCACCGCGAGGATCCCCAGCCAGCCGGCGTGGTGCAACAGGTCCAGGATCCGCGTGACACCGTAGCTTTCCAGCAGCCACGCCGACAGGCATAGCCCGACAATACCGCCGATGATCGCGCCGAATTTCATAAGTGAGCTGCTTCCTGACTCTCACGCCGGTTCTGCGATAAGGTTGTGCAGATCACGTAAAGGCTGAAGGCATGCCGCCTCTTTTGCTCACACCGGGTCCGCTGACGACGTCCGATCAAACCAAGGCGGCGCTTGGCCGTGACTGGGGGTCTCGCGAATCCGACTTCATTGCCCTGAGTGAGGGCGTCCGTGCCCGTCTGGCGGCGCTGGCCGGCGTCGAACGGACACATGTCGCCGTGCCGGTTCAGGGCAGCGGCACGTTCGCGGTGGAGGCCGCGATCCAGACGCTGGTGCCGCGTGACGGCCGCCTTCTGGTGCTGGTGAACGGAGCGTATGGCCGCCGGGTCGTCGAGATCGCCCACCGGCTGGGGCGCGCCTGCGTCACCATGGAGGCACCGGAGGACCAGCCGATCCTGCCCAGCCGAGTCGCCGAGGCACTCGCCGCAGACCCAACGATCAGCGATGCTGTTCTGATCCATTGCGAAACCACCAGCGGTCTGTTGAACCCGCTGCCTGAAATCGCAGCCTGCGTGCACCAGGCCGGACGGCGCATGCTGGTTGATGCTATGAGTTCGTTCGGCGCGATGCCGATCGATGGCACGAAGATCCCGTTCACTGCGTTGATCGGATCCTCCAACAAGGGGCTGGAAGGCGTGCCGGGACTTGGCTTCGTGATCGTCGAAACCGCCCATCTGCAAGGCTGCGCGCACAACTCGTCCAGCCTTAGCCTGGACCTGTTCGACCAATGGCGTGGGTTCGAGTCGAACGGGCAGTGGCGCTTTACGCCGCCGGTGCAGGTGGTCGCCGGCCTGAGTGTCGCGCTGGACCTGCTGGAGGCGGAGGGTGGCATCGCCGCCAGACACGCCCGTTACCGCAGGAACTGCGACGTGCTGGTGCAGGGCATGCGGGCGCGCGGATTTACGACCTATATCGAGCCTCAGTTGCAGGCGCCGGTGATCGTGACCTTTCGCATACCGCCAGGCGGCTGGTTCCAGTTCCAGACCTTCTACGATTTCCTGCATGCCCGCGACATCGTCATCTACCCCGGCAAGCTGACCCATGAACCCAGCTTCCGCATTGGCTGTATCGGCGCCATTGGTCCCGACGACATGACGCGGGCGCTGGCAGAGATCGATGCCTTCCTCGCAGTGCATCGGACAGCTCAGTCCGCCGCCTGATTGGACCGAGCCAGGAAACCGCGGAACCTCTGCGCCACTTCGTGGGGCGCGATGGTTGGGCGGCCCAGTTTCTCGAGCGAGCCGGGGCGGATGAGGGCGTGCACCAGAACCGGCCCGTCCGCCACCATCGCCTGCCGAAGCGCGCCGGCGAACTCCGGCGGCGCTGTCGCACGTGAAGGCGCGGCGATAGCCACAGGCCAGCGCAACTGCGGCGAAATCCACCGATGGGGACACCGTCGCCTGGCCGCCGGTCGAGTCGTGGACGCCGTTGTCCAGGAGGACATGCAGCAACCCGGCGGGTTGATAGGCGCCGATGGTGGCCATGCTGCCGAGCTTCATCAGCGCCGCACCATCGCCGTCCAGCACGACCGTGCGGCGCCCGGTGGTCATCGCGACGCCTAGCCCCATTGGGCTGGCGCAGCCCATGGAGCCGACCTGATAGAGATGCTGCTCCCGGTCCGCGAGGGTGAACAGCTCGCGCCCCGTCTTGCCGGTGGTCGCGATGATTGGCGCCTCGTCCGGCGATCGAAGTCAGCACGTTTTCGAGCAGGGCCAGCCGGGTGGGCCGGCTGGCGCCCTCTCGCAGATCGACCCCTTGACCCGGCACCGGCGGCGTTTGTGGCGGTTCATCCAATGGCTCGTCGCGAATGGTGCCCTTCTCCATGATCAATGCGAACGGCAGGCTGGTGCGGGCCATCGTCGCGCGCGCTTCGTGCATCACCGGGCCCAGGGCATCTGGATCGTCGGGGAAGCGGCGATGCGGCACTTCGATCACGTCCAGCAGGCTTTGGGTGATCCGGCCCATCAGTTCATGCTGCGGCTCGTCCTTCAGGCCCGGCTGGCCGCGCCAGGTGACGATCAGCAGGGTGGGAATGCGAAACGGCGTGTTCAGCGATGTCAGCGGGTTGACCGCGTTTCCCAGGCCGGAATTCTGGCACATGACCGCGGTTTCGCGTCCGGCCAGCCAGGCGCCGGCGGCAATCGCCACTGCCTCGCCTTCGCTGGCCGCGCCGACGTAACGCACCATCCGGTCGCTGGCGGTTCGGTTGATCAGCGGCGTCAGGAAGCTGCACGGAACGCCGGTGTAGAAGCCAACGCCGATGCTCGTCGCGGCATCGAGGAACGCCGTCGCCTCGATCATCAGGAGAAGTTCCGTGCTTCGGCCAGGTCGGCAGTGGTGTCCACATCCAGCCAGTGGCCGGTGATATAGTGTATGGCGATTGGATGGTGCCGGCTGATGCGCAGCAACAGCGCCGGAAGGTCGGCTTGGGCAAGCGCGTCCTCCGCCTGCATCGCTGCCAGTTCGTTCCGCACCAACTCGGTGCCGTGTGCGCTGAGATGCATCAGTCCGATCCATTCGCCGGCACGCCTGTGCCGGGTCGGCCGCGACGCCGGTCAGCAGCGCCGGTTCATCGTCGTGGTAGCGGCCGGTATTACGGATAGTTGCGGCCACCAGGTCGCGCGGGTTGGCCGTGGAGGTGTGGGCAGAATCCACCACGACCGTGATGTCCGCGGCCGAGTCGAGCAGTTCTTCCAGGATGTAGCGGCGAAACAGGACGTCGCCGTAGATCACGGTGGTCTCACCCTCGCAGTTGCGGCAGGGCGCAGGCGAGCGAGGCCGCCTCGCCGGTATCGGCGTAGGCGTCATTGTCCACCACGGTGATGCCGCTCGCGGGGATTGTATCCTTGCGGTAGCCCCGAACCACGGTGACATCCGTGATCCCGCACTCGTCGAGTGTGCCAAGCAGCTGATAAAGCAATGGCTTGCCGCGAACATCCACCATACATTTGGGGCGATCCGCCGTCGTCGCACCGAGGCCCGAGCCACGGGAAGCGGCCAGGACGATGCCGCGGATGGAGCGGGTCGCCGGCAGATAGCGCCGCTGCGCTTCCTCGAGCTCGTCATTGCCCGTGAGGCGGAAAATTTCACGAATGCTGGTGACCCGGCCTTCGACCTCCAGCAGCGACTCGCTCTCGGCGATGCGGAACGCGGTATCGCGCATGGCGGAGACGGACGCGCGCATGAGGTGGTTGGCCCAGATGACCATCGATACGCCAGCCTGGCGGAATGTCTCTGCCGGCGTGGCGTAGTACATCGTTGGCACGATCACGACCGGGCAACGCCGGTCCCATCGCTCCATGAAGCCGATGATCTCGGTGGCATCCTTTTTCTTTGAATGCACCAGGATCGCGTCGGCGCCGGCCGCATGATACGCCTCGGCCCGGCGCAATGCCTCGTCCATAGAATGGCCGGAGATCAGGGCCTCGGTCCGTGCCACGATCGAGAAATTGTCGTCTGTCTGCGCGTCCTTGCCGGCGCGGATTCGGCCGCAGAATTCAGCGATATCAGCCAACGGCTGGCGCTCGCCCAGGAACGAATTCGTCTTGGGGAACAGCTTGTCCTCGAGGCATACGCCGGCAATGCCTCGTTCGCCTAGCTTGCGGACCAGCCGGCGAACATTGTTGAAATTGCCATACCCGGTATCGCCATCCACCAGGATCGGCAGCGTCGTGGCATCGGCCATGAATTCGAGGACTTCCAGCACCTGCGTCCACGACGCCTCGTTGCTGTCGCGCAGGCCGAGCATGGCCGAGATCGAAAGGCCGGAGGCCCAGACGCCTTCGAATCCAGCCTCCTCTACGATCTTGGCGGAGAGGCCGCTATGCGCCTCCATGATAAACGCCAGATCGGGCGAGGTCAGGCAGGAACGGAGCCTGGCAGCCCGAGAAACGGGCCCAGCACCACGGTTTGCCACGCGATTCATTTCGTTGGGCATCTCGTGCTCCCGCAGGGCGCCAGATTGACCGAATGAGCCAAATTATGCGGTGTAATGGACTTGTCGCATTTCGACAATCTGTGGAGACAGCTCTTATGGTTTCTGGCCTATCCGAAGCGGTTTTACCGAAAGCCGTGATTCTTGCTGCAGGTGTGGGGAAACGCCTGGGTGAGCCCGGGCCGGGCCAGCACAAGATGCCGAAGGCTATGCTGAACTTCGACGGAAAAACCTTGCTGGCCCGCCATATCGGGATACTCCGTGGGCTCGGCATCAGCGATATCTCGGTTGTAATCGGATTCGCCGCCGGGGAGATGCGCGAGGCGCTGTCGGCCCTTGACCAGGGGCCGCCAATTTCTATTGTTTTCAATCCGGATTACCGTGACGGGAGCGTCGTCTCGCTGTGGGCGGCCCGAGCCGTGCTGCGCAGCGGAACTTCGGTCGTTCTGATGGACGCGGACGTTCTTTACGATGCGCGGCTGATGATCCGCTTGATCTACAGCCCGAACGCCGACTGCCTGTTACTTGACCGCGAGATCGAACCGGGCGATGAGCCGGTCAAGGTATGCATACGCGATGGTGGAATCGTCGATTTCCGCAAGCGACCTAGCGAGCCGCACGATTGGCATGGCGAGTTGGTCGGCTTTTTCCGGTTCTCCTCCGCGGCCGCGGAGGAACTCGCCGACCGGGCCGAGGCCTACGTGGCTACAGGGCGCCGGATGATGGAGTACGAGGAGCCGATCCGCGACATGATCATGGCGAGCGCCGCGGACCGCTTTGGGTTCGAGGATATCTCGGGTCTGCCGTGGACCGAGATCGATTTCCCCGAGGACGTCGTGAGAGCGCGGGTTCTCTTGCCGAAGCTGGTGCCATGAGGGCGGTTGCAAACCTGCCGCCAAGCGGTGCGGAACGGCACCCGACCCGGGAGGAATGCGCCCGCATGGCACGTGATGGATATCTGGTTATACGCGGCTTCTTCGGAGCCAGTGAAACTGCCGACCTGCTGCGGTGGACCGGTGAATTGGCGACGGCGCCGGAGAAGGCGGGCCGGCATTGGGTCTATCACGAGGACAGCGTGACCGAACCGCGGCGTCCCGTCATCCAGCGGATCGAGAATTTTTGCCCGTTCCAAGCCGAGTTTGACGCACTGGTCCGCGACGGCGCGCTGGCGCGATGGACTTCCGCATTGATGGGCGGCCCGGTTGTGCTGTTCAAAGACAAAATCAACTTCAAGATGCCCGGCGGGCCCGGCTTCAAGGCGCACCAGGATCAACAGGCCGGCTGGGGCCGCTATTCGCCTATTTTCGTCACAGCGATGGTTTCGATCGACCCCGCCACGCTGGAAAACGGCTGCCTGGAAGTGGCGCCCGGGCGACACCGCGAAGGCCTGCTCGGAGAGGAGTGGAAGCCGCTGGACGAAACTGGCCTTGCCCTACAGGCGGTGCCCACTGACCCCGGCGACGTCATCTTTTTCGACAGCTTCACCCCGCATGCTTCAAGGGCGAATTTCACCGATGCGCCTCGACGCATCCTCTATCTGACTTACAATCTCGCCAGCGATGGCGATCACCGGCATCGCTATTACGCGGAAAAGCACGCCGCCTTTCCGCCCGATATTGAGCGGGAAGCCGGCAAGACCTACGTGTTCCGCGTGTAGGATTAGAGCCACCCCCGCGGTCGGGGGACGCGGGGATGGCTGGCTATTTCGACCGCCGGAAACGATGTTCGGGACTTGTTCATGACAGCACGGCTTTTGAGTAGACGAAGCGTCTTTGGGATGAGCGCAGGCATCCTCGCCTGCGCTGCGGTCCCACCTGGTGCCCACGCGGACAGCGCGGCCGTCGTGCCAATTCACCAACTCATCGACGGCCTGGTTCGGGTGATGAAGGCCGGTCGCGCCACGCCATTCTCTCGGCGCTTCGACATGCTCGCACCGGTGATTGACCAGACTTTCGACCTGACCACGATCCTGAGGGCGTCGGTCGGCGCGACGTGGGACAAATTGCCACATGATCAGCAGGCGACGCTCCTGAAGGCCTTTCGTCGCTACACCGTCGCATCTTACGTCAACGGGTTTGATGAGGATAACGAGCAGATCGTCTTAAACCCTGAGCCTCGGATCGATGGGGATGAGCAGATAGTTCGTATTCGAATCATTCCGAACTCGGGGGAGGAGCACAAGTTGGATCACGTCATGCAACAGGGGCCCGCGGGCTGGCGTGTCGTGGATATACTGGCAGATGGCGCTATCAGCCGCGTCGCGGTGCAGCGGTCCGATTTCCGCCAACTGATGAAACAGGGTGGTGCGTCGGCGTTGGCTCAGAGCCTTGAAACCAAGTTCGCCAACCTGTCGAATTGAGGTGCATGAGCCCACCCTCCGGGATGGCTTGGTTTCCGCTGCGAGCGGCCAGCGAGATGCGCATGGCCTCCTCGTTGGTGTAGCACGGGGCGGAGTGTGGCTGCGGCGTTCCTGCGACGCTTTTACCGCTTGTGACAACGAGGGTGTTGTACGCAACGCGCCTCGACGAAGGTGTCCGACCGGGACGATCACTGCGTATCAGCGTCCCGCGAGGATTGCTTGCAAATGATGCCGAACAGGCCTTTCTGGTTGAAGCGCCGCATGTCAGGGCTCAACGGTTCGGCGGTGCAGACGAACGACGGGTGTTCCCGATGGGCTTTGGTGAACGTATCGAACGCGGGATTGGCGTCGATGTCATCGACCACAATGACGCCGCCGGCGGACAGATACCGCCAGGCACATTCAAGCTCGAACATAACGTTGCGGTTGCTGTGCATACTGTCGTGAATGAATAGATCGATCCGGCCGAGGCGCGACAGCAGCGCCGGTAGCCGCCGCCGGCTGGTGCCCGCTATATACGTCCACCGATCGACCGGCACGTCGGTTTGAAGCACCGCAACGCCGACTTCCTCACGACGCGTCGGGTTCAGTGGAGGTAGATCAATACTCCACAACTTGCCCGCGCGGATCGTTTCAAGCGCCTCCAATATGAAACGCGACGTTATGCCGTGCGCCACCCCGGTTTCGACCACGTTGATGGGTCGCAGGTGGCGGACCAGACACCAGATTGCCCGGACGAATCCGGCATCCCCGTCGTTCCACCCGTAGAAGCTGAAAGGGCCGACCGCCATGCCCTGTGTCCGCAGGGTCTCCACGACGGTAGACCATAACGGCCAAAAACCCTCCTCAACGAACTCTGATGACATATCCAAACGACGGTGCAGCGCAACTTCCCACTCGGCATCGGCGACGTAGCCAATCGCATTGATGGGTTCGATGCGAGAGTAGAAGCTCTCTTGGAGCATTGCCAGCGAAATCAAGTGGATCGCGCGCCGCCTGACTGAGGACCAGGAATGGATGACGCCATAATGTTTCAAACATTCGCGCGACCTCGATGATCAGTCAGTTGCACTTCGACGCGACATTCATAGCGTACACCTCGGTCATTCAGATATTAAAAAGAGGACAGTATACATTTCACTATACTTTGACAGGATGGCGGGGAATAGATATTGGTTCGTATCAAAGCGTGGCTTCCCCCGAGGGTCGCGACGGCGACGGTCATGGCCCCTCTACCTGTTGCGGCGAGGTCGCGGAGAGGCGCGGACCGCCGAGTGGAAGGTCCGACGGCGGCCATTCGAACCACACCGGATACCCCTCCTGGGGACGTTATGTGTCGCGGCAGGTCTCCTGGCTAGCGGGAGCAATCTCCGCCGGCACTGCGGCGAGGCGCGAGACGGACAGCGGAGCCGTCCACTGACGGCTACAGTTAATGAAGAGTTTCACAGGGTGCTCCGGGCCGGGCGTCGGATAGTGAATTTTCACGAAACTGAAGAGGAATGATTATGCAACTTCGAAATATTGTCTAGGTGGCAGGCGCGTTCACCCTCGGCACGGCGATTGTCACGAAGCCGGTGCGTCGGAAGTGTACATGCTCGCCAATAATGGCGGCGCGAAATCAGGTTTGGAAGTACAGCGGCTCGGCTGCGGATTGGACTCCCATCACCGGAACGAACACTTCGCTCACGAGTATCACTGGCGATAGCGATCCTAAAGGCGGCGTTGGGAACCTGTTTCTGATCGGCTCGAACAATGGGCCCAATCTCGTGTGGCAATATGATGGAAGCGGTACGAACTGGTCGGCGCTCACCGGCGCGAATACGTCGATCGCGCTATTGGCCGAGGCCTCCGGTGTGCCGTACACGGTGGGGACGAATGGCGGTCCCGACCAACTCTGGCGGTACGGCGGATCAGGGACGAGCTGGGCGACCCTCACGGGAACCAATACGTCGGTCTCTCGGGTTGTCGGTGGTTTTACATGCTCGCCACCAGCGGGGGGCGGTCTCAGGTCTGGCAGTATACCGGATCGGGCACGAATTGGACCGCCATCACAGGGACGAACACCAGCGTGGCCTGGATCACGGCTAGTGGCCAGCACGTGTATGCTGAGGCAAACAACGGGGGGTCGAAATCAGCTCTGGCGATACGGCGGTTCGGGGACGAACTGGACTGCCATCACTGGCTCGAACACGAACGTCTACCAGGTTGCGGAAACGTACGGCGGCGGCAATTGAGTTGCGCCGCCTATTCCATTACCGGCGACGTTCTCGACCATCGCCGCTGTCTCGCGGTGGGCGAGCCGGGGCAGTGCCACCAGCGTAACACGCGGCGCTCGATACACGGCGGCTCGAACTCAGGCCGGAACACGATGCCGCCGACGCCGAAGCGATCTGTGAGGCCGTGACGGGACCTTCGATGCGGTTCGTGCCGGTGAAAGACGCGATCGAGAAACAGGGGACTTGTCCTGTCGCGTGGTGGCCTGAGGCGGCGGACGGCTCGGCAAGCTTGGCGGACGCTTGCGAGAGTTGCCCTCGCGGGCGGGCCCGGATGGACGCGCCCTTGATAAAACCCGGCGTAATGCGTCTGGAAGCCCGCCGCTCTATCAATTGACATAGTCTATAGTGGATATATCCTGTGAAGAGCGACGTCGTTGATCCTGGAACTAGGGTATTCCGCATGAACAGCCTGTCAAGAAGACGTTTCTTCGGCTCGGCAGCCGCCACAACAGCAGCTGTGAGTTGGCCCACGATCCTGACCAGCAAGGCGTATGCTGGCGCCCCTACCCTCACGCCCCGGAAGCTGCCTTTCCCGCCGAACGACAAGTTTGGCGCGTACGAGCCGACGATCTCCGCGGACGGGAACACAATCTACTTCGCTCGCTTTGGGAACAACGGCGACACGCGTGTTAAGGGTCCGACCGATATCTTCGTCACTCATCGGGTCCGAGAGAGTGGCGAGTGGCCCGGGACGACCGAGGATTGGTCGCCGGCTGAGCGCCTGCCCGACACCGTCAACAGCGATAGCATCGACCAGGAGCCGTGGATCACACCCGACGGCAAAAGCCTGTATTTCATGAGCCACCGCAAAGCGAGTGGCGTGGGGCCGGCTGGGAATCTGGGTCAGCCACAAGCAATCTGACGGTGACTGGGGCCAAGCCCAGCTCGTTCCCGGGGGCAATATCAACACAGCGAGTACAGTAGCGCACTGTTTCATGCCGTTCGATCTTCCGGGCCAACCGAGCGCGATGTCGTTTCATGTCCATACGACCCCGGGAACCGGGAGCGCCGTCGACGACTGACCTCTACACGACGCGACAAGTGGACGGCGTTTGGCAGCCGGCCCAGCGCGATGCAGACCGGTTGCTCGACTCGATTGCAAACAAGTGCCGCTTCAACGTCGTAACGTGGGACGACCTTACCCTCGGTGTCGTCTCCGTCCACGATTTTGGCAAATTCCACGCTTTGCTTTTCGTGCACTACGACCCGAACAGTAAGGAGTGGAAGGGGCCGATTGTCGAGGCGCCGTTCAACGATTGGAATATCGACGGCGCGTGCCCGCAATTTCCAGGCCAATGGCGAAAGGATGATCTGGGCGGCTGGCTACGATCACGGACCGGACCTGATCTCCGGCGGGAGCGACGGCGCAGGAGGGCTTTATGATCTGTTCTGGCTGCCAACAAGCGAGATCATCGCGTTCTACAAGGCGAGAGCAGGGATCGGCTAAGCGAGGTGGATCACGGTGATTGAGACTTCCGACATGCGCGCGAGGCTTCGCTCTCGCGCTTATCGCCTGGGCGCTCGGCGTCGGCTCCGCGCTTGCGACATAGTGGGCTTCAGCGGGCGGAGCCGCCGGTTGAAAGCACAGCTCAAGCGGCCTCCGAGCGAGGTCAAGCTCTACTTTTCCGAGCGCCTGGAGCCGGCCTATAGCACCGTTCGGGTCAAGGATGCCGGAGGCGCGCAGGTCGATCGCCAGGACGCCCGTGTTGACCCGGCAAATCCCCTCCTCTTGCGGGTGACGCTGCAGCCGCTTGAGCACGGCGCCTACACGGTGATCTGGCGGGTGCTCTCCGTCGATTCTCATGTCACCGAAGGACGTTTCACGTTCCGGGTCGAATGACCACGCTGTTGTTCGGCGCCCAGTGGGTTCATCTTGCTCAATGCGTCCTCCTTACGGGCGCGTTTTTCCTGCTGCTGCTTGCCGGACCGCCTGCGACCGACTTCATGCGCCGATGGGAGCGGCGCGTTCTATCCTGGGCGCGATGGCTCGTAGTCGTAGCGCTGGCCTCTGGCGGGGTCGTGTTGGCTGCCCAGACCGGGCTGTTCGAGGGCCGCCCCGAGGCTGCGCTCGAGGCGAAAGCCATCTGGCACGCCATGCTGGATACACGGTCGGGATTCGTATGGATGGTGCGCCACGGTCTGCTGATCGTGCTGGCTGCTTTTCTGTTCATGGGCGGCGACGTTATTGCCCGGCGAAACTGGATCGCCGCGCGGGGCGAAGCTTTTCGTGCTGGCTGCGCTCGCTCTGATTCTTCGCGGGAGTTCAAGCCATTTGGCCGCAACCTCCGAAAGCCTCGTGGCCGCAGGCGGTCGACATGGCGCACGTGCTGGGCGCCGGCGTCTGGGTGGGTGGCCTGCCGCCGCTCGCGCTCCTTTTGTATGGCGCCAGCCAGGACGCAGTCGGCCCTGATCCCTAAGCTGTGCGCACCATGCAGCGCTTTTCCCGCGTCGCGCTCGTCACGGTGCTCATTCTTGCAGGTTCGGGTATCGCGAGCGCCTGGCTGTTGGTCGGAGGCGTCGCCGGCCTGGTGGGGACGACGCACGGCTGCCTGCTTCTCGCCAAAGTTGCCGTTCTCGTTGCTGGCGCTTCTCCTAGCCGCCGCAAGCCGTGCGATGCTGGCCACATTGTCGAGCCCGACCGCAGCAAAGGCGTCCGCGACGGCGCGGCGCATGGCATTGTTCATCGCGATTGAGGCGGCTCTGGTGCTGGCGCTGCTCGGCCTCGCCACGGCGATGACGATGACCACGCCGGCGCGCCACGAGCGATCCGGTATGGCCCTGGCCTGTCCGGATCTCGCTCGACGCCTGGCCTGAAGTTCCAGTTCTTGCAGCATCTCGCGCAATCGCCGATCGAGTTTGTGCTTGTGGTTTCCGGATTGACGATTTTAGCCGTCGTGTTCCTCGCGCGCCGCCGACGCTATCCTTTTATTCGCGGCAGTTTTCGGCTTGGTTGCAGGCGGCGCCGCGATCGGCCTTCAGCCTTTGATGATCGAAGCTTACCCGACCTCGTTTGCGCGCCCCCCGTTGTCGTACACCGCTGGCTCGATTGCGGAGGGAATGGCGGTCTACCAGACGCATTGCGCGTCCTGCCACGGGACACCGACGCCCGACCGCGAGTCGCCAAGGGGAAGCGCCGTCGATCTGCTCGCTGCCAGAACGGCGCGGCGATCCGCCGGAGACCTCTTCTGGCTGATGACGCATGGACGGCCGGACCGTGGGATGCCGGAGTTCGGGAGTCGACTTGGAGAAGCGCAGCGCTGGCACGTGATCAATTTCCTTCGTGCGCTGGGCGCGGCCACCGACGAGCGCCGGATCGGAACCGTGGCAGAACTTAACCAGGCTTGGCTGGCCGCACCCGACTTGACCATCTCGGTTGGCCCTCTGACGCCAAAAACGTTGCGCGAACTATAGAGGCAAGCGGATGGTTCTGCTGGTGCTTTATACTCTGCCAGGCTCGCGCGGGCGGATGACCGAACTCGCGAGGCACTATGGAACTCTTTCGGTTCTGGGCGTGGAGGTCGTTGCGGTGCCGCCTCGAAGCTCGCCGGAAGCGATCGCCGAGCTCGGCCAGTCGCCGCCGGTGCTTTTCCCGGTTGTGACCGACGGAACTGAGGATGTCGCCGCCGCATATCGCTTGTTCGCGCGCGATGCCGCGCATGCGGAATTTCTGATCGACCGGCAGGGATATATCCGCGCGATCTGGCGGAGCGACCAGAACGGGTATGCCGGAAGCCGACGCCGTTCAAGCCCAGGTGGAAAGGCTCAATGAGGAGAAGTCGCCGCCGCCACTCCCCGATGACCATGTCCATTGATGAGATCGGAGGATCCTTGCGATGCGGATGTGGCAGGTAGCGATACTTGTGAACCTGGCCTTCGCGGTCGGTCTCGGTCTTGGCTACGGCGCCTGGGGTCGCCGGCTGGTCGCGCTCGACGGCGAGGTCAAGACAGCGCAGGCGCAGGTGGAGCAACTCGGGCGCGAGCGCGAGGCATGCTTTGCGGGGGCCCGGGTCGGTGAACAGCTATGGGAGGGGCGAGGGGTCGTGCGGGCCGTTTACCCCAAGCTGCTCCTCATCACGCACGAGGATATCCCCGGCCTGCTCCCTGCCAGGACTACCGGCTTTCGTTTGGCCGATTCCGCCAGTCAGGGCCAAGCCCACGTGGGCGACCCAATCCGCTTCTGGCTGCAAGGCACCGGGTACGACAGCAACATGCTGGTGAGGATGGAGGCATGGTGAGCGGTCGTGATGAGAATACGTTGTTCATTCAGAGAAAAGTAGCGCCCCGACCGCGTGAAATTGGGGGGGCAGAATTTCGTCTGCGGTCGTCATGATAGGCGTCATCGCGACCTCCCTCGATCGGACCGCTCGGAAACCGAGCGGCGCAACAACCCAAGAGCGTCGCGCTTCGCCTGTTCACCCGTCGTGACCACCTCTTCTATGGCCTGCAATATGATTTCAGTGCTATATCATAATGATTGAACCGGTAGAACTCTCGCCGATTGCGCGGGTCGTTCAGTGGCACTTCGCGAATAGCTCGACGGATTCTTGATGAGTGGCCTTGCGCCTGAATGCATGGCGTCAGTTGTCGCGGCTGCCACAGGCGGTCGCTTTCTTCGAGAACGTGCGACAGGTCGGAAGCGCGTCTAAGATATCAAATTATTATATCAAGTTCCACGCTTACCGTATCGCATAACGGACATCATTAGCTCTTCTGAGTTAATATACGATCTTCACAAGTGCTATCGTCATGCCGAGTGGCCAGCTTTTTTCGCTGTGGAGATGGACGTTTTCTTCGACCCGGCTGCCGCCACCCAGCCGGAATGCGGCACGACAATGGCGAGCGAATCGTCTGACACCGAACCTGCATAGGGTGATCGCCATCTCCAGTGTATTGCCGAGAATGGCCGGATTGGCTGCCAAAAAAAATGCCGGGCTCAACAAGCGCAGCCATCTTGAGGTCACCATCGGGCGGCGCACCAGGTAATCGGCGATGGGCTGCGCTTTCGAAAAGAAGAGCACCGCGCCACCGAGGTTACCGTCGCCGCGCATGTCATGAATCGCGTGTTGGAGCTGGGTCGCCCGCTCTCTATCCGTATCACATAATTCACCTTTGGGTTGTGGGTATTACGATCCATGCGCTGATCAACGCAACACGCCCCGGGACCTCGGCCTCCTCAGACAATATCCCCCGATATTTATGGCTATCGTAGAACGGGATGAACGCTTATCACCCGGTTGAACAACAGGAGCCGGTCCGAATCGAGACCACGGAACTCGGTCCAGCCCTGATGCAGTTCAGGCACTGGGGGCGATCAATGACCGAAGAAAAGAAACCGCGGCTCATCGGCATCAATCATGTCGCGATCGAGGTCGGCAACATCGATGAGGCGCTGGAGTGGTACGGGCGCATCTTCGATTTCGCGCTGCGTGGCAAGGGGGAGCGCAACGCTTTTATTGACATGGGAGACCAGTTCGTAAACCTAACCTTGGTGCCCGACTGCGTAGTCAACGGCGTCGAAAAGCGGCATCTTGGCTTTGTCGTCGACGACCGCAGCCGCATCATCGAGCTAGCGAAGGCCGCAGCCGCACGTTTTGTCGAAGGCCCCTTCCTCGATTTCCTCGATCCCTGGGGCAACCAACTCGAGATCATCGAGTATTCGAACATCCAGTTCACCAAGGCGCCCAATGTGATGCGCGGCATGGGCCTCGCGCTCGCTAAAAACGACAAGGCAAAAAAGGAGCTTGCCGACAAGGGCATGGCCGAATGAGCGGGGTCGTCACAGGGAGGACAGCCATGTGACTGAGACCAAAGGCGTTGCTCTGTCGCGCGAGACCGGCGACGAGGCCAAAACGTCGGAATCCCATCCGGCCTACAAAGACGTATCCTGCCCGTGGGCTGCGTTCGTCCCATAGGAACTGCGCCCGAGTGGTCAGGCGGGCATTCGCGGACCGACTGTCACAAATTCACAGCGTTCCCGTGCCACTGCCTCTGCCGCCTCTGCGACGGCCAATCCGACCGTGCCGCAATGGGACTGCCAGCCTAGCGCCTGATGCGGCGACGCCGGCGTGTAACCCTCGTTTGATCCACGCCGCAAAAAGCCTGACTATCGCCGGCCCAAACGGTTCGCGCGACTGGCGTCAGCACCTGTTGGGCGGCAGGGAGAGGCCCATGGCACTGCGAATTTCGGTCGATACCGGCGGCACCTTTACCGACGTCGTGGTCGTCGACGAACAGGGGGCGTTTCACGTCGGCAAGGCGCTGACCACGCCGCAGCGCATCTTTCAGGGCATGCACAGCGCACTCGGTGTGGCGGCCGAACAGTTCGGCCTGCCGGTGCGCGATCTGCTGGCACGCAGCGACATGCTGATCTACGGCACCACCCGCGCCACCAACGCGGTGGTCACCAAGCGCACGGCCAAAACCGCCTTTCTGACCACGCGCGGCTTCAAGGACACCTTGACGCTGAAGGAAGGCGGCAAACACGGACCGCACGACTACAGCTACGACTACCCGGACCCGTACATCCCACGCCGTTACAGTTTCGAAATTGACGAGCGTATCTCGGCCGAGGGTGAGATCGTCGTGCCGCTCGACCGCGCGCACGCAGCGGAAGTGATCGGACTACTGCGTGCGCGCAACTTCGAGGCCGTCGCGGTAAGTCTCCTGTGGTCGATTGCCAATCCCGAACACGAGCGCGCTCTCGGCGACATGCTGGCCGAGGCGATGCCGGGCGTGCCGTTCACGCTGTCACACCAGCTTGTGCCGATCCTGCGAGAGTATCGCCGCGCCTCCGCCACGGCCATTGACGCCTCGCTCAAGCCATTGATGCAACGCCATCTGCGCGAGATGAGCCAGGATCTGCGGGAGGCCGGTTTTACCGGCACGCTGCTGGTATCGACCTCGGTCGGCGGTTGCCAGCATGTTGAGGATCTGATCGCGCGGCCGATTAACACCCTGAAATCCGGGCCTGCGATGGCGCCGGTTGCCGGGCGAGCCCACGCCGCGGCGGAGGGTCTCGGGGGCAACGCCATCGTCTGCGACACGGGCGGCACCACATTCGATGTCGGCCTCGTGCGGGACGGTGCGCTGGTCTACACGCGGGATTCCTGGCTTGGGCGGCGCTGGCTTGGCGATATCATTGGCGCTTCGACGGTCGATGTGCGCTCGATCGGCGCCGGCGGCGGCTCGATCGCCTGGATCGATGCGGGCGGCTTGCTGCGCGTCGGTCCGCAATCGGCCGGCGCGGTGCCCGGCCCCGCGTGCTATGGCCAGGGCGGCGACTTGCCGACGGTGACGGACGCGGCGTTGTTTCTGGGCTACATCGACCCGGCCTATTTCAATGGTGGCCGACTGGTGCTGGATATCGAGGGGGCGGCCCGGGTGATCGTGCGTCTGGCCGAGCAACTCGGGCAGTCGCCGGATCGGCTGGCGGCATCAATCATGGCGATTGCCAACGAATTGATGATCAAGGCGATTGGCGAGATCACCGTGAACGAGGGACTCAATCCGCGCGAGAGCGTGATCGTCGCCGGCGGTGGCGCGGCCGGCTTCAACATTATGCCGATCGCGCGCGAGCTTGGCTGCAGCACTGTGATCGTGCCGCGCACAGCCTCGGTGCTGTCGGCCTGCGGAATGCAATACAGCGATATCGTGTTCGAAGCGACGCGTAGCCGTTTTACCGACAGCACGCAGTTCGACGCCGAAGGTGTCCACGCGGCACTCGATGCGATCGAACGCGAGTTAAAGGAATTCCAAAGCGGACTCACCGGCTTGCAGGCGGCGCCGTCCGGTGTCGACCTGTTCGTCGAGGCGCGGTACCGCGCCCAGGTTTGGGAACTCGACACGAAACTGCCACCGAGCCGGGCCTCCGATCCGGCGGGGCTGGCCGAGGCCTTTCATCAGGTGCATGAGCGTGTCTACGCCGTGCGCGACGACGCCAGTCCCGTCGAGTTCGTCAATTGGAAGGGGCGCATCGCCGTGCAGGCTTTTGCTCCGCTGCCGCCGCCCGACCCGCGCGTGGACCCATATGTGCCGCCGCCTGACGGATACCGGGATTGCTACTTCGTGGAAACCGGCCGCGCAGCAACACCGGTGTTCCGCGGGAAACGGCTGCAACCCGGTGCGCGTATTGCAGGCCCGGCGGTAATCGAGGAGCCGACCACGACGATCGTCGTCTACGCCGGAGGCAGCGCCGAACTCACCGCCGCGGAGAACTACATCCTGCGCATCGCGGAGGCAGCACAATGAGCGAGACCGATCCTGTTCTGCTGTCCGTGATCGCCAACCGCATGGATGGCATCGTACGCGAAATGACCAACACGCTGCTGCGGGCGGCGCGGTCGGCGGTGATCTCATCGGCGCGCGATTTCTCTTGCTGCATCGTCACCGGCAACGACGAGCTGCTGGCGCCGGCCGAGGGCCTGCCGGTGCACATCTTCGGCTGCCATATCCAGGCTGCCAACATGCGCCGCTACCACGCGGGCGATATAAGACGCGGCGACGCCTATCTCGACAACGATCCATACGGCGGCAACACGCATCCGGCCGATCACACCTTCATGGTACCGGTCTTCTGGGAAGGCGAGCACTTGTTCACCAGCATAGCGAAATGCCACATGGCCGATATCGGCAACTCTATTCCCAGCAGCTACTTCGTCCTTGCCCGCGACGTCTATCACGAAGGCGCTCTGGTGTTCCCGGGCGTGCGCATCCAACGTGACCGGAAGAACATCGAGGACATCATGCGCATGTGCCGTGCGCGTATCCGGGTTCCGGACCAGTGGTACGGCGATTACCTCGCCGGCCTCGGCGCGGCGCGCGTGGCGGAGCGGCGGTTGGAAGAACTATGCGCCAAATACGGTGCCGCAACGGTGAAGCCATTCGTGCGCGACTGGCTCGACTACTCGGAGCGACGCATGATCGACAATATCCGGCGCATGCCGAAGGCCACGCTGGTCAACAAGGGCCGCTCAGACCCGCTCGATGGGATCCTGCCGGACGGGCTGGAACTGACCGTGAAGCTCCGCATCGACCCGGACGAGGCGCTGATTCACGTCGACCTGTCGGACAATCCGCCCTGCGTGCCGGTCGGTCTGAACACATCGGAGGGCGCCGCTACATCCGCGGTTGTGGGCGCGATTTTCAACGCGCTGGAAAAGGACCTGCCGCGTAACGAAGGCTCCTTTCGCCGGCTGCGCTTCACCTATGCCGAGGAGAGCGTGGTCGCCGCGCCGCGCTTCCCGCATTCGTGCTCGGTGGCGACGACGAATGTCTCCGAGCGGCTGGTCAACATCACGCAATCGGCGTTTGCACAGCTCGGCGACGGGCACGGGTTGTCGGAGGGGGGCACTGGCCTAGGTGCCGGCATGGCGGTGGTCTCCGGGCGCGACCACCGACGCGGCGGTGCGCCGTTCGTCAACCGCATGATGTTGTCTACCAACGGCGGTCCGTCCTCGCCGGTCGCGGACGGCTGGGTGAACTATGCGATTCCGGTGATCGCGGGCCTGATGTATCGCGACTCAGTCGAGGTGGACGAACTGAAGCACCCGATCCGCGTGCGCTCGCTGCAGATCGTGCCGGACAGCAGCGGCGCCGGCCGGCATCGCGGCGCCCCGGCGCAGCAGATCGAGTACACGCCGACCGGCAACGACGTCACCGCTATCATTTCCTGCGATGGCCAGCACGCGCCGCCGCGCGGCGTGGTCGGGGGGCTGGCAGGCACGGCCGGCGCGACCTGGCTGATCAGCGGCAACGGCGAGACGCAGCGGTTGCCCAACGTCGCGACCGTGGTGCTCCGCCGCGATCAGGGCCTGCGCGGGCGTGATTCCGCCGGTGGAGGCTATGGCGATCCGCTGGATCGCGAGGTCGGGCGCGTATTGCACGATGTGCTGGAAGGTTGGGAGAGTCGCGGCAAGGCCAGAGACGTCTATGGCGTGGTTTTCACCGGTGACGTTGATGACGACACCCTGGCCATCGACACAGCGGCGACCACGGCGCGCCGGGCCGAACTGCGGGCAGCGCGTTGAGCATCCAGCGTCCATCGGCAGGACCAGCAGGCTCGGCGCTCGGCTGGCGCCCGTCCTGATCCGTCAGCTCTTACGTAAACGGCGATAGCCGGTCAGCTGTATTTTGGCGCCTGCCAGCGGCGGATTGCTGATTGGCGGTCCACCCCTGACTTTTCGCGGACGCCGGTGGCATCGGCGCATTGGCCAGCGCGTCATCAGGAACCCCTCCTGAGACCCCCAGGGGTGGGGTGAGCAAACACGTTGAAGTCATCGGCGCTGTCGGCGGCAGGGCCGGAACCCGGAGCTACCGGTTCAGCATCTGGTCGATCCAATCGAAACGGACGCCAGGGCCGCCGGACCACGGCGGTGCTCGCCGGTTGGGCCGCACTTGCGAAGGTCAGTCGAACTCGACACTGGCATAGACCTCGTCGAGCGTGAGGTCGATGCCAAACTCCGGCAGCCGGATCGGCCCGATCATGTCGGAAGGCTCCCGATGCCACGCGCGTTCGCCAGGCTCGCGCCAGAACGCGCGGAATGACCTGCTCTCTGATTCGACTATCACGTAGCGGAGGATGGCGGGGACCGACTCGTATTCGTCGACCTTATCCTCCTCATCGCGACGCCGATTATCGCGCCCCGGCGACACGACCTCGAACACCACGATCGGCGCCGGGACGGCGACCGAATTCCGATGCGGCGAGGAACACGCGATAAACGCATCCGGCTCCCGGAGCGCGCCACCCACGGTTTCGATCGCATCCTGTGGCCCGTAAGTGTCACACGGCGTCCCGGCCGGCAACCTCGGCCGGATTGCCTCGCGGATGTTGCGTCCAATGCGGTTGTGGCCGACTGTGGCGGGCGCCATCGCGACCGGGCGGAATCCATCAAACTCGCAGTGGATGCCCTCCGGCTGCGCTTCGACCCAGGCCAGGAACTGACTTTGGCTCCATACCCCAATATCAATGCGGCGCGCGGCGACCGTCACGGTGCCGCTCCGATTTGCACGTGCAGCAGCTCCGGCCGAGCATCGATTAGGCGCAGCACCTCGGCCATCCGGCGGGCAACGGAGCGCTCGCCAGACTGGTACGCGAAGTGAATGCGCCGGGCGATGCCAAGCCGGGTCACGGCCTCATTTGGACCGATCTTGAGACGTGGGCAGGCCGCCTTGTATTCGTCAGCGGTCATGGGTCGGTCCCTCCAACACGGAACGTAGTGCAACATATGGCAGCTAATGCAATCGGCAGGACCACAAGTTTGGCAGCTCTCGGTAGTTGATGGCGTGCACATTGTGCACATATCACCGTCCCGTGACCAACCCGAAGTCTGCCCCATGACTTCCGAACCTCCAAGCGATCGCTCTGCTAGCGATTCGCCTGGCAATCGGGGCCGCACCGATTGACTCGTGCGACTACAAGACAAAGGAACCAGGGGCGCAGGGCACTGAGGTGGCTCGCCGCTGGCAGGTTGGCTCCTGGCAGGTATTCCGCAGGCGGCGCGGCGCGGTGCTGTCAGGGCGATTATCCAGATTATTTAATCGCGGCCAACGCGGAATCCAGCGCTCCCAGGGCAGTCGCCCGATCCTTAGTCAGCAGCGCTCGCTTGGCAGCTGATAAATTTTGGACTGACTCGTCCGTGATGGGGTCAAAAGTCCGGTTCAAACTCACTGACCGATCCAGCAAACGCGTTTGCCCCTTCTCGATCAACTCGACTGCGTCGGCTATCTTGCCTTTGGTAATCGCAGTTTGAGCGAGTTGCACATAATCGCGGGCTGTTCGTTCGTCCTCAGCCGGTGGCTTCGGCGCGGGGCCGATTTCCAATCGCGGCGGTTGAGACTGTATTCCGCTGACTGTGCCCGTTCGGCCGTCACCGGCAGGGGGTAACGGTTTCGCGCCGTGGCTGATTGTTAGCTCTTGCGGTGGACGCTCATCCTTCCGATTGTCATCAACAGGGGGTGATGGCTTTGAGTCGCGGCGGCTTGATAGCTCTTGCACCGGACGGTGATCTGATGATGGCTCGGTCGCATGGTCGAGATTTTTCGGTGGCTGAGATCGGAAAACTGGAACCGGCGTTTGAGAATCATACAGGCGGTACAACTGCAGGAATTTTCCATGCTGCTACATTTTTGGTTATACTCACAGGAGCAATATTTCTGCCCATCCAGAGAGGAACACATGTTTGCAGCGATGGTATCATTTTCAACCATGAATAGGATCGCCGCTAGGAACACCCGCCAAACGAGTTCTGGCGGGTGAGACGACTGTCTGGACTTTGCAACTGCCCGTTCACGCAAGTACGATAGCATCACCGTCAAGATAAAAATAGACTGATTTAACCATCGGGTCTGGCGTGGTCATCAGGGAATATACTAGGCAGTTGCTCATCAGATTTTATAATACGCGCCACGCGAACCCCGGCGGCGGACTTTGCGGACAGCAGGTTCCTCGTTTCTGTCACTTGCGCGCGGGTGAGGAGAGAGGCCGGGAAGGTCAAAACGCCCTGTTCTCTTCTGCGATGTCATCCGCATAATATAGCTTGCCCGCCCTTCCAGGTGTTCGCTGCGCCTGAAAAGGGTGAGATTAGGCCGACCCCCTGGGGCGACCCCGGCCACGTGCCGGCGCATTCTTCTGATCCCGTATCAGCGCCTCCCGCACGTCGGCCGGATCGACGTATCGCCGGCGCAACACTCGGATGAATGGGATCTGGCTTGTCCACAACCAGGTAGAGCGCCCGCTCGCCTCAGTTCAGTGCCGTAGCAAGTGCTGGCAGGTCCAGCGGTTGCCGATCAGCGCAGTGCTGAGGCCAATACTCTGAGGTCTACTGTCGTCGCAGATCGTCTGATGTCTCAACGGAGCAATCGGCTGTTAATCGATTGGTCGTAGGTTCCTATCCCTACCGCCCGAGCCATCTTTTCGATGGTTTTAGGTCACGGTCGAGCGGTGATCCAGAATGCGGTGACGTCTCTGGGCAGCTGCCCTCGTCCGATAGAGTGCACAGTGATGACGAGGAAAATCCTCTTGTCGTCGTCCCGCCATCAAACCAAACCCTGCAACAGAATCCGCTCAGCAGGCCGGAGCGACTTTGAACTCCACGCGCCGGTCCAGCGCATCCGACGCATCGTCGGCGCCTGTTCCTATCAAGTTGGCCTCGGCGCCGGCGCCCTTGGCGGTGAGACGGCCATTCAGGGCGGGCGCATCTGCCTCCAGCCGATCCTTGATATACTCGGCGCGCAAAAGCGACAGTCGATCGTTAAGCGTGGCAGAGCCGGACTTGCTTGTGTTGCCAACAACCGTCAGGCAGGCGCTTTTTTGCCCGGCCCGGCTGGCGATCTGCTCGATCCACATCGCGTACGGCTGGCGGGTCGAGCCAGGATCCAAGGCGGTCGAGCCGGGACGAAACAAGATTTTCACTCCCAGGCGATTGGTCGCAAGGCCATAATCCACCGCGTCGCCGAATGCTTCCGCAGCCGGTTCCTTGCGCCCCAGCTTCCAGTTCGCAAGATACAAACCGTTATACACACGCAACTGATTGCCCGCCTTTGTGGCGCGAGCGCTGTTATACAGGTCGAGGGCATCGCTGTAGCGGCCGGCAGCATAGGCGTCGGTCGCGTCGCTGATGATCGAGGCAGCCAGAATGCCGTCGAGGTAGACAGGATTGATCGGGTCGCCGATCTTCACGTTCTGGCAAGTATCGACGTAGGCTTTCGCCTGAGCGTCGTCGGTCCAGGTGGGGCTGTCGCGGAAGAACGCGGTTGGCGTGGCGTCGACCCCATCACGGCGCGCTCGCGCCCAAGCTCGTGCCAGGACTTTGCCCGAACGCAGGTCGGCCAGAATCAGGCAAAAACGGAATGCATCGCGATCGCCGCCTGGCTGGTTCGCTGCGTTGATAGGGGTGAAGGTGCCAAGCAGGACGTACGGAAAACGGCTGATAGCCTGCGGCGTGAACGGCTCCACATCGAACCGTGGATATTTATCTCGCGCCAGTTCGGCGATGCGCGCGCCTATCGTCTGTGTGGCCGCCGATTGCTCGCCGGTGGCGCCGTCCACGAGCGGGTCGATTACGACCAGCTGCCTGCTGGAGACGGCGGTCGCATCCGGCGCGGGCGCGCTCGACAGAACAGCGTTGGCTGCCTTGAGCACGGCCTGGTCGAACGGTAGTGGTGGCGGAGGGGGCGCAGGCGCAACCGGGGGTACAGAGGCGACAGGGGCGGGTGACGGCGTACATCCGCTCAGCCCCAATAGCGCCAGGAGCCCTGTCACGGTCGCGTCACGCCTGCCGAGAACTGCGATCGGCCCGGACTGCACGGGAAACATCTCAGCGCCCGCAGCGGCTGCGGAAGATCGCGCGATCGGCATCGGACAGGGCTTCTCCCAGTTGGATGTGTTCCACGATACTCTGGCATCGAGCGTCGCCCACGCTGGTCGCGCGGATCGGTGCGGATGCCGCCGGCAACGGAGCAGCCCCTGCCACAATCGGCCGGACGGCAGGAACAATGGACACCGTTGCGACGTCAGCCGTTAGAGTGGATTCGCCCGGGGCGATGTGAGCCAGTTCACGCTCCAGTGCCGGCAGGTAGGTGGTTTCGCTCTCGCGCGTTGGGCGCTGGCCGACGTCGAGTGGTGAGGGTGTCGCGATCGCGACGAAAAGTCGTTGGCCGGGAGGCCCGAACGCTCGTGCCGAAACCTGCACGTCGTCGCCAGTGGCGGCGCGCAGGATCGGACCGCGCCGCAGGTGCTGCACTGTCCCGTCGCCAACGTAGAGGTCGATATAGAGCGCACCATCCGGAACCGCCCGCGCCGTGATCGTCAGTTCGCTGCCGACCGGAACCGGCGATGCATGGGCCACGAGCCGTAAGGCACCCCGTTCGCGGCTGCGGCGCACAAGATCAGAGACAACCGCAAGCGCGGGGCAATGGCCAGGATCCACCTGCTCCACCGTTACCTCCGCCAGCCGGCCGGGGCCGCCAAGTTGTTGTAGAAAGGCGTCGAAGGCTGCACCGGGGAGCGTCGGTCCGGAAACATAGAAACGGCCACCCTCATTCGGCGACTCCCCTGCCCGGACGTCAACCAGCGCGCACGGAAGACTGAGCGCCAGCGCGCGCGCTTCGGGGAGGCCAAACGGAGCCGATTTTGCGGGAGCCGGTGGTTGCTCAAGCGTTGCCGTTACGAGATTGTCAGGCAGTGCCGGTTTGGTGCCTGTTGCTTCGGCCACTGGCTGCGGGCCGACCGGTAAGACGATGATGGGTAAGCTGCCCATGACACTGCCGCCGCGACCGTCTTCGACCAAGATGTCGAGCGTGCCGATCGGGCCGGTCATTTTGCCGTCGGGCTTGAAGGTCGCCCCCATGAAGTGATCTAGCCCAAACGCCTCATCCAACGTAGCAGGTCGGGCCTCCACGCGGATTTCACCGCTGCGCGGCAGCCCGATGATGCGCACCGTCAGGGGGTCCTGGTCCGGGTCTGTCGGCCGCGGAATACCAAGCGGCGTCGGTCCAGCGGTATCCAGAACCTCGAGTTGCCGGATCTGACCGATCTCCGGCGGGCGGTTGGGGGGACGCGGATAGAAATAAAATGGCTCCGCGCCGAGTGAGCTAAAGGCGTACGGCTCCTGCCGGTTCTGAGTCGCCCTCAGGTCCTGTGTCACGCACGCTGCGGAAGAACAGACTGAGCTCCAAACCCGGAAGCTGCAAATGCGCAAGAATGGCGGCCGCGAATGGGCTGTGGTCCGGACCGTCCTCGGCGATCTGGCCGGCCTTCGCTGCCATCACCACCATCGTGTTGCGCGGGACGTCGTCTACCCGTGCCATCCCTGGCGCGACATCCACGGCGCGGCCTGCGATAGTAAGTGAGCGGCCAACGCGCTCGGCGAACGGATTGTTTCGGCAACTGTCGAGCAATACGATGCCTATCTTGCTGGCCTGCGACACCTCGCCGAGCATGAGCGCGAGTGGCAGCGCTTCGTACTCCAGGTCGTGCGCGCGCTCCAGCTTCGCATCCGCAGGTATCAGGTAGTTTTCACGGTCGAACTGCACACCATGTCCGGCGTAGTAAATCACGGCTGCATCCGCCGCCTGCGCGCGTATCCCGAATTCGCGCAACCCGCGGCTTAGCGCCCGGAAATCCGGATCGCGCAGTTCCGTCACCTCGAAGCTTAGGCGGCGGAGCGCATCACCGATCGCCCGCGCGTCGTTCACCGGATTGGCCAGCGGCGGCGCGTTCTGGTAAGCACTGATACCGATCACCAGCGCGACCCGGGTGTCGGCGATGGCGGGTGCCCCCAAGCAAATTACAAGCAGAAGCGCGACGGACAGGTACCAAGAGGACCGCCGTAGGCCATTGAATGAGCCCTTATACATCGCTCCCTTCAGGTCACACGACAGGCTTAAGTTCAACAGGCCGCTTATTCTAAGCAGAGACAACGTTGCCTGTCGACGCCCGCGCTCAGATCAAACTATGCCCCGCTACCAAAAGGGGCCAAGGGCGTTTGCCTAGCGCAGCAGCCGCGTCGCTCGACGGATCAATAAACCTGCGCAATCACGGACCCGCGCGGGTTCCGTATCACAACACGGCCTCGATAAAGTGCAGGTGCCCTTGCACCAGCGCCGGCGGCGTCAACGCACTGGTTAAGCGAGACGTCAATAAATACCGAACTGCAGACTGATCCCGCCGGACCCTGGCACTCTGGGGCGGTAGGGGCGCCGGCCGGGCCGTGTTCACTGATCGGCGGCTTGCCGGCCGGTATGGCAGTTCGGCTGCGCTGTATATACGCCGCCGTTTCGGGACGAGACGAAAAACCAGTGTCCGCAATCGCCGCAGAATCTGCCGATGCGCCACCGGCTGGCTGGTATTGAGGTATCATTTCCGGGTGGCCCGTTTACCCGCACCTGAGCTTCAACACGCCATCACTGCTCAAATCGTTGGACCACCCAGACAAGCGGCGCCGGGTCGACCCGGATTGCCCCGATCCGAGGGCGTTCGAGGTCGGCGATTAACGCCATCCCACCGGCCCACATCACTAACAGCAGCGCTGTCAACACCACTTGCCGGGAACCTGACGAGCCGAGGTGATAGCCCATCGCGCCGATCGCCAGCAGGGAACCGGCCAGCAGCATATAGGACAGATCGGCCGGCACCCTGCTCTGGAATGCGAACCTCTCGGCCACCGAGGCGTCGAACACATTCAACAGCGCGGTGATCAGGGCAGCCGTCATCGTAGATGGCTCGCGTTGAACAACAGCCTGCGCCACTTGCCAGATCTGCGCCTGCAAGCTCGTCGTGCGGGCGAGAAGTGCCGGTTCGACGTCAAACGAATTGGCGCTGACGTAGGCAAGCTCGACCTTGGCGAACGCCTCGATCAGTGCCGTGATCGTTGGCCCTTCGTCGCCCGCGACCAGCTTGGACCGCATCCAAGCGGTGCTGATGGCGTTGGCCTCTTGGACGACAAGATTGCGGCGCGTTTCAAACCGAGCCTGGGCAATATTGATGGTCAGGCCGAGGGTGAAAGCCAGCAGCCCGAGCATACCGGTGGTGATGGTGCCGATCCCGGCAAGGTCGCGGTCGTGCGCGGGGCGATGGCGACCACGCCACCGCCCAATGTGAAAACCCGACTCGTTGGCCGCATAGAGCAGCCCGAGGACCAGGACGCCGAACAGCAGCAGGCTGGTGTCTGTCAGCGTCGCGAGCGCGCGGTCGAGCATGCGGAACTCCATCGGGGTGGCGCTCGACCATCGCCAGGAATGCAAGCGCAATCAACCCGAACCGTACGTCTTCAGTGGGAATTCGGCGCGCCGTCGGGTAAGTAATTCCACCAGGTTCGGATCCGGGAGGTCTGCTGGTACGCCGATTCCATGAATTCCGCGAATTGCCGGCCGTTTTATGCTGAGTTCCGCGGCCACTCCGACGCGGCTAGTCGGATCTTGGGGGGTTACTAGATGCCCGCGTACCAGGCGTAGCCCTGATCCTCCCAGTAACCGCCTCCGCCGCTTCGGATCTGGGCGAAGCTGTCTACAAGTTCGATCTGCATGATGTACTTCGCCATCTTGTAGCCCAATTGACGTTCAACCCTGAGCCGGATCGGGGCGCCGTGCGCCACCGGCAGCACGGCATCATTCATGTCGTAGGCCAGGATCGTCTGTGGATGGAACGCCTCGTCCAAGCTGATGCTCTCGTAGTATTTGCTGTTTGGATCCCCGTTGTCCATCGGATCGGCACACCGGAACACCGCATATCGCGCCCCCGGCCGTGGCCCAGCCTCCTGCAGCACGTGGCTCAGCGGCGCGCCTTTCCACTTGCCGATACAACTCCAGCCCTCGACGCAGTCGTGCCGCGTGATCTGAGTGCGCGATGGCATGGCACGCAACTCGTCAAGCGAGTACCGCGCCGGCCGGTCGACTAGTCCCGTCACCTCCAGTCGCCAGTCGACGAATTGCTTCGATGCGAGTGCTTGATAATCGTCGTCGTCCGGATCGAGGGTGCCGTTGGCCTTGAATTCCTTCGACAGGTCGGCCTCGGCGTATTCGGGCGCGAGCGTGTGGCTTCCGCCAAGCAGCCGCTGCACCCGCCGCGTGAGGTTTTCGGCGCTGGCGAGCACACTCTGCACCGTGGTGTCTTCAGAGAGCCGGTCACAACCGCCGAGCAGCAGCGCGCCGAGGGCGCCCGTGGTTCCGGCCATCAGCTTGCGTCGATCGACTCGCCCCTTGTCATTCAGCGGCATCGCCCGCCTCCTCGATGGCATACCGACCGGTCAGCATCGATCGGAGATTGTTCCATACGCCAGAAACCAGAACCATGAAGACATGAATGAGCACGAAGGCAAACAACGACCAGGCGAGAATGAAGTGGATGGTCCGCGCCGACTGGCGTCCGCCGAAAAACACGACCAACTGGGGAAAGGCGGCGTCCATCCGTGGTGACATCGTCAACCCGGTCAGCACCATGAACGGCAAGAATCCGAACACCACCACCAAATAGGCCAGTTTCTGCAGCACGTTGTAATGTCGGGCTTCCTCACCCTTTGGGAAGCGGAACAACAGGTGATCCCATGTCGTCCGACCGATTTGTCGAAGCTGATGTCCCGTTGGCAGCAGATCCCGCCAGACATGGCCACCGAGCAGGCCGGCCAGCAGGTAGATCGCGCCGTTCGCGACAAACAGCCACGCGAAGAAGAAGTGCCAGAGCCGCCCTTCCGCCAGAGACTGCTGTCCCGGGAGGGTAGCCCAGGCGGGAAAGCCGCGCTCCCACGGATGGCCCGTGGCATCCTCCGACAGTCCAAGCACGCCGGTCGTGTCGAAGCGATGCCCAAGCACACTGGTCACGCCACGCTCCGACCCATCCTTCGGCTGCACAGCCGACATCGCGAGGATCGGGTGGGAAAAATTCGACAGGTTGCCCCAATAGAGCGCCGGATGCGCGTTGAAGATCTGCAAGCCACTCATCAGCAGGATGGTCAGGCAAATCACATTGATCCAATGTGTAAACCGCACCACGACCGAGTGGCGGTAGATGAGTTGCCGACGCAGCGGCCGTCCGGCCCCTGGCAGTGCGTGACCGCCGGCCCGTTGTGTGTCGTCGATAGTGGCCCTTGCGGGTTCAGCGGCGCTTGCCGGGTCACTGGCCACGTCTTGTCCCTCCGTCCTATGCCGCGGACCGCCGGTCCGCATCGACCGCTTTTACGGAATTCCTGCCGGCCACGATCACCACCGCGGCGATTTTGTCGCCGAGCCTCCAGGAAGACGTCCGTCGCCCATGTTCGAGCTCGATACGCGATCCCCGGGGCAAAACCTCGGAGCGCGTCAGCGGCCCGGGCGCCAGCCGGCCTCGGCCGCAAAACTCTCGAAAAAGTCGGCGTCATAGGCCCGCTCCGGCGACTGGCGGACCCGCTCATCGACTAGATGGGCGTCCGTGCCAACCAGAATACGCCACCGGCCGGCCTTGACACCATCGAGAATGATTGTCGCGGCCTCGGCCGCGCTCGTCGGCGCATCCTCGATGAAGCGCCGTGCCCGCTCGGCGACGAACGCCTTGATCTCGTTGTCCGACAATGCGGAGGGATCTTTGCCGATCGAGACGAGGAACGCACGCGCTTGTTCAATCTGGGCCGCGGTCAGCTCATCCGAGTCGTGTCGCGCCTGAAGCTTGAGAGAATTGCTACGGATGGACGTGCCGATATGGCCCGGCATGACGACAGACACACTGATATGGGGCGCGTTGATCCGCAAGTCGGTAATCAGCGCCTCGCTGAAGCCCTTGACCGCGAATTTTGCCGTTGCGTAGGCAGTGTGCGCAGTGGTTGGCCCGATCGTCGCCCAAAAGCCGTTGACGCTGCTGGTGTTGACGATGTGACCTTCGTCCGCCTTTTGCAGCATGGGCAGGAAGGCTCGGGTGTTGAGATAAACCCCTCCCCAGCAGATATTGAAAATCCGCTCCCACTCCTCGCGGCTGTTCGTGATCAAACTGCCGGCACCGCTGATCCCGGCGTTGTTGAACAACAGATGGATCTTGTCCGTCTCCTGTTGCGCCATGACCGCATCCCGGAAACCCAGCACCTGCGCCTCGTCGGACACATCGGCAACGTGTGTGGTGATGCGCAGGCCTTGACGTGGCCGCGCAGCTTCGCAGAGCCGCACCGTTTCCGCCATAGTTCGCGCGGAGACATCGCACATCGCGACATTGCAGCCCTCGGCCACGAGTTGGCGCACCAGTTCACGCCCCATGCCAGTGCCACCGCCGGTGACAACCGCGATTCGGCCCGACAATTCCTTCATTTGTTGCGTTCCCTCGACTTTCACGCGACGTATCCGTAACCCGCTTGGCCGACCCCGTCCAGAACCGCCGGGCAGGTTCGGGAGCAGCGAAGAATCCTGGCGACTTTTTCGGGCCTCACGATGTCGCGCGCTGGGACCCACCGTCTGCGAATCTGTTAGAAGCATGCTGTTGCGTCCACCGAGTTCCCCTGTCCAGTACACCTGAGCTTCCTAGGATCGCCCATGATTGTTATTGCTGTTTTGCTGCCCTGGCTCGCCCTGATGCTGAATGGGCACGTGTTTCAGGCGGCGTTTTGCCTGGGACTCCAACTGACATTGCTGGGCTGGATCCCGGCCGCGATCTGGGCCGTTGTTGTCGTCCACAGGGACAGACGGGAACGTCAATATCGCGAAATGCTGCGGATGCTTCATGGCCGCTGAGACACAGCAGGCAAACCTGATCGACCCGCCGAGGGCGGTGCCTGAACGGCCGAGTGAAGTAAGGGAGATGTTCATGCGTCCATGGCGGCTCGCCTGGCTGGTTCTGCCGATTGCTCTGGTCGGCTGTGGGGGTGACAAACCGAAAGCCACGCTCGCGGTCACTTGCCACGGCAGCGTCACTCTGGCCGGCGCCCGCTCCATCGACTTGCTGGGGGACCTCGTCAACGGTCGGCCGACGATCAGCTTCCCCGACCCCGCGAACTCTGGGAAGACTGGCACGCTGTCTGTCGCACCAGCTTCGAGGTGTACGATCACCGCTGACACCAGCGGTGGGTGACGTGACAAGCGGAGACCTCAACCGCCACCGCGAGACAGCCTCTTTGACCGCGGGCGGGTGACAAGATCGATGCTTGATGTTGGCCTGGGCGAGGCCATCGACAGCGTCGCTCACATCGTACAGGTCGCGCTGACGCCAGTATTCCTGCTGTCCGGTATCGGCACGCTGCTGAATGTGTTCAACACAAGGCTCAGCCGGGTGTCCGATCATCGGGAACATGTGGAGGACCTATTGCGCGGCGGCGCCGCGGACACGGACCAGGTGTGGTTGCGCGCTCACCTAGTCCGATTACTCCGTCGGACGCTGGTATTGGACGCCTCGATCGTTCTTGCGGCCATCGGTGGTGCGTCCACCTGCGGTGCGGCGTTCGTGCTTTTCCTCGGGAGCGTGCGGGAAGCGGCGATTGCCTCCACGCTATTCGTCCTGTTCGGATTGGCGCTCGGATGTACGGCGTGTGCGCTGGTGGCCTTTCTGGCCGATAGCGTCCTGGCCTGGCACGGCCGGAGGCGAGACGGGTCACTGCCGCGTCCGAAGTAAGACGGCCGCGCCGGACTTTGTGGGCGGATTGGACACCCTACACCGGCGCGACTAGACTTACCCGCCAGTAGGAGGGACCCATCCATGGATCTTCGCTTCACCCCGGAAGAACGCGCCTTCCGTGAGGAAGTCCGCACCTTCATCCGCGAGAACCTTCCCACGGACACCCGCGACCGAATGAAGCTCGGGCATCCTCCACGCAAGGAAGACACCGTGCGGTGGCAGCGTATCCTTAATGCCAAGGGATGGGCGGCGATATCATGGCCGAAGGAATGGGGCGGTCCTGGGTGGACTGCGATTTAGAGGATGATCTTCCTCGAAGAGAACCTCATGGCGCCGGCGCCAGAGCTTTCCTCTTTCAATATCACGATGATCGGGCCGGTGCTGATCCAGTTCGGGACCGAGGCGCAGAAGAAGCGGTTTCTGCCCCGCGCGGCGAACCTCGACGATTGGTGGTGTCAGGGATTCTCCGAGCCTGGCGCCGGGTCCGATCTGGCCTCGCTGAAAACGGCAGCGAAACTGAACGGTGACCATTACGTCGTTAATGGACAGAAAATCTGGACGTCCACTGCGCACAACGCCGACTGGTGTTTTGTTCTTGTTCGCACCGATCCGAACGCCCGCAAACGTCAGGAGGGGATTTCCTTCCTGCTGGTCGACATGAAGACGCCCGGTGTGACGGTGCGGCCCATCATTTCGATCGACGGCGCCCATCATCTGAACGAGGTCTTCTTTGACGACGTAAAAGTCCCGGCGGAAATGCGCGTTCATGCCGAGAATAAAGGTTGGGATGTCGCCAAATTCCTGCTCGGTAACGAGCGAACCGGCATCGCTCGTCTGGGCAAATCGCGCGAGCGGGTCAGCGCCGCTGTTTCGATGGCGAAGGAAGTGAATTTCGGCGGTGTGCCCTTGATCGAGGACCCGACGTTCCGCCAGCGTGTCGCTCAGTTGCAAGTGGACATGAAAGCACTGGAGATCACGCAGTACCGGGTCGTTTCGGCCTACGACAAGGCGAAAGGCGCCGGCAAGCCAGACCCGCTCTCGTCTGTGCTGAAGGTGAAGGGCACGGAACTGCTGCAGGCAACGTCGGAACTGGCGGTGGATGTCGCGGGGCCGATGGCCACCCCGATCTGGGCACAGGAACTGGAAGCGCTGAACGAACCGGACGACATGCTGGAAGCGGCAAGCGCCGGGACCGGCGGCTATCTGATGTTGCGCGCTGCCTCCATCTACGGCGGCACCAACGAGATCCAGAAAAACATCCTCACCAAAGCGGTACTGGGGCTGTAATGGACTTCGAACCATCCGACGACCAGCGCCTGCTGATCGAGAGCGTCACGCGCATGTTGAGCAACACCTACGGCTTCGCTCAACGCAAGGGTTATATGGCGCTGCCGGAGGGCTATTCCCCCGCGGTCTGGTCGCAGTTCGCCGAACAAGGGCTCCTGGGGCTGCCGTTCGCCGAGGACTACGGCGGCTTTGGTGGCGGCGCGCAGGAAGTTATGCTGGTCATGCAGGCGTTTGGGCGCGTGCTGGTGCTGGAGCCGTTCTTCCCGACCGTGGTGCTCGCCGGGACCGCGTTGAACGTCGCGGGTAGCGCGGACCAAAAAGCCACGTTGTTGCCGGCGATTGCAGAGGGCAGGCTGAAAATGGCGTTCGCGCACGGCGAGCGGCAGGCACGCTACGACCTGACGGATGTCGTGACCACCGCCAAACGGAACGGTGGCTGGGTTCTCGATGGATCGAAAACGGTCGTTTCGCATGGCGAGGCAGCGGACCAAATCATTGTCAGCGCGCGCACCAGTGGTGATCGGTATGATGGGGACGGCATCACGCTTTTTCTGGTCGACGCAACGGCTTCCGGGGTCGCCCGGCGCGGCTATGTGAGCCGCGATGACAGCCGCGCGGCGGATATTTCCCTGTCCAACGTTTCGGTCGCCGATGCCAATGTGCTGGGCGAGGTCGGCAAGGGCCTGGCAGTGATCCAACGGGTCATCGAGGCAGGCATCGCGGCCACCGCGGGTGAGACGGTCGGCGCTATGGAAGCAATGAACGAGATGACGCTGGAATACAGCAAGACCCGCGTTCAATTCGGCAACCCGATCGGGTCCTATCAGGTGGTGCAGCACCGGCTGGCCGACATGTTCATGGCGCAGGAACAAGGCCGCAGCATGGCGATGCTGGCGACCATGTCGATCGAAAATCCGGATGAGGCCGCTCGCGCGCACGATATCGCGTTGGCCAAAGTGGGCATCGGGCAGGCCGGGCGCTATGTGTCGCAAAGTGCGGTGCAGATGCATGGCGGCATCGGCATGACCGAGGAATACGCTGTCGGACACTACTTCCGCCGCTGCATGGTGATAGAACGGCTGTTCGGTGATCCGGCATACTACCTGAATAAGCTGGCGGCTGAGGTCTCGTGAACCGAGTTGTCCCCGACGTCTAGAGCATGGTCGCGCTATGCGGGCGGCGTTTCGTTGGCGTCGGCCAGACTGACGAAGCGCGAGGGGAATGTTGGAAGCGCAAAATCGTGCGATCCAACACAAAGAGATAGAACATTTTCATATTTTCGCCCCGCCCAGTCAGAATGGCGATGCGCAGGCGCCGGACGCCATTGCACGTTGAGGTGGCGCAAACTTCCGATTTCCCCTACTTGCGGTAGCCGCTTCTGCTGAGCTACGTCCTCTGGCGGAGGTAATGCCGGACAGGCAATCCTCGGGGGGCAGATGCCATGGAGACCGTTTCCGAGGCGGGACAGCGGCGCGTGTTCCTGTCGACCGAATTGGCGCGACCGGGCGAAAAAAGGGTCGCCCGGCTCACCGTGGCCGTGTTTTTGCTGGCATTCATCGCCGTGGTGCCGTTCGCCCGCAGACCCCTCGTGCCCATACCTCCCTTCACCCCGGGGTACGAAGTGACGGTGTTGGTCGTCAGTACCGTCACGGCGGTACTGCTATTCAGCCAGTTCGTGAGATTACGGTCGCGGGCTTTGCTAGTGTTGGCAACGGGATATTCGTTCAATGCAATGATCGTTGTCCCCCATGGTCTTTCTTTCCCGCACGTATTTTCCGGTAGCGTGACGGGATCGGGGCCACAAACAACGACTTGGCTTTATATCTTCTGGCATGCCGGGTTCCCGATGTTCGTCCTGGCGCACGCAATTCTGGCCCGTCGCCCGAACGATGATGTAGCCGGATCACCGGGCCGAGCGATCGCCGTCGCTGTCACGGCCGCCGCGTCGTTGGCTGCGGTGCTGACCGTTATCGCCACCGCCGGACATAACCTGCTCCCGATAGTCATCCAGGATAGTAATTACTCCCTGCTGGTCACGAAAGGCATCAGTCCTTGCGTGTGGGTGCTCAGCGCCGGTGCCTTGCTGTTGCTTTGGCGTCGGAGCGTGCCGACGGCGCTCGAGTTGTGGCTGATGGTGGCAATGTTGGCCTGGGTTTTCGACGTTGGGTGTTCGGCAGTCGTCGGAACCAACTGGTCCGATCTCGCCTTTTATGCGGGCCGCCTCTACGGGATGATTGCCGCCAGCGTCGTGCTGGCAGCAATCATTTTCGAAATGACTTGGCTGTACGGCAAATTAGCAGACGCGTTGGCGCTGGCGGAGATACGTAACGAGGAACTCGCCCGTTCGCGCGAGGAGTTTGCACGCGTGCAGCGATTTGAGGCGATCGGTCAACTGGTGGGCGGCGTCGCACACGACTTCAACAATCTGCTGACCGTCATTACGGGTGCACTTGACCTGACTCTTCGCGATGCGAGCCTGTCGCCGAGCGGGCGCCGCCTGGTGGACATGTCGATGGCCGCCGCGCATCGCGGTTCGGAGTTGACTGGACAACTGCTGACCTTCGCGCGCAAGCAAGTCATGCAACCGGAAGTACTGAATCCGAACGAGGTCATCGCGAATCTCGAGACGTTCATCCGGCGCGCCGCGGGCGAACGCATCGAGGTGATTACCCAGCTTAGTCCCGTGCTCTGGCCCGCTCGGCTTGATCGGGCGCAGTTCGAGACGGCGTTGGTGAATTTGTACTGAACGCGCGCGACGCATTGAATGGCGAGGGCCGCGTCGTCGTCAGAACGCGCAATGTCGTTGTCGACGCCGCGACATTTCCTGATTTGCCGGCAGGTGACTACGTAATCGCAAGCGTAAGCGATTCGGGTGAGGGGATGACGCCGGATATCGTCGCTCGGGCGGTCGAGCCTTTTTTCACCACGAAGGAAATCGGGAAGGGTTCCGGTCTGGGACTTAGCCAGGTCTATGGTTTTGCACGAGGTGCATCCGGCGGCTTACGAATTGACTCTCGGCCGGGGAAAGGAACGACCGTTGAAATCTACTTGCCAAAGTCCATCGAACGCCCGCCCCAGACGCTGACATTTGGACGTGTGCCGATCCGGGCGGCGGACGGGGACGAGACCATCCTGGTGGTGGAGGACGATCTTGACGTGCTCAACGTCGTCGTCAGCGGCTTGCTCGATTTGGGCTACGACGTGAAAACCGCAACGAATGCGCAGGAGGCGATGGACGTTCTGCGCACCGATGTGAAGATCGACGTGCTGTTCTCCGACGTGGTGATGCCGGGCGGGATGAACGGCGCCCAACTGGCGGTGGAAGCCCGCCGGCTGCGACCAGCATTGAAGGTGTTGCTGACCTCAGGCTACACCGCGTCGGCACTGACTCAGGATCATGGATTGTCGGAGCGGATGGAAATCCTGCGCAAACCTTACCGGCGCGAAGAACTTGCAAGCATGCTGCGGCTGGTGATCGGGTGATGTCGTGCCAACCGGCGTTCAATACGGCGAAATACCGCCTACGCGCTTGAAAAAAGACATGTATGTGTCAGAGGTCGTTGTCATCCAGCATAGCGCGCACTTTTGACGCCAGTGCGTCCATCGAGAACGGCTTGCCGATCATCTGAACGCCGGGATCGAGACGCCCCTGATGGACGATCGCATTCCGGCTGTAACCCGTCGCGAATAACACCTTCAACCCAGGCCTCCGCACCACAGCCTCGTCCGCAAGCTGACGCCCGTTCAACCCCCCAGGCATCACGACGTCGGTGAACAGCAAATCTATTGGCTGCGGTGTGTCCAGAATGGCCAGAGCGTCCGGCCCGTGCTGAGCCTCAAGCACGTGGTAACCGAGCTCGCTGAGAAGTTCCACGGTATAGACCCGGAGGGCGTAGTCGTCCTCGACGACGAGAATGCATTCGGTGCCGATGGCACGCGCGGGATCGCGCATTTGCAAGACAGCACCGATTTTACCGGTGGTCCCGAAGTAACGTGGGAGGTAAATCTTCACAGACGTACCTTCGCCAAGTTCACTATAGATCCGGATGTGACCGGCGGATTGCCTTACGAAGCCATAGACCTGGCTCAGGCCTAGGCCGGTTCCTTTGCCGATGTCCTTGGTCGTGAAGAAGGGCTCGAAAGCGCGCTCCACGGTTGCCGGGTCCATTCCCGTGCCGGAATCCGCCACGGCAATCATGACGTACTGTCCGGGCCTGACCGGCTCAGCCACGGTCGCGACATAGGCATCGTCGAGATAGCGGTTCTCTGTCTCTATCGTCAGCTTTCCGCCGTCGGGCATTGCATCGCGCGCATTCACGGCGAGATTGACAAGGGCATTCTCAAGCTGATTTGGATCCGCGTAGGCGTTCCAAAGGCCACCGCTCATGACGGTTTCCAAAGAGACGGCCTCGCCGATCGTTCGCCGCAGGAGGTCGGAGATTCCCGACACCAATTTGTTGGCATCAATCGGCTGCGGCGAAAGCGGCTGCTGACGAGAAAAGGCGAGCAGCCGCTGCGTCAGCAACGCGGCGCGACGAGCGCCCTTTAGCGCCATCTCCCTGGCGCGGCTGATGCGCGACACCGCGGGCAAGGTTGGCAGGTCAGCGATCTGGCGTTCGATGATTTCCAGACCACCCATGATGATGGTCAGCAGGTTGTTGAAATCGTGTGCCACGCCCCCTGTCAGCTGACCGACCGCCTCCATTTTTTGGGCCTGCCGCAGCGCTTCCTCTGCCTTTCGGCGTGCCTCGTTTTCAGCTTCCAGTTCACGGGTACGCGCCTTGACACTCTCCTCCAGGAGTTCCGCGAATGCGCTCTGTTGCAGCGTTGCCCGCTTCCGCTCTGTGACATCGACGCTGACACCCACCAATCGTACGGGACGTCCAGCATTGTCGTAGACGATGATGCAGCGCCGCTCGATCCACCGCAGAGCATTGGTGTCGGCCCTGACGATGCGAAACTCCTGTACGATATCCGTCTTCCGCTCGGAGAATGCCTGCTGGATTTCGTTTGTGATACGCAACACATCTTCGCGGAAAATACAACCAAGCCAGCTGTCGTACCGTCCGTCAAAGGCCATGAGGCCATACAGGGATTGAAGCGAGGCGGAGAGCGTTGCCTTTCCGGTTTGCACCTGCCATTCGAAAACTCCGAAGCCGCCCGCCGCCTGCGCGAGGGTGAGCAACTCTTCGCCTCCCGCGGCGGCAGTCATGTGCTCGTCCGGATCGCCGGCGCCTGTCGACACGTGTGACAACGCTCCTGGCTTTTCGGGCGGCACCTGGTCCGGATCCGGCTTCCCGTCCTTCCTCATGATGAGCGTGTCATCTGTGAATTTGCTCAACCGCCAAGGATACGTTTGGCTTCGGTCATGGCCATGAGTTTGCCCATCGCTGTCCGCCGCGGCAGATGATTGAACCCACATGAACTGGTTACGATCGTCTGCTCGGATGCGAGCCACCGAAGAGCCCGAATTCGATCCGCCACGGTCTCGCCCGTTTCGATCTTGGGATCCTGCACGTCCACCGCGCCGACGCCCAACTGCCTGTTGCCCAGCAAACCCTCGTAGTGCGGGGCCATGTCATATTCGATCAAATAGGATGAGCACTCTATCTGGCAGACCTTATCGGCCTTGTATCGTCCGGTGTCGAAGTAACGATGACCGATCTGCGCGTCATATTCTTTGCCGACAGCATAATTTCCCTGGCAGATGTGCATCGATACGTGGATGTCGTCGGGCAAATCCTCAATCGCGAGGTTGATCGCCTGGACGGCGGCATCGACCTCTTGCTCGTCGGACATGGTGAACAGCGGTTCGTCGATCTGGATGTTCTTGCAGCCGGCGGCGGCCAGCAGCTTGAAATTGCGCCGCAGAAGTTTGCTCAGATCCGTCATCATACGAGGGAGATCGTTGTAATACTCATCGTACGCGACCTTCGCCAGCATGTGGGGCCCGGTCATGGTAATCTTGACCGGTTTGCGGGTCAGTGCCGAGACCATGTTGAACTCATCGACCAACCCTAAATCCGTGGATTCCTCGATGCGGCCTCTGCATGTGGCGGCGGGATGAAATACGTCCGGATCGCGAGGGGTGATGGGTTTTGGACGTGTGCTGCCCTGAAATGCCGGGATCTTCTGCCAGAAATAGTTCAGCATGGCGTTCGGCGGGGAGTGGCGGTTGTGCGTTCGCCGGTGCATCTCACCGCCGGTGATGACGTCCACGCCGGCGAGTTCCTGGTCATGGATCGCCGCCTCACCGGCCCGGTATTGGGCGTCGGCCATCGCACCCATCGACAATTGGCCCACCGCGACAAGGCGGTCCAAGGCCTCGTACCAGTCTGGTACGCTGTAGGCGCCTATGACGGTTGTGCCGTATTTCGAATACCTGACCATCTTCCCTTACCTGCCAATGAGGGGAATTGGCTTGCCATTGGTAACCGTGATCACGCGGGAACACAAAACCCGCGTGCCCTTCTGAACAATCGGTGGTGTCATACGGCCAACCTCGGCGACCCGCGGTGCCGGTAGAACTACTGGCCCGAACCTCGCAGGCCCTACGCCGGGTCTAGACCGGCAGCGTCACCGTCGCCTTCACGCCCCCCGAAGGCCTGTTCGCGATCGTCACATCGCCGCCATGCGCCCGCATGATATTTCGCGCGATCGGTAGCCCGAGCCCGACCCCGCCCGTTTCCCGGTTCCGGCTCGGTTCCCCCCGGTGGAACGGCTCGAACACCCGGTCCAACTCCGACGATGGGATACCCGGACCGTCGTCCTCGATCTCCACGACCACCATCCGGGCGCCGTCCTGAAAAAGCCGCACCGCCGCTGATCCGCCGTAGTTCACGGCGTTGGCGACAAGATTGACCAGCACCCGCTTTAACGCCAGAGATCGCGCACGCACGGTCAGGTGGGCTGGCCCGTCATACCGCAGGTGGTCGACTACCTCCGGCCGCGCATCCCCCGCCTCATCCAGGATCGTGCGCAACAGTTCCGCCAGGTCCAGCTGACGATCACCGGCTCGGTCGTCCGGGCATCCCGCCCGAACGCCAACGTGGCGGAGACCATCGCCTCCAGTTCCTCCAGATCGGCCAGGATTTTGCCGCGCTGTTCATCGTCTTCAACAAACTCCGCCCGAAGTTTTAGCCGCGTGATCGGCGTTCGCAGATCGTGCCCGATGGCGGTCAACAACTCCGTTCGGTCCTGCACGAAGCGCCGGATCCGCGCGGCCATCGTGTTGAACGCTACTGCCGCGACCGCGACCTCGGTCGGGCCGTTCTCCGGTAAGGGCGGAGCATTGACATCCCGCCCGAGTGCCTCCGCCGCCTCCGCCAAGGTTCGAACCGGCGCCGTGAGCTGCCTTACCGCCCACAATGTCAGCAATACCGCGGCGGCCGTCATCAAGCGCGAATGCCGTAAGGAACGTCGGCGAGTGCCACGGCCGCAGAGGCTCTAGCTCCGCCGTCACGTCCAGCCACTCGCCATCGGGAAGGCGCATCCCAATGACCGCGTGATTCGAAGGATGGCCCCCATAGATGACCAACTCCCGCCAACGTATTTGCGGGGCACCAAGGGGAATCAGATTTATGTTCACCCGCAGCAGTTGCTGTTCGAGCGGGGGCATCGCCGGCAGGTCCACCTCGGGTGGCGACGAGCTCACGACCGCCGTGAGCTCAGGTCCGCGGTGCATTTCCGCAAGCACCTCTGCCCGCCGAGGCGGGTCGGTCAGCGCGATCGTGCGATAAACGCCCACCACGCGTACCGCGAGATCGCGCGCCTGCGCCAGCCGCTGCACATCCAACCGGTCCAGCGCATGGATGGTCAAGCCCGCCATCTGCACCAATGCCAGGCCGATCAACAGCACCGACGCGGTGCGAGCCGCCAAACTTCGCGGCCAAAAGCGAATTTTCATACGCGCTCCATAGCACGGTCGGCAGCCCCGACCATGGTGCCCCGCCGGCGTGCTCCCGCGGTTCCCGTCCCCAGCGCGAGAAGCGCTGTGCCGTTGTCGCACGCGCGATCAGGCGCGCTCAACCGTGGCGGCGAGGACATATCCGCCGCCACGCACGGTCTTTATAAGCTGTGCGTTCCGCCCGTCATCCTCCAGCTTACGGCGCAGCCGGGATACCGCGACGTCGATCGCCCGGTCAAACGGACCTGCCTGGCGACCGCGCAGCAGGTCCAGCAGCATGTCTCGGGTCAGCACCCGATTTGCCCGCTCCACCAACGCCAGCAGCAGATCGTATTCGCCACCAGTCAAAGCCACTTCCACCCCTTCCGGATTGAGTAACCGGCGGCGCGCCGGCTCCAGCGTCCAGTTGTTGAAGCGGAACCCACGCATAGACGGGTCATGCCTCGGCTCCACCTGGTCACCCGAGCGGCGCAGCACCGCGCGGATTCTGGCGAGCAGTTCGCGCGGGTTGAAGGGCTTTGAAACATAATCGTCCGCACCGAGTTCCAGGCCGATGATCCGGTCGGTCTCCTCGCCCATCGCGGTCAGCATCACGATCGGGAATTTCGCCCTGGCTGCGCAGCCAGCGCGCGAGGTCCAGCCCGGACTTCACCGGGCAGCATCAGATCGAGCACGACAAGCTGGTAGTGGCCGTTCAGCCAGGCTCTGCGCGCTTCCTTGCCATCGCGCACGGCGGTGACGCGGATGCGCTGCTTTTCCAGAAAACGGGCGAGAAGATCGCGGATTTCGCGATCGTCGTCGATGACGAGGATGTGTGGCGTCTGGTCCATGGAATGTAACATAAGACGGCGAAGGCCGAACCGAAACGACCGTTGCATTTTATTGCAATTCGTCGCCTCTGCTGAGCGGATCGGAGGGGTCCTGATGGCCCATGTAATGCGTCACGCAACTCACGGAGAGACCCAATGCGTCAGACCTTACTCGCCGCCGCGGCGGCTTTCGTGATCGGTGGTATCGCCACGGGCGCGGTGCTGTCGCAGGCCCAACCCGCTCCGCCGCCGACCGCTCAGACGGACGGCGCACCGCCGCGTCCCGGGATGGGTTGGGGTCGTCACATGATGCGCGGGGGGATGATGCATCACCGCCGTGCGCACCGTTCGCCCTGATCTATCGGCAGAAGGATCGGCAGCTCGCGCCGGCCGACGTGCAGAAGATTGCCGAAGCGTTCCTGCTGTGGAACGGCAACCATACCTGGAAGGTCTCCAACGTGGCACCGACCGCGGATGGGCCGATCGGGTTTAGCCTGACCACGCCGGAAGGTTCGGTGGTGGCGAAGTTCACCATGGACCCGCACACCGGGCGTATCCACCGGCTCGGCTGAGCGCCGGCTTGAAGGTCGGCGGGTCAACGGACGGCTTTTCTCTCATGGCCCGAAGACGCGATGACCCGCGGGGTAGGCGCAATCAACGGGCGGTCAGCTCCGTGCGACGCCGGTGAACAGGATCAACCCCTTCATCATCCCGGCCAGGTCGGCTCGATACGCGACGGGCTGGTAATACAGCCCGAGCGGCATGCACGGCGCATCGACGAAGGCCTGTCGCTGCATATCGGCGGCCAGCGCCTTCTGCGTTGGCAGGTCAGTCGCCCGTAGCCACTGCTCGCGAATTGCCTCAGACTTCGGGCTGTCGGGCCATCCGAACCAGGCATCCTTGCCGTTGCCCCGCAGCGCCTGGTCGCAGGCGGGGTTATCCCAGTCAAAGCCACCCCACATCGAGCCGAAGATGCTCCAGCCGCCTTCATGTATCGGCGCCCTGCTGAACATGCGTTGCACCACCGTGCCCCAGTCCAGCGAGACATAATCGACATTCAGCCCAAGTTTGGTCAGCAGATCAGCGCCGACCTGGCAAATCGCGCTGATGCGTGCGACGTCAGTGGCGCCCATGAAGACGACCTTCTCGCCCTTGTAGCCGGCCGCCATGATCGCCCTGCGCAACGCGTCGAGGTCCGGCTTGGCAGTGAAGGTCTCCATCCCGGCGTCGGACGCGTAGACCGAGCTGGGGGCAAAAAAGCCGACGTGATCGTTGATGACATCCGATCCGGCCTCGCCGGCGACCGCGGTCATGAACTCCCTCTGGTTCACCGCCCTGAGCGCCGCGCGACGGATCGCCGGTTTGTCGAACGGGGGGTTTAAATGATTGAAACGCAGCACGCCGATCAGGCCCCTGGTTTCCACCACCTCGACGCTCAGGTTACGGTCGGCCTTCAAGGAGGGAACCAGGTCCATCACCGGCTGCTCGACCCAATCGACCTCGCCGGCCCTCAGCGCGGCCGCTTGGGTGGACGGATCTGGGGTCGTCAACCACTCGATCCGATCGAAGTTGGCGATGCGGGGGCCTGCGCAGAAACTGGCGACGCCCTCACGCGGACGGTACTTTTCGAATTTGGCGTAGGCGTTCAGCGCGCCGGGGACGCGTTCGTTCGCCAGGAAGCGGAATGGGCCGCTGCCGACCATCTCGGTGATGCGTGTCGCGGGCGGCGTGTTGGCGAGCCGCTCGGGCATGATCACCGCCATCGGGGCGGTTGGCTTGGCGAGCGCCTGCGGCAACAGCGCAAACGGCCGCTTCAGGCGAAACACCACCGTCCGGTCGTCGAGCGGGGACAGATCGTCCGTCGCCGCTAGCAAAGCCTGCCCGAAGGAGTCGGTGGTTCCCCAGCGAAGCAGGCTGGCGACGACGTCCCGGCCAAGCACGGGCGTGCCGTCGTGGAACAACAGGCCGTCACGCAATGTCAGCGTCCAGACCCTCTGGTCGGCGTCGACGGTATGGCCAGCCAGCATCTGGTATTGTGGGATGCCCTCGGCGTCCAGCGCGAACAGCGTATCAAAGACCATCATAGCGTGGTTGCGCGTGACGAAGGCGCTGATCAGCGGATCGAGCAGTGCCAGATCGGCATATGGCACGAATTTCAACGTAGTGGCGGAGGCCGCCCGGACAATGGCAGGCCGAGCGATGCCGCCCAGCAAGGCAGAGGCGGCGGCATGGTGGACAAATTGGCGTCTTTTCATGCTTGTTCGGCTCCACGTCATCGGGTCCGGGGATCGGCGTGGAAGTGAGATAGCAAAAATCGCGCCAGCAAAGGGATCAGGTCGTTGCGCGCGGCAGGATGTGGAAGGGCACCTGCACCCGGTCGCCATCGCGGGGTCCTCCGCCCGCCAGCCGCCGCAGCAGGAACGCCGCCGCGGACCTGCCGGTACCGTCGCCTTCCAGGCTGACCGTCGTGATAGGGGGCTCGTTCAACTCGCTGAGTTCCATGTTGCCGAACCCGCAAACCGCCAGTTGGTCGGGCACCGCAACGCCGTGCATCCGAGCCTCTGTAATGACGCCGAAGGCGATCAGATCGGAGCCGCAGAAGACGGCGCAACGCTGATCCAGGAAAGGCAGCAACATACGCATTCCCTCTCGCCCGGCGACTATCGTGCTGGGGGCCGGCATGGCCTTCTCGAGCACTACAGCGCCACCCAGTCTGGCAACTGCTGTGGTGAAGCCGCGGGCGCGGGTCAGTGCCCTGGTGTCGTTGGCGATAATGACGGCGAAACGGTCGTGGCCTTTGGCGTGTAGGAAGGCCGCCACCTCGGCGCCGACCTGGGCGTGGTCGAAGCCGATCAGCATATCGATCGGGCGGCTGGAGACATCCCAGATTTCCACAACGGGAATGCGAGCTTCGATCAGCATTTGCAACGCCGCGGGACTGTAGCCCGATCCGGTGATCAGCATCGCATCCGGCCGCCGGCCCAGGACCGCGCGGAACAGTGCCTCGTCGTCAACATCGTTATAGCCGCAGATCGACAACATCACCTGGTAGCCGGCGCGGCGCATGTCGGCCGAGAAAGCCTGCACGAGGCCGGCGAACATCGGATGGGCGATGGTCGGCACGACGGCCGCGACCATGCGAGACTTGCGGGAAGACAGGCCGCCGGCGATCAGGTTGGGAACGTATCCGAGGCGATCAATCGCTTCCCGCACCTTGGCGGTGGTCTCGGGGGAGACGCGGTCGGGTGTGTTGATCACCCGGGAGACGGTCATCGGCGCAACCCCGGCCGCGGCCGCAACATCCGTAATCTTCACCGACGCGGATCGCGTAGCGGAGGCGCGCGCCGTTTCGTCCACTTTGGGTTTCCTCGGTTGTCGGCTTGATGGAGGCGAGCTTAGCGCGACCGACCCAATCCGACCAGCGCAGATGACAATCAGTTTACAAATCGGAAAGGGCCTCGTATCCGATTTGCACGGGATGGGATGCTGGAGGGGCCGCGGCTGCCGGGGGTCTGGAACAATGGCGCTGGTTGGCACATCATCCGCCGGTTCAAGAGCAGGAGGAACCAACATGCTGAAGTCCGGCGTGTCGATGTTTTTCACCGATTACTCGATGCCGCCCGGCGCGCTCGGCACCGCGCTTGAGCAGCGCGGATTCGAAGTCACTTTGGGCCCCTGAACATTCCCATATCCCGCTTTCGCGCAAGTCGCCGTTCCCGAGCGGAGGGGAAGTGCCGAAGCGTTACTACGACGCCATGGACCCGTTCGTAACGCTGACCGCGGCAGCGGCGGCGACCAAGACCTTGATGGTCGGCACCGGTGTCTGTCTTGTGCCGCAGCGCGATCCCATCCAGACGGCAAAGTTGGTAGCCTCGATCGATCAGGTCTCCGGCGGGCGGTTCCTGTTCGGCATCGGCAACTGCTGGAACCAGGACGAGTTAGAGGACCACGGCGTGAAATTTGCTGATCGCCACAAGGTCGCTCGGGAGCGGGTCGAGGCGATGAAAGAAATCTGGACGAAAACGAAGCCCGAGTATCATGGCGAATTCGTCAATTTCGATCCGATGATGGCATGGCCGAAGCCCGTACAGAAGCCGCATCCGCCTGTGATCGTAGGTGGCGCTTTTCCGTACTCGGCGCGGCGAGCGATCCGCTACGGCGATGGGTGGATCCCACAGGCGGCGCGCGGCAGCTACAGCGAGATCGGCGACCTGATCCCCGAATTCCGGAAAATGGCTGCCGAAGCCGGTCGCAAGCCGGACGAGATCGCTATCACCGTGTGGTTTCCACGGCGCGAACAAGACCTGATGAAGCGCTATGCCGATCTAGGGGTAGAACGCGTTGTGTTCAATCTGGACTCGGAAGGAGAAGACATAATCGTTCCGGTCATCGATGAGATCGCCGAATTCATGCACAAGGCGAACGGGTAAGGCCGGCTTGGGTCAGGCCGGACCACCTAAACCCAAGTCGGGGCATCGGCCAAAATCACGTCCGATGCCTTCTCGGCGATGGTATATATCGGAGTTACGATAAAAAATCCGGGGATTCGCGGAAACACCGATGCGTCCACGATGCGTAGCCCGCGGGCGCCGTGCACGCGAAACCGACTGTCCACCACTGCCATCGTGTCACCGGCCGGCCCCATCCGATTGCTGCACGACGCGTGGTGTCCCCACGCTTCACGCGCGACATAGCTGGCTACGGCGCCGCGCGATGCAACCGATGCGCCTGGGATCACCTCCTCCGCCGCGATTCCGCTCGGCCCATGCAACGGCCGCAACATACCGCGCACAAATTCGATGCCGGAGACTACTGAATCTCAGATCTTGGCCGCTGGTATCGTTCCCCTCACTGAAGTAACGAAAATTGATCTCGGGCGGATCGCGCGGATCGGCCGACCGCAGCTTCACGGTGCCGGCGGTGTTGCGTGTGTGCGCCTTCAGGACGGCCCACGTAAAAAAATCCTTTTCGCGGATGTTCTGCGAATAGCCGGGGTAGTAACCGCGAAAATAGCCGGGCACGCCGAATATGAAAAGATCCGGCGCCGGGCGGGTCGGACCCGAGGATCGGATTATTCCAGTCAGTACCCCGTTTGTGGCGTAGACTCCTTCGCCCCGCAACCACTCTGCATAACATGGGTCGGCCGCCTGCCCGGCGCCGGGTCCCCTGAAACTGCAATCACGAAGAATGGCAAAGTCCTGCTTCATGCGCGTCACGACTGTGGCTTCGTAACGGTCTTGCAAATTCTCACCGACACCTGGCAGGTCAATCACGACAGGGATCGAATGGCGTTTGAGCTCCTCTTCCGGCCCGACGCCCGATAGTTTCATCAGTTGTGGACTGTTGAAAGCGCCGGCCGCGAGAATCACCTCCCGCCTGGCGAGCAACCGCTGGCGCGGCACGGGCTCCGGCCCAGCGGCCGCGGCGCGCGCGTCGGCTCGATAGAGACTCGGCGCCTCCATGAATTCCACGCCAATGGCGCGCGGGCCGTCGAACAGGATGCGTGTCGCCAGCGTGTTGGTACGGATGATCAGGTTGTTCGGCAAGGCACTGGCCGTTGCCTCAATATACTGGCGTGCACCGGCTCGATGCCCCTTCGTGGCGGAGAACGGCACGTTGAACAAACCCTCGCGACCCTGAGTTAATATACGCCAGTCATTCGGATCGAGGTCGCCGCGGAGAAGCGGTGTGAAAACCTGTTGCCATCCGGCGCCTTGCAGCGCGGACAGAACGACTTTCTGCAATTGCTCGTCGGCGGCGAGAAGAGTTGGATCGGCCACCTTGGTCGGCAACCATCCGGCGAAGCCATGCCCGTTCAAATTGATCGGCAGTTGCGGCCGGTATTCGCATCGTTCCAGGCGCTGGAAGTACACGTTCATCGCCTCGCTGCGCCAGGTTGGATCGCCGGTCAGCGTTGCGATTGCGTCCCAGTCAGCGTTGTCGGCGCGGACAGTGATCATGGCGTGATGGGCCGTGCATCCGCCCAGCGTGGCGGCACGCGGATAGAGGATTCCCTGTTTCGCAGCGACGTACTTGCTGTCCTGCCGCTGCGCGGCGTCATCCGCGTAGTGACGTACGTAGTATGCCCAGGAAAGCGCTGAATCCTCACTCGCGAGCGGATGGAATGCGGGGATCCGAGAGTTGAGCGGGTCATCGCTGCCGCCGGCTTCCATCAGCACGACCTTATATCCCGCCCTCGCGAGGTTGGCGGCCACAGGTCCACCGCCCGCACCCGAGCCGACAACGATATAATCCACTGGGGCCGAAGGACTAAGGGCTGTTCCAGCGATCGACGCTGGTTTACTGTCACACGCGCCGAGCCCGAAAGCGGAGACCGCCATACCGACGGCGGCACGGCCTACATTACGGCGTGACAACGCTGGATTTTGCGATGATGTCGAGCGCGCCGCCACCTCAGAACGTCCTGAGGAATGAAATCAAAGCACGCTTGTCAGCGTCCGGAAGTTTGGTGCCAAAGTAGTGCCCCCGGTTGACCACGAAGTCGGGGCATCGGCTGAGCGCATAGAGCGGACGCGCGACATTGGCGAATACTTGGCTGGCCTGTTCATCGCTCGCTCCCGCAGGAAGCGCTTTTAGATCGTGGATCAGGCGCGCGAACAGTTCCACGACATCGGCATCATGCATCAGGCGCTGACGCCCGCCGCCTTCGGGCAGCAGATCAAGGTTTGCCAGCAGATCAACCGGCGTTCCTTTGGGGATGGGTCCGACCTCGAGGCCACCCTGGCCGTCGAACAGCGATGGCACGATCAGGCTGGCGATGGGTTCGGATTTACGCAGGAACTCCGGAATATAGCCGGCGGGGATGCGCAGAAAGCTGGTGGCGGTGGTGCGGTCAATGACGCCGGGAATTCGGGTGCCGAATACCGGGTCGGACGACCTTTGTTCCGGCCACAACATTTGCGTGATTGACGCGTCAAAGGAGGTCATGCGGGCTGCCACGGAGGGCTCCGGATTGAAAGGCCCGACACTATTGTTCAGGAGGAACGGTGCGGTCGACCATAAGCTGGAAAGACTTGGCACCCGGGTGTAACCGCGGCCGCCGGCGGGCATGGTGAAGGCCTGCGGCTCGCCGGTGAATGGATCATAGACGGTGATGGTACCGACCGACGGAAGGGACTTGTAGCTTTCGGAGGAGAAGTCGTTCCAGATCTCGCCTCGCAGGCTGTTGCTGGCGAGCGGACTGCAAGCGTTGGTCTGCAGCAACGTCACCGGCACACGCATATCCGTGGACAAATAGTTGTCGTTGAGAAAGTCGTCCGCGGCGACGATCTGACGCATCTGCTGCTTGAACGGATCCGATTGTATCCAGGTCCAATACTTTTCCCAGCACGCAAGGTAGTCCGGCCCGATGCAGGCACCAGGGTCAGCGCCGGCCGGTATCGCCGGTTGCTTGCTGGAATGGCACCCGGCGCAATTCTCGGCAAAGACGATCTTGCCGCGCGGCAGCGTTGTCGCGTTCAAGTACCGACGCCCCCCCGGTGCGTCTGCGAGTTTGTGTGGATACGAAGCCTTCAGCAGGAACAACGCCATGTCCACGGTTCGCGCCTCGGTAGCCCCCCAATAATTCGAGTTCGCCCGCATATCCGCGATTTCGATGGGCGTTTGACGCTGGCCGCCGATCACCGGGATGAAGTGGCGTGTCCATTCCTCGCTGAACAGGCCGATGTTCACGTAAACCCGATTGAGGGCACCCAGCGCGCCGACCGAGTTGGAGCCATCCTTCAGTACATGCGGCGTGAAAACCGTTGATGGCGGCTGGAAGAACTGCGTCAATGGACCTTGCTGAACGTAGTCATTGAATTGGCGGTTGTTGAGTTCGCCGCCTGCCAGCGTTTCGTGACCCCAGCCGAAGGCCGCTTTGAGTCGCGGCCAAACATTGTAGATCGCGTTCATAGTCCGCGGGTTGTTGATATAGTCAGTGGCGACCAGCGATGTATCGAGTGAGCCCGGACGAGACGCGTGAAGCACCTGGAACAGATAGTTGGATTCGTCTGACCGCCAGTTGAAAATACGGTCCACCCAGAAATACTGCGCGCCAACGAGCGAGCTCAGGTTCTCGAACTTTGGGTGTTCCGGATCAACGGGCGGCCGTTGGGGATTCGGGCCGATATGACAGAAACCACATGACATGCCGACGCGGTACGGTCGTACCAGATCCTTGGCGTCGTAATAGGCCGGATCGGTGTAGTAGCGGACCGAATCCCATCGCTTGGCCGCTGCCTCGTCGAAATCTGGGTTCGGAAACAGCCGGAGCCCCATTATGCCGCTCGGCGCTCCATAAAGGGAGCCCACGGGAACGGTTCGGCCGCGGGCGCCGATCGCGACGCCCGGGTATTTCTGTGGGTTGTCGAAGGGATCCGGTCCACAGTCGGTTCTGCGGCGGTCCAACCACAGACCATAACGATTGGGGTCAGGTCCTGTCGCCTTGTCGAAGCATGGTTCGTTGACCAGGCCAAGATAGTGCCAACGGCTGTCACGACTGTATTTCAAATCAGGATAAGAAGACAAAATCTTCAGAAGATCGAAGGACCCAAATGTATAATTGGTCACGTGATCCCATAGGCGATCGTCGCCCCCGGTCCAGACTATCCAGGTATCGCGGCCTTCGATTTCCTCTGATGTCAGCGCCAGGCCGCTATCCATCGCCTTGAAATAGTCTTCGTCGGCGACGGGGAGAGAGTCCACGGTCCGGCCGACAGACGCGGCCTCGTCACGTACTGGGACTGACTGCAGGATGGGCTGGCACGACACGCTCGAGAACGCGATAACAAGCATCGTCGCTCGTAACAAATTGGTGTGCCGCAAAATGGTGGCCATGACGGTCACTCCTGATTTTTGCCGCACGCTACCTACGTATTCCGCACATAGTCCAGTCATAATGGCCACTACACGCATTCGCGAACAGGATGGGCGACAGAGTCAGGATCCGTCGCTAGGGGACGCTCGCGACGCGAGGTCCGGAAAACACTCGGCCGGTGCGCTTGGAGTTGACCCGCCGGCCAGAGATTTGCTGGGCTAGACTAGTTTCCGTCCATAAACGCTAACCATATGAAAACCTGCGCGGATTTGCGAGATTTCGCGAGTTAAGCCCGGCGGCTTCGATTATGTTTCGGCGGCATCCCACGGCATCCGAACCAAACCCCGCCGCCGGAGCCCGATTATGCGTCAGGAACGCATCATACAAGCCAATCTATTCGAAATCTTCGCCACACACGAGATCGGTCGCGAGCTGAAGCAGATCTCGGGGTGGCTCGATCAGCACCGCCCGTTGCTGCGCCTGGTCAGCAACGATTTACGCCGCGACGGAGTTTGCGAGACCCGGCCGGCGTGGCCTGCCCGCGGAGGCCGTGCTGCGTTGCGCGCTGCTGAAACAATACCGCCAGTTGAGTTACGAAGAACTGGCGTTTCACCTGGAAGACTTCAGCGTCGTTTCGCGCCTTCGCGCGGCTGCCGATGAGCTGGACGCCAAAGAAGGCGGTGCTGCAGAAGACCATCAGCGCGATCACCGCAGCCAGTTGGGAGGCGATCAATCAGGCGGTGGTGCGCAATGCTCGGCAAACCAAGCTGGAGCCGGCAGCGATGGTTCGCATTGACAGCACGGTCACCGAAGCGCTGATGCATGAGCCCAGCGACAGCTCGCTGCTGTGGGATGCGGTGCGGGTGATGACACGCTTGCTGAAGCGGGCGGGAAGGTTGGCCGGCACTGCTGCGATCAACTGGCACGATCACCGCCGGTTGGCCAAGAAGCGCGCTCAGGCCATCGAGTACAGCCGCGGCAAAGAACGAAAAGCGAAGCTGTATCGCGAACTTCTTGCCGCGACGCGTGCTACCAAAGCGACGCTGGAGCGTGCGCTCGTACTGCTGGCGGCGTGCGCTGGGCCCGCCGCCGCGGGTTGGGTGCCGCGAAGTCCGCCATTACCTGCCCTTGATCGAGCGCGTCATGACGCAGACCAGGCGCCGGGTGTTCGACGGTGAAGCGGTGCCGGCCAGTGAAAAAGTGGTCAGCCTGTTCGAGCCGCACGCCGACATTATCGTCAAAGGCGGCCGCGCGGTGCAATATCGGTCACAAGATCAATCTGGCGACCGGTCGCAGCGGCCTGATCCTCGACGTCGTTGTCGAGACTGGCAATCCGGCCGATGCTGAGCGTTTTTTGCCGATGCTGGAGCGCCACATCACCTGCCACGGCCAGCCGCCACGCCAGACCGCCAGCGACGGCGGCTATGCCAGTGTGGCCAATCTCTCCCAGGCCAAGGCGCTTGGCGTGAGCGATGTCGCCTTCCATAAGAAGGCCCGTCTCGGCATCGAAGCCATGGTCAAGAGTCAACTGGGTGTATCGCAAGCTGCGCAACTTCCGCGCCGGCATCGAGGCCAACATCTCCTGTTTGAAGCGGGCATTTGGCCTGGCACGCTGCACCTGGCGCGGGCTGGCGCACTTCACCTCATACGTATGGCTCCTCGGTTGTCGCCTATAACCTGGCTCTTTGCGCGCGGTTGACCTTGGCCGAGTACCTGACCGGACTTCCCATTGGGCACGCCAAGCTCGGTCGCCCGCACTGGTCCTGCGGTACACGCTAAAGTTGCGATTGCAACTATTCCCTAACCGACGCGGAAATCGCCCCTCCTGGGACCGGCCAAGGCATCGCTCAAGCGATGCCGAGGGACGGCCGTCCAGCAAAGAAGCTACCCGTTTATGGACGGAAACTAGACTAGAATGCGCGGCGATACCGCATGCCGACCGAACAGAGAAACAGCCCGGCGCCGACGGCGGCGAAAACCATCAGGGCCAGGTAATACGACCCGGTGGCGCTAACGATGAGACCGACAATGACCGGAATGACGATGCCGGCGATGTTGCCAGCAAAATTCATGCATCCGGCCAGGAAACCGGCCTTCTCACCGCCGATCAGCAGGCCCGGCAGTGTCCAGTACATGCCGCACCAGCGCAGGAAGAAAAGTGTGGTCGCCAGCAGCGTGATCACCGTGGCTTCATCGTGCACAAAGGCGACCAGGAAGACCGCGATCGTCGCCGATCCCGCGGATATGCCGAAGAGCGTGCGATACACCGTCTGCGTGGCGCCGGTTTTGCGCAGGAAATAATCTAGCAACTGGCCTCCAACCAACTCGCCTGCGAAACCGGCGAAGAAGATCAGAAAGGTGGCCCAGCCCAGCGCCCCGATATTCAATCCTTGCGTCTTGGCCAGGAAGCTCGGCACCCACGTGAGGAAACCATACCAGAGCGAATTGAAACAGAACCAGCCGACGAACAGCGACCAGATCGACGGCGAACGGAAAACCGCCGTCATCGAGGTGGCAGGTCCCGCATCTGCCGCGGCGCGCTCCAGGCCCTCCCGAATATGGTCCCGCTCGGGCGAACTGACCGAATCATGCTCATGCGGATGGTTGCGAATGTAGAACCAGGCGAACACGCCGCAGGCCATCGTGGCGAGCCCAGCGGCAAGAAATGCCAGCCGCCATGATCCGAGGGCCGCGATCAGACCGGCGATGATCAACGACCCTAGCGCCGTTCCCAGCGGCGCCCCGCCATCCAACAACGCCGCCGCCCGGCCGCGTTCCATTGGCGTCATCCACATGCCAATCAGCTTGGCGCCGGCAGGAAAAATCGGGCCCTCGGACAAACCGAGCCCGAGGCGGGTGAGCAGCATGGTGATCCAGCCGGTGGATGCGGCGGCGAGCGCGGCGAAGGCGCCCCATCCGATGGTCGCACCCGCAATGACCAAGCGCGGCAGGAAGCGATCCGCGAGCATCCCGCCAGGGATCTGCATCAAGCAATAGGTCCAGAAGAAACTGCTGAGCAGCAGTCCCTGTATGGCTGGGGAGATGCTGAACTCGTGGCTGATCATCGGCATGGCGACCGAGAGTGATGCGCGATCGATGTAATTGATCGCAACGGTTCCCAAAATCAGAAAGAAGATGCGCCACCGGACATTCGTCATGCCGGATCTAGCGGTGGCGTGCCCGGACGTTTCGGTTACGAGTTCACTCATGCCGCTGCTCTCCGTCGCAATCGGACGGGGGGCCGATCAGCCCTGCCGATTGTCCTCGGACACAACGTCATGACCGTGGTTTCGGTTGCGCCTGACCGTGTCGGCCCGCAGCGCGGCGCTGAGGCCCCTCCCGACGTGCTTTACCGCTTGCCGGTCGGCACCTGGTTGAATGGCTTGTTCTTGTCCACGCGAATGTCGGACGGCATGCCCAAGCACGCGTTCGGCGATGATGTTCCGCAGAATCTCATCCGATCCGCCGGCGATCCGCGCCGCTCGGTGACGACAGCAACGCCGCCTGGAACATCCCGTAGGCCTCCGTCAGATCGTCGTCCAGCACCAAGCCCGCCCGCGCCCATCAGATCGATACCGTAACTGGCGATATCCTGCAGCTTCGACGCGTTCACCAGCTTGTGGATGGAGTTCTCCGGCCCCGGCGTCTCGCCTTTCGACAGCGCGGTCATGGTGCGGAATCGGGTGAACTTCAGGCCCTGCGACCGGGCGTGCCACTCGGCGATCTGCTCGCGCACGGCGGCATTCTGGATCGCCGGCTTGCCGTCGATCCGGACCCTGCGGCTGAGTTCGATCAGGTCATCGACATCCGGCCGCTGCACGTCGCCGACCGCGAGGCGTTCGTTCATCAGCGTGGTGAGCGACACCTTCCACCCCTGCCCGACCGCGCCCAGACGCTGGCTGTCGGGCACGCGGACATCGGTGAAGAACACCTCGTTGAAATGCCGAGCGCCGGACATCTGATGGATCGGCCGGATCTCGATGCCGGGAGACTTCATGTCCAGGAAGAAGAAGGTCAGGCCTTCATGTTTCGGCACGTTCGGGTCGGTGCGGACGACGATGATGCCGAAATCCGACAGATGCGCGCCGGAGGTCCAGATCTTCTGGCCGTTGATGACCCAGTCGTCGCCGTCGCGTTCCGCCCGCGTGCGCAACGCCGCCAGATCCGACCCGCCGGCCGGTTCGCTGAACAACTGGCACCAGACTTCCTCGCCGCGCAGCGCCGGAGCGCACATAGCGGTCCAGTTGCTCCGGCTTCGCATAGGCCATCATCGTCGGGATGCACATGCCCAGGCCGATCTCGATACAGCCCGCGCGGCACGACGAAATCGTCTTCTTCCTGGTTGTAGATCACCTGCAGGATCGGCGAGGCCTCCTTGCCGCCAAATTGTTTCGGCCAGGTCAGGCCGGCGAACCCGGCGTCGGCCTTCTTTGCCTGCCATGCCTTGCAGCGCTTGACGGCCTCGGCGTCGACGCCGCTCTGGCGCAGCACCGGCCGGCTCCGGCCTTCAGTTCGGCGTTGGCGCTGAGAAACGCACGCGCCTCGGCGCGGAATGCGGCTTCTTCCGGCGTATCATTGAAGTCCATGATGCAGTCTCCCTTCAGGCCGCGTTGCGGGTTTCGAGCAGATCGACCAGCCGGTCTTTCCAGAACGGCGCCGATCCGATCGCCGAGGCCGAGCTGTTTCGATCGGCGATAGAACAGATGGCAGTCCACCGCCCAGGTGAAGCCGATGCCGCCATGGGTCTGGATATTTTCCTTCGACGCCAGATGGAACGCCTCGGTCGCGGACACCCGAGCCGTCGCCGCGGCCAGCGGCAGGTCGGTGGCGTCCGCCCCCAGCGCCCAGGCACCGTAATAGGCGTTCGACCGCGCAAGCTCCAGCGCCACGTAGATGTCCGCCAGCTTGTGCTTGATCGCCTGGAACGAACCGATCGGCCGGCCGAAGGCAAAACGTTCCTGCGCGTAATCCCGCGCCATCTGCAGGCAGGCATCAGCGCCGCCGACCTGCTCGAACGCGAACAGGATTGCTGCCCGGTCCAGCACCCGCTGCACCGCACCCCAGCCGCCGGAACCAGAGTCTGCACCGGCGTGGCATCGAATTCCAGCCGGGCGTGGTTGCGGGTGGGGTCGAGCGTCTTCAGATCGCGGCGGCGGACATCCGGCAGATCCACAATGAACAAACCGGGCTGCCGGTGCTCGTCGCAGGCCACCACCACGGCAATATCGGCGATGCCGCCGTCGGCCACCGGCCATTTCGCGCCGGTCAGCCGGCCGCCGACGACGCGGGCGTGGATGGTGGACGGTTCGGGATTGCCGTTGCCCTCCGACATCGCCAGACAGCCGATCAGCGAGCCGTCGGCGAGCTTCGGCAGATATTCGCGCCGCTGCGCATCCGATCCGGCTGTCAGGATCGCCTCGGCCGCCAGATAAGCGGTCGAACCGAACGGCACCGGCGCGACCGCTCGGCCCATTTCCTCGGCCAGCACGCACAGGCCTTCGTAGCCCAGGCCGGCGCCACCGAACTCTTCCGGGATCGCAGCACCGATCCAGCCCATTTCGGCAATCGCGCGCCACAGATCGGCGGCGTAGGTTTCCTGCCCGTCCAGCGACCGCCGCACCACCGCGGGTGGGCATTGCTCTGACAGAAACCGCCGGGCCTGGTCGCGCAGCTGCTTGAGGTCGTCAGAAAAGTCGAAATTCATCGGTTGTCCTCCCCTGCGCGCCACGTTGCCAGCCGGAAAGCGCGATGTGAAGCGTCAGCCCTGGTTGCTTGCCGGGCAATCCGCGCGGAAATAGGTTGGCGGCGAGCAACCCGCCATCGACGTCCAACGTCGTGCCGGTGATGTAGCGCGCCATGTCCGATGCCAGGAACAGCGCCGCTCGGCCGATATCGTCAGGGGTGCCGCGCTGGCGCATCGGCAGCAGGCTGGCGGCATAGCCCTCCACCCGCTGCGGCGTGTCGTACAGCCGCGGCGTGACGATATGACCCGGCGCGATGGCGTTAACACGGATGCTGTGCGGTGCCCACTCGACCGCCATGGTTTGCACCAGGCTGATCAGCCCGGCCTTTGCTGCCCCGTATGCGCCGCGCATCGGGGAGGCGCGCTGGCCGTCCACCGAGGCGATGCCGACGATCGCGCCGGGCTGGTCGCGGCGGATCAGCGACTGGGCGACCTGCTTCGCGACCAGGAAAAAATACCGCAGGTTCAGCCGCATCTGCTGGTCCCAGATGTCGGCTGTGGTTTCCAGCAGCGATCCCCAGACTGCGGCGCCGACGATCGAGACCATCAGGTCGAGACCGCCCAGCTTCGCCTCGGCTTCGGCGACGATCAGGGGGATCTGGTCGTCGTCGAGCACGTCGCCGGCGATGGTGACGGAGTGACGGCCGAGCGCGCGGACCTTTTGTCCGACGGCGTCGGCGCGGTCGGGAACGATATCGACCAGTGCCACGTCGCAGCCGGCGCGGGCCAGGAACAGCGCCGAGCTCTCGCCCATGCCCTGGCCACCGCCGATAATGAGCCCTTTTTTGCCTGCCAGGCCGAAGAATGTGTTTTCCGGGTCCATAGTTGTTTCTCCCTGCGGGAAGTGGATCACCATCTTCCCACGCCTGCAAAGGTCATGATCGTTGATCGGAATAACTGTCGGGCGATTTCCTAGACCGGCTGCAACCTGCGGTGTGGTTGTTCTGGGAGGGTCGCCTCGATCGGATCGCCGGGACGGACCTCGCCATCCGTCAAAACAACCGCCATGATGCCCGCCTTGCGGATTAGGTTTCCGGCCCGGCCCCTGTCTAGCGTTGCGGCCATCAGTCCGGGCTTGAAGCGGTTTAGTTGAATGCAGGGGTTGCGCAGGCCGGTCACCTTTATCTGGGCCGTGACGCCTATCCGTAGGATCGTGTCGCTGGGAAGGGCCAGAAGATCGAGACCGCGCGTCAGGATATTCTCGCCGATATCGCCGGGGCCGATTACGAACCCTTGTGCCTGAAGCTCGTCCAGCAACTCACGATGCAGCAGATGGACTTGCCGCATGTTCGGCTGCGTGGGGTCACGTGCGACGCGGGAGCGGTGTTTTACTGTCGCGCCAAAATGCGCGTCACCGTCGACGCCCAGGCCGGCGACCAGACGGATCCACATCCTGGGCTGCTTGCTGAACCGATGTATGCTGGCTTGGCTGACGGCTTCGACGTGACCCGGCATCATTACTTCGGCGCGATCGCGCAAGTGTGGTCCTGCAATTCCTCACCAGACGCGCGGTCGCCGGCGGTTAGATCGGCATGATCGTCCAGCAGAACGAAACCGCTGGTGCCGTCCGGGAACGTCGCCCCGACCACCACCAGAGTGTGCATCCCCATGTCGGCTGCCGGCTTGCGGATCGGCATCCGCCAGCACGTGGAAAGGATTAACCCCATCCAGCGTCGGCTGATCGATCCGGATCGCCCGATAGCGATGCCCGGCCAGCGGCGTCGGGAACGGCGTCCAGACGTTGGTGATCTTGTCAAGATTGGCGGCCAGGGTGGCATGAACGTCGGGACGGATGCAGTCGACGTGGATGTGCAACTGATCCTGGGTGCGGCCAACCGAGGAATTTATCGCCAGCGAGAGCGTCATCGCGCGGCAAGGACGTGTGCAAGCGATCCTCAACAAAAGAGCGGGCCTGCCAGGCGGCGTCCCAGTAATTCGTTTCGCCCTGCGCCAGGATCGCCGGGTCCTCGATCCCGCTGATACGGGCGGTTGGGATCAGCAGGAATTGGGCGACGCCGTTCCTGTCCTTGAGGACCACGTAGCCCTTCTCAACACCCGTCGGCGAGATCCACTTCGGAGCAGGGCGAGGGGTCTGCGTTCGGTCTCTTCATGCGGCACGCACTGGCCGCTGACGATCTTCCACAACGCCGACGGATCGGCGGCGCGTCGCGCTGACCGGGGCAAGCAGCAACGCCAGCAGGCAGATCAGACGCATCAGCCGGCGTCCAGTTCCGATCCCGCCAGCAGTTCGCATAACTTCGCCATTTCGGTATGATCCGCGTTCGGCCCGAACTTCGACTGCGCCGAAACGATCATCTCGTTCACCAGCGCGGACAACGGCGCGGCGGTGCCGGTCTCCCGGCCGACCTGCATGGCGATGGACAAATCCTTCGCCAGCAGACCCATGGTGAAGCCGGCGTCGAACTTCCGCGACAGCACGAACTGCTTGAACTTCTTCTGCGTCGAGTTGTTCATGCCGGTCGCGGCGTTCAGGACATCCGTCATGACAGCCGGATCGAGCCCGAAACGTTGGCCGATCAGCAGCGCCTCGATCCCGATCAGGAATCCGCCGGTGCTGACCAGATTGTTCAGCGCCTTCATCGCCTGACCGGACCCGACCGCGCCGGTCTTCAGCACCGACGTGCCCATCGCCGACAGCACCGGCATCGCCCGGTCGATCGTCGCGGCGTCGCCGCCGACCATGATCGCGAGCTGGCCGGTCTTCGCCCGCGGCACGCCGCCGGATACCGGCGCGTCGATCAGCGTGCCACCCAAGGCGGCGACCTGTTCGGCGAGCCGCTGCGTGACCGACGGCACGCCGGAACTCATTTCGATGATGATGGTGCCCGGCTTCATGCCGGCGAACAGGTTGTCGTCGCCGCCGGACAGCACCCGCTCGACGATCACGCTGGTCGGCAGCATCGTGACGATCACGTCCGACGCCTCGGCGAGTTGCCGCAACGTGTCAGGGGCAAAGCCGCCGACCTGCTGGACGAAATTGTTCGCCGCCTCGCGACGGGAGTCGTTCACGTTGACAGTGAAGCCGGCCTTCACGAGGCAGGCCGCCATCGGCCAGCCCATGTTGCCGACGCCGATGAAGCCGACGGTCTTAGCTCATTGGCAGCTTAACCTTTCGCCGCGTCGACTTCCTTGAACACCTCGGTGGCGATCTTGAACGCCTCCAGGCACGCCGGGATGCCGCAATAGGCGCCGACCTGCATCAGGATTTCCTTGATCTCGTCACGGGTTACGCCGTTGGTCAGCGCGGCCTTCAGATGCAGGCGCAGTTCGGAGCCGCGGTTCAGCGCCGACAGCATCGTCAGGTTGATCATGCTGCGGGTCTTGCGGTCGATGCCGGGGCGGGTCCAGCACATGCCCCAGGCGATCTCGGTGGTCATCTGCTGGAACGCGGCGTTGAAATCGTCGGCGCGGGCCAGTGAGGCGTCCACATAGTCGCCACCCAGCACTTCGCGGCGGACGGCGAGACCCTTCTTGAACAGTTCGCTCTGATATTCGGGGCGGTTCGGGACTTCGACCATGGTTCGTCTCCTGGGCAGTGCAACGGCGCACGTGTCCAATTCCTAGGACGCGCATGGTGAGTGAGCAAGGCAGGGTGGGAAGCGGCTGTTGCACGGGCAGGCAAACGCGGCCGAGCGTCCGAATGGATGCCGGCGACCGTCGGCCCGAACGGGCGAAGCCTCAGTGCGACATCAGCACCGGCACCGTCATGTGCCGGAGCAGATCCCGCGTGACCCCGCCCATAATCATCTCCCGCGTCCGCGAATGCCCGTAGCCGCCGACGACCAGCAAATCGGCTCCGATGTCAGAGGCATAGTCCAGCAGCGCATCGGCCGGCGACAGCCCATCGCTTACAACCGTTCGAGCGGCCGAGACATCGAGTTCGTAGCGCGACAGATGTTCGGCGATCTCGGTTGTCGGCGGCATTTCGCTGTCCCCGCGCTCTCGTGGCGTCTCGACCGTCAGCACCGTGACCTTGGCTGACGGAGCAAGAATTGGCAGCGCATCATGCACCGCTCGGGCGGACTCCCGCGTTGGCGTCCAGCCGACCAGAGCATTTGTGCCGATCGTATCGAAGGGGCCGGCATAAGGGATGAGCAGCAAAGGCCGCCCGGCAGTCATCAGAATGTCCTCGACCAGCGTCCGGGCGGTCGCCGGCAGCGGGTTCTCGGGATCGGCCTGACCGACGACGATCAGATCGGAGGCCTGAGCGCGGCGGGTGACGGACGGAATCAAAAAGCCCGCCTCGAGCACCCAATTACCTTTCAGCCCCTCGCGGCGCAGCAATTCGCGAAAACCGGCCTCGATGATCGCCGCCTTGGCCCGCGCCTGGCTGTCCACCTGTTTGGCGAACTCCGGCAGCGCCCACAAGTCGGGATAACCCCCCAGGGCAAACGACATATCCGCCGGTAACAGCAGCTCCAACGGGCACAGCCCGGTCAGATGCGCATCGTTTCGTCGCGCCAGTTCCACGGCCGCGGCCAGTTTGGTCTCGTCCCGCGGCGAGCCGTCGAGCAATACCACGAGATCTCGAAGGGCCATGTTCTCCTCCTTTTGCCTACAGATGTTCCGTGCGCTCTTCGACACGCCCACGCATTGATTTAGGTCAACGAGGTTGCCTGATGGCAACCAAGCTACAAAGCGGATATGCTGATGTTCAGGGTTCATAGCATGAAGCATTGATGACCGCCGATACCCATCCGTCAACCGACCCGCTTCGGGCCCCTATCGACGGTTTCCAGCTAGCGCTGCAGGGGGCCGATCTCGGTCTCTGGCGGTGGGACCTCGGAACGGGGGCTGTCATGCTCTCCCCGAGAGGCGTCGAGTTGCTCGGTTGTTCCGTCTCGCAACCGCTCGACTACCCGGGATTTCATCACCGCGATCCATCCCGATGACCGCCCCATCATGGAGCGGGCGTTGAAATCAGCGTCGCGGAGCGCGCGCCGAGAAACAGTGTCGCGGAGAGCGGCCATTTCGATTTTGAAGCGCGTGCCGCCGCGACTGGCCGCTGGCTTCGTGTTCGCGGACAGGCTTTTGCCGGCGCAAACCCGGCTGAAGTGGCGGGTATCCTGATCGACGCCCGCCGACAGTCCACCGTCGACGGAGCGACGAGCCGGCTGGCCGCGATCGTAGCGTCGTCGGACGATGCGATTATCGGCGAGACGCTCGACGGGATCATGACGGACTGGAACAGCGGCGCCGAGGCGATCCTCGGCTACACCGCCGAGGAGGCTATAGGGCGACCGCTGTCGATGCTACTTCCACCGGGCTTGGAGGACGAGATGGCCCGCATGCTGGAACGCATCAAGGCCGGCGAGCGGATCGAACATTTTGAAACGCTCCGCCGGCGCAAGGACGGCACGATCATCGATGTCTCGATAACGATTTCGCCGGTGTGGGATGATGCAGGGCGGCTGGTCGGTGCGTCCAAGGTGGCACGGGACATCACCGCCGCCAAACGTGCGCAGGCCGAACTCGAAGCGCGCGAGGCGCATCTGCAGTCGGTGCTCGAACTCGATCCCGGACGCCATGATCGTGATCGACAGCAAAGGAATCATGCGATCCTTCAGCGTCACGGCGGAGCGGCTGTTTGGCTATGCCGCCTATGAGGTCGTCGGCCAGAATGTCAGCATGTTGATGCCCTCGCCATACAGGGAGCAGCACGACAGCTATCTCGCACGCTATTTCGCCACGGGCGAAAAGAGGGTGATCGGCCGTGGCCGCGTCGTCGTCGGGCAGCGAAGGGACGGCTCTACTTTCCCCATGGAGTTGTCGGTTGGTGAAATGACCTCCGGCGGCAACCGATCATTTACAGGTTTCGTGCGCGACCTCACGGAACGCCAGGCCACCCAGCAGCGACTGCAGGACATGCAGGCAGAGCTGATCCACATGTCGCGCTTTACCGCGATGGGAGAAATGGCGTCCACGTTGGCGCATGAGCTGAACCAGCCGCTGACCGCCGTGGCGAGCTATCTGAACGGGTGCCGCCGGCTGCTGGATGGCACCGAGAGCGTACACAATCTGATGTTGCGCGATGCCATCGATCGGGCGGCCGACCAGGCGTTGCGCGCCGGCCAGATCATTCGCCGTCTGCGCCAGTTCGTCGCTCGGGGTGAGAGCGAGCGGCGTGTCGAAAGCCTGCCGAGATTGATTGAGGAGGCCAGCGCGCTGGCGCTCGTCGGCGTCAAGGAAACCGGCGTGCGGGTCACTTTTGGTTTCGATCCACGTGTCGATTGGGTGATGGCCGACAAGGTGCAGGTCCAGCAGGTCATCCTGAACCTCATGCGCAACGCAATCGAGGCGATGAATGAAACCAAACGCCGGGAGCTGCACATCTCCACTGCTGAACAGCCCGGGGACATGGTGGAGGTCAGCGTCTCCGATACGGGGCCGGGAATCGCGCCGGAAATCGCCGCTCTGCTGTTCGATCCCTTCGTGACCACCAAACCGAACGGCATGGGGGTCGGGCTGTCAATCTCCCGCACCATCATCGAATCGCACGGTGGCAAACTCTGGGCGGACCCCAATCCCGACGGCGGAACGATTTTCCACCTGACCCTGAAGGTTTTGAGCAAGGAGGAACTGACCGATGGCATCTAATGCCGTGGTCCATCTGATCGACGATGACGACGGGGTGCGGCAGGCGGTTGCGTTCCTGCTTACGACGACCGGCTTCGCCGTGCGGGTCTACGAATCCGCCCTTGTCTTTCTTGATGCACTACCGTCTGTGCAACCGGGCTGCATCGTCACCGATGTGCGAATGCCGGGAATGGATGGGCTGACTTTGCAGCGCGAGCTGAGGACGCGGGGCATTGGATTGCCCGTGATCGTCATCACCGGCCATGGCGACGTGCCACTGGCGGTCGAGGCGATGAAGGCCGGAGCGGTCGATTTCATCGAGAAGCCATTCAATGACGAGGCGCTGTTGACCGCCATCCGGATCGCGATCGACCGCCATACGCGGGATTTTCGCCGCGAGGACGAGGTAGCCGCGATCAAGACCAGGCTCGACAGCCTGTCCCCGCGGGAGCGTGAGGTGCTGGAGGGCCTGATCGCCGGCCTGCCCAACAAGACGATCGCCTACGATCTGAAGATCAGCGCTCGCACGGTGGAGGTTCATCGCGCCAATCTGATGACCCGGATGGGCGCGCGCAGCGTTGCCGATTTGGTGCGAATGGTGTTCGTCGTCCGCTCTCCGGGTTGATTTGGATCAAGGCGCCTCGGACCTGGCTTCCTTAGGTTTCCATGGCCCCACCGACCGGGCGTCGCTGCGGGTGCTGGAGTTCAAGGATGGCCGATGGGCGGAACCTCGTCATGATTGTCGATGGTGATCAGGCGGTGCGCGACGCATTGCAATTCGCCTTACGGCTGGAGGGGTTGTGCGTGCATGTGCACAGCGGCGGCGCCTCGCTTTTGGCCGATCCCGATTTAAACCGCGCTGGGTGCGTTATCCTGGATCACCGTATGCCGCGGATGGATGGCTTCGCGCTGCTGAAGAACCTTCAAGCGCAAAATCCCGGGTTGCCCGCGATCATGCTCACCAGCCGTGCGACACCGCAGGAGCGGGCTCGTGCCGACGCCGCGGGGGTGCACACGATACTGGAGAAGCCGCTTCTGGACAACGTTCTGATGGACAATATCCGGGCCATCCTCCGCCCCAGCGCCTGATCGCGCGGGCGGCTGTACGTATGTTTGCGTAGGATATAACCGAATTTTGGGTATCCCTGACCACCGATACAACGGGGCCATGTTCTTCGCATGACAGGAGTTCCCGATGTCGGTATCACTCGCGGTCGCTGCCAAACACGGACATATCGCTTCCTCAGCAGCCTATGCGCCGCTGCCATGGAACGCACCCGAGCAGGGGGATGGCTTTGAGTTGACCGGCATGGCGATGCATTTCGCCGCCGACCATCAAATCTATGGCGAGGGCGATGAAGCACGTTGCTTCTACAAGGTGGTCAGCGGCGTGGTCAGGACTTGCCGCTTCCTGAGCGACGGACGGCGGCAGATCGATGCTTTCCATCGGGAAGGCGACGTGTTTGGATTCGAAGCCACTGCCGACCATCGGATGGCCGCTGAAGCAGTGACCGACTGCTCGGTGATTGCCTATCGCCGCCGCGGCCTCGAAACGATCGTGTCCCAGGACGATCGCCTGAGTCGCTGGTTCTTCTCGCATGCGATGACCTCCATGGCGAGCGCCCGGGAACACTCGCTGCTGCTAGGGCGTGCCAGCGCGGCGCAGAAGATTGGGGCTTTCCTTGAGGAAACCGCCGCAACGCGCGGGAAGCGGCGGCGTCATCGAGTTGGTGATGAGCCGGCAGGACATCGCGGACTATCTGGGGCTCACGATCGAGACGGTGTCGCGGACCCTGTCGCAACTGGACCGCGACGGCGTGATCGGGCTGCCGAGCGCTCGGCGGGTCGTGGTGAAGGATCGGCGGGCACTGCGCGCGCTGAACAGCTAACGGGCCTTTCGTGGCTGGGAGTTCAGGTTTGGCCGGAGTGGGTCCCGACGGTGTCAATCCGTAACTGCGTCGACAGACCAGCAACTTCGACCCTCATCCGCCTCAAGGCATGCTTCCGGCGGTCCCGGCGGATGAGCTCCCAGCGGCCGCCGAAGACAGTTGTGACTGGCGCTTCGCTTGCCGCCCTGCGACTTTATTGCGATAGATCGGGCTACAGTGCCAAGCTGTGAGCCGGGGGGAAAGGCGGATTGCTTCGAGCAGACCGAGCATGGGGAGTCGCCCCAAAGGGCGGACCTTCAGCGCGTGCCGGAATTTCTTTAGCCGCCTCGGGTGCGGCACATGTGCTGTTGGGCATTGCGCTGTCTGCCATAGTTTGGACGAGTGCCCCCGACGAACCTGCGCCCGCGGTGATGTCGCTTGTCTTCGAGCCGCCGGTGGTTCAGCAGGCCACGGCTGTCCCGCAACCGGTGCCCCCGGCCGCGGCACCAGAGCCACCCTCACCGGAGGAGCCTCCGCCAGAACCACCCCAACCAGAGGCGGCTGCCGTTCCGCTGCCTGAGCCGGTGGAAGCGGCACCCGCGCCTGCAGCAGAACCCACGTCGGAGCCGGTCGCTCCGGCGCCCCCGATCGTCCAGCCACCGCCGCCGGTGCCACACTCGAAGCCGCCGCCAAAGCAATTTGCCGTGCGACCGCAGGTGGCAAAGCCGATGCCGCAGCGGCCAGCGCCCGCCCCCACGCCACCCGCCGAGCCGGCTCCATCAATTCCGGGGCCACCCGTGGATGCGTCGGCGCCGCAAGCGGAGTCTCCCGTGTCCGTCGCCTGGAACACGCTCTTTTCTGCCTGGCTGGCAGCGCGGAAGACCTATCCGGAGGCGGCTCGGCGGCACGGTGAACAGGGAAACGTCACGTTGCGCTTCAAAGTGGCGGTGGACGGAAAGGTAGTCGACGTGGCACTGGTTACCGGGAGCGGCAGCCCGGTGCTCGACCAGGCCGCCGAGGCGCTACTTCAAAACGCCACGCTGCCGGCTCCGCACGCCGAGATCAGTCGAACCGTGCGGCTAAGATATCGGCTCGACGATTAACCCTGCACCGCAACGATTTTGCAGTGGGGATCCTGGCGATATCACCGGTCGCCCCTTGACGGTTCACGCATAGCAATTGCCTCCCCCGAGGTGGCCTGCAATCTGGACAGGGGTGAAGCAAATTGCTTATCTCGGCATCAAAAGCAATAAACCCGCGGACGGATGCGCGGACGCGGAGAAGGGGACGGAAATGCAGGCGTGGCGTTCGCTTCTTGCGTCGTTCAGCGCGCTTTCCCTGTTCGCCTCCGCATCGCCTTCCGCCTCCGCCCAACCTGCTCCCCCCGCGCCGACTAGCCCGAGCATCAACGAAGTAGACGGGGCCCTCGACATCGACATCACATCGAAACGGCTGGATGTCGCGCGGCAGCAAATTCAGCCAAGTCTCGGCGCGACGAACTACCAATTTGACCAGCCAGCGCTGGAAGCAATCCCGCAGGGTGCGAACGCAAACATGAACCAGGTCGTGCTCCAGTCACCCGGGGTCTGGCAGGACAGTTTCGGCCAGATCCACATCCGGGGCGAGATGGCCAACGTCCAATATCGCATCGACGGGGTGGAGTTCCCTCAAGGATTGTCGTTCTTTGGCCAAGCCCTGCAATCGCGCCTCGCCGATTCGACCTCTGTGCTCAGCGGCTCGCTGCCCGCGCAGTACGGGATCAACACCGCCGGCGTAATCGATATCCAGACCAAGACCGGATACAACAGCCCTGGCCTGTCGTTGTCGATGTATGGCGGTAGCTGGAACTGGCTACAACCCAGCTTTTCGGAAGGTGGGCACAGCGGACCCGTGGACTGGTTCATCACCGGTGATTACCTGTACAACGACCGCGGAATTGATAATCCGGTCTCCAGCTACAACGCTCTGCATGACACCACGAATCAGTTTCACGGCTTCGTCCATGTCTCGGGGATCCTCGACGAAAATACCCGGCTCAGCTTTGTCGCCGGCGGCTACGAGGGCCAGTTTCAGATTCCCAACTCCCCCGGCCAAATACCGCCGCTCGGGATTAGCGTGAACGGCATCAGTACTTTCAACAGCTCAATACTGAACGAGAACCAACGCGAATCAGCCAATTTCGGAATGCTGACGTATCAGAAGCATCTCAATGATTTCAACGGACAGATCTCGCTGTTTAGCCACAATAACTACCTGCATTTCTCGCCGGACCCGCTGGGAGATCTTTTATTCAACGGTATTTCGCAAGTCGCTACCCGATCGGACTTCGCCACCGGAGTACAGGCGGACGCAAGCTGGCGCGTCAACGAGACGCACACGATCCGCGGCGGCTTTCTGACGCAAGGTGAGCGCACAACCTACAATACCGACTCGACCGTGGTGCCGGTCGATGGCGCTGGCATGCAGACTGGCGGGCCGCAAACCATCCGGCAAAGTGGCGGGCTGACCGGATGGCTTAACGGCTTTTACGTGCAGGACGAATGGCACATTCTGCCGAAACTTACGATCAACTATGGCGCTCGGTTCGATGTGGCTGACGAGACCGTTGAAGAACATCAGCTAAGTCCGCGGATCAACGTAGTCTGGAAGCCTGGCCCGTCCACCACCTTGCATATCGGATACGCGCGCTACTTCGCGCCGCCGCCGTTGGAAGGGCTCACGCAGACCAATATTGCTCCGTTCCGGAACACGTCGGCCGCCCCGGAGGTGACGCAAAACGATCCGGTGAAGGCCACGCGGTCAAATTATTTCGACACAGGCATTACACAAAAGCTTCTACCGAGCCTTCAAGTCGGCCTCGATGCGTATTTGCAGACGGCCACAAACGAGGGCGACGTCGGTCAGTTCGGAGCGCCCATTATTCTGACCGATTTTACCTATACCAGAGCAAAAATCTACGGTGGCGAATTGACGGCTAACTATGAGAGCGGGCCGTGGTCCGCGTACGGAAATCTCGGCTGGGCCACATCCCTGGCTTCCGGCATCAGTTCGGCGCAGTTCAACTTCTCGGCGTTTGAACTCGCCTATATCAATTCCCACTGGATTTCAGTTGATCACGACCAGCGGTGGACCGGTTCAGCTGGTGTTTCATACAGGATCAATCGCGACACCGACCACCCGACCCTGTTGTCGATGGACTTCCTCGGGGGCAGCGGCCTGCGTGCGAGCACGGCCACGGTACCAAACGGGATGGCGCTTCCTGGATACGGCGAGGTCAACTTGTCGGTGGTGCAAAAACTGAAGACCGGTGTCGGCGCAGGGACCGAACTGCGTCTGGATGTGCTGAACGTGGGCGACACGATTTACGAGATTCGTAATGGAACGGGCGTGAGTGTGGGTGCGCCGCAATACGGGCTGCGGCGGACGATCCTGGGAGGCCTCACGCAGCGCTTCTGACCTATGGCGAGAAACGGGTGAAGAGTTGCGACGATCTCGAAGTTGTCGTCGGTAGAAAAACCGCGCCCAACCGACCGGCATCGGCCGCGATATTACCTGCCGCGTAATCGCGCCAGCAAGTTGGCCTTGCCATTGTCTCGCCACCCAAAAGGAGGGGAGAGAATGCAAAGACGAAACATGCTTCTTTCGGCCATGACCGCGGGCGCGTTGGCGACGGTGACTGGCGGCGCGGCCGCGGCACCCGCCCGGCAAGCCCCACGGCGGTCTACGGTTATCCGCACAGACGACGGCGTCCAGCTTTTCCACTGCGACTGGGGCGACGGCCGGCCGGTATTGTTCGTGCACAGCTGGGCGCTCAGCAGCTCGATGTGGGACTATCAGATTTCCCCCCTCAGCGATCAGGGCCTGCGCTGCATCGCTTACGATCGCCGCGGTCACGGCCGATCGGAGGCGACGGGGAGGGGGTTCGACATGGACACGCTGGCTGACGACATGGCCATTGTCATCGAAGCCCTGGATCTCCGTGATGTCGTTTTGGTGGGTCACTCGATGGGGGGCACCGAAATACTGCGCTATATCAGCCGGCACGGGACGGACCGAGTGGCCAAGATCGCCCTGCTCGCGCCATCCACGCCGTTCCTGCTACAGACCGAGGACAACCCGCACGGCGCACCTGCGGCCTTTTTTGAGCAGATGCGCGCTCAATGGGTCACCGATTTTCCCAAATGGCTGGAGGACAACAAGCACCCGTTCTTCATCCCGAAGACCTCGCCGCAAATGATCGATTGGCTGGTGACGATGCTGCTACGGACGCCGCTGCCCGTGGCCATCGAGACCAATCGGGTCCTGGTCCAGTCCGACGTGCGGCCTGCCCTGGCCCAGGTCGATCGTCCCGTCCTCATCCTTCACGGCGATAAGGACGCGTCCGCGCCGCTCGAGCTGACCGGACGCCCCACGGCCGCCGGAATCAAGGGCGCACTGCTGAAAGTCTACGAAGGCGCGCCGCACGGCTTGTTCCTTACTCATATGGAGCAGGTGAACAGCGATCTGCTGGACTTTATCCGCGCCTGACACTTGACTGATACGCGCGTCGGGGTGGCCCGCGACGCGCGTACGGCGATCTTGCATGTCAGTCGGCGCAAGCGCCTGAGGAATGCTCACATTCTGTTCCATCTGCTGATTGGTAAACAGAAAGGGCTTACCCGCTCGGAGCATGTACGATTCGTTCTTGGTTCGCCGCTCCCTGGCTGAAGACTATCCTTGCGTAGTGCGCGTGAGCGGCCGCCAAGCGAGGATCGAAGACCATTGGCACCGTAGCCGCCTCCGATGCTGACGGCGATCTACCTGTACCTGAAGGGTGGGACGCAGCACCAGGATCCCGGCGCCAATCATTTCGACCGCCGCTCAAGTGAGGCCAAAGCCAGGCATCGCCTCGCTCAGCCGGTCAGGCTTGGCTTCCGCGATCCAGACAGCCGCCCAGGCTGCCTGAATGCTCTGTCACAGGACAGGTCCGTGATCCCGTTCAAAGCACACAACCAGCCGCTTCGGATCGCGGCAGGAGACCACCTGTCCAAAGCCAGTGAGTTTCTTGTTAGTCTACGGGGAAATGGGATCGCGGCGTCGGCAGCGTTCTCCCGCGGCAAATTGGAGGAAACTCATGACCACCGTACAAGACCCGACCGGGAAACTTGATATCGCTACGTTCACGCGCTTGAAACAAGCGGCGGAAGACTTGTTGCCCTTGATCCAGAGCGAGGCTGCCGATGCCGAGACGCTCACGCGTCAGAGCGACCGCGTGGCCGCCGAGCTACGCCGCGCCGGCTTATGGTCGATGCTCCTGCCGGAATCGTTGGGCGGCGCCGAACTCCCATTCGTCGAGGCGATGCAAATTGTCGAGCGCATCACCTGGGCCGACGGGTCCGCGGGCTGGTGCACGATGGTGCCGAACGTGGTCGGCGCGTCGGTCGGCACGTCACTCCCCGACGAAGGCGCTCACAGCATTTTCGGCCCTGGTCCCGATGTCATCGTCGTCGGCAATGGCGTGCCGCGCGGCTTTGCCACCCCGGTCGACGGCGGCTACGTCATTCGCGGCCACTGGTCCTACGGCAGCGGCATCTATCATGCGGACTGGGTCCATTCCGGCTGCTTCGTAATGGACGGCGAGAAGATGAAGCTCAACGCCGACGGCACGCCGGAGATTGTGCTGATGCACCACCCGAAGGGGAGCGTGCGCCTGACGGGCAACTGGGACACGCTGGGCCTGCGGGCGACCGGCAGTTACGACTACACCTTGGAGGAAGGCGAGATCTTTGTCCCGCATCACATGACCTACAAGTTCGACGGGGCACTGAAATACCGCGGCGGTCCGCAATACGCCGTCGGGCTGGTCGGGCTCACCGCCTGGGGCCACACGTCCTGGGCGCTGGGCGTCGGGCGTCGCGCCCTCGACGAGATCAACCGGCTGGCGAACGAGCGCAACGACGTGTTCGGGCTGCTCGCCGACAGCATCACGTTTCGAAAAACCTACGCCCAGGCGGAAGCAAAGTTCCGTTCGGCCCGTGCCTTCGTCTATGAGAGCTGGAACAGCCTTTCCGACACGCTGGCGGCGGGCGATCCCGCCGGCCTGCAGCAGATTGCGCTGATCCGTCTGGCGATGCGCCATATCCACGACACCATTTCCGAGGTGTCCACCTTTGCCCACAAGGCCTCGCGCGGCGTCTCGCTGCGCAACAGCCGGTTGCAAACCGCCTATCGTGATATCCATTCAGGCACGCAGCACCTGCTGCTGGCCGACGAGATCGAAACCGAATGCGGCCGCGCCCTGCTGGGCCGAACCGGCCCCGATGCCACCTGGACAATGTTTGGCGTCAAGGGGTGACACGCCATCGCTGTCCTCGATGGGCCCTGGAATGCAGGGAACCGCCGACCCCTCGTCGGGGCCGGCAACGGGCCTGGTAGATCAGGGCGCTGGCGTCTCCTGCCAAGGCTTCAACTTGGTCTCGTCCGCGCTCACCCGCTTGGTGTCCTGGCCGATGTCCTTGTCTAGATTGCCAATCCGGTTCCGCAACTCGGCCAGTTCGCGCTGCTCGCCCATGGATAACGGTGGGGCCTTGCCAACCTTGGCCTCCGCTGCCCGGATCTCCAGGGCGATCAGCTTCTGCTCGTCTTCCGTCAGTTTCTTGTTGTCCTGTCTTATGTCCTTTTCGAGGCGGTTTACTTTCTCCTGCGTCTCATGGTTGCTTGCGTAGTCCGAAGTTGACGGAGTTTCGCCGGCGTGCGAGCCGCGGGCGAACGCAGGCGCCGCCGCCAGCAACGCCGCTCCGCCGATCAGGCAAACGATAGCTCGGTTCATTGTGGGTTTCTCCATTTAGGTAACAAGACGGCTGCCGCCGCGGCGCCGGATGTAGAATTCCGTGCGGCGAGCCGGTGTGCCTGGGGTCACAGGGCGCTGCAAATTCTGCTCCGGACGATCGCAGGGGTGGGGTCGGCACGTTGGGCCGGAGTGTTGGCGAGCCAACCGTGAAGGAGCCGCGGAGGCCCGGCTCGTCTTGGCAACGACCGTTCGCCGGGTCGATTTACAGCGATGGCAATCCCTGTGACAATCCGGCCCAATGGTTGTCTGGGTGGAACGTCTTTCGCGGATTTCGAGTGCCGTTGCCGCCATGCCGGCAACGGGCGGCGTGGTTCACGCCTCTTCGCCTCAGCCCATCGCCCGGTTCGGCGGCCTCACGCAAACACTGCGGCAGCGGCTCAAATCGGGCGATTGGTCGGATCGGGCCGATTCGGCACCGTCGGCTGGGACCGATGCCGGGATCGAGGTCAGGAATGTGTCGGTACGGCATGGCCGGCATGTGGCGCTGGAGGGGGTCAACGGCCGTTTCGCGGCAGGCAGCCTCACCGCAGTGGTCGGACCTAACGGCGCGGGCAAAAGTACCCTGCTGAACGTGCTCTCCGGCCTGACCCGACCTAATCGGGGTGAAGTCGTTTGCGCCGCCCGCGGGCGCCGGCGGATGGCCTATCTGCAGCAGCAGACCGAGTTGGATCGCGACTTTCCGGTCACCGTGGCCGAACTCGTGGGCCTGGGGCTGTGGCGCAGCTTCGGGGCCTTTCGTGCGCCCCGGCACATCGTGACGGATCAGGTCGTTGAGGCAGTCGGCGCAGTCGGGCTCCTGGACTTCGATCGATAGGCGCATCGGTGAGCTATCGGTCGGCCAGATGCGGCGAGCCTTCTTCGCGCGGCTGATGCTGTTGGACGCCGAGGTCATGCTACTCGATGAACCGTTCGCCGCCGTCGATACCCGCACCGTCGAATCATTGCTGACGATGATGGCGCACTGGCACGAGAAGGACGCACCATCATCGCCGTCATGCATGAATTCGATCAGGTACGGGCGCATTTCCCCTCGACCCTGCTGTTGATGCGCAGCCCGATCGCCTGGGGCGACACCAGCACCGTGCTAACCGAGGACAACCTGGAAAAAGCGCTGTCCGTGGCATGAACCTGTCGCTCTATGCCCTGCTGATTGGTCCGTTCGAGGGCTTCAGTTTCATGCGCATAGCGCTGGTCGCCTGCCTGGCACTGGCGCTTGCAAACGGGCCGCTCGGGGTTTTCCTGCTGTTGCGGCGCATGGCGCTCGACGGCGACGTTCTCTCGCACGCTGTCATGCCCGGCGCGGCGTTGGGATTCGTCTACTCCATGCATTCGGTGACCGCGCTCAGTCTCGGCGGCCTGGCCAGCGGCACCGTGGTCGCCGCCCTCACCGGACTGCTCGGGCGCAGCAGGCCGGCGCGGCACGACGCGGGCCTGGTGGTGTTCTATCTGGTGACCCTGGCCCTTGGCGTGACCCTGGTCGCGTTCTTCGGCAGCAATGTCGACACTGTGCGTGTGCTGTTCGGCACGGTGCTGGCGATCAACGTGAGCGCGCTGATACAGATCGCAACCGTCAGCAGCGTGACCATGCTGTTACTGGCGCTGTTTTATCGGCCGATGGCGGTCGACGCGTTCGATCCGGTGTTTCTGCGCATGGTCGGCGGGCACGGCATGCGCCCGCTGTTCGTCATGCTGGTGGTGTTCAATCTGGTGGTCAGCTTCCAGGCCTTCGGGACGCTGCTGTCGATCGGCCCGATGCTGCTGCCGGCGGCGGCCGCCCGCTGTTGGACCAACCGGCCGGGCGTGATGATGGCCGTCGCTTCCACGATCGGGATGCTGTCCTCGTATGCGGGACTGCTGCTGTCCTATCATCGCAATCTGCCGTCGGGGCCGGCAATCGTCATGGTGGCCGGCGCGTTGTATGGTGTTTCGCTGCTCGTAACAGCGACGGCAAACTTCGTCCGAGCAAGAAGCAAGGGAAACGATCGATGAAACGGCTTGTTCGTGCCGCCCTTCTGCTGGCGGTCGGAACCATCCTGACGCTGCCCGGCGTCGCGTCCGCGGCGGAGAAGATCAAGGTGGTGGCGACCTTCAGCGTGATCGGCGACATGGTGAGCAATGTCGCCGGCGATCTGGTCGATCTGGTCACGATCGTCGGGCCGGACGGCGATTGCGAGGAGTACGAGCCGACCGCCGCCGATGTGCCGAAAATGGCAAATGCTCGGATCCTGTTCATGAACGGCCTCAACGACGACTTCGAGCCCTGGCTGCCCAACCTGATGCAGCAGGCGAAATTCGCCGGCACCAAGGTGATCGTCACGCGGCGGCGTCAAGGCAATCAGCGCGGAAGACGAGCATCCCATGGGCGGCAAGCCCAAGGCCACGACGCTGGATCAACACGCGTGGATGAACCCGCATTACGGCCTTACCTATGTGAAGAACATTGCCGAGGCGCTGGCTCGGGTCGATCCGGCCAACGCCGACGCCTATCACAACCGGGCCGCGTCCTATACGCAGCAACTTCGCGATATGGACAGTTGGGCGCGCGCCGAGATGGCCTCCGTGCCGACCGCCAAGCGGCGCGTGCTGGCGTCGCATGATTCTCTGCAGTATCTGGCCGCCGCGTTCGGGATCACGATGATCTCGGTAAACGGCTGGACCAACAAGTCGGAACCGTCGGCGGCCGATCTGGCGCGTTTGACCGACCAGATCCGGCGCGACCATGTGAAGGCCTTATTCCTAGACAGCATCACCGACCCACGGGCGATGGAACGGATCAGCAAGGAGACCGGCGCGGTGATCGGCGGCACGCTGTACGGCGACGCGCTGTCGAAGCCGGACGGCGAGGCCGGCACCTACATCGAGATGATCCGCCATGACATTTCGACACTGAAGGCAGGCATGCTGCTGAACTGAACCAGCGAACCATCAGCCAGGGCGAACCATGAGCCAGGCCAACCAGATTGTAAGGCGACGGGAGCTCGGCGGGTTGCTGCTGCGCGGTGCCCTCGCGCGCCTTCAGATCGCGGTCGCCGCTTCGCTAGTGCTGTGGGGATGCGTGCTGTGGGCCTGCCTCACCCATCCGGTGGCCCCAAAGCCGGACGAGCCGCCACCGCCGTCGCCACCGGTGCTGCAGCGGATCGTCGGGACGGGTCAGCAGACGCCGATCGGCGGCATCTTCGACCGGTTCGATGTGGAATCCCAGCCGATCGTTGCTCCGGTCAACGCTAGCGGCCAAGTCGCCTTCTACGCCACGATTCTGCGCAACAAGGCGACAGAAGGAATTTTCCTAACCCGCGGCGGGCATATCACCAAGGTGGCGGCGGTCGGTGACAGCGTGCCCGGCGGCGGAGTGTTGATCCAGTTCGCGAAGCATCCCATGCCGTCGTTGAACGATTCCGGTACCGTTACATTCGGCGCAGCAGTCAGTTTGGCGCAGGCGTCCGAGGGCATCTTCATGGCCAAGGACGGGAAGCTGACGGCCATCGCGGTGGTCGGCGGGGATGCGCCCGGGGTAGTCGGTGGCACTTTCGCAGAACTCGATACGCCGTCGATGAACAACCGCGATGAGGTCGTGTTCGTTGCGACCGTCAGGCACGGGCGGGATACTTTCGAGGCACTCTACCTTTACAGCAATGGGCGCCTGCGGAAGTTGCTGGCCGAGCGCGATCCGTATCTCGGTGGCGGATTCTTTGACCAATTCGGACTGCCGGCGATCAACAACCGCGGGGTCATCGCGCTTGCGGTGACGTTGGACCACGGTCCGGTTCTGGGTGGCATCTTCGTGACCGGGACGCGCGATCTGAAAATGCTGGTCGGCGCCGGCGCGCTGGCATCCGATGGACGGATGATCCTCCGGTTTTCCGAACGGCTGGCGATCGACGATGATGATAACATTGCGTTCGGCGCCCATCTGGGTAGCGGCACGAACCGGGGCGAGGCGCTGATGAAGGTCACCACGTCCGGCGTGACGCTGATCGCCTCGGCGGGTGACGCAGCGCCGGGCGGCGGCAAGTTCGCCGGCTTCGGTGAATGGCCCAGCGCCGGCCCAGCTGGACGGATCGCCTTCGTCGCGGCGATCGACGACGGCCCGGGGCCGGTCGGCATCTTTGCCTGGCAGGCCGGTATTTTGAATCGGCTGGTACTGGCTGAACAGAAGCTGCCTGATGGTAGCACGCTGCCGCCGTTCGCCCTCAACCCGGTGACATCGGCGGGCAACAACGGCAGCGTCTCGTTTGCAACAATGGGCGATCCTGAGTTGGGCGCCGGCAGTCGAATCTACTACTTTGGTCCACCACCCCAGTAGGGACTGGCCAAACGTGAATGTCATAAATCTTTATTTGTCGACTGCCGCGGCGACACACGGCTGTAGGCGCTCGGCGGCCCTTCGCGATTTGACAGCTTCCGGGGTTGGGTTTACGATGTTTAATGTTTGGGAAATGTTAGGTGACATAACGGCGCGCCAGTCCTGGCGAAGTATCGTGCAGGACGATGTGCTAAACGAATAGAACTTCACACGGGGGAAACAAATGAAACTGAAGACACTTGCGACGCAAGCTGCAGTAGCTGCCATTGTCGCCATTGGCTCTTCCGGGGCCGCCTTTGCACAAGCCGACTGCAAGTCTCTGGTTCCAGGCGTCGCCGTTCGGGCCAGATGATCAGACCGGCGCAAGCAATCGAGTAACCCCGGCGGTTACAAAGGCCGCGGCGGCGGAAATCAAGACTGGCGAAGACGTTCCCATGGCGAATGTTCTCGTCGATGGCATCCCGCTTGTTTGGAACGCGCTTCTCCAAGGACATTCTCACCGCGGTGGGACTGGTGCCGGGCGCCGAACTCGGCAAGAACCAAGCCACCTATATGGAGGACACCTGGCTCAGTCAAAGCCATGTCGGTGACCCATTTCGACGGTATAGGCCATATCGGCGTGAAGGACTGCTACTACAATCAGACGCCGATGGGTAAGTTCGTCACCCAGAACGGCCTCAAGAAGCTTGGTCTCGAGCACCTCAACACCTTCGCCACCCGGGGTGTGATCATCGACATGGTTCGGGTGTTCAAGGAAGCCGGCAAGCTGAAGAAGAATCCAAATTGCAAGGCTGACTGCCTCGATGGCGGCACGTTGATCACCGCGGCCGACATTCAGGCCGGCCTCAAGATGTACAATGTTACATTGCGCGAAGGTGATGCCGTCTTCATCCATACCGGATAGGAAGATCTATTCCTCCAGTATCCCGCCATGAACTCCGTCTATAACGCGTCCGAACCCGGTATCAGCATGGAAGCCGCGAAGTGGCTGGCCGACCAGAAAGTGGTGCTGATCGGCTCGGATACCTTGGCGGTAGAGGTCTGGCCGTCCGAGGATCCCTCGGATCGCGATCCCAGTGCACATCTTCTTGCTTCCCAACAACGGTATTCACATTATTGAAAATGTACGCACCGATCTGATCGCCGCGGCGGCGCAGAAGGACGGTCGCGCAACGTTCTTCCTGAGCATGACTGTGCCAAAGGCGGTGGGCTTCACCGGCAACTTTGTGAACATCGAGGCAATCCGCTGATCGTTAGACGGTCCTGGTTGATGCCGGCGTCCCATCTGGGGCGTCGGCGTTTTCTTGTCGGGGCCGCCGGGTTGGCTTTGGTCCCGCCGGTGGCTCGAGCGGCTACGCCGCCGTATCGACATCGCGTTCGCCAACATCAACGATTCCCCGACTGTGCGGATCGAAGGGCTCGGCTTCACCGGCTTCGACGTTCGCCGGAGCTTCGAATTGGCGGCACGCACCTTGCCGGTGGACATCATCTATTATGACAACGCAGGCGACGAGGAGATGGCTGTCTCCAACGCCACCGCCGCGATCAGCCAAAAAGTCGATCTGCTGATTGAGTATAACGGCGAGACCGCTGCCAATCCGGAGATCGCCCGCAAGGCCGCGGCCGCGGGCATTCCGGTGATTGCCATCAGTTATCCGCTCGGCGACGCGCCGCTTTACAGCGCGGACAATCACGAGGCCGGCCGTATCGCGGGGCACGCACTTGGCGCTTTCAGCAAGCAAAGCTGGCCTGACGATACACCGGTCGCTGTTGTTCTAGGCGATCTGGGCGATCCAAGCGATGCGGTCGGGCAGCGTGTCAAGGGCATAATCGATGGCCTGCATGCGGCGCTGCCCGGCGTCGAGCCAACCATGCTGGATAGTGGCGGACAGCCGCAGCGCGGCGATGACCTGCTGACGAAATATATGCGGCAGCAACCGAGAAACAAAATACTGGTTGCCACTCTCGATGATTCTACGGCGCTGTGGGCCAAGACCGCCGTGGAGGTGGCCGTTCGGATCAACGACTGCGTGATCGTCAGCCAGGGTCTGGACCGCACCATCCATGGTGGCGCCCACGAGAAGAAGGAAATCGATCCCACCAACCGAGCCAGCGTGGTTCTCGGCTCGGTCGCCTACTTCATGGACCGGTACGGTTACGACGTGCTGCCACTCGCGTTGAGAATGCTGAAGGGGCAAAGCGTGCCACCACACTCCTTTACCCAGCATGTCCTTGTTACGGGTGCGAACGTGTTCAAGGAATATCCGCCGATCGATATGAACTGACCTGGTCGTCATCTCACCCCAAGCGATTTGCCGCTACCGCCCCAACGTGGGCATGGTGAACTCCGGCCCGCGCCGCGTCCCTGCCGTCCAGCGCTGCGTCACCGCCTTGTATCGCGTGTAGAACCGCACGCCCTCCGGCCCGTAGATGTGGTGATCGCCAAACAGCGAGTGCTTCCAGCCGCCGAATGAGTGAAAAGCCATCGGCACTGGGATCGGCACGTTGATCCCGACCATCCCGATCTGAATCGCCTGGGTGAAATCCCGGGCCACGCCGCCATCATTGGTGAACAGCGCGACGCCGTTGCCATACTCGTGCCCGTTGACCAGCCGGGTCGCCGTCGCGACGTCCGGCGCGCGCACCACGGACAGCACCGGCCCAAAAATCTCATCCTTGTAGATACGCATGTCCGGCGTCACGTTGTCGAACAGGCAGCCGCCGAGGAAGAACCCGTTCTCATACCCCTGCAGTTTCAGCCCGCGGCCGTCGACCACAAGGTCAGCACCTTCCTTCACCCCCAGGTCCACGTAACCGCGCACCTTCTGCAGATGCTCGCGGGTCACCAGCGGCCCCATCTCGGCCTCCGGATCGACGCCCGGCGCCACTTTCAGGGCTCGTACCCGGGGGCGAGCTTCGACATCAACGCATCGCCGGCAGATCCGACGGTCACGGCCACGGAGACAGCCATGCAGCGCTCCCCGGCCGCGCCGTACGCGGACCCCATCAATGCATCGACCGCGTCGTCGATATCGGCGTCCGGCATGACGACCAGATGATTCTTCGCGCCGCCCAAGCGCCTGCACGCGCTTCCCATGGGAGGTGCCGCCCCGATAGATCGTCTCCGCGATCGCGGTGGACCCGACGAAGCTGATCGCGGCGATGCCCGGATGGGCTAGGATGCTCTCCACCGCCTCCCGGCCGCCCTGTACGACGCTGAACACGCCGTCCGGCAGGCCGGCTTCCTTCAGCAGCCCGGCCAGTTTCAACGAGACCGACGGATCCTTTTCCGATGGCTTCAGGACGAAGCAGTTGCCGCAGGCCAGCGCCACCGGGATCATCCACAACGGCACCATGATCGGGAAGTTGAACGGCGTGATGCCAGCGACGACGCCAAGCGGCTGGCGGATCGACCATGCGTCGATCCCGGTGCCGACCTGATCGGTATACTCGCCCTTCAGCAGATGCGGGATACCGCAGGCGAACTCGACGACCTCCAGGCCGCGCTGCACCTCGCCATCGGCATCCGACAGAACCTTGCCGTGTTCGGCGGTGATGATCTCGGAGATCTCGCGACGATCGCGCTCCAGCAGTTCCTTCAACTTGAACATGACACGAGCGCGGCGGAGCGGGGGCGTGTCGGCCCAGGCCGGCCACACGGCGTTGGCGGCGGCGACGGCCTTGTCCACCTCAGATGCGTCGGCCATGGCGACCTTGGCGGTGACCTCGCCGGAGGCCGGGTTGAACACGTCGCCAAACTTGCCGCTGGTGCCTGCGACCTGCTTGCCGCCGATGAAGTGCCCGATCTCACGCATGCTGGTTCCTCCGTGTCTCGGCAGGGACGTAGAACACCGGGACGCCATGGTCTAGACGGGTTGGTCAGGTCGCGCTGACCGCCACCGCCGGATGCGACGGCGGGGCGGATCAGCCGGCGTTCGCCACAAACCGCGAGGACACGAGCTATGAGCGACAAGGTGCTGTATCAGCAGGACGGCCAGATCGTCACGATCACACTGAACGATCCGGCGATGCGCAACCCGATCTCCGAGCGCGAGACCGTGGACGCGATCGTTGCCGCTCTGGAGCGATTGAATCAGGATGGGACGGCACGGGTGGCCATCCTGACCGGCTCCGGCAGCGCGTTCAGCTCCGGCGGTGATCTGCGCGCGATGCAGAAGAATTTCGAAGCCCGAGCCAGCCAGCCGGCGCTGACGCACGCAGTATTATAAGTTCGGCATCCAGCGCATTCCGCTGGCGTTCGAGAAGCTGGACGTGCCGATCATCGCCGCGGTCAATGGCCCGGCGATCGGTGCCGGGCTGGATCTGGCCTGCATGTGCGACATGCGTGTCGCCGCCGAAAGCGCGCGATTTGCCGAAAGCTTCGTTAAAGTCGGCCTCGTGCCGGGCGACGGCGGCGCCTGGCTGCTGCCCCGGGTCGTCGGCTACTCGAAGGCGTGCGAGATGGCGTTTACCGGCGACATGCTGAATGCGTCGGAAGCCCTGGCCTGCGGCCTGGTCTCCCGCGTCGTTCCGGACGCGGAACTGCTGGACGCCGCGAAGGCGCTGGCCGTACGGATCGCCGTAAACCCGCCCTATGCCGTGCGCATGGCCAAACGTCTGCTGATCGAGGGACGCCACAGCCGGCTGGACACGTTGCTGGAACTGTCCGCCAGTCTGCAAGCGCTGGCCCATGCAACGGCCGATCACCGCGAGGCGGTGACCGCGTTCCTCGAAAAGCGGAAGCCGGTGTTCAAGGGGGATTAACCACACGCCCGCGGCGTTCTGCGCCGAACGGGATCAGCACGTCTCATTGCGGCGTCAGCGAGAGCAAGTCCTTCGTGAATGGCATGGAATTGCTGCATGTCTCTGATTTTTATTCGATGATCTGCCACGCCTGCGCTGTCTCCGCTATCACATGCTGGGTCAGCAGACGCCAGTGCAGTAGCGCGCAAGCACTTTCGCCGTTACTCACAGCGGGAGTTTCGTGCGTGGTCGCGGCTCGTTCGATCCCGGAATGTCTGCAGGTCCTTAACGCCATCGCCAGCAGGCTCAGATCTCGGACCGAGTTTAGTATCCATGCCGATCTCGGATCGTTGCCCGCGTTCGCTCAAACTCACGATCGTCATGAGCCGCTGGGCGCCCGGAGTCCATGGTTGTCCACAGGATTTGTGCACCGGCACAATTCAATCGTTGCCTCGGATCACGTCGGCTCATACTGTATCTAGTAGGCAGCGTGTTCAAAGGAACCAGGATATGGTATGGGACGATGAAACGATCCGGCTTCTGAGAGAACTATGGACCCAGGGCCACTCAACCGCCGAAATCGGTCGCCGACTTGGTGTATCCAAAAACGCGATCGTTGGCAAAGCCCATCGGTTGGACCTCGACGCGCGGCCCTCGCCGATCCGGCGCGATGCCGCCAAACCGGCGGCTGACCGACCGTCACCCAGCCTCAGGGCGGCTGGACCAACCCTCCCGCCGCTGCCCAGTGCGACAGCCCAGGCGTGTTCGGCAACGTCCGTGCTATCCAATGTCCGCCAGTTGCGTATACCACCGGTGCTGACTCCGCGGCCGGTTCTACCAGTGCCGGCTGCGCCCCTCTCCCCACGCCCGACTATGCCGCCTGCCCAGATCCAGGGTCGGCGTTCGGCCCCATCATGTTGCTGGCCGATCGGCGAACCCGGAACCAAATCGTTCCGATTTTGTGATGACGTTTCCATGCCGGGCAAACCGTACTGTGACGAGCACGCCAGATTGGCCTACGTGCGAGTCCGCAGCAAGGAAGACGCGGCCTAAGCGCTTTGCTGCGCGTCATGCCGCGTCTATAAGGACGGCACAGCAGCCGAGCGATCCCATGGCAACACAAGACGAGCTTTTCACAGAGGCCCGCCACTGTATGGTGGACAGCCAGATCCGTCCCAATCGGGTGGTGGATCAGCGCGTGCTCTCTGCTATGCGGGCGGTGCCGCGGGAGCGGTTTCTGCCGCCCAACATCCAGGCGCTCGCTTACGTGGATGAAGACGTGCCGCTCGGCAGCGGGCGCTTCCTGATGGAGCCGATGGTGTTCGCGAGACTGCTCCAGGCCGCCAACCTGCGCGATAATGAGCATGTGCTGGTCGTGGGCGCCGGAACCGGCTATAGCGCAGCCGTGCTCACCGCCTGCGGTTGCCGCGTGACCGCGCTTGATGACGACCGGGACCTGCTGGCGCTGGCCGACGCTGCGTTGCCGCGGGATGCGATCAACGTAACCCTGGTGGCGGGTCCGCTGGCCGTCGGTTGGCCGCCGCATGCTCCTTACGACCTTATTCTCATCGAGGGCGCGGTCCCTGAGGTCCCCTCTGCGCTGGCTGCCCAGATCAATCAGGAAACCGGCCGAATCCTCACCGCGATCTATGGCGCAGGGCGGATCACCCAGGCCGTTATAGGCGAGGCGACCCCGTTCGGGCTGGCGATTTCCCCCCTCTTCGATTGCGCGACCCCGCCAATCCCGTCATTGCGGAAGGCATCGGTGTTTGCCTTCTGACAACAGCCAAGGCCCTCGTTGCACGTGATGCTGGACAGAACGATGTGATTGTGACGATTTTGGTTTTCGCTGCGGGCGGGGCGGATCGACGACCAATTTTCCAGAAGTGACCCGATAGAGCCCGGCTGGTATCTTGCCTCCGAAGTTCGTCGCACCTTGCGGTGGGCGGGGGGATGAACAGGTCACCGAAACGAAGAGATGGTGTCCGGAGTTTCTGACCAGGGATCCTACCGCATGCTGGCGCTGAGCGGAAACGCTCAAGCGCGAGAATCATGCGATCAAACAAGAAGATAGACTATTTTAGCCTGCACAGGCCGGCGGAAAATGGTCTAGATAGGTACGCGCTTTGCCGAGAAGGGTTGTTCGAATGGGTTTGCGCCACGCTTTGCTTGCCGGCTTCAGCCTGGTTGCTCTCGCGGCATCCGCCACGGCTCAGACACCGCAGACTTTGCCATCGGCCTCGTCAGCGCCATCGGTGTCACGGCCCCCGGCGGCCTCGGCACGACCGCCAGCCACTAAGGCGCAGGGCGCCCCGAAGGCCAAGGCCACCCCGTCATCTACGGCCGCCCAGCAGGGTGTGCCGCATACCCTGATCGAGGCCATGGCGGCGACCTATTCCAACCAGCCGGCGTTGCAGGCTGAACGGGCAAAGCTGCGCGCGACCGACGAAAACGTGCCGGCCGCGCTCGCGGGTTGGCGGCCGAGCGTGGTGATGGCTGGTCAAGTTGGCTACGGCAACAATCTGACACGCGAATATCTGGTTACGGTCAGTCCCCCGGAGAATGTTAAGGTGCTCGCCCCGCGCCAGATCGCTACAGCCCAGGCAACGATCACCCAGCCCATCTACACGGGCGGCAAGGTTGAGGCCAACGTCAACCGCTCCAAAAACCAAGTGATGGCGGAGAGGGCCACGCTAATCGCCCAGGAGCAACAAAGCTTCAACAACACTGTAAGCGCCTACGTGGGTGTTATCCAGGCAAAGGAGCTGCTGGACCTGCAGATCAACAACGAGCAGGTGCTGGCGAAACAGCTTGAGGCGACAAACGATCGCTTCCGCGTCGGCGAGATTACCCGCACCGACGTGGCCCAGGCCGAGGCCGCCCTCGAGGGCGCTCGGGCAACACGGGAAACCGCGGTCGGCAATCTGCTGACCGCCAATAGCACGTTCCAGCAGATTATCGGCGTGTTTCCGCCGGACGATCTGGTGGAACCTCAGCCGTTGAACCTGCCGGTAAAAAGCGAGCAGGAAGCGGCGTCCATGGCCACCGCCAACAACCCGACCGTCATCACCGCGCTGTATAACGATGCTGCGGCGAAGGACTCGATCGACGTCGCGTTTTCCGCACTGCTGCCGCAACTCAGTCTACAGGGCCAGGCTTTCCAGCAGAACAACGCGAGCAGTCGCAGCCTGTCCACGAACGGCTATCAGGTTGTCGCACAGCTGTCGGTGCCGCTGTATCAGGGCGGGTCCGAATACGCCGCCGTTCGCCAGGCGCGTCAGGCGCAGCAACAGACCCAGCGGCTGATCGACGACGCCAAGCGGACCGCGGTCCAGAACGCCGTGCAGGCCTGGGACACGCTGGTTGCCGCCAAGGCGTCTGCCGACAGCACCCGCGCTCAGATCCGCGCCAACGAGATCGCCCTTGAAGGCACGGAGCGCGAGGCGATCGTCGGCAGCCGGACCACACTGGACGTCCTGAATGCGACACAGCTTCTGCTGCAGTCCCGCACCACGCTGGTGCAGAACCTAGCGCAGGTAATCACCGCCTCGTACGGTGTTGCCGTCGCTATCGGACGGCTGACCGCCCGGGATATGCATCTGCCAGTCCCATTGTATGACGAGACCGCCTACTATCAGGCGGTGAAGGATCGCTGGGTGGGTCTGGGCGACTACGCAACCGACCAGCCGGGCCGCTGACCCATGCAATACCGATGACCGAAACATCACCCCCTGCCGCTACACCGGACGGTGCGGATCCCTCGATGGAGGATATCCTCGCCTCCATTCGCCGTATTCTGAACGAGGAGGAAGTCTCCGGCGGACGCCGCGGTGCCCGACGACGGCGCCATTGAAGACGATGTGCTGGTACTTGGACGAGTCCATGATGGTGTCCACCCCCGAACCCTGGCCGGAGGAGCCCGAGTCCGAGCCGGAACTCGAACCGCCGGTAGCACAGGCCGAATCCTCGGTGGCAGCTCTCCGACCGACTGCGACGGAGCCGGAACCGCCGAATAAGAGCACGGTGGCTCCGACGTCCAGGCAAGCCGATCCGTCGGGCTCTTCCGCTCAGCTTTCCGATTTGATGGCGCCAGAAACTGCCGCGGCCGCTACGTCCTTGGTCGGCGGTCTGGTCCGCTCGTTGACGGCTGGCCGCAATCTGCAGGTCTATTCGCGAGGGCCAACCCTGGAAGACTTGGTGCGCGCCGAATTGCGTCCATTGCTGAAGGAATGGTTGGACGCCAACCTTCCTCCGATCGTGGAGCGCCTGGTCCGGACCGAGATCGAGAGGGTCGTCGGCCGCGCGGTTCCCTGACGGGGGCGCTCCGAGCGCTTACTGACAATGCCTACGTTCTGACCATGGCCGCCTTCTGATGATGGCCACCTTCCAATATTGGATGACGCGGACAAGGACGGCACAAGCGCCTGCCGCGGGAGATAGCAATGACACTGGATAGCAGGTTTGTCCCGGGCGAGATCGAGGCTCGGCTGTATGAGGGATGGGAAACCGCAGGCAGCTTCGCCGCGGATCCGAACTCGAACGCGACGCCTTTCACCATCATGATTCCGCCGCCGAACGTCACCGGCAGCCTGCACATGGGTCACGCATTGGACATCACCATCCAGGATACGCTGATCCGCTGGCGCCGGATGCAAGGTCGCGACGCACTGTGGCAGCCTGGCACCGACCACGCCGGCATCGCCACGCAGATGGTGGTCGAACGCCTGCTGGCGGAGGAGGGCAAGGACCGTCGGGAGCTGGGCCGCGAGGATTTTGTCGAGCGCATCTGGCAATGGAAGTTGGAATCGGGCGGCGCCATCACCCGCCAGTTGCGTCGCCTCGGCGCATCTCTGGATTGGCCGCGCGAGCGCTTCACCATGGACGACGGTTTGTCCGCGGCGGTGAAGGAGACCTTTGTAACGCTGTACCGCGAAGGTCTGATCTACCGCGACCGGCGGCTGGTCAACTGGGACCCCAAACTGCAAACCGCAATCTCGGATCTGGAGGTGGAAAACCGTGAGATCAAAGGATCCCTCTGGTATCTGCGCTACCCGATCGAGGGCCAGCCGGGTCAGTTCATCGTCGTGGCGACCACGCGCCCCGAAACGATGCTGGGCGACACCGCGGTTGCGGTGCATCCCGATCACCCGGTCTACGGGCCGCTGATCGGCAAGCATGCGATCCTGCCGCTGGTTGGACGGTCCATCCCGATTATCGCCGACAACTATGCGGACCCCGAGAAAGGCACCGGCGCGGTGAAAATCACTCCGGCCCACGATTTCAATGACTTCGAGGTGGGCCGCCGCCATGACCTTCCCATGCCGTCGGTGTTGGACCGCCAGGCGATGGTCACTTTGGCGGAGATCGAAGACGTGACTGGCCTTGGTTCCCGGCGTCGCCGACCCCGCGTTCGTCCGCTCGCTGGCCGGTCAGGGTCGATTTGCTGCACGTAGCGCCATCGTGGCAGAACTGGAACGTCTGGAACTGCTCGATAAGATCGAGCCTCACGTCAATCAGGTGCCGCATGGCGATCGCGGCGGCGTTCCCGTCGAGCCGCTGCTGACCACCCAGTGGTATTGCAACGCCGGCGTGCTTGCCAAGCCGGCGATCGAGGCAGTGGAATCGGGCAGGACGGCGTTCGTGCCGAAGCAGTGGGAGAACACCTTCTTCGCCTGGATGCGCGACATTCAGCCGTGGTGCATCTCCCGACAGCTTTGGTGGGGCCACCGGATCCCGGCGTGGTACGGTCCGGACGGCACGGTATTCGTCGACAAGGACGCGGACGGCGCCGCTGCACAGGCGCGCGATCACTACGGCCACGATGAGCCGTTGGTGCAGGACGAGGATGTACTGGACACCTGGTTCAGTTCAGGACTTTGGCCGTTCTCCACCCTCGGCTGGCCGGAAAAAACCAGGGAACTCGCACGTTACTACCCAGGCGATGTTCTGGTCACCGGGTTCGACATCATCTTTTTCTGGGTTGCCAGGATGATGATGCTAGGGCTGCACATGATGGGCGATGTGCCGTTTCGAGAAATCTACATCCATGGCCTGGTGCGTGATGAGCGCGGTCAGAAGATGTCGAAGTCGCGCGGCAACGTCATAGATCCGCTGGAACTGATCGAGCGCTACGGCGCTGACGCATTGCGTTTCACCATCTGCGCGCTGACCGGTCCGGGCCGCGACGTGAAACTCAGCGCGGCGCGCGTAGAGAACTACCGCGGGTTCGTGACGAAGCTGTGGAATGCCGCGCGCTTCTGCCAAATGAACGGGATCAGTCCGGACGCCGGGTTCGATCCGGGACGTGTCACCCGCCCGTTGTCTCGCTGGCTGCTGGCCGAGAGCAACGCCGCGATCCAGGCCGCCACCGATGCGCTGGAGGCCCACCGTTTCGACGAATACGCGGGGGAGTCTATCGTTTCGTCTGGAACACGTTCTGCGACTGGTTCCTGGAATTCGCCAAGCCGCTTCTGGCCGCCGGGGCGGACCCCGCCGCTGCCGCTGAAACTCGCGGCGTGGGCGCCTATGTGTTGGGCGAGATCCTGCGCCTGTTGCATCCTGCGATTCCGTTCGTCACCGAAGAGTTATGGGATCGTTTCGGCTACGGTGAACCGTGCAGTCTGATCCGCGCAACCTGGCCCGCACCCGTTGCCGTGCCCGGAGCGGAGCAGGCCCGTGCGGAACTGGATTGGGTGGTGCGGCTGATCACTCTGGTTCGATCGGTAAGGACCGAGATGAACGTGCCACCATCGAAGCCGTCCCCGGTCCTGTTACAGGGGGCATCGGCGCAGTCCATGGGCCGTATCGGCCGTTGGATGGACGCCATTCGCCGGCTGGCGCGCGCGTCGGATGTCTCGGCTCTAGTTGGGAACGTGCCGAAAGGGTGCGCCCAGGCGATTCTGGACGAAGCCACGATCGTGTTGCCGTTGGAAGGGTTAATCGATATCCCAACGGAACGAGCGCGTCTGATCAAGGAACGCGATCGGCTGCTTGGAGAGGCGAAAAAGACTGAGCAGAAGCTGGCAAACGCCGATTTCGTCAACCGAGCGCCGGAGGAAGTGGTGGCCGAAAACCGCGAGCGTCTGGAAGCTGCTCAATCCGAGATCGCTCGGTTGCAGGCCGCTCTGGACCGGCTGGAATGAGATGAGCGTGCGTCGTCGCGGCAGCCCAGACCAAGTCGTCAGACGAAGACCATTGACGACGGGGTCTGGTCTTCCTATTATGTAGATCCATCCTGACTGTCGGGCGTTCATGCGCACGCGCATCCCGCCCTAAGCTCAAACAATCTGACCGGCCACGAACCTCTGGGCGTATTGCGCCTGAAAACCGTTCAAGCCCTCGTCACGTCCCCGTACCGCACCCTTACGTCCAGGCATCCCCATGCATCTTGCTGAACTGAAGAAGAAATCGCCAGCTGAACTGGTGAATTACGCCGAGTTCCTTGGAGGTCGAGAACGCCTCGTCGCTGCGCAAGCAGGACATCATGTTCGCGATCCTCAAGAACCTGGCCGACAAGGACCAGGCGATTCACGGTGAAGGCACGCTGGAAATTCTGCCCGACGGGTTCGGCTTCCTGCGCAGCCCCGAAGCCAACTATCTCGCCGGCCCTGACGACATCTATGTAAGTCCCAGTCAGGTCCGCCGCTTCGGCCTGCGCACCGGCGATTCGGTGGATGGCCAGATCCGCGCGCCACGCGACGGAGAGCGTTACTTCGCACTGCTGAAAGTCGACACAGTTAACTTCGAGCCGCCCGATGCGGTGCGCCACCGCGTCAACTTCGACAATCTGACGCCGTTGTATCCCGAAGAACGCCTGAAGATGGAAATGGAGAATTTCCAGTCCGTCGCCAAAGGCCCGGTCAAGGACTTTACGCCTCGCGTGATCGACTTGATCTCCCCCGTCGGCAAGGGCCAGCGCGCCCTGATCGTCGCACCGCCGCGCACCGGCAAGACGGTAATGCTGCAGAACATTGCTGCGGCCATCGCCGCCAACCATCCGGAAGTCTTCCTGATCGTGCTGCTGATTGATGAGCGGCCGGAGGAAGTCACCGACATGGCTCGCAGTGTGAACGGCGAAGTCATCAGTTCGACCTTCGATGAACCGGCGACACGCCATGTGCAGGTCACCGAAATGGTGCTGGAAAAAGCCAAGCGTCTGGTCGAGCACAAGCGCGACGTGGTGATCCTGCTGGACAGCATCACCCGTTTGGCCCGCGCCTACAACACCGTGGTGCCGTCCTCCGGCAAGGTTCTTACCGGCGGCGTCGATGCCAACGCATTGCAACGGCCGAAGCGCTTCTTCGGTGCGGCGCGAAATATCGAGGAAGGCGGCTCGCTGACCATCATCGCTACCGCGCTGATCGATACCGGCAGTCGCATGGACGAAGTGATCTTTGAAGAGTTCAAGGGCACCGGCAACTCGGAAATCATTCTTGATCGCAAACTGTCTGACAAGCGGTCCTTCCCGGCGATTGACATCACCAAGTCCGGCACCCGAAAGGAAGAATTGCTGGTCGAGCGCAGTGTATTGTCAAAGATGTGGGTACTGCGGCGTATCCTCAACCCAATGGGGACCGTGGACGCGATGGAGTTCCTGCTGGATAAGTTGAAGTACAGCAAGACGAATAACGACTTCTTCGACGCAATGAATACATAACGTGCCGCTGGCGAGCAGGTCCCCACCCGCCGTCACCGCGAAGAGAAAGCGACGCCGAGCGAATATGCCGGGTCACCCGCGACTGCCCCGTCCCTTTCGGTCTTACTCATGACATAAAGCGGGGCCTTTCCGGCTTCTGAGTGGACTGTACTCTACGGGTCCACGCCCCTTTCCACTTATAACTTCACAGTCTGCGACTCGGGCCACCAATCGATGAGGCCGCATCAGCATGGTCCAGCCTGTGAAACCCCACGATGGTGTGCAGACCCGCGGTAAGCCCCCCCGAGAGTTAGCCAACGACGGCCTGCTCTTTCATCATCCGTTCGATCGTCAATCTGGCCCGCACACCGCCGCTGTCGATGTTGTAAGCGCGTAGCCGAAGGTCAGGATTGCGCTCGATCGAGGTCTGCTGTGCCTCGAGTATCCCGAGATCCTCCAGGAAGACCCCGCCCTGCTGCGCCTTGAAGCGTGCGGTAAACCCGGCGTCGTCGATCTCGAAGTTGCGCGCCATGCCCCAGAAGTAATGACTGGACGTCGGCGTCTCCGGGGTCAGGGCATCAATGACGAAGCCGCGTACGCCCTGATCATGGTGCTCGATCGACGCCCCTGCCTCGACCGGCGCCACGCCTACATCGATGATCACCGACGATGGCGCGATGAACTGGCAGATCTGCCAGCGATCCACTTTTCCGTCGCGCTTCAGCGCGTCGCGCCAAAACGGCGGTGCATCGATGCCAGGCATCCAGCGCTTGACGAAAACCTCGTTGTCCACCGAGGTTGTTTCCATGGGCGTCTCCATCAGTTCAGCCTGGCCGATCGAGCCCGCGTGAACATGGGTTTCGTGTGTCAGGTCCATCAGGTTGTCGATGCCCAGACGATAGTCGCACGCGATCCGATAATAGCCACCGTCAAAGGTCCAGATGGGATCTGAGCACGGCCAAAAATTGGGGATCAGCGCCGGATCGGCCTTTTCTGTCGCACCGATCCAGATCCAGGCGAAACGGTGGCGCTCCACCACCGGATAGGTCTGCACACAGGCGGAACGAGCGACCGGGTCGTTCTTCAGCGGCATCTCAATTCCGCGGCCTTCGCTGTCGATCAAAAGGCCGTGGTAGCGGCAGCGAATATTGTCGCCTTCCTTGATGCCCATGGACAGCGGCAACAAGCGGTGCGGGCAGGCGTCGCGCATGGCGACGACAGACCGATCGAACCGGCGGTAGAGCATGACTGGCTCGCCGCAGATCGTACGCGCCAGGGGGCTTCGGTCGATTTCGTAGTCCCACCCGGCGACGTACCATTGGTTCGTGGGCCAGTTCGGTGTCATCACGACCTCCAGTATTCCTTGGATAGTTTGGATGTAACACATGCCAACGTGTCCGGAAATCGGCCCCTCTGGGCAATGACGATCTCACCGGTCTATGAAACTTCCCCACCACCAACCGAGGAAACACCGCATGGACCTTCAACTCAACGGCAAGACCGCGCTGGTCACCGGCGCCAGCATGGGGATCGGCCGAGCGATCGCGAAAGCGTTGGCCGCCGAGGGCGTGCAGGTGGTGGCGGCCGCGCGCCGGATCGAACTTCTCAAGGCGATGGCCGACGAGGTCGAAGCCGGCCAGCACCCGCGCCCCATCCTGGTGAAGCAGGATGTGATGGAGGAAGACGCGCGGCGCCAAACTCAGCTCGGCCGCGCTGGCCGCCGTCGGCCATGTCGACATCCTGGTGAATAACGCCGGCGGCAGCCGCGTCCTGCCGATCGATGCGCCGGAGGAACGCTGGACCGAGGCGATGACGCTGAACTTCACCCGCCCTCGCCAGCTTGCGCATGCGCTACTACCGAAGATGATCGACGAACCGCTGGGGCCGCATCATCAACATCACTGGCAAAAGCGAACCGGACCACTTGAACGCCGCCTTCGCCGCCAAGGCTGGCATCCACGCCTGGGCGAAGGGCCTGTCGCGCGAAGTCGGGCAATACGGCATCACGGTGAATTCCATCCCACCCGGCCGCATCATGAGCGAGCAGATCCGGCGCAACTACTCCGAAGATTACCGCAAGCACTTCGCCGAAACGGAAATCCCGTTCGTTACTGGGGTGAGCCGGAAGACCTGGCGGTGATGGTCGGTATGGCTGGCCTCACCGCTGGCCCGTTATATCACCGGCACGGTTATCCCGGTCGACGGCGGCCTCCGGCGTTACCAGTTCTGACGCCCTCGGCCCCATTCACCCATCAGGCCTGGACATTGCCGCCATACGATCCAGACTGCCTGGTGGCGCCGGCGACCCCCGGCAAGCAGCGCCCACGCGAAGCCAGGCGCACGGAGAGAAGGAAGCGGAACGATGCGGCAGATGGTCATGGTCGGATTCCTGCAGGCGCAGAACTGCACGACCCTGGCGAGCGCCTGGCGGCATCCAGAGGCCCGCAGCGACTTCACGACCGCCGCCTACTACCAGAAAATCGGCCAGGTGCTGGAGGAAGGCAAGTTCCAACTCGCGTTTTTCGACGACCGGCTGGCGATGCCCGACATTTACGGCGGCAACCCGGCGGAGGTCGTCGCCAACGGCGTCCGCGTGGTCAAGATCGACCCGGTTGCGACGCTGATGGCGATGGGGTTCGGCACGAAATACCTCGGCATCGGCGTCCACCGCCTCCACGACCTACTATGAGCCGTTCGATGTCGCCCGCCGGTTCCAGACCGTGGACCACATGATCGGCGGCCGCGCGGCGTGGAACGTGGTGACCTCGGTGAATGACGGCGAGGCGCACAACATGGGCCGCGAGGTCCACATGGAACACGACCTTCGTTACGACCGCGCCGACGAGTTCATGGAGATCGTGCTGAGTTGCTGGGACGGCTGGGAAGACGGCGCGCTGATCGTCGACAAGAAGACCGGCCTGTTCGCCGATCCCGACCAAAGTGCACCGGCTGGAGTATAACGGAAAGTTCCTGACCTCGTCTGGCACGTTCACCGTGCCTCGGAGCCCGCAAGGCCATCCGGTGGTGATCCAGGCCGGCGCCAGCGCCCGCGGCAAGACGTTTGCGGCACGCTGGGCCGAAACGGTGTTCGTCGGCTACCCCGATCTGGAAGAAGGCAAACGCCAATACGCCGAATTCAAAACCGAAATCGCCCGCCTCGGCCGCGATCCAGACCTGACAACCGTCAATACAATCGCCTATCCGGTCGTCGCCGAAACGCGCTCGGAAGCCGAGGACAAGATGGCGCTGATCGACTCGCTGTACAAGGAGGTCGACGGCCTGTCGTTGCTGTCCGAAGCAATGAACTTCGACTTCAAGACCAAGGGCATGGACGAGGCCTTCACCACGGAGGAACTCGAAGGCATGTCCGGCATGCAGGCGATGCGAGACCGCGTGATGCGCGTGATCGGCCACAACCCGACGGTGCGGGACTTCCTGGAGGTCACCCGCCGTGGCCGCCCGCGAGAGGCCGTCGTCGGCAGCGGCAAGGACATCGCCGATCGTCTGGAGCAGTGGTTCACCGAACGCGCCTGCGACGGCTTCGTCATCGCCGGCACCCACATGCCCGGCAGCTTCGAGGATTTCGTCCGTTTGTCGTGCCGGAACTGCAGCGGCGCGGCCTGTATCGTAAGGAGTATACCGGCGCGACGCTGCGGGAAAACCTGGGCCTGCCGGTGCCGAAGAGGGGCGCGTGGCACCTGCCCCAAGCGGCCGCGTAGCGGGCGTATTAGACGGCAATTCAAAGCCAGGCGGGATAGCTCGCCAAAGCGGCGCCGAACCGATCCCGAATACGTGTACCTGCGACGACCCCCTACTGCGCGAAAAACATTTCGGTCAGCACATAGTCGAACGCGAGGATCAGGATCGACGCGCTGACCACCGCCAGCGTCGTTGCCGCCCCCACCCCCTGGGCCCCGCCCTTACTGTTGTAACCCTGGTAGCACCCCATCAGCGAGATCAGAAACCCGAATACCGCCGCCTTCACAAGACCCGAAACCACGTCGTCCATCTGCACGAAATCGACGGTATTGGTCACGTAGACGTCCGCGTTGAACCCCAGCTTGAGCGTGGAGACGATGAACCCGCCCATCACTCCCAGTACGTCAGCAATCACCACAAGCAACGGCAGCGCAATGATCCCCGCCAACAGCCGAGGCGCCACGAGATACTTCATGGGATTGGTGGACAGTGTGGACAGCGCGTCGATCTGATCGGTGACCCGCATCGTCCCCAGTTCCGCCGCCATCGCAGCGCCGACGCGACCCGCCACCATCAGCCCAGCCAGCACCGGCCCCAATTCCCGCGTCACCGACAACACCACCAGATTGGCCACCGCCCCCTGAGCGGAAAAACGCGCAAAGCCCGTGTACGACTGCAACGCCAGCACCATGCCGGTGAAAACCGCCGTTAGCGCAACAACCGGCAGGCTGAAATAGGCGATCTCCAGCAGGGCCCGCCCAAACAATCGCCCATAGAACGGCGGTCGGAACAGGTGCGACAACCCCTCCAACCCAAACAACGCCAATGCGCCCGCGCCCCGGCACAGGCCAATCACCGCTCTGCCGGCGACCGCCAGCAATTGCAATATTCTGTTCACGCTGTTCGATACACCCGATGAAAGCGGCGGCCCAGAGACGTCAGCACCTCATACCCGTTCGTCCCGGCCGCTTCGGCGATGTCATCCGCGGAGAGGTGCGGGCCAAGAACCTCCAGCCAGCTACCCGGTTGCACGGTGGGATGGTCGGTCACGTCGAATGTGGTGAAGTCCATGGACACGCGGCCTACCAGCGGAACGGGGGAGCCGTCAAAGCAGGCCGAGCCCCGACCCGACAGACTGCGGTGGAAACCATCGGCGTACCCCAGCGCTGCCGTTGCTATTCGGCTCGGTCGCCCAGCGGTCCAGATCGCGTTATAGCCCACCGTCGTTCCCGCCGGTACCTCCCGCACCGCCAGCACTCGCACGGACAATCGCACCACCCCTTGCATCGGATTGGGCTGCTCCGGCGTGGGGTTGATGCCGTATAGCGCCGCCCCCGGCCGAGCCAAGTCGGATCCGAACGCCGGCCCCAAGAAGATGCCCGAGGAGTTTGCCAGGCTGCACGGCGCCGGCGGCAGCATCGCCCGCGCCGCGGCGAAGCGTTGCCGCTGAAGCGCATTGATAGGGTCGTGCGGCCGCTCCGACGACACGAGATGGGACATCACGTAGCGGATCGCCACCCCATCCAGCCGCGTAGGATCCTCGGCCAGAGTTGCTATTTCCGAGGGCGACAGGCCAAGCCGGGCCATCCCGGTATCGACCTGCAGGATCGCGTCGCGTCCGCGACCACGCCAGCGTGCGATCTCGTCCAGTGACCCTAGCACCGGAGTCAGATCGTTCGCCATGCACTCGTCCTCGGTGCCTGCGATCAGACCACCCAGGACGGCGAGCATCGCGGCTGGCACCGCGTCCCGGATTGCCAACGCCTCGTCCAGGTAGGCGACGAAGAAATGCCTGCAGCCCGCCTCATGCAACGCAGCGGCGACTTGTCGATCGCCTAGCCCGTAGCCATCGGCCTTGACAACCCCGGCGACCGGACCTGACGGATGCCGGACGCGTAACGCCCGCCAGTTGGCGACCACGGCCTGCAGATCGATCTCAAGTATCGCGTGCTCACCCGGCATAGTCGGAATGGACGAGGTCTAGGTCTCCGAAGCGGGTAAACTCGGCCTCGAACAACAGTGGAATGGCGCCGGTGGGACCGTGCCGTTGCTTGGCGATGATCAAATCGGCCCGGTTATGCGCTTTCGCCATCCGCTGCTGCCACTCGTCCATCGCGGCATTGAATTTGTCGCCGTTGCCGTCGAACCCGATCTCCTTGGGCATCTTCTGCTCGAGATAATACTCGTCGCGATAGACGAACATCACCGCGTCGGCGTCCTGCTCGATCGAGCCGGACTCGCGCAGGTCCGACAGTTGCGGCCGCTTGTCGTCGCGGTTCTCCACCTGCCGCGACAACTGCGACAGCGCCATCACGGGGATCGCCAGTTCTTTGGCCAACGCCTTCAGGCCTTGCGTGATCATGCTGATTTCCAGCACGCGGCTTTCCGGCTTCGTGCCGGCGGCGGGACGCATCAGTTGCAGATAGTCGACGATCACCAGCGCGAGCCCCTTGGTCCGCTTCAGTCGCCGGCACCGGGTGCGCAACGCCGACATGGTGATCGCCGGTGTGTCGTCGATCTGGATCGGCAGCGAGGCGATCTCGCGCGAGACCTGCACGAATTTATCGAAATCCTTCTGGCCGATATCGCCGCGGCGGATACGGTCGCCGGAGATCCGCGCTTCCTCGCTGAGCAAACGCGTCGCAAGCTGTTCAGCGCTCATTTCCAACGAAAAGATCGCGACGGTCGCCTTGGCGACGCCGTTCGGATCCTTCACCCGAGCCTCGGCCTGCAGGGCCTTGGCGGCACCGAACGCGATCTTGGTGGCGAGCGCAGTTTTGCCCATACCGGGACGGCCAGCGAGGATCAGCAGATCCGATGGATGCATCCCGCCCATCTTGCTGTCCAGATCACGCAGCCCGGTCGTGAGGCCGGAAACGCTGCCGGATCGGCGGAAGGCTCGCTCCGCCCCCAGAATCGCATCTGTCAGCGCCCGCTCGAAGGCCACAAACCCGCCGCTGCGTGCCGTTGTCGGCGGCAAGGTCGAACAGCGACTGCTCGGCGGCCTCGATCTGCAGTGCGCCGTCCAGTTCGGGATCGGCGCCAAAGGCGTTGTTGACGACGGTCTCCCCGATGTCGATCAACTGCCGCCGCATCCAAGTGTCGAGGATCGCGCGACCGTAGTCGCCGGCGTTGATGATGCCGACCATGGCGGTCAGCAACTGGGTCAGGTAGGCGGTACCGCCGACTTCCTCCAGGATGCCGGCGTGCTCGAACTCCGCCTTCAAAGTAACGGCGTCGGCAAGCTGCCCGGCCTCCACCCGCCGAGAGATCGCCTGGAAAATGCGCCCGTGGATCGGGTCGGCGAAATGGTCCGGCGCGAGAAATTCCGAGACTCGCTCATAGGCCTTGTTGTTGGCCAGGAGCGCACCGAGAAGTGCCTGCTCCGCCTGAACGTTGGCCGGCGGCAGACGCTGGGAGAGGCCGAAAAGCGGCGAATCGATGGTGTTCACGCAGGCACTCTAGCCCAGCCGGATGAGCGGCGCACTGATCATGCCTGTGGACGGGTGTGGATAGCGTGTGCAAGTCGGAACGGGCAGGGGCGGGCTGAGGATCAGCCATCCCCGGATGTCGCGCTGTGGGAGGTTGCGGCGTCGCGCCGCCGAGCCGGCAAAGCCTTCCATCGTGAGATTGGCTCGCCGGCACCACGGAAGCTCGAAGGAACATCGTTGTGCGTGGCTGTTCGCCGAGATCCGGGTCCAGGACCAGGCGCGATTGTGGAGACAAAGGAGGCGGGCGGGCAGACGGGGCTGGGCAACGGTCCAATTGATATACGTCTCAGAAATTGTTCTGGTTCCATCGAGATTGTCCGGAAAGCATACATCGTGCCATGGGCGCCGCGATAACATGATGAACCATTGGTGCGTTGATGACCGTATCCTTCCTTCGCCGCAATTTTCTGCTCGCGGCAATCCCAGCCATGGGCTCTGTTATCATTGGCCGCGCCGCAAACGCCGGCGAGGAAAGGGTATCGATCGCCGAACTCGACGTGACAGTGTGGCGGCCCGAGGGCATCCCACCGGCACTACCGGTCCTCATCTTTTCCCACGGCTCTCATGGCTGCGCCACGCAGTCACGGTTCCTGATGACCGCTTTCGACTGGAAGCGTTGTGGCCTCGTTGGCCATTCCTTGGGCGGTTACACCGTGCTCGGTCTGGGCGGCGCGTGGCCCAGTTGGCGGTTCGATGGAATAAAGGCCGTCCTCGCGCTCTCGCCCTACGTCCAGCTTTCCTGGAGCGCCGCACGCTCGCAGATCTGGTAGCGCCTCATGTATCAGGTCGGCACCGTCGACTACGGTATCACCCCGTGGCTGGGCAAACCGATGGGTGCTTACGACCTCTCTCCGACGCCGAAATATTATGTCGAAATGAAGCGAGCGGGACACCTTGCCTGGACCGCTCTCGGCGGCGCCGACCATCAATCAATTGTCCTCTACAGCCTTGCTTTTTTGGATCGCTACCTGCGCGGCGGCGCTGCCTCCTCGCTGCTGTCTCAAGCAAACCGAGACGTGGCCGCCCTGCGGTATGCCCGCGAGCCGTGGGAATGACGACAGGTCCTCAGCGGTCGCTATGTGAGCGAGCCCTATCACATGTGTGAAAGATCAATTTCCAGGAGTATCGTCGCCGCATTGCTGCGTGGCACGCTGTAGCTACCTTTTGCAAAGACAGCCAAAGACTGCCGGCGAGAGTTCAAAAAGGGCAAGGTCCGTCACGCGCCAGGGAAAACTCCTTGTGCTGATAATCCGGCGTTGGTCCGACATTGCATGTCTTGCGGTAGTCGAGGACTGCATCGATCGTCCACGAGGCGGTCTGTATCAACTCTAGTGTAAAAAATGGAGTAACATCTAAATCAGATCCGAGTATAATCGTCAGCCCGAAGGAGTTGCCAGGAATCAATAGTGCGGGAGATCATGAGATGGGCCGGCTGCGACCCGGCGTACCCCACCTCCAGTCCTGGATGCGTCTTGTCGGTGCCACCTCCTCAGGCTGGCTGTGCAATCGGATCGGACGCAAGACGCCTTTGATGATTTCGATCCTCGGCTATTCGTTGTGCAACCTCGCCGCTGGTCTGTCGCCGACCTTTACTTTCCTCTTTATCGCGCGCGCCGTGCTCGGCTTCTTCATGGGTGCGGAATGGCCCGCCGGGTCAGCGTTGGCGATGGAAACCTAGCCGCAGCGCTCACGTGGGCTCATTGGCGGCATCCTGCAGGGATCGTGGGGCATCGGCTTCACGATGTCCTTTGCCATTTATGGCCTGTTCTACAATTCGATTGCATGGCGCGGCATGCTGGTGGTCGGCGTGCTGCCTGCCTTCGCGGTCATCTACGTGCGCTTCTTCGTCAAGGAACCCGAGGTCTGGGTGGAAAACCGACGCCTGCGGAAAGCCCATCAGCGCGTGGTCAAGGCGCCGCTGTTCAGTACTTCAGGCGCGGTATGCTCGCCAACACCTTGAACGCTTGCTGGTGGATGGCGAGCGCGTTCATCACCTACTACTCGGTCACCGTTCTCTTCGCGACGCATCTCCAGGTCGACCTCAAGTTGTCGCCGGGGGCGATCGGCGAGGTCGGCGTCGCCGCCAATCTCGTCACCTTCCTCGCCAGTGTAGGCTGGGGCTTTGTGGCGGATAGGTACGGGCGGCGAGCCGCGACGATCATTCCCGCCTTGATCGCGATTCCGCTCGCGCCAGTCTTTCTCCTGAGCACTGATTTCATCCTGATCTGGTGGGGTCTTGTCCTGCAGGGCGCGGCGGCGGTCGGCGGCATGCAAGGCCCGCTGGCAACCTATATGAACGAGCGGTTCTCAACCGAGGTGCGCGCCACGGCGGGCGGCTTCTGCTATCACCAGGGGGCGATTTGGGGCGGCCTCGTGGCGCCGATCATCGCCTACTTCGCCACCAGCTGGGGCTTCGGCTACGCGATCCAATGGTCTGCGCGTCCAGCCACATCCCTGCACTGGTGCTAGGACCGGAGACCAAGGGCAAAGAGCTCGTCGCGGATCTGGTGGTTGCTTAAGTCAAACGGATAGGACCGTATGGCTTGATCCGCTGGCTGGTTTTCTGACGGTTCAAAAGCTGTCCCCTCGGTCCTGTTGGAAGGACCGAGGAAACCCTTCAATTCGCAACTCCTACCCCGTCTGACGGATCAGAGCAGCCCAGCGGTCCAGGATCGGCAGCACCACATCCTCTTTCGCCGCTGGTATGCCCACCGACACCCGAGCGACGCCCAGATCGCGATAGCGCCTCAGCGTGTCGGCATCTTCCGCCACACCGAATAGTGTGACCGGACAGGACTCCTCCGTGCGGCCCGCTTCTGCGAGCATCGTGCGGAATTTCGGCAGTGTCTCCAACACGTCGCCGCGACCTGCCAGCGGGATCCAGCCGTCTCCGTAGCGTACCGCGCGGCGAGCCGCCTGCGGGAATGCCCCGCCGACGATCACCGGCGGATGGGGCTTCTGAACTGGCTTCGGCCACGTCATCATCGGATCGAAATTGACCAATTCCCCGTGATACTCCGGTTTCGTTTCCGTCCAGATCGCCTTCATCGCCTCCACCCGCTCCCGCACCAGCTTCGCTCTGGTGGTGAAGACGGTGCCATGGTCCTCCATCTCCTCGGCGTTCCAGCCAACGCCGATGCCGAACAAAAAACGGCCGTTGGAGACTTGATCGATCGAGGCTACCAGTTTCGCTGTCTGGATCGGATCGCGCTGGTTCACCAGACACACACCGGTGCCGATTTTCAGCTTCGTGGTCGCCGCCGCCGCAGCGGTGAGCGTCACGAACGGGTCCATCACGTCGTAGTATTGCTTCGGCAGTTCGCCGCCGCCCGGCCACGGCGACCGCCGTGACAGCGGTATATGCGAGTGCTCGGCAGCCCACACCGACTCGAAACCGCGTTCTTCCAACGCCTTCCCTAGCGCCGCCGGGATAATCGAGTAGTCAGTGAAAAATAGCCCAACGCCGAAGTCCATCATCCGTCTCCTCTTGCATTGTTCGCATCCTGGCACGGGCCGGCGACCCGGTCACGCCCCTAGACTCGTCGCTTCACCGCCATCACGCTTTGTCGTGCACCGTGAACGGCAGTGGAAGACGCTGGGTCGCGTTAGCAAGTGAGAGATATGGAGGCACTGCGCTCAATGACCATGCGCGGCTCTGCGCCAGGCAGCCACTTCACGCGCCCGGCGCGACGCGCCCCGCATGCGAGTATCTACGTGGCTGGGCGCCGACCCGCGCGCCCTGACCATTCGGGGCAATTCGTCGTGACCCGCGGCTGCGATCCGGACGGGAACGCCTTCGCCGCAAAATCGCTGACTCGGTGCATTCTTCGAGTCCATCCACGATCTTGGCGCAGTCTGAACGAACCCGCCCCGGAGCTTCGAGACGCCGATGCCGATTGAGCCTCCACCCGTTCGCGCACTGCTGCTTGAATACAGCGCGATCGACGCCGACCGACTCGAAAGCCACTTGCTCAGCGCCGGATTCCGCTTCGAATGGTGCCGGACGGCCAACCGGCAAAGCTACATAGAAGCGATCGAGGCCGGTGGTCTGGAGATCATTCTGGCGGACTATTCATTACCCGACATCGACGGCCTGACCGCGCTGCAGATCGCCAAAGATCGCTGGCCCGATGTCCCGTTCATTTTCGTCTCCGGCGAGGTGGGAGAAGAATTCGCTACCGATGCCCTCAAGCAGGGCGCGGTCGACTACGTGTTGAAGCGCAACCTGGCCCGGCTGCCGCCCGCGGTAGATCGCGCCTTGGCCGAGGCCCGCGAACGGCGGCGGCGACAGCGCGCCGAAGCCAGGCTCGCGGAAAGCGACGTCCGTCTCCGCCTCGCGGTAACCTCGGCCGGGCTCGGCACCTGGGATTATACCCCAGACCGCGATGAGGTGGTTTGGCGAATCGGTGGCCACGGTGATGCCGAGGAACAACGCACGACCTACGATGGTTTCATGGCCGGTGTCCATCCAGTCGACCGAGCGCGCATGGAGCCAGCAATCCGGGCAGCCATGGCGGAGGACAGCACCGGCGCCTTCACCGCCGAGTACCGGCTGAAACAGCCGGACGGCGGCTTTCGCTGGATGGCGACGCGCGGACAATGCTTCTTCCTCGACGGCAAATGCACCCGCTTGGTCGGCATCATCCAGGACATCACGGAGCGCAAGACAGCCGAGGCCACGTTGCGCCGCCAAAACCGCCTGCTGGCCCGCGAGGTGCGCAACCGCACACGCGAACGGGACCGCATCTGGTCGCTGTCGCGCGACCTCATGATCGTCTGCGACCGTTCCACATTCCCCATCGCGGTCAACCCTGCCTGGACACACCTCCTCGGCTGGAGCGAAACCGAGTTGCTGGGTAGGCGCGCCATCGAACTCGTTCATCCTGAGGACAAGGCCACGCTGCGGCGCGATACCGAACCCGGCGACAACAACACCACGCTTGTCGAATGCCGAATAAGCCGCAAGGGCGGCGGTTATCGCTGGATTGCCTGGACCGCTGTATCCCAGGATGCGTTAATCTACGCTATCGGGCGCGACGTGACCGCGACAAAAACCGCGACCGAGGAAGTTGCCGCCGCCAACCGCCAGCTCGTTCGTCAGATCGAGGAGCGCGAGAAGGTAGAGACCACGCTGCGGCAAATGCAGCGGCTGGAGGCCGTTGGTCAGCTCACCGCGGGCGTCGCGCATGATTTCAATAACCTGCTGAGCGTCATACTGGGGAATGTCTCGCTCCTCCGCCGCGAGTTGGCCGGGATGGACCCGCGGATGATCCGTCGGCTTGACCAAATGAACCGAGCCGCCGAGCGCGGGGCCAAGCTAACTGCACAGTTGCTGGCATTCTCCCGCCGCCAGCGGTTGGAGCCGAGGCCGGTTGACCTGAACGACACCATTATGGGGATGCGCGATCTATTGCGAAGCACGATCGGCGCCTCGGTCCGGCTGCGCACCAAATTGGAGGCCGACTTGTGGACCGCCTTGGTCGATCCCACTCAGATTGAGTTGATCATTCTGAATCTGGCGATCAATGCCCGCGACGCGATGGAGGACGGCGGCGACCTCACCGTGGCGACCAGCAATACCACCCTCTCCGGGCCCGCTGCGCGGCCGGAGGAACCATCGCAAGGCGAGTATGTCGTGTTATCGGTTACCGACACCGGCACGGGCATGAGTGACGAGGTAAAGCAACGGGCGTTTGAACCCTTTTTCACCACTAAGGACGTAGGCAAGGGCTCTGGTCTCGGCCTTGCCCAGGTATTCGGTTTCGCGAAGCAGTCCGGCGGCGGCGTCCGGGTCGAGACAACCTTGGGCAAGGGCACGTCGGTCCACGTATTCTTGCCGCGCGCCCAACCGCTGGCGGAACGGGCGGTGGAGGCAGGCGTCTCGGCCGACAAGAACCGGTCTGGCGACGGATCCATGATCCTGCTGGTGGATGACGACAGCGCCGTGCGCGAGATCGCCGCCAGGATGCTCCGGGATCTCGGCTACCAGGTGGTCGAGGCCGGCAGCGGTGGTGCCGCGCTCGATCTGCTGGCCCGTGAGCCGCGCATTTCGCTCTCGGTTCTGGACTATGCGATGCCGGGCATGACCGGCGCCGAGGTCGCCCATGAGGTCCACAAGCGGCGGCCCGGGCTACCGGTCGTCTTTATCACGGGCTACGCGGACCTGACGGCTTTGAAGGAAGTCGGCGAAGACAGGATTGTTCAAAAGCCGTTTCGCGAGGCTGACCTCGCCGAAAAAGTCAGCCGCAGCCTGCGGGTGGCATATGGATAAGGGCAACTCGCGGTCGGCGTTAAGCGAGACGCCCTACCGGCGCAGTGGATTGCTTGCCTCGACCTGGACCTCCACCGCCTTTCCCGCCTCGACCGCGGCGATATAATCACGGGTCAACGGCACCGCCCCATGGCCATGGGTAAGCTGCAACTGCCAGACCATGTGACCACCGCGACGGAACGTGATCTCCGACGCCGCCAGATAAAACTCGAACATGCGGCAGAACGCATCGTCGTACAGCGTTGTGATCGCGTCTCGGTTGGCGGCGAACCGCCGGCGCCAGTGACGCAGCGTCTCGGCATAGTGAAGCCGCAAAATCTCGATATCGGTCGCCATCAAGCCGGAGCGCTCGACCGGCGGCAGCACCTCCGACAAAGCAGGCGAGTAACCACCCGGGAAGATATACTTGCGCAGCCAGGCATTCGTGCTGCCCGGTCCGTCGCTGCGACCGATCGCATGAATAAGCGCGACGCCATCCGGCTTCAGGCAACGCGCCACCATGTCGAAGAATTCTTGATAATGGCCGATCCCGACATGCTCGAACATCCCGACCGAGACGATGCGGTCGAACGTTTCTGTAACCGAACGATAGTCCCGCAGCTCGAACTGAACGCGGTCCTGCAGCCCCTCGGCAACCACCCGGGCGCGCGCCTCGGTGAGTTGCTCCTCTGAGAGGGTGATGCCGGTGACCTGTGCGCCGAAGTCGCGCGCCAGGGTCAGCGCCATGCCGCCCCATCCAGAGCCGATATCCAACACACGCAGCCCGGGCCGGTCCAGACAGAGCTTGGCGGCGATGTGTCGCTTTTTCGCCGCCTGAGCCTCCTCCAGCGTCTCATCGCCACGTGGGAAATAGGCGCAGGAATATTGCCGATCCCGATCGAGAAACAGACTGTACAGGCGACCATTCAGATCGTAGTGATGCGCGACATTGCGTCGTGCTCGCCGGGCCGGGTTATATTGCATCGACCGGCGGCCGAGATTGGCCAAGCGCTCACGCAGGCGCGCAACCGGGTGCCCACTCGGCTGGACCTGCAGATTGAGCAGCATTGTGTCAAGAAAATCGTATATGCCACCGCCTTCCACGGTCAGGTCGCCCGACATATACGCCTCACCCGCGCCGAGCGACGGATTCAGCACCAATCGCCGGATAGTTCGCTGGTCTCGCAGCCTTACGACAGCACTCGGCCCCTCTGAGCCCACATATATCGAACGCGAATCATCTGGCCACACGACGGTTAGCTCGCCGACGGTGACCAATCGGCCGAGAATGGCATCAAGAATGGCGCGCATGCTCTCCAATCCAACGTCTAAACCCGCGGAACGGGACTAAGCATGGAGCAGCCACACGTGTTTCGTCAAAGTGTCACAAGGCAGTCGCGTTCAATACACCGTCCGAAGGCGTAGCAAATCCCTTCACAAATGCGGGATGCCAACTGTTTTCAGCGCCCGGTTATCTCACGCGGTATCGAGTGTGGAGCTGATTCACCCTCGTACGCCAGACCGGCGGACCATCGTGGCTTCGACTTGGCGTGACCGCTACTTTATCTCGGTCGGTGGGCAAACTATCGCATTACGCCCTCGTCCGCCATCGCCGGTGGACGTCAGGCCGCGGGCCTCGCCACTGCCTGCCCAATGATCCCCAGAGCTTTATCGATCCGGCCGAGGGTCTCGGAGTCCTGCCGGAATGCGACGGCGACATCGCCATTTTCGCACCGCACGATCCGCGCTTTGACCGAAACGCCACCTGGTAGGCCGACTTCCAAGTCTGCGCCAACAGGGAATTTGCGGTCGTGCTGCACCGCCATTCCGCCGCGCGAGATGTCGCCGATCGGCGCCTCCGCGACTGACGTGCCGCCAATCCGCAGCGTGGCCTTGGCCGCCCCGCCCGGAATTCGTTCATAAAGCCGGCGCTCGGCCTCGTTCCCAGTCGACATCGCCGCCAGGAAGTCCGTTACCTCGACACGCAGCGTGTCGGCGGTCCCGCCGACCTCACTGGCCGCTTTCAGCGCCGCGGCACTGCTGGTGTCCGTGGTTTCGGCGATCGCGAGCACATGGCGCATCGCTTCGGCTGACGACGAGGTTGTAGCCGCGACGAATTGTACACTGGAGGTGATCTCCCGGGTAGCGGCCGCCTGCTCCTCCACGGCCGCCGCTATGGCGGTGGCGACTGTTTCCACCCGGCCGATCGCGCCACCGACCTCCCGCACCGTGCCGACCGCTTCGCCCGTCGCGTTGCGGATCGCGACGATCTGGGCACCGATCTGTTCCGTCGCGCGAGCTGTCTGTGATGCGAGCGCCTTCACTTCGCCGGCGACAACCGCGAAGCCTTTGCCGGCTTCGCCAGCACGAGCCGCCTCGATCGTCGCGTTGAGCGCGAGAAGGTTGGTCTGGCCTGCAATATCGGTGATGATGCGAACAACGTCTCCTATGCGATCGGCCGCCTCGGACAGGCCGGTCACCTTGGCGTCGGTCTCGGTGGCACGATGCACGGCCTCCGAAACGGATGTTGTGACGTGCGCAACCTGCTTGCTGATCTCGTTGATGGAGACCGCCATTTCCTCCGCCGCGGCGGCGACCGAGTTCAGGTCGCGTGCCGACGCCGCGGCAGCCTCAACCGAACTGGACATCCTGAGCCGGGTCTGCCCGGCACCGTCATTGACCTCGGATGCCGCCTGCCGCATTGCGGCGGCGGATCCCACGAAGCTTTCCATCACGCCGGATACGGACGCGCCGAAATCTTGGGTGTAGCGGTCCATCGCCGCCTGACGTCGTTCTCGGTCGGCCCGGTCCTTCTCCCGCGCCTGACCGAGGCGAACATTCTCAATCGCCTGCACGCGGAAGACCTCGACAGCACGGGCCATCTCGCCGATTTCGTCGGTGTTTTGGCGCGCCGGCACTTCGGATCCCGTATCGCCGGCCGCCAGTTTGGTCATGGCGGCCGTCATCCCATTGACCGGCCCGATAATCGACCGCGCGATCAGCAACGCGAGAACTATACCTACGACGGCTCCCATGGCCGACATACCAAGTTGTTCCGTGAACGTGCTGGCGGCGTTGGATTGCGCCTGCTGGGTGGTCGCGTCAAAGACCGATGACAGGCTTGCCAGGGCTTGCCCGGTGGCGGTCTGCATGCCGCGAACAGCAGGGCGGATCTTTCCGGTATAGATCGCATCCCCCTCCATCAACTCGCCGGACGCCTTGTCGAAGGTTGTCGAGTACCTGGTCCAGCGCGTCGCCTACTTCTTGGATTGCGGCCTTGACCTGAGGCGAGGCGGCTTTACTCAATTCAGACAGCGCCTGGGCGCCGCCGGCCGCGGCTTTTTTGTACGCTCGGATCACTTCGGGGTCGAGCGTCACCAGGAAGCGCAAACTCGCCACCTCTGCCGCCCGAATCGAGGCTCTTGCCGTGATCGAAACGCTGGCGGCGGCGTCCCCGCCAGCCGCGGCAACCTCGGCCATACGGGTCGCCCCGTCGATCAGGGCCGGTCCACTGTCAAGCAGCTTTTTTCGCCCCGCTATGCCCGCTCCTGTTAATGATGCAAAACGCTCACTCTCTGCCGCTGTGGTGGCCAGCGTGTCGGCTATGCCATGGTAAATCGCCCTGCGTTCTTCCGACAGACTGGTTTGGACGGCATCCGCCAGCAGGTTCGATGCACTCGCAATCGCATCGGCCACATCATGCAGCGACGCATCATCGGCGTCGATTCGATAGCGGGTTAAACCGCGCCGAATGACTTCTAGTCGGGTTACGATCTCCTCCGCCCGGCGGACGTTGCCGGCGATGTTGTCCATCCTGCCGATCTCCCGGCCGACGACCGACAGGCCGTAGCTGCCAAAAGCGGCGACCCCTAGTAAAAGGGCAACAAGCACCCCAAAGCCAAAAAAGATCCGGATGCGGAGGCGGAGCCAACTCATTTGCATGACTGCATCCTCTGGGGGCAACCGGGCGCCAGTATCGGGTGCAATCAATGAAGAATGCGTTAATCCGCCGAACATTTCGTTAGGTTGGTGACGAGCCCGCTGACGGCTCGTTTTTTGATCGCATAATTCTCCGACCAGCGTTCCGCGGGCCTCGATCATGCAATACTATGGCAGCGCCGCCGTGACCGGTATTCGCTCCTGATTGATGGGCTGCAGCGATCGGCCTGAATTACCCCGCACCCAAGCGGGGAGGACGCGCTTTGTCCGGCACCCTACCCCGGCTGGGGTGTATCGCCTTCGAAGATGTTCTCGGCCGTGGGCACCTGCTCTTCCTCTTCTGCGTCGCCGGTCGCCCGTTCTCCCCGCGCCTGCCGCTCGGCCTCTTCCGGACTGCGGGCGACATTGACGCTGACCGGGATTGAGACTTCCGGATGGAGCGCCACGCGAACCTGCGACACGCCGAGGGTCTTGATCGGGTGCTCCAAAATGACCTGCGACCGGTTGATGGTGAGCCCTGCCGCAGTCGCGGCTTCAGCGATATCGCGCGCCGACACCGAACCGTACAGGCTGCCCCCCTCACCCGCCTGACGGATGATGATGACGGACAGGCCGCCGACACGTTCAGCCAGGCGTTCGGCTTCCTCACGCCGCCTGATGTTCTGCGCCTCAAGCTGAGCCCGCTGCTCCGCGAACTTCGCCCGGTTTTCCTTGCTGGCGCGAAGCGCCTTCTTCTGCGGCAGGAGGAAGTTCCGGGCATAACCCGGCTTCACCTTCACCACATCACCCATTTGTCCCAGTTTTTCGACACGCTGGAGCAGGATCAGTTCAACGGCAGCCATAGCACCTGCTCCTTAGGCGACGATGTAGGGCAGCAGCGCCAGAAAACGGGCGCGCTTGATGGCCACCGCGAGTTCCCGCTGTTTCTTGGCGGACACCGCGGTGATCCGGCTCGGAACGATCTTGCCGCGCTCCGACAGGAAGCGAGACAGCAGACGCACGTCCTTGTAGTCGATCTTCGGTGCGTTGGGCCCGGAAAATGGGCAGGACTTACGGCGGCGATAGAACGGCCGGCGGGCACCAACGGCGGTGCGGCGTGCGGCGGGATTAACTTCTGTATCGGACATTGCGGTCTAATCCTCGAGAAGGCCAGGACGGAATTCGTCGCCGCCGAAGCCGTCGCGAGCGCGAAATTCCTCTCGGTCGTCGAAGCCGCGACGGCGGCCGCTTTCAAAGCGTCCTGCGGGTTTGGGCCCGCGGAAGCCGCGTTCACGCTCGTCGGACTTGCGGGACAATATGGCGGACGGCGCCTCTTCGATTTCCTCTGTGCGGACCGTCATAAAGCGGAGCACGTCTTCGTTGAGGCCCAGCTTGCGCTCCATTTCCGTGACAAAGGCCGGTTTCGCGTCCAAGCCCAGCAACATGTAGTGGCCCTTCCGGTTCTTCTTGATCCGGTAGGCCAGGCCACGAAGGCCCCAATATTCGCGCTTCTTGACCGCGCCGCCATCGGCTTCCAGCTCGGTGCCAATGTCGTCGGCGATCTGCTCGACCTGCTGTTGCGTGACGTCGTTCCGCGCGATGAGCACGGTTTCGTAAAGCGGCATGAATTAACCCCCTATGGCTTGTCTCTGCCCCGGACCGGGTCGGGTCCACCTTCCACGATGGAAGTGGGCATAGCCGGGCGCGATGCCGTCGCCCCCGGCAGGGAAGCGCGGGCTTGAAGCACGGTTCGGAGGGGAATGCAACGGCGGACGTTCGAAGCGGCCCCGTTTTTCGGCTCGGTCGCCCCCAATCACGCACCACGCCGTTGGCCCAAGACCCTGTCGCCGCGACATCCGCAGCAACGGCCTCAATGCACCCCGTCAGTAGATGGCGAATCTGCCAGTGATCTCGACTGGCACCACCATGACCCATGCGACCGGCTTCTTGTCGCCCAGTCGATATGCCTCGACTTTAGCATCCTGGCGACAGACCGGGCGATCCGAACCTTCGGCGAGGTCGCTCAACTCTGGACCCGGAGCCTCGGTAGTTGATTTCCACTCCGCTGTCGAAATCCGTTCGCCTTGAACGTCACTGACATGGTGACGCATGGTGCGTCAGCCGTGCCAAGGAACCCGACATGAAATACATCCTGCTGATCTACGGGAACGAGGCCGCAATGGCCTCAGCGCCCGAAGCCGCCGTGAACGAGATGATGGCGGCCTACGGGGCCTACTCCCAGGCCATGGCCCAGGCTGGGGTCATGGTCGGCGGCGAGCGCCTGCGGCCATCCTCCGCAGCCACCACCGTCCGCGCTGCCAACGGCAAAACCCAGGTGCTCGACGGTCCCTACGCCGAGACCAAGGAACAACTCGGCGGCTTCTTCATGATCGAGGCGCCCGACCTCGACGCTGCGTTGTCCTGGGCCGAACGGTGCCCCGGCGCCGCCCACGGCGTGATCGAAGTCCGGCCAATATGGGCGATGTGAGTATGGTCGGGTGGGCTGAAACGGTGAATCACGCTCACGAGCCAATCCCCACGTGACCGACCCTGCCGGTAGCGCGGAGGCGGTGGCACGGGCAAGCTATGGCAAGCTGCTCGCATTCATGGCCGCCCGCACCGGCGATGTGGCGGGGGCGGAGGACGCGCTGTCCGATGCCTTCGCGACAGCCCTGACCGAGTGGCCCGTGCGAGGGATACCGGACAATCCCCAGGCCTGGATTCTCACCGTGGCCCGCCGCAAGCTGATCGATGCTGCTCGCCGCAAGCGCACAAGCTGGGAAGCCAGCGCGCATCTAAGGCTGCTGGCCGAGGAAGCGGCAGCGGAGGCTGAGGCCGACGTTCCGGACCACCGCCTGGCGCTGATGTTCGTCTGCGCGCATCGCGCGATCGATCCCACCGTTCGCGCGCCGTTGATGCTGCAGACCGTGTTGGGGTTGGAAGCTGCAACAATCGCCTCGGCGTTCCTGACCGCGCCCGCGGCAATGGGACAGCGGCTGGTGCGCGCCAAAGCGCGGATCAAGCTGGCTGCCATTCCGTTCCGCCTGCCGGAGCTGGCTGACCTGCCGGACCGGCTCGAGGCCGTCCTCGACGCGATCTACGCGGCCTTCTCCGCGGGCTGGACAGATCCGGGGGGCACCGATCTGAGTCCGCGAGACCTGGCGCAAGAAGCCATCTTTCTGTGCCGACTGGTCGTGTCCCTGCTTCCCGATGAACCGGAGGCATTGGGCCTCCTGGCCCTGATGCTCTACGCCGAAGCGCGCCGGGCCGCTCGGCGGACCGCCGAGGGCGACTATGTACCGCTGGACGAGCAAGCGGTCGAGGCATGGGATGCGGCCATGATCGCACAAGCTGAGGCACTCCTGCTGCGCGCCAGTGCTATGGGCCGAGCGGGGCGGTTCCAGTTGGAGGCGGCAGTCCAATCCGCCCATGTGATCCGCCGCCGAACCGGGCGATCCGACTGGCCGGCGATCGTGCGGCTCTACGACGCCCTGGCGGCGCTGACCGAATCCCCCGTGGTGGCGATCAATCGCGCCGTGGCTTTGGCCGAGACATCCGGCCCCACAATGGCCCTCGGCCAGCTGGATGCACTGGCCAACGACTCGAGGCTGGTGGCGTATCAGCCATACTGGGCCGCGCGAGCGGTTCTGCTGGCCAGGGCCGACATGACCGTCGAGGCAAAGGCAGCCTATCGACGCGCGATTGGCCTCGAGCCAGACCCGGCGGTCCGGCGCTTCCTGTCCGCGCGGCTGATTGCGCTCGGATAAGTCGGGCCCACGGCCCGGATCGCATACCCAACCGATCTCAAAGAACCTGTACCGTTATATTCACACGATCTAGCAGTAGCAGTGGCGTCTCCGCCGCGGGCGGAATGGATAGGTGGAGCAGCCGTCCATGTGCCTTTCGTGCGAGGCACGAGAAATCCGGGATACCGTTGTCGCTACGTCATTGTCACCTATGTGTGAGCCACCAATTTGATTTGGATCAACTTGGTTCTCGTCCGATTTTGGGACTGTCAGGGCGGGAAGCGGGCCTCGCCGGCCCCAATCATACTTCCCCAGCTGCGAGGTCTCCAGTATGCAAATCGCGGAATTCAGTTTCTCTGACGTTCTAGGTGTGTTTTGGTCGCCGGATACGCACACCGACCGTTTGGCTTTATATCTTGTGTGGGGAACCGTCGCATTTGCCGCGTTCGTGACGTTTTGGCAAACGCGGAAAGCCGAGGGCGGCTTCCGAGCCCTCCTCCGGCACTGCCTGCCACCTGGGATCCTGACGCATAAATCGGCACGAGCTGACTTTCTCTTCTGGCTCTCCCGCCGCATCTTCATGCCACTGCTCGTCGTGCCGCTTGGTTTGTCCACAGTCACCGCCGGCTACGCGTCCTATTCGCTGCTGACGCTGATCTTCGGCCCGGCGACCCACACCGGACCAGCGAGCACGCTGATCCTGTTCGCGTTCACCGCGTCTATGGTGATCGCATACGACTTGTCGTATTACATCTATCACTACCTCTGCCATACGGTCCCGATGTTATGGGAACTGCACAAGGCACATCATTCCGCTCAGGTGATGGTCGGTGTCACCAAGGATCGTGTGCATCCCATCGATGAGATCCTGAACCGCTGGTGGAATGGACTGATCCCCGGCGTTACTTATGGAATTTGGTTGTTCTTTGCCGTCGACCCCGTCGAACTTACGGTCTTTGGCGTAAGCGCCTATACGATCCGAAACCTGCTGATGATGGACGTCGTTCGCCACACCCACCTGGAATTGTCCTATGGCAAATGGCTGAACAGGGTATTCCTCTGCCCACACTGGCACCAGTTGCACCATAGTATAGAGCCACGTCACTACAATCGCAACTACGGGCTTCTGCTGTCGGTCTGGGATGAACTGTTTGGCACACTTGCAATCCCCCAACCGGGAGAACACTTCATCTTCGGGCTGTCGAACAACGAGCATGACGAATACCAGTCCCTCACTCGCCTGCATGTGATCCCGGTGGTGAAGGTGTGGGGTCTGGCTCGCACCTGGACGCAGCGGCACTTGGCGGTCGGCCGTTCCGCGTTGACGCGGGATGGAAAGATGCGAAACCGGCATGAATTAGAAAAGTTGGCGTCTCGATAGCGGGCCGGTCAAAATCGCTCTTGAAAACATGGATGCAGCGGTTCGAGCAATCCAATCATCCTCAAGCCAGACGGAGAAACTCTCATGAGCACGACAACGGATGTTGCCGGACCCTAGGGGCTGTCGCTCGCCGCACACCTGGCCGCCACCAACGTCAGTATCCGGGTCTTCGGCCAGCCGATGCATTTCTGGCGCACCAACATGCCCGAAGGAATGGTTCTGAAATCCGAAGGCTTCGCTTCGGATCTATGGTATCCGGACCGCGCCCTGACATTGCGGGACTTCTGCGCCGAGCGGGACTTGCCTTACAAAGATTCAGGTCTTCCGATCCCGGTGGCGACGTTCTGCGCGTATGGCGAAGCATTCCAGAGGCGTTTTGTACCAATGTTGGACCAACGGCCGGTGGCAAAACTCGATCGCGACCCCGACGGTTACCTGCTTCGTCTACAGGATGGTACACCGGTAACGGCGAACCGGGTCGTCGTAGCGACTGGAATAGGAAGCTTCCCTTACACACCCCCTGAACTCGCCCCAATCGCCGGTCCGCTATGTTCCCACAGTATCGAGAACCATTCTCTGGACCGATTCATCGGAAAGGATGTGCTCATTATTGGTGGCGGGGCATCCGGGGTGGAGTTGGCCGGCTCCGCCTCGCCCGCGCAGCCTGTGCGAAAAACTCCAGGCTCCCGAGACGGGTCTTGGCACGAGCTGGCGCTCCGTGGCCTGCGTCACGGCGCCGATGCTATTCTATCAGATGCCGCGGGCCTTCCGTCACATGGTTGTCCGCAAGCACCTCGGACCCGCCCCAGGATGGACCTCGCGTGCGGAAGTGGAACGAAACGTAACTGTGAAGTTAGGAGCCAACATTGTCCGCCCCTACGTGTGCGACGACCGGGCCCGGGTCGCTTTTGCCGGCACTGACGGGACGCCGTTCGCGATCGAAGCAGACCATGTGATCGCAGCCACCGGCTTCAAGGTCGATATGCAGCGCCTGGGATTCATCAGCCCAGGGATTATGCAAAGCTTGGTACAGGGTAGACGCCCGCATTGTCTCGCTATTTCGAAACGTCGGTCCCCGGTTTGTTTACGGTTGGCGTGATGGCGGCCAATAATTTTGGCCCACTACTGCGTTTCGCATACGGAGCAGGCTTCGCGTCACGACGGCTATCCCGGCATCTGGCTCGGACCGCGCACCGGTACGCCCCTCGCACCAACCCCAACTCGCCGCGGCCTGAAAAGCTTGGCGGTCAACCGCGGAGGTCCGCTTTGGCCGCCATCCCCATCCCCGTTCGGCATCCACCCGGTATCAGCATCACTCCGTCACGCCCTTGGGGAGTTTCTTTTCCACGATTGCCCCATACAGCGCCACGCCGTAGGGAATCGTCTCGTCGTTGAAGTCGTACAGATGGTTGTGCAGCGCCGCGCTATCGCCGTTGCCCAGATTGATGTGCGCGCCAGGCACCTGCTCCATCATGAAGCTGAAGTCTTCCGACCCCATGCCAGGCGGACCGTCACGGCGCACATTGTCCTCGCCCGACCAGTGCGGCGGCGGCATCAGCCATAGGCGATTGTCTCAGCCTCATTGTTGACCATCGGGGCGAAGATGACACGGAAGTCCACGCGTGGCCTCCGCCCCGAACCCGGCCGCGATACTGGCTGCGAGGCGCTTCATGTTCTGCTCGATCGTCGCCATCACTTCGGGCTTCATCGTCGCGCACCGTGCCGGCCATGACCGCCGACTGCGGGATCACATTGTAGGCGTCGCCGGACTGGATACGGGTGATGCTGAGCACCGCGGTATCCTGGGCCGAGATGTTCCGCGACACGATCGACTGCAGCGCCGTCCCCAGATGGCAGGCGACGACGATCGGATCGATGCTCTGCTGCGGATACGCGCCGTGGGCGCCCTTGCCGGTGATGGAGATGTCGAAAAATGCACCGCCGGCGGCCCGCGCACCCGGACCGGTGGTGAATTTGCCGACCGGCAACCCCGGCCGGTTGTGCATGCCGTAAACCGAATCGCAGGGGAAACGTTCGAACAACCCGTCCTTCAGCATCTCCAGCGCGCCGCCCACGCCTTCCTCGGCCGGCTGGAAGATGAAGTTAACCGTACCGTTGAAGTTGCGGGTTTCCGCCAGATACTTCGCCGCCCCGAGCAGCATCGTGGTGTGGCCGTCGTGACCGCAGGCATGCATCCGGCCGGGGTTCTGGCTGGCATGCGGCAGCCCGGTCGCCTCCAGGATCGGCAGCGCGTCCATATCCGCCCGCAAGCCGACTGACGCCTGCCCGTTACCGTTGCGCAATACACCGACCACGCCGGTCTTGCCGACGCCGCGATGCACTTCGATCCCCCATTCCTCCAGTTTCCGCGCAACAAGCTCCGCGGTGCGGTATTCCTCCAGCCCCAGTTCCGGATGGGCATGGATATCGCGGCGAATGGCGGACAGTTCGTCCTGATAGCTGCGGACCCGATCGAGCAGAGATGGGTCAAGCGCGGATTGGGTCATCGGCGAGTCCTAGGCCTGTGAGTCGAACCCAGACCTTATCACGGGCCCCCGGGGTTGCCAGACCTGTCAGTCCCCCAAGCCCCTCGGCAGCTTTTTTTCGGTGATCGCGGCAAACAGGGCGACCGCGTACGGGATCGCCTCATCGTTGAAATCGTACATCTGGTTGTGCACCGACGCACCGTCGCCGTTGCCGAACATGACATGAGCGCCCGGCACCTGCTCGCATCATGAACCCGAAATCCTCGGATGCCATCGACGGCGGCGCATCCCGCCTCACGTTGGCCTCGCCAACCACCTGCGCCGCCGCGTCGGCGTACAGAACCGCTTCCTCGGGATTGTTCTCGACCGGCGCGAACAGCGTCCGAAAATCCACCACGGCCTCGGCGCCGAACCCCTCGGCGATGCTGACGGCCAGGCGCTTCATGTTCTGCTCGATCATCGCCATCACCTCGGCCTTCATCGTGCGCGCGGTGCCGGCCAGAACCGCATGTTGCGGGATCACGTTGTAGGCGTCGCCGGCCTGGATGCGGGTAACGCTCAGCACCGCGGTGTCCTGCGCCGCGATATTTCTTGACACGATCGACTGCAGCGCGGTGCCGAGGTGGCAGGCGACAATCACTGGATCGATACCTTGCTGCGGGCGTGCGCCATGGGCACCCTTGCCGGTGATGGTGATATCGAAGAACGCGCCGCTGGCGAAGCGGACCCCCGGACTGGTGGCGAACTGGCCGACCGCCAGGCCGGGATGGTTGTGCAGACCATAGACCGCGTCGCAGGGGAACCGCTGGAACAGGCCGTCCTTCAGCATTGCCTCGGCACCGCCGACGCCCTCCTCGGCCGGCTGGAAGATGAAGTTGACAGTGCCATTGAAGGCGCGCGTTTCCGCCAGGTATTTCGCCGCGCCCAGCAGGATCGTGGTATGGCCGTCATGGCCGCAGGCGTGCATCCGGTTCGGGATCTGGCTGGCATACGGCAGTCCGGTCGCCTCCTGCATCGGCAGCGCGTCCATGTCCGCCCGCAAGCCAACCGAGGCCTGCCCATTGCCGTTGCGTAAGACGCCGACGACGCCGGTCTTGCCGACGCCACGATGCACCTCGATCCCCCATTCCTCCAGTTTCCGCGCAACGATGTCGGCGGTGCGATTTTCCTCGAATCCCAGTTCGGGATGAGCGTGAATGTCGCGGCGAATCGCGGTGAGTTCGTCCTGATAGCGGCGAGCCCGATCGAGCGGCGACAGTTCAAGCGCAGATTGGGTCATCGGGGGGTCCTGACCGGTGGTTCAGGCACGACCATAGCACACGGCTCTTGCCATGCGACAGCAGCCAGAGTGTTGTTGCCGACAGGCACGGAGGAGCAGTGACGGCTCGATGTATCTGAATATTTTTGCCACCGGGTCGGCGCCGCTGGACATGACCGGCACCGACGAGTTCCGTAGCCTGCTGGCCAGTGCCGCCGATCTGGACATCCCGCACGCGCCACAGGTGCCTTACCGATCGTGTAACATCGTGCTGCGGCAGATGCGGTTCCACTTCCTGGAGTGGGGCCGCCAGGATGCACCGCGCGATCGTCCTGCTGCATGGCGGGCATCAATCGGCCCATTCGTGGGACCTGGTCAGCCTGCATCTGGCCGCGCGTTACCGCGTGCTGGCGCTGGACCAGCGTGGCCATGGCGACAGCGAGTGGGCGCGCGACGTCACCTATTCCAATCACGAGATGTCACTCGATGCCGAGGCCTTCATCGTCGCGATGGGCCTGGTAAGACCGATCGTGATCGGTCATTCGATGGGCGGCCGGAACACGATGCTATTGCTCCGCCGCAATCCTGGCATCGCGCGCGCCGCTGTTATTGTCGACGTGGGGCCAGAACTGTCGGAGAAAGGACGTGCCGCGATCACCGGTTTCGTGCAAGGCAACCAGGAGTTCGATGATCTGGACCATTTCGTGCGCAACGTTCGTCAGTACGATCCGTACCGCTCGCGTGAGCACATCGAGCGGACCGTGAAATACAACATGCTGGAACGGGCCGACGGGAAATACGTCAGCAAATGCGATTCGAACCCGCGGCGTCTGGGGATCGTTCGCGCCTCGGGACCTTTGGAGAACATTACGCTCGGCGACGCAGCGAGGTTCGATCTGCCGGTGCTGCTGGTACGCGGCGAAAACTCCAATATCCTGGCGCCCGACGCCGCGGAGCGATTTGCCGCGGCCCTGCCGCTTGGTACATTGGTGACGGTCCCGAACTGCGGCCACAATGTGCATGGGCAGAACACCAAGGGTTTCATCGCGGCACTCGGCGAGTTTCTGGATAGCCTATCGGGTAGCTGACACCGCGCGCTGATGATCAGAAGGCGGAGCTTTCACTGCCGAAGGCTCCCGTGCCAAAGCTTAACCAAAGCATTCCCGGTCCGCGCAGTCTCCATGAACCGCCTCGCGCCGGCGCGAGAGGCCGTCAGCCCTAGCGGCCTTCTCCGATGGCGATAGCAGGTCTAATGTAGATGCAACATCGCGTCCGTGTGGCCCACCGTCGCCGGCTTGATCAGGCTGGCCGAGGCCACCCGCACCGAATGCAGCGTGCCCTCGATCTCGCGCGTCCAAAAATCCAGGAACTTGTGCAACACCGGATAGCGCGGAGCGATATCGAGATCCTGCCAGATATAGGACTGCAGCAGGTTGGGATGGTCCGGCAGATGATAAAGGATCTCGGCGGTGGTCAGGCGATAATCTTGCAACTGCCGAACAAGGCTCATGGTTTTCCCGCTTCCTTTCAGAGCACGCATCCAGGCCTGACATGTCCCGGGGGACGACTTGCCGGCCGGATACGTATGATGTTGTGGAATTGCTGCCCCATGCAACTAGAAACACAATAATTTCAGCAACTTAGCACTCTATACAAAAGAGTGCTGCTAACGCTTGACTTGCGAGCGCATCGGGATTAGATCGCTGGCACTCCCGACCAGGGAGTGCTAACAGCCAGCCGGGTGCTCATGGGAGGCCTGTGCTCTGGTTGTGGCGATCCGTTCAATCCTTGACTGAGAACGAACTCAGGAGCGTTTAAAATGAGTTTCCGTCCCTTGCATGACCGGGTCGTGGTCCGGCGCCTGACCGCCGAGGAAAAGACCGCCGGTGGCATCATCATCCCCGACACCGCCAAAGAAAAGCCGATGGAAGGCGAAGTCATCGCCGTGGGCCCTGGTGCCCGTAACGAAGCCGGCCAGCTCGTGCCGCTCGACGTGAAGGCCGGCGACAGGATCCTGTTCGGCAAATGGTCCGGCACCGAAGTGAAGCTGGATGGCGAGGAGCTCCTGATCATGAAGGAGTCCGACATCATGGGCATCATCACCGGAACCGCCGCCAAGAAGAAGGCCGCGTAAGCGGTCTCCCTTCTCCACACTTATAGGTAAAGAGGAATACATAAGAATGGCTGCAAAGGACGTCCGCTTCGGCGGCGATGCCCGCGCGCGCATGCTGCGCGGCGTGGATATCCTGGCCGATGCCGTGAAGGTGACGCTGGGCCCCAAGGGCCGCAACGTGGTGCTGGACAAGAGCTTCGGCGCACCGCGGATCACCAAGGACGGCGTGACCGTCGCCAAGGAAATCGAACTCGCCGACAAGTTCGAGAACATGGGCGCCCAGATGGTGCGCGAAGTGGCCAGGAAGACCAACGACATCGCCGGTGACGGCACCACCACGGCCACCGTGCTGGCGCAGTCGATCGTGCGTGAGGGCGCCAAGGCGGTCGCCGCCGGCATGAACCCGATGGACCTGAAGCGCGGCATCGACAAGGCGGTGCAGGCCGTCGTCGACGAGCTGAAGAAGCGCTCCAAGAAGATCACCACCCCGGCCGAAACCGCTCAGGTCGGCGCGATCGCCGCGAACGGCGAAACCGAGATCGGCAAGATGATCGCCGAGGCGATGCAGAAGGTCGGCAACGAGGGCGTCATCACGGTCGAAGAAGCCAAGGGCATCCCGACCGAGCTCGACGTCGTCGAGGGCATGCAGTTCGACCGCGGCTATGTCTCCCCGTATTTCATCACCAATGCGGAGAAGATGATCGCCGAGATGGATCAGCCCTACATCCTGATCCACGAGAAGAAGCTGTCCGGCCTGCAGCCGATGCTGCCGCTGCTGGAGAGCATCGTGCAGTCCGGCCGTCCGCTGGTGATCATCGCCGAGGACGTCGAGGGCGAAGCGCTGGCGACCCTGGTGGTGAACAAGCTGCGCGGCGGCCTGAAGGTCGCGGCCGTGAAGGCGCCTGGCTTCGGTGATCGCCGCAAGGCGATGCTGGAAGACATCGCGATCCTGACCGGTGGCACCGTGATCAGCGAAGACCTTGGCATCAAGCTCGAGAACGTGAAGCTCACGGACCTCGGCAAGGCCAAGAAGATCCTGATCGAGAAGGAAAACACCACGATCGTCGAAGGCGCTGGCAAGAAGAACGACATCCAGGGCCGTTGCGGTCAGATCCGGGCGCAGATCGAGGAGACCACCTCGGACTACGACCGCGAGAAGCTGCAGGAGCGTCTGGCGAAGCTGGCCGGCGGCGTCGCCGTCATCCGCGTCGGTGGCAGCACCGAAGTGGAGGTGAAGGAGCGCAAGGATCGCGTTGACGACAGCCTGCACGCCACCCGCGCGGCGGTCGAGGAAGGCATCGTTCCGGGCGGCGGTGTTGCCCTGGCGCGTGCATCGCTGATCCTGTCCAAGATGAAGGCCGACAACGACGACCAGCGCTTCGGGATCGAGATCGTCCGCAAGGCGATCCAGACCCCGCTGCGCCAGATCGCCGAGAACGCCGGCGAAGACGGCGCGGTGATCGCCGGCAAGACGCTGGAGAAGGACGAGTACAACTACGGCTTCGACGCCCAGACCGGCGAGTTCAAGGACCTGGTGAAGGCCGGCATCATCGACCCGACGAAGGTCGTGCGCACCGCGCTGCAGGATGCCGCTTCGGTCGCCGGCCTGCTGGTGACGACCGAAGCGATGGTCGCCGAGAAGCCGGAGAAGAAGGCCCCGCGATGCCGCCGGGCGGTGGCGGAATGGGCGGCATGGGCGGCATGGGCGATATGGACTTCTAATCCACATCTTCATCCATCCGGAGAAAGGCGGGCCGCTCCTGAAGGGGGCGGCCCATTTCGTTTCGGTGGGCCCGTGTCGCCTGGGCATGGCCGTGACGCCCAAAAAACCTTCCGGCATATAGACCGTGGCGACCTGAACGGCTGCCACCATTTAAGGGTCGACGGCGCATCCTTTCACAAGGAGTTCGGCAGTGTCCGGCACCCCGACTGATCCGCCACGCATGGCATGGCTCGATGGCCTGCGCGGCGTCGCGGCAACCCAGGTCGTTTTGCTTCACTATGCCAGCGCGTTTCTTCCGGCCATCGGATTGCGGGACGCCAAAGTCGTTCACTTCCACTGGGAAAATGCCTTTATCTACACCCCTCTCTTCCTGCCCTTCGACGGTTATTCGGCGGTTTACATCTTCTTCGTGCTGAGCGGCGTCGCCCTCACCTACTCGTTCGCCGACACTCCTTATGCCCTCCCCTCCAGTGTGATCCGCCGGATCATCAGACTGGGTCTCCCAATGATGGGCGGGATCCTTCTGGGAGTGGGGTGGTTCAGCCTCTGGCCCGACGTGCACATCCCCGCATCGCATTTATCCGGCTCCGTTTGGCTGGCCGTGTTGGGGCCAGATCGCATAACGCTGGCAACGATCGCTCATCAGATTGGCCTCGAAGGCCTGCTGAGTGGTTACGAGGAATTCAGCGTCCTCTCTTCGGCGATCCGGAAGACACTAGGCCTGACCTCGCTTTTTCATTCGTTTGTTCCCCCCCTCTGGACCCTTCATGTGGAACTCGTCGGGTCACTGCTGATCCTCGCCCTCGTCGCCCTGCGCCAGGCCATTGGACGGCGGCTGCACCTGATCCTGTGCCTGATGCTCATCATTTCGCTGCTGTCCAGCATGCTGTTCCTCTTCGTCGTCGGGCATGTGGCGGCGGATTGGCTCCGAACCCCAGCGGATCGCCGTTCAAACCTTCTCCTAGGCGCAGGACTTCTGGCGCTGGGCATTCTCCTTTGCACAACGGACCCGATCCCGATCGTATTCCGGTTGTCGGGCTGGTTCCCCACACCGCTTGTTGGCCGGCGGGAACCGCCGATTTTGGCGCAAAGCATGTACGGCGCTGCCGCAACGTTTTTCGGTCTCGCCTGTCTTCCATGGTTACAACTCACTCTGACACAGCCTCTATTCCAGCGGCTAGGAAAAATCTCCTTCAGCCTGTATTTGACACATTTCCCCATCGTTATTACCGTGGCCTCGGCTGCATTTTGCTTGCTCTCCCCGAAACTTCCTTATTTCGCTATAGTGCTCATCGTAATGACGGCAGGATGCCTGGCGAGTTTGCTGATGGCATTCTCGTTCGAGTTTCTTGTCGATCGTCAGGCGATCAGGCTCAGCCGACTAGTGTTCAATAAGTTGCGACACGTGCACCAGCCCGACTTGGCCTCCGACCGGAGGCCGAGCACTGAACAAACTACTCTGCTGCCAGGGGCAACTTCTCGTCATCCGGATTGACCGGGGCAGGCGGCATGCCGCCCATCGGCTTCGGATCATTCTCGAACCGGAACTGCGGCGCCTTGTTCCACGGCCCCCGATGGTCGTCTCCCTTCGATAGATTGAAGACCAGATCCACCGTTTCGTCAGGCTTGATGGTGCCGAAATACGGGTCGTCCAGTTTGCCCATCCCCTCCAGCGCCGCCATGAACATCTGCGCGTGAGTGATTTCCCTCGTCAACAAATGGGTCAGCGCCTTCGTCGTCCCCTCGTCGGTACTGGCATGGATCAGAGCCTCGTAGGTTTGGCGCGCGCCTGCTTCCGCCGCGATGTTGGCCCGGAGGTCACGAACGACGTTGCCGCCCTCATTGATGTAGGACGCGGTCCACGCGCTGCCCTGACTGTCCACGAAATGCGGGCCGACGCCACGGACACGAAACAACGGCGCAGCATATACATCCGTCTGATCAAGCTTGCTTGTGTGCTGTTCGATCAGTTTGCCGACAACCTCCAGATGGCTGAATTCCTCAAGTCGCGATGTCCTGCAGCATGTCGCGGATCGACGCATCGGTGATGTGGAACGACTGCACCCAGTATTGCAAGGCCGCCGTCAGTTCGCCCGTCGCGCCGCCGAACTGTTCCAGCAGGAATATCCCGAAGCGTGGATCAGGCTTCTTCACGTCCACCGGAATGATGGTTTCCTTGCGGTGATAAAACATCGGCTACTCTCCCTTGTTGGCCTCGCTGGCCGGAACGCTGGGGGCGGACTCAGGTTGCTCAACACGATCGACCTCGGCAGGAGGCAAGATGGGAACCGCCGCCTTTCGCGGCTTCGGTGGCGGCGGCACCCACGGGCGATCGCCTCGCTCAGACCGGTCGGTCACGATGGTAGCGCCGTTCGGCTCCAGCCAGATCGCCGCACTGCCGTTCCGCCAGACGGTGAACCGATCCACCAGTTGCGGCCAAGGGCGGGGACACAGTCCACGCGCCGGTTCGGCGGAAACGGTGACCGAGACCTGCGCGCAAAAATCCGGACGTCGGACACCGCGGGCCAGCATCGCACCCGGCCGGTCACGATATGGTCGCAGCAGGCAGGCGTCCTTCTGACAGCGGATCGCTGCCACCTCACCGGCGCGCCTCTCCTGCGGGACAGGAAGGAGGCTCGGCTCGTCGGACGCCGCGCCTGCAGCCTTCGGTGTCTCCAACGAGTTTGCGCCCAGGTCGGACTCGCTTGGCATGGCGCGAAACGACCCGACCGCCCAGTATTGCGCCCACGCGTCGCGGATAAACTTGGACCCACCCTGCGTCTGTTGCAGGAACGCACCCTGCGCGGTCCGCACCGCGATCAACCGCGCATCGTCCGAGACCAGCAGATCGGGAGGGTGGTTAAGCAAGGGCGAGGCCAGTCCCACCAGCATTACCACGACACCGATAAACCGCCGCCTCGTTTTCCACAGCCCGAGCCATGCCAACCCGGCGGAGAATACGCAAAGCCCCCAGGCCGGAATATGCGGCACGATGACCGTCGCCTTGGGCAAAGCGGCGGTCGCACGCGCGACCCAGACCACTGCCTGCGCCCCCCAAGCCATCGGCACTAGAGCCAGCACCTCCAAATGCAGCGGCATCAGCAACAGGGCAATCAGCCCAGCCGGCATCACCCACAGCGCGGTCAGCGGCACGGCGATCATGTTGGCGAGCACGAAATAGACCTGTACATGGCCGAAATGATAGGCGCCGTATGGGGCGGATGCCGATCCCGCCAGCGTGCTGGTCAACGCCAGGGCGGTCAGATGCGAAAGGAACCGCCAGTGCCAGCGCGTGCCATACAATCGCCGAAGCCAGGGACGTAATGCCTCATACCCCGCGATCAGCGCAAGCACAGCGGAGAAGCTCATCTGGAATGACACATCGGGCACGTCCTGCGGCGAGATCAGCATCAGGGCGGTCGCCGCCAGCGCCAGCCCGCGCACGGAAATCGGCCGTCGGTCAGCCAGCACCGCGACCGTCAGCAGGCAAGCCATGACGAAGCTTCGGATGATCGGAACATGCATGCCGGTCAGCACCATATAGGCGCCCCCGGCAGCCAGCGCGCAAAGCACGGCAAGCTTCTTGGTCGGCCAGAACAGGCTGGCGCGTTCGCTAAGCGCGAAGCCGAAGCGCGAAATTGCCAATGCGAAGCCCATGACAATCCCGATGTGGAGCCCCGCGACCGCCAGCAGATGAGCCAGTCCCGCGTCACGAAACGCCGAATGATCGGCCTCGGGAATCGCCATCGACGCGCCCGTTAAAAGCGTGACCGAAACCGCCCCCGCCGCACCCGGGATCACCGCGACCACACGCTGCGTGATGCCCTCCCGAAGCCATTGCACGAACCGCATTGGACCCGATGGCACCGCTTGCGCCGTCCGCTCCACCTTGCCGAGTGCGTAACCGGAAGCACCCAGGCCAGAATAGAACGCATCGCGTTGCAGGTCCCATCCTCCCGGGTAAGAAGGCAATGCGGGCGGCCGGATCAGCGCGCGGATACGCACCGAGTCGCCAGTCCCCAGATCCCCGTCGTCTTTCTTCTGCAGCCGGATGCGCACCGAACGCCGCGACGGTTCGGGCGCGTCATCGATCCAGGCCGGCAGAATGGTGATCCGTCGCCCCTCCGGCAAACGCTCGACCGCTCGGATTGTGCCGGTGACGATACTGGCGTGGGTCGGCAGATCGACCTCGATCGGCGGCGCCCGGGCAGTGGCGAACTGCGCGGCGGCAAAGCCCAGAGCCGCGGCCGCGACTGGCGCGATCAGCCACCGCAACCCCGGGAGCCCGACCGCCAACGCAACCGCCGGTAGCACCGCCGCCGCCCCGGCCCAAGGCACCGGCTCGAACCGCAACGCGTAATATGCCAGCACCCCTCCGCCCATGAACACAGGCAGCCACAGCGCCAGCCGCTCCCGCTCAGTGTCGAGCCAGGATTTCGATACGGCTTTCAGGGCGTCAATCGGCCTCATGCGCGGCAGAATAGACGCGGAAATGTATCCAAAGAGTGAACGGCCCCGCGCCAACAGCATTATCGCAAGTCAACGTCAAACGTGTTGCCGATCGGCACAGATTTGTGACTCGAGGGTATCCAAAAGCGTCTCGGAAAACGGCAACGCCCATCATAGCGAGGTGGGAGTTGTGACGGTCCGCGACCGGGACGCCATTCAACAATTCAATGCCTTCACCGCCATTCAAAAGATGTGCGGCTTCCCCAGTGCACATTTATGCTGGAAAAGGTCTAAATCGTCCCCATGACAGTCCGCACTCGCTTCGCCCCCAGCCCGACCGGCCCAATGCATATCGGGAGCGTCCGTACGGCATTGTTCAACTACCTCTACAGCCGGCACCACGGCGGTGAATTCCTGCTTCGCATCGAGGATACCGATCGGGAGCGCAGCACCCAGGCCGCCACCCACGGCATCATCGAGAGCCTTGACTGGCTAGGCCTCGAGCGCAACGGGCAGACCGTCTTCCAGTCTCAGCGCACCCCGCGGCACGCCGAGGTCGCGCACGCGCTGCTCGGCGCCGGCAAGGCGTATCACTGCTACTGCACGCCCGAGGAACTCGCCGCCGAGCGCGAGCAGGCTCGGTTGGAGAAGCGCGTCTGGCGGTACGACGGACGCTGGCGCGACCGCGATCCCGCGGAGGCACCGCCAGGGATCACCCCAGTGATTCGTCTGAAGAGCGAGCACGACGGCGAAACCGTGCTCGAGGATCTCGTGCAAGGCACGGTACGCGTCGCCAACGTCGAACTGGACGACATGATCATCCTGCGGAGCGATGGGACGCCGATGTACAACCACTCGGTCGTGGTCGACGACCACGACATGGGGATCACCCATGTCATTCGTGGCGATGACCATCTGACCAATACGTTTCGGCAAATCCAGGTCTATCGTGCCATGGGATGGGATCTCCCCCGCTTCGCGCATATCCCGCTGATCCACGGCGCCGACGGGACAAAACTATCGAAGCGGCACGGCGCCCAGTTTGCGCTGGAATTCCGTGAGCAAGGCTTCCTGCCGGAGGCGCTGTGCAACTACTTGCTGCGGTTGGGCTGGTCGCACGGCGACCTGGAGATCATAGGGCGCGATGAGGCTATCCGGCTGTTCGACATTGTCGATGTCAACCGCGGCCCCTCCCGGATGGATTACGCCAAGCTGACAAACCTGAATGGGATCTACATTCGGCACGCAGACGACGACGGTCTGACCAGAAATGTGCTGGAGCGCTTGGCACACCGGCCCGACCTGTCGCTCGGCAGCCACGCCGCGGCCCGTATTCGAGCACTGATGCCGGCATTAAAGGAACGCGCCAAAACGCTCGTGGAGTTGGCGGATTCCGCTGCCTTTCTCGCCAGGGTCACGCCGTTGCCAATGGAGCCAAAGGCAGCGTCCACTCTAACGGCAGAGGCCAGGCTGATGTTGCGAGACGTTGCGGCCGCGCTGGCGGAGACCGACTTTTCCGTGCCGGCGATCGATGCGGCGTTGCGTGATTTCGCCGAACGACACGGGCTTAAATTGGGGCAGGTAGCGCAGCCTTTGCGGGCCGCCCTGACGGGGAGCACGATCAGCCCTGGCATCGACGCGACGCTGGCCGCTTTGGGCCGGGAAGAGTCCCTGACCAGGATCGGGGCTGCTTCGGCCTAACGACTTCCGCTTCCTCTTGACCGCTGCTTGCGTTGGCGATCTGACGATCGAATACGGCCCCGGAGGTAGAATCTGCCGCTTTTTGATCGGGGTGTTCCCGGTCAAGGCTTTGTTCTTCCATGCGCGAAGGCCAAGCCCGTTAATCAGGACAAGCTCAAAGCACACCGCTCGGCATTCAGCCACGCATACCATGCATCCATCCCCTCCCCCGTTTCCGCAGAAACGGTGATCACACGAATCGCTGGGTTGATCTCACGGGCATAAGCCACACAGCGCTCGACATCGAACCGCACGTGGGGAAGCAGGTCGGTCTTGCCGATCACCATCAGCTGACAGGCCCGGAACATGTGCGGGTACTTGATCGGCTTGTCCTCGCCTTCGGTGACCGACAGGATCACCACCTTTGCCCGCTCTCCCAGGTCGAACAGCGCCGGACAAATGAGATTGCCGACATTTTCGATAAAGACGAGGGCACCTCGCGGCGGCTTCAATTCGGCAATCCCTCGCGACAGCATCTCGGCGTCCAAATGGCACCCAGTACCGGTGTTGATTTGCACGACCGGTGCGCCGGTCGCCTTAATCCGCTCTGCATCGTTGAGCGTTGCCTGATCGCCTTCCACGACATAAACGGGAGCGGAATGACTGAGCACGCCAATCGTCTTTTCCAGTAGCGTCGTCTTGCCCGCCCCTGGCGAACTCATGAGATTCACGGCCAGGGTCTCGCGCCCCTCGAACCAGCCGCGATTGCGTTCGGCGATAAGCTGGTTTTTGGCGAGCAAGTCATGTTCAAGTTTCATCGTGCGGCTGTGCATCCTGGCATGCAGCGCCCCCGTGTCCTCGTCATGATGGTGGACCCCACCCCCATGCCCGTGGTGGTCATGATCGTGGTGGTGCTCGCCATAAGCGTGGGTGTGTCCGTGATCGTGCCCATGAGCGTGATCGTGGTCCGCACCGGCAAGAACCGTCTGCGCGCCGGTAGCCAGGCCGGTGATCACTACACGCTCGGGATCGGAGCAGCCGCAGGTCGTGCACATCAACCAACCTCCATGTCTTTGAGTCTCAGCGCCTCGCCGGCAACGACCCGGGGGTTTCTACTGCCGCAGGCACAGCTCTCGATGAACGACCCGATCTCAAACTCTTCCCCGCAATCGCAACAGCAAGCCCGACCCTGGATCGCGATGATTTCCAGTGCGGCACCCTCCACCACGGTGTCCTTGGCGCAGACGTCGAAGCAGAACTGCAGCGCTTCCGGCGCGACTCCAGATAGCCGGCCAATCTCCACCCGCACTCGCACTACCCGCTCACCTTGCGCCCGTTCGACGCAATGTTCGACAATACCGTTTGCGATGCCCAATTCGTGCATCTGGCACCTACACAGCCCAAAAATGCACTAGCATATGCGTGGCAGCTGTTCGCCGACGAGCATATCGACGATGCGCTCGCCGCCGAAGATCGTTTGCATCGTTACCATGCCGCGCCGCTCATCCGTTACCTCACCAATGATGGCCGCGCTGCTGCCGCTCGGATGCGCCCGCATAGCGGCCAGAACGGCATCAGCACCGTCAGGAGGAACGACAGCAACCAGCCGGCCTTCGTTTGCCAGATATAGCGGATCAAGCCCCAGGATCTCACAGGCACCTTTGACTTCCTCGCGCAGCGGCACATCCCGTTCGCTGATCCGGATCCCGACGTTGGAGCTTTGCGCGAACTCATTCAGCACGGTCGCCAGTCCGCCACGCGTTGCGTCGCGGAGGCAATGAATATTTCGACAGCTGGACAACATCGCTGCGACGAGTCCGCCCAAAGGCTGACAATCACTTTCAATATCCGCCTCCAGCGAAAGCTGGTTACGCGCGATCAGAATCGCGGTTCCGTGGTCGCCGAGCACGCCGTTGACGATCACGACGTCGCCGGGGCGCGCGTTTGCCGCAGAGATGGAAATGCCAGCTGGCACAACACCGATTCCCGCGGTATTGATAAACATCTTGTCGGCCGCACCGCGTTCCACAACTTTAGTATCGCCGGTAACGATCTTGACTCCCGCGCGGTCCGCCATCTGCTTCATGCTTGCAGCTACCCGGTGCAACGTTTCAACCGGCAGGCCTTCCTCCAGGACCACCCCGCAGGACAGGAACAGCGGCCGCGCGCCACTCATCGCCAGATCATTGACCGTACCCGCCACCGCGAGTTTTCCGATGTCACCGCCGGGGAAAAACAGCGGGTCAACGACATAAGTATCGGTGGTAAAGGCAAGCCGATCGCCATGCGCCAGGAGCTCGCTCAACGCGATGGTCGCCTGATCTTCCAACGCACTCAGCGCGGCGTTATCGAAGGTGCGAACGAACACTTCGTCGATCAGCCGGCGCATCGCCCGGCCACCTCCGCCGTGGGAGAGATTGACGCGGTCCCCAGACGGAACAACAGCGTTCATGCAAATACCCGCTCTCTTCTGCCATAACTGTAGTAGGCGGCGCAGGCGCCTTCCGAGGACACCATCAGCGATCCGAGCGGCATCTCGGGCGTGCAGGCGGTGCCGAAAACTTTGCATTCGTGAGGCTTGATCACACCTTTCAGCACCTCGCCGCACTGACATGCCTTCGGGTCTGCCACAACAACGTTCGGCACGCTGAATTTTCGTTCCGCATCGAACGCAGCGTAAGCATCACGGATCCGCACACCGGAATGATCGATCGACCCGAGGCCGCGCCACTCGAAGAAGGGACGTAGCTCATACACCTCGTCCACCGCCGCCAGAGCACGGGCGTTGCCCGCCTCCGGCACGATGCGGCCGTATTGATTTTCGACCTCGCAGCGGCCTTCCGCCAGTTGCCGCAGCACCATCCATAGCGAATGCAGGACGTCCAGCGGCTCGAACCCCGCGACGGTAATCGGCTTGTGGTAGTCGCGGGCGATAAAGTCATAGGCGCGGGTACCGATCACCATGCTGACGTGCCCCGGCCCAATAAACCCGTCCAATTGCAGATCGGCCGAGTTCAAGAATCGCCCTGATCGTCGGAATGATGGTGATGTGGTTGCAGAACAGCGAGAAATTCGTCTGACCTGCGCGCCGCGCCTGGATCAAGGTCATCGCAGTGCTCGGCATCGTCGTTTCGAATCCCAGACCGAAAAACACTACCTCTCGGCCCGGATTTTTCCGCGCGATCGCCAGCGCATCCAGCGGAGAATAAACCATGCGCACATCGGCACCCTCGGCCTTCGCCTTCAGCAGGCTTTTCTGCGAGCCCGGCACCCGCATCGCGTCCCCGAATGTCGTGAAAATCACCTCCGGCCGTTCGGCAATGGCGACGCAATCATCCACCCGGCCCATCGGCAGAACGCAAACCGGGCAGCCAGGTCCGTGAACGAACTCCACCTCTTCGGGAAGCATCTGCTGGATGCCGTATCGAAAAATCGCGTGAGTGTGGCCGCCACACACTTCCATGATCTGCAGCGGGCGCTCGCCCGCGCGCGGAATGCGTGGGATCAGGCCACGGATTTCAGCGACGAGTGTGCGGGCCTTGTCCGGGTCGCGGAACTCATCGACATACTTCATGGCCATGATCTGTCCCCCTTAAGGAGAAGTTCGCCTCGTTGCTTTGCTGCATAGCGTCGATTTCCGCCTGGATCTCCCCAAGCTCCGTCAGCATAGCCAGCGTTCGCTCGGCTTCGGCCGCGTCGATAAGGCTCATGGCAAAACCCACATGCACGAGCACCCACTCGCCCAGGTAAGCGGATGGTGGAGTATCGTCGGCGACGATAAAGCAGATGTTGGTCGGCCGCCGAACGCCGCCTACCTCCACCATAGCCGTCATGGTTTCGGGATCAGTGACTTCGACGATACGGCCAGGGATTCCCAGGCACATGAAACGCTCTCTTTCAACCGCCTATGACGGCTGCGGCGATCGCCGCCTGACCCAGTGCGAGCCCACCGTCTCCGGCCGGGACCGATCGGTAAGTCAAGACCCGCAAACCAAGCGGGTTCAACCGCTCGACCACGTCCTCGAGCAGCCTCTTGTTCTGAAACACCCCCCCCGTCAACGCCACGGTGTCGAAATCGCTTGTCCGGCGCAGCCGTCCGATAACGTCCACGATTGCGATGGCGAGGCCATTGTGGAAGCGTGCCGCCTTGACAGCCGGATTAACCTGATCGGCAAGCAAGGCACGCCACATGGGCGCAGGGTCGATTACCATCAGTCCACCCATCTGCTCACAGCCAAACGGATAGGCGCCGCGCTCTTCGGGGTCAGCCACGGTTTCCAGTTCGATCGCCGGCTGGCCTTCGTAGCGCGCTTGATCCCGGCAAATGCCAAGGGCCGCCGCTGCCGCATCGAACAGCCGCCCGCAGGAGCTGACCAGTGGGGTGTTGACACCGCGGTCGATCATGCCGTCCAGCACCGACAGTGGCTTGGTCGCGAGAAAATCGCTCAGCTCTGAATCCGCCCCCACACCCGCGGCGCGCAGATGTGCATACGTGCTGCGCCAGGGCTCGTGGATAGCGCTGGTGCCACCAGGCATGACCACGGGTTCGAAGCACGCCAGGCGGTCAAATCGAGTATAGTCAGCCGAGAGGAACTCGCCACCCCAGAACGACCCGTCAGCACCGTAGCCCAACCCGTCCAGCACCACGCCGAGAACCGCAGCCGCCTCAAGGCCCAGGCCGTTTTCCGCCATGCAAGCGGCAATATGGGCGTGATGATGCTGCACCTCGATCAACCGTAACCCCGCCGCCGCACGCGCGCGACCCAGCTTGCTGGACAGATAATCCGGATGAAGGTCGACCGCGATCGCCCCCGGTGTGTGCTCGAACAGCGCGCAATATTGGTCGATCGATCGCGTGTAGTCGTCGAATGTCAGTGCGTCTTCGAGATCGCCCATATGATGCGACACAACGGCGCGCCCGTCCTGGAGTAAGCAGAACGCGTTCTTAAGTTCTCCGCCCATGGCAAGAATTGGGGGCGCGACAGCGAACCCGTCCTCCAGCACGATCGGCGCGGGAGCGTAGCCGCGGGCACGGCGCAGCATGCGCGGTGCGCCGGCCATGACGCGGACCACTGAATTGTCCACCCGTCGCACAATATCCCGGTCGTGCATCAGGATGGCATCCGCGATCCCCGACAGCCGCTTCCGCGCCTCCACATTGGAAATGCATTGCGGCTCATCAGAAAGATTACCGCTTGTCAGCACGATTGGCCGGTCCACATCCCGCAACAGCAGATGGTGCAACGGAGTATTCGGCAGCATGAAACCAAGCGTCGCAATGCCCGGCGCAACGGCGGCCGCAACTCGGTTTCCCGGCGCCGCTGTCGTGACGACGATGGGCGCCTCCGAACCTTCGAGCAGGCGCGCCTCCTCCGCCGTGACGATGCAGCTTTGCCGCACCGTCTCCAGGTCAGCCGCCATCAGGGCGAACGGTTTCGCTTCGCGGCGCTTGAGCCGGCGCAACCGAGCGACGGCTTCCTCATTGGTGGCGTCGCAGGCCAGTTGGAAGCCTCCTAGACTTTTGACCGCCACAATGGCGCCGCCCAACAGCAGCGTGCGAGCGGCGGCAACCGGATCCTGATCAGGCGCGGCGGGCTCTAGCCATGCGCGTGGACCGCAGTCGGGGCAGGCGATCGGTTGCGCATGGAAGCGACGATCCGCCGGGTCGTGATATTCATCCGAGCACGCCACGCACAGCGCGAACGAGCGCATCGACGTGCTCTGCCGATCGTACGGGATCGCCTCGATGATCGACAGTCGCGGGCCGCAGTGCGTGCAGTTGGTGAACGGGTATCGATAACGCCGCTCCCTCGGGTCGCGAATTTCCGCATCGCAGAAAAGGCAGGTGGCGGCATCAGGCACCACACCGGTACGGACCGTCGTTGCCTGGCTGGAGGCAATGCGGAAGCCCAACTCCGGCGGCATTGGCGCAGCCACACGCTCCACCCGTTCAATCCGAGAAAGCGGTGGGGGCTCTGCCAGCAGGCTGACAACAAAATCGGCAAGGGCTGCCGGGAGACCGCCGATATGGATGCTGACACCCTCGCCGTCATTCGCCACTGATCCACGCAGCCCGCGCGCCTGTGCCAGTCGCCAGACCGCAGGGCGAAAGCCGACCCCTTGCACCAGGCCGCGCACCCGGATCATCTCGCCGATTTCGCTTCCATCAGCAGCCGACATTCTTCCACCGTCGTAATTGCGGCATCCGCGGCCGCGACGACCTGTTCGCGCAGACGCAATGGCGCCATCCTCGGGGCAAGAGTTAACGAGTCGTGGGAAACCGTTGGTCGGAGTGCCGGCCTCAGGGTGTGTTTCTGCGTCAGGGCTTTACACTTTAGCATTTTCAGGCCAGCGGTCTGACATTGCCAGGTCAGGAGGTCAGATTGGCCGCATCGCGACACGTAAGTGATCACCGCCGCCGGGTTTTGGACCATCAGGAAAAAATCGCTGCCAGCCAGCGCCATCAGGCTGTGGAGGCGAGAGATCCTCAGCTAACGATCCCATTGATCGGAGAAGTGCGCCGCCCAGAGCCAACGCTGCCGCCAAAGCGCAGACGATCCAGGGCCAAAAAGCCTCTTCAGCCAGAACTCGGCCAACCAGACCTGGGGGATGCTTAGCTCGGTATCGCGCTCGCTTACGACGCCCGCTTGCGTGGCGCTTTCGCCGGAGCTGGCTTGGCGGCTTTGGACTTTGTTGCTGTTGCTGCCTCCGTACCAGCTGCCCGCTTGTCTTCTTCAGCGATGCTGCGCCGCAGAGCCGCCATCAGATCCACGACATTGGTCGCCGGCGGTTCCGGAACTGCCTCCAGGTCGACGCCCTCGCCCTTCAGTTTGGCATCCAGCATCGCGCGCAGGCGGGTCTCATAGCGGTCTTCGGTATCGGCCGGATCATACGCGGCCGTTTGGCGATCGACCAACTGCGTCGCCAACTTTACCATCTCCTCATCGACCGGCAGTGGGTCGTCAAACAAGCCGCTGGCATCGTTGAGGTCGCGTTGCTCGTGCAGCGTATGCGCAGCAAGACCATTCTCGTACAGGCGTAACGCGATGACTCGCTCTCGTTGGCCGATCACCACTCGGGACAGCGCCACGCGGCCGGTCCGGCTGATCGCCTCGCGAAGAATCTGGTAAACGTCGCGCCCCGCCTTGCCGTCGGGAGCCAAGTAATACCCCGTATCGTAGTACAGGGGATCAATCGAGTTCGCGTCTACGAACTTCTCGATGGTCATGACCTCCGAACTTTCGACTTTTATGCTCTCAAAATCGTCGTTGGTCAGCAGCAGATACGTGTTCTTGCGAAATTCGTAGCCTTTCTGGAGGTTGCGGCGCTCGACTTCCTTCTCCGTCTCGGCGTCGACTGTGATCATCCGAATCCGGTTTCCCGTCTCCGGGTTGATCAGATTGAACTTGATACCGTTACGATCATGCCTGGCGTTGTAAAGGGCAACCGGACAGGACACCAACGCCAGGCGCAAGTGTCCACGCCAGATCGGTCTTGGCGCCATCTATGCCACCCTTAGCGGCAACCAGGCTTGACGGAAGGAGGCTGCTTCGCCGCTCTCTTCCGCCTCGGCGACGTCGTCTTCCAACGCGTCTTCTATCAGGCTCAGATGAACGCCGATCTGATCTTCAATATCGGAGAGCACGCCTTCCAGTCGCCAGCTGTCGGTATCGCCATAGGCCAATCGCACCTGATGCCGGGCAACGCGCAAAGCCGCCTTTGCCCGAGACAGCGAATCACCCTTGAGGGTGAAATTGTCATACCCTATGAGGTCGGATGCCATTTGGGAAAGCTAAGACGAGCAGCGCCCCAACGTCAGTGGCCCGATTTCAATCGCGCTGGGTCAACTGTGCATATTTCGAATTAAGTTCGCGACACAACTATCTCAGTCAGTTGTGAATCCCGCCTGAAAACGCCGCGACTCGAAGCAATACACAATTTGGAGAGCTGATCGTCAAAGCGCCTCGCGACAGCGAGGAACACCATTTGTTCTTTCCGCGGCGTGCTGTCTCCGCGGCCTCAGCGCACGCCGCGACCTGTCAATCGCGCGGCATCAAGTCTTTAGCGTCGGTTTCGGCACGGAAGAAATGTTCGTATGGGTTTCGCCAACGTCGCGCACAACCCGAAGCATTTGGTGCTGCGGCCGCATCGCCGCCGAGCCCAGCGGCGGTATGGACGCGCTGCCGCGTAATGGCGCAGTGATCGCGTTGCTGGCGGTGACCGGGCTGAGCCATTGGCACTCCAATAGGGATATCTTCGCCGTATCAGCCTGAAAACGCTGGCGGCCTTCGTCGTTGTCGCGGTTTACTATCTGACCGGCTTCGTCTGAACCGCCGATCGGGGGAATACATGCACGGCAAGCAGACGCACCCTTTCCTCCAGTCTTTGCGGACCGGACATGGCGGCAAGGTGGTCTCCGCCACCGACGCGGTGCGGTTGATCCGCGACGGTGACACGATTGCGACTGGCGGTTTCGTCGGGATCGGCTTCGCCGAGGGCATTGCCGTGGCGCTAGAGGCATTGTTCCTCGACGAGGAGAAGCCGCGCGGTCTGACCCTCGTCTATGCGGGCGGGCAGGGCGACGGTAAGCATCGCGGGCTCAATCACCTGGGCCATCGTGGGCTGGTCAGGCGGGTCATCGGCGGCCATTGGGGACTGGTGCCACGGCTTCAGGAACTGGCGATCTCCGGGGAGGTCGAGGCGTATAATCTGCCGCAGGGGGTGATCAGCCACCTGTTCCGCGACATCGCCGCGCACCGCCCCGGACACCTGACAAAGATCGGTCTCGGAACCTTCGTGGATCCGCGCCTCGGCGGCGGCAAGATCAACGCCAACACCACCGAGGATCTGGTCGAACGGATCATTGTCGGCGGTGACGAGGCGTTGTTTTACAAGGCGTTTCCCATCGATGTCGGGATCATCCGCGGCACCACCGCCGACCTGGGAGGCAACATCACCATGGAGCGTGAGGCACTGACGCTAGAGGTGCTGGCGATCGCCATGGCGGCACGGAACTCGGGCGGCATCGTCATCGCCCAGGTGGAGCGCATCGCCGACAGCCATTCGCTCAACCCGCGGCAGGTGAAGGTGCCCGGAATTTTGGTCGACTGCGTCGTCGTCGCCGAGAAGCCCGAGCATCACTGGCAGACGTTCGCCGAACCGTTTAGTGCGGCGTTCTCGGGTGAAGTGCGCGCGCCCGCCGGCGCCTTGCCGCCCATGGAGATGAGCGAGCGGAAAATCATCGCTCGACGCGCCGCTCTGGAACTGTTGCCGAATGCCGTAGTCAATCTCGGGATCGGTATGCCGGAAGGGGTTGCAGCAATTGCCCATGAGGAAAAAATCGGCGACCTGATCACGCTGACGGCCGAACCGGGTGTGATCGGCGGCATTCCGCAAGGAGGCCTGAATTTCGGGGCCGCGATCAATACCGACGCAGTTATCGACCAACCCTACCAGTTCGACTTCTACGACGGCGGCGGGTTGGATCTGGCGTTCCTCGGGATGGCCGAGGCGGATGCGCAGGGCAACGTCAATGTCTCAAAGTTTGGGCCAAAACTGGCCGGGGCGGGTGGTTTCATCAATATCAGTCAGGCGGCGCGCAGATTGGTGTTCGTCGGCACGTTCGACGCGGGCGGACTGCGCGTCGCGATCGCGGACGGGCGGCTGGAAATCCTACAGGACGGACGCAGCCATAAATTCGTCTCGCTCGTGGAGCATCGCACATTCTCGGGCGAATATGCCGCGCGGCGCGGACAAGCGGTGCTGTATGTCACAGAACGCTGCGTATTCGAATTGACGCCCGCAGGTCTGGAACTGACCGAGGTCGCGCCAGGCATCGACATCGAGAGCCATATCCTCGCGCGGATGACCTTCCGGCCGATTGTGCGGGAGCCGCGGCTGATGGATCCCCGGATCTTCCTTCCCGAACCGATGGGGTTGCGTGACGGGATGCTGGATATCCCGCTGGACGAACGCTTGATCTACGATCCCGAAAGTAACACGTTCTTTGTCAATTTCGAGGGCATGTCGGTGCGTGGCCAATCGGGGATCGAACAGATCCGCACCCTGGTGGCGGCGCGTCTCGGCGGGCTCGGCCGCAAGGTGCGGGCCATCGTCAACTACGAGAATTTCTCCATTCTGCCTGAGCTTCTGGACAGCTACTCGGAGATGGTCGCCGACCTCACCAGGCGCTTTTATCTCAGCACGACGCGTTACACGACCAGCGGCTTCTTGCGCGTCAAATTGGGAGACGCACTGAACCGACGCCGCGTGGCCCCACACATCTACGACACCGGCAATGAGGCGCGGGCGCATCTGAGAGATGACCCGCCGCCGATCTAGATCGGGTGGCGTCCCTAGGCTGGGGTAAACCTCTCACCGTGATGGTGGGTGCTGGCCAGCCATCCACGCCTTCGCGCGCTAACCTATCCCATCGCTTGGACGGCGGAGGGGGTGATTTCGTATATGACTTCGCGTCTGCTTCGGGTCGCGCCATGGATACACGTCTTTGTCGAGGTATTTCTTCGCCAGACTGTCGATGTGGGGCTCGGCGCCGTCCGTGGTCTCCTCCGTGACCGTCCCTCGAATTTGGATATAGCGGTAGGCATTGTCCGGATCGACGATGGACATCGCGACCTTCGAACCCTCCGACATGTTGCGTGCCTTCACTCGGCCCTTTGCCGTGTTCACGCGGATACGCCCATTGATGTAGTCGAACCAAACCGGGGTCACCTGTGGCGAGCCATCCGGTTGCAACGTTGCGAGGTTTGCGATCGCCTTCTTCTCGGTGAGCAGATCAAGATATGCGGCGGGGATCTCGGCCATGGTGGTTGCCTTTGCGCTGTTGTCGAAGATGGTAAGGTTGGGGCGAAATCGGCAATCGGCAAGCTCCCGGCGCGCGGATATTCGTTCCGCCGGCCCCGGCCCTCCCCTCTCAAATATTATAAGATTTTCTTTCGTTAGAATACGATAATAGGTATCGTTAATACTTAATTAATGTAAGATTGTTATTCCCAAGCACGACATGCCGTCTTTTTTTGACCCAGCGAACGTGTGCATGGTGATACGCGTCTTGACGTCGGAATTCTCTTATCGTCCGCCGGAGCATGATGATCGTGCTTGTCCTGTTCGAGGCCCCCAGCGGATAGCAAAGTGTGCCTGCGATGAGCTGCTCCATAACAGTAAGAAACGATAGGACTAGCTCCAGCAGCGCAGCCTCGCCGGCCACGGGGATGCTGCCACTTCCCGAGGACCAACTCGCCCGGGTGATTGAAGCGTCACCGAGCGCGCTTGTGTTGGTCGGGCCGGATGGAACGATCGAGATGGTCAACCGACAAGCCGAGCGCATATTTGGCTACGACCGCCAATCGATGCTCGGTGCGAGACTCGAGATGTTAATGCCGGAACGATATCGGTGTCGACACCTGGAACTGCGCGCCCGCTTTCTCGCTGATGCATCGGTTCGCCCCATGGGCGAGGGACGCGAGCTGTTTGGGTTGCATCAGGACGGATCGGAGTTTCCCCTGGAAATCGGCCTCAATCCGATCGAAATCAATGGCAAGACCATGCTGCTGGCGGCGATTTTGGATATCACCGAAAGACGGCGCGCTGAGCAACGCATCCAGTTTATGGCCTATCACGACGCATTAACCGGACTGGCCAACCGGACCTTGCTAACCGATCGCCTCTCGCAGGCGCTGACACATACCAAGCGCACCGGGAGTTCCGTTGCCGTCCTGACCTTGGATCTAGACAGATTCAAATTCATCAATGACGCATATGGACATGCTGCCGGCGACCAGGTTCTCGTGGAAGTCGCGGAGCGTCTGCGCAAGACCGTTCGTGTTTCCGATACGGTTGCCCGTATCGGTGGCGACGAGTTCATCATTGTTCAGTGCGACTTCGATCGACCGACGGCCGCCGTCGAACTGGCCCGAAGAGTGGTCGCCATGCTGTCGGCGCCGATTGATATCGGGAGCCGATCTGTCAGCATTGATGGAAGTGTCGGAATTGCGCTCTGCCCCACCGACGGCGAGACGGCAGACGATCTGCTGAAGAACTCGGACGTCGCCCTCTATCGTGCCAAGGCCCAGGGCGGATGTACATTCCGCTTGTTCGCGCGCGAGATGGATATGGAAATCGGTGATCGCAGCGCTCTCGCGCAAGACCTGGGAGAGGCCATCGGCACCGCCCAGTTGCAGATGCATTTTCAGCCGCAGTTCACCAGTGATATCAGTTTGATCACTGGGTTTGAGGCCTTGTTGCGCTGGCAGCACCCTGTCAGAGGGAATATCCCCCCTGCCATCATGATCCCACTCGCCGAGAGTTCCGGGCTGATCCTACAACTAGGGGCCTGGGTCCTCGAAGCGTCCTGTGCTGCTGCGATGACCTGGCCGGTGCCCCATCGCGTCGCCGTGAACCTCTCGCCCGCGCAATTTCGCGGCGCCGACTTGCCGAATCTCGTTGCCGATATCCTGAATCGAACCGGTTTGCCGTCCTGTCGCCTTGAGCTTGAGGTGACTGAATCCTTGCTCATCGATAACACCGATCTGGCCCTGACAGTTCTTCGTTCACTGAAAAAGCTAGGAGTAACCATCGTTCTTGACGATTTTGGGACTGGATACTCCAGTCTCAGCTATTTACGGATGTTTCCGTTCGATAAGATCAAGATCGATAAATCCTTCATCCGCGAACTTGAAGAGGATCCGAGCGCGCGCTCGATCGTTGGCGCCATTCTGGCCATGGGTCGAAGCCTTGATGTAGACATCATCGCCGAAGGTATTGAGACCGAAGAGCAGTTGACGATCATACGCAAACTGCATTGCGCAGAAATTCAGGGCTTTCTCTCGGGCAAACCAATGCCTGGGGAGATGGTCGGCCCATACCTCCTGCGCCGTAACGCACCCTCAAGTGTGACCGCGTAACTTACGGCGTTTTTCGTTTTGGCAGCGCCGCCTGCACAGACCGGTTCGCGAGGTTTCCGCGGGAGGGATCCGCGCCGGTGAACGAAAAATGTGTTATGCTAAACCGCTCGCACCTCAGCCTTTGGCCGGAGCGTAGCGCTCGGAGAGCGCAGTAGTCCCGCACGACAAGGCAACACCGACACCACGAATGCGTGTATGGCATGGATCTTAAGTATTGGGTTTGAAGACGTTCGAAATATCGAGCTGATCTAGCATTTTAGGACCTAGTCCAAGTCAATCCGGTCGCGCAGGCGCAGCGGCTGCGCTACGGTTTCGATCGTGAGCTATCGCTGCCGAACGCGCGCGACTCCCAGCGCGGGCATTGCCGCTGTTTTATGACAGCAGGGAGGCACCGCCTTGGCCCTTCACCCTGTCAGTCCGGTATTGCGTGCCGAAGGCATCGATGGCAGTCCCGCCGCGAAAATGCATGGCCGATCAGCATGCTGCATGGCAGGCCCGGTTACCGGAGGATGAGACGTCGCTGTTGGATCGGCTGCTGGCGCAGGACAACGGCACCGTGACCGGCCTGATCGCCTACTGGGCGGCGAACACCAACGAAAAGCGCCCGGCCAACTCGCCGCCGCTCTTTCGCTTGCCATGACGCGGTGGCGGAAGCCGACAGAGCCGGAATTTCTGGGCGCGTACCGAGGCTGCTCATCCTTGGGGCCGTCACCGAGACGAAAGGTGCGAACGCCGCAGAAAGTTTCTCTACGCTCGCGAAAGGCGAGATTGCGAACGCGGCGCCGATCTTTTCATCGTCACCGACTGGCACCTGGGTTGAACGCCGGCCGAGTTCGGGTTGAAACTCGCATCAGAGATTAGCCGCCACACCGGGCTCAGGAGGAACTACCATGCCGTTCTATCAACGAGGCGATGTTCACATCCGCTATGAGGAGACCGGCTCTGGTTTTCCGCTCTTGGTCACCCCGGGTGGTGGCTTGAACTCGCGCGTCAGCAACTGGCCGACCGCGGTGTTCAACGCAATGGAAGCATTCAAAACCGACTTTCGCTGCATCACCATGGACCAGCGCAACGCCAATGGCGGCGAATTGACCGGCCCCGTGCAGATCGATAACCCGTGGGATGCCTTCGCCGATGACCAGCTCGGGCTCATGGATCATCTCGGCATCCACGAATTCTTCTATATGGGCTACTGCATCGGTGGTTGCTTTGCCGGCAAGCTCCTGCAGCGGGCGCCCGACCGCGTCGTCGCCGCCGTCTTCTGCCAGACCGTCGGTCACTGGCCGGAAGATCCGAGAGTCATGTATCGACATGGCAAGGAAAATTGGGTCCCAGACTTCGTGAAGAGACGGCCCGATGTGTCGACCGACATGATCGAGAAATACTTGCACAACCTATATGCGGCTCAGCCTGATTTCCTCTACAGCGTGTCGCGCGAGTTCATCAAAAACTGCCGGACGCCGATACTGGTGTTGCCGGATGACGTACCAGCCCATCCGCTTTGCACTTCGATCGATGTTGCCTCGCTTGCGCCCAACGCCGAGATCACGGTGTTTCCGTGGAAGGAGCCGGATGAGCTCAAGCAACGCACGATAGACCGGGTGCGCCATTTCCTGCGAGCGCACATTCCGTTGCGCGCGGCCGCGCAATAGGTAAGTCCCCAGAGCTAGCAACTCGACGTGCCCTGGGGTCCACCTATCCCATAGCACAACGTGCAGATTTTCGTTTGGCGGCGCGGCCGACTATTCCGCGAGATTTCCGAAGTCGGGATCCGCGCGCGTGAACGAAAAAGTTTTGGGCTAGCCCGCTCGGCCCGACAACTTCCTCGCGCGAGCCAGCGACATAAGGACGCGGGCCGACAGACGATCCAGCGCCTAACTCGGCACCGAGCCAGCAGGCCTCATGTCCAACGGCTGCACTCAATGTGGCACACGACTCCCGTTGCGCGGGATAGTCCAACGTTACTTGTGAATGGTCCATCGCGAGACTTGGTGCGGGCCTCTTGACGCCTGCCTCCGCCTTCGGTAAATAGCCGTATGGTTATATTACCGATAGGCTATGGACATGGCAGCCGACCGCCTGAGCATCACGTTCTCGGCCCTCGCCGACCCAACACGGCGGGCAATCCTGGCTCGGCTGGCGCTTGGCGAAGCATCGGTTAACGAACTGGTAGCGCCCTTCAGCATCAGCCAACCGGCAATTTCAAAGCACTTGAAGGTGCTGGAACGGGCGGGCCTGATCACCCGTGGCAGGGAAGCCCAGTGGCGGCCGTGCAAGCTCGAGGGTTCGCCGCTCAAGGACGTGGTGGATTGGCTCGAACCCTATCGTCGCTTTTGGGAAGAGCGCCTCGACCAACTCGAAGACCATCTACGGGCCTTGCAATCGAAACCATCCGAAGGAGATCAGACATGACCAGCCCAACCACCGACCGCGAGATCGTCATTGCCCGCACGTTCGATGCGCCACGCGAACTGGCATGGCAGGCCATGACCGACCCGAGGCACGTCGTCCAGTGGTGGGGACCGCGCGGCTTTACAACGACCATCGAGCAAATGGACATCCGGCCCGGAGGCGCATGGATACATGTCATGCACGGCCCCGATGGCACCGACTACCCGAACCGGAGCGTTTTCAAGGAAGTCGTTTACCCCGAACGCATCGTCTTCGCCCATGGCGGGAGCAGGCCGGGCGGCCCCGAAGCGGATTTCATTGCCACCTGGACGTTCGAGGCGCTCGGTCACCAGACCAGGGTGACCATCCGCATGGTCTTTCCCTCGGCGGCAGCGCGCGATTTGGTCGTCAAGGAGTACGGTGCCATCGAGGGTGGCCAGCAGACGCTCGAGCGCCTCGCGGAGCATCTGCCGGCGATGGGTCTCGATGCGCGACAGGTCGTCCTCGAGCGCCTCATCGATGCCCCGCCGGCGCTGGTGTTCCAATGCTGGACTGATCCGAAACACCTCGCGCGCTGGTGGGGACCGGCCGGCTTTACCAATCCTGTGTGCGATGCCGATGTGCGGGTCGGCGGCGCCTGGCGCATCGTCATGCGCGCGCCTGACGGAGCGGAGTATCCATGCGGCGGCGTCTATCTCGAAATCGTCCCGAACGAACGGCTTGTATTCACCAATATCGCTACGAATGCAGTGGGAAGGCCGATGCTCAACGGGCTGACGACGGTCACGTTCGCCGAGGCAGAGGGCAGGACGAAGCTAATCGTCGATACACGAGGCACGGCAGTGGTGGCCGATGCGGTCGCCTATCTGCGAGGGATGGAGGTGGGCTGGACCCAGAGCCTGGACCGTTTGGCTACCGAAGCGGCAGCGGTTAGCCGGCGTACTCCGGTCTAGTAAGTCGTCGTTGTCACGATCCGCCCGGAAGGCCCCGGCGCCCGCGCAGACAGTCCTGCCCGGACCGTCTCACCAAGTGCAGGGAGTTCTCCGGCCTATCAGACGCGGTGGACCGCCGGCGAGTGTCGGCGGTCCAGCCGCCGTCCCGAGTCAAGAAACATCGCTCATCACAGCTAGACGATCCAGCCGCGCCAGGTACGGCCTGTGAAGGTTCACAGCGCCGAGACCGGGCGGGGCGTAAGGCGGCCCACGCTCGACCGCCAACCGGATGTAGTAGGACATGCCCGGCACGCACACGCCCCAGCGAGGGCCGCGTCACAGTTATCAGATCATCGTGCTGCAAAAAAGGAGGACTTTGACGCAGCGTTGAAAGACGCCACCTGCCTCTTGGAACACACGAACAGCGGCGTGTTGCCCGGGTTCAAACCAGAACTCCATCAACCTTCAACGCCCAACAGATATGTTCCCAGTTCGATACGAAAACGCATCGCGGCAAATTGCGTGCGGCGGTCAGAAAGCCAATCGAACTTCAGTCCGCTGAATAAGTTTGCTAGGCATAAGCAGGATCGAAGCCGTTCCGCAAGGAACCCACCAGAAGCCAGGGGGCAGACGAATGCGCAAATTCCTCGGACCGGTCGGTTCGGTCAGCCGCGTCACCATCGAAAGCCGCGCCCTTGAGCGAAATATGCTCGGTGATCCCACGGCACGCGTCGTCGATATCTACATCCCCGCCGGGCACGACGGAGAAGGATTGCCCCTGCTGGTTGATCTTGTCGGATTCAGCGGCAGTGGACTGTCCCACACCAATTGGATCGGCTTTCGTGAGAATCTGCCTGAACAACTCGACCGGCTGATCGGCGAGGATCGCATGCCGCCCGTCGTCGTCGCCTTTCCCGATTGCTTTACACGGCTTGGCGGCAACCAGTACATCAACTCGGCGTCCGTCGGCGCTTGGGAAGACTTCCTGTTGCATGAAATGCTGCCGGCGATTGAGCAGCGTTTCCGCTGTGGCGGCCCTGGACGCCGTGGCGTGTTCGGAAAGAGTTCTGGCGGCTACGGCGCGATAACGCACGCACTGCGCCACGCCGACATATGGTCCGCCGCGGCTTGTCATTCCGGCGATATGGGCTTCGAACTCTGCTATCTACCTGACATGCCCGCGGTTCTGCGTGCCCTTGCCGGCGCCGAGAACTCCATCGAACGCTGGTGGCAGCAGCTTGAGGCAGCAAAAAAGCATTCGGAGGGTTCCTTCAAAGTGATCAACGCGCTGGCGATGGCGGCCAGCTATGATCCCAATCCCACCGAGTTTCTCGGAATGCGGTTGCCCGTCACGTTCGACACCTGCGAGATCATCGACGAACGCTGGGCCAACTGGTTGCGGCAGGACCCTGTCATCGCGATCGAAACTCTGGCGGACAATTTGCGCACGCTGAAGGCGTTGTACATCGACTGCGGTGAAAAGGATCAGTTCAATCTGCTCTACGGGGCGCGGAAGTTCGTGCGGCGACTAAACGAACTTGGTATTGCGCATCGCTATGACGAGTTTCCGGACAACCATACAGGCGTCGATTACCGCATGGATGAGAGCTTGCCGTTCCTAGCCAAGGCGCTCGCAAACTGATGCACTCGGGCGGAGTGTCCGGCTTGGACCGCGATACGGATGCATCCGAGACTAGAATGATCAGATTTCAGGATTCGAATTGTACGCCGAACGATGAAGTGGCATCATCAGGCATGGAGACAGGATTTGTCCTGCCCCTATCCCCGGAAAGCGCGGCCGCCTTTCCGCACTTTCCAGCCCCAGCAGCGGTCGCACACGCAGTATTCCCAACGACGGTATAATGCGGCGTGGTTCGAGGGGTCGTCCCGATCCGCATATCCACGCAGTTGGGATCGGTCATGCTCCAGCCTGCCGTTTCGAGCGCGCAGGGGTCCAGCCTGAGACCGGAATAATCGCCGGTCCGAGGTGCAACCAGGGCTCCGGCGATCAACGCGACTATCAACGCCAAGGTCGCGAAAAGAATACTCATAGCGATCTTCCCCATGACGTGGCTCATCGTCAGCCCCATCCCGGCCCGGGTTCAACACCAACAAATCCGGACCTGGACGCTGGTTGGTCTCGCGCCGCGGCCGCGGTGCCGTTGCCCCCTGTCGCCTCCGCGAGGCGGACAACGGGTGCGGAGCGCGCCCCCGACATGTCGATCGCCTGGAGCGCAGCGGTTGGTTGCGGTGTCGTGAGGGTAACGCTGAGCGCGATGCGGGCCGCACTGGCGCACACGAACCGGGCCAGCGTCTGTCCCGTGGCCCGAATCGACATGAGGCACATGGCAATCTCCCTTGCTTGTGGCAGCCCTGATGATCCGGCTGACGGGCGGGATTATGGGGAGAGTGGGTAACCGGTGCGATTACGTGCCACGTAAGGGGTCGCGGATTTATTGGATTCGTCGTCTGGCGATCAAGGGCCGGCCAACAGCTTGCATGTTGACCTTAGCCGGGCTGGTCACTGCCCTTGCCTGGGCCACGTCCCTGGATCAGCGTGACCCCGATTGTCGACCCGAGACCCGCCACTTATCGGCCCATCGGCCTGGGAACAGACGTTTGACGGCGCGTCGGGCCACCATCCATCATGGCGCGCCACTACAGTTTTCGGCTCGCCGATACGGTAATGTCAGGTCGGCCCGCGGGGTGTCGGAACCTGGGTGCACCCATTGGGTATCGGCTTTGCGACGGATGTCAGCGGCGAGGCGTCCGGGTGGTTGCAAACTCGGGCTTGGCGCTGGGACCGAACCATGGTGTCGCGGGCGTCCACATTCTCCGGGGTGAGGCGTGCGCCGAGTTCGGGGACGCTCGTCTCTGACGACGCCTGAGCCGATGAGCCCTCGACCGACGCGGGCCGGCCAAACATCTCATTGATCATGAGTTCGCCAAGCTGTTTCTTGAAATGGGTGGGCTCCCAGAACCAAAGAGTCGGTGTCCGGCGCTCGCCTGCTGCAGGGATCGCTTCGGTGTTGAACGGGCTATAGTCCATGAAGTCCCACAGGGTGACACCGTCCTGCTCCGCCGCGAGCGCCGCGAGTTCGGCCTTCAGTTGCTCGAGCCGCGGCCACAGGCCCAAACGCCAGTAAATTTCCAATGTATCGGCATGGTGTGGTGTGATCACAAGTGTCAGTTTCACGTCGTGCGAGCGGGCGAGTGCGATCATGGCAGCAACGAAATCGAGATTAGGCAAATGACCGTGCCAGCCGGCCATGATCTGGTTTAGCCGGTCCGCCCGTTCGGCCTCAAAGTCGTCCTTCTGGGCAAACAGGTCGCGCATGCCGTCGGCACGGGCGGCGAGGACAAAATCGGCCTCGGTCGAGGACCCGTCGGGCGCCAGATTCAGAAGATCGGAGCTTTCCTGACCGGCGACGGTCATCACACTGTCTATCAGCGCGCCCATGGTCGCCAGCGACAGGAACATGTCATTGGCCATCTGCCACGGCCTACGCGGGTTCGGCGTGCCGTCCGGCAGGGTGTGAAAACGCCGCTCATCTTCGCTCATGCCGGTGGCCGGCTGTTCCGGGATGAAGAAGTTTTGGAAGTCGAGGAAGACGACGGCGTTCTTGACACCACCGGCCGCGAGTGCCTCCTGCAGCGTGCGGAGGCTGGTCGACGTCGCGTAGCCGCCGGGGATGCCGTAGTTGTACACAGGTCGCATCGCCGCGGGCCACGCCGGCGCCGCGGCATCGATGCCGATATGGGTCGAGGAGGAGCCAATCAGCACGGTGACCGGGTGGGCACGCGCCTCCTGATAGGTCTTCGCCAGCATCGCGTGGTTCTTTGCCGCGGGCTTGAGCAGGCTGATCCCAGGGATACGGGGCGTGCCAAAGACGTCTGTACGGGTCAACCAGCAAATTCAGCCCGACGACCAGAAGCGCGAGGCCGGTCAACGCCACGACCCAGGTCCTGAGAAACGACCGCGAATTCATCATCAGAATTGCCAGTAGAGGAATTCGCTGAGCTCGCCGAGCGACAGGATGCCCGCCAATGCGACGCAGGCCAGTCCCACCGCCCATCCCGCGCTCGGTGCCCAGGTCAGCGCCCGCTCCAGCCGCGAGGATGTCTTGCCGGGTTTGACGCCGATCGCCGGCTCGAACGCTGCGAGGATTTGCAGCGTGTTTGGCATTAGCAAGGCAATCGCCAGCAGCAGGCCGATGCGGATGGTCGCCGACGCAAGCAGGGCGCCGCTGGTCCAGGCCGGCCGCACGCCAATCGCCGTGAGCCAGCCGGCCGCCGCCCCGAGTTCGCGAAAATACCGCCGCCGGCAGGGTCATGCCATAGACCCCTGTCATCCCCTTCCACAGCATCCAAGCCGCGTTGGTCGAGGGGGCACGGAACAGCACCATCGCTGCGACAACTGAGACAAACGTCAATACGAAGCCGATTGGCGCCATGCGGCGGTTATACAGTTGGGTGTCTGACCAGATCCGAGTCCGCACGAGGCGCCAAGCGTGATTGATGCACAGGAACACGCCGTGCAGCAACCCCCACAACACGTAGGTATAGCCGGCCCCATGCCAGATACCGGATACGAGCATCGTCAGCATCGTCGGCATCGCCAGCAGGATGACGAATGCCGGGATGCTGGTGTTGCGCCCACCGAAGATCGGCTTGCCTTTGGCCATGCGTCGGCGTGTCTGGGACAAGGTCAACGGATTATAGATATAGGCGGTTAAGAACCGGGTCAGACTGACGTGCCAGCGGAGCCAGAAGTCGACGATGCTCGTTGCCTTTAGGGGGGAGTTGAAATTGACTGGCAGTTTGATGCCGAAGAAGCGAGCCAGGCCGAGCGCCATGTCGGAATAGCCCGAAAAGTCGAAATATATTTGCAGGGTAAAGCCGAGCGCCGCGATCCAGGCCTCGGTCATCGATTGCGGCACGCCGGCGGCGGCCTTGGCGTAGAGCGGTGCCACCAGTTGGCTGAGCGGATCGGCCAGCACCAGTTTCTTGGCCAAACCGAAGAAGAAGAGGCTGATGCCCACGGCCGCGTTTTCCGGATCGTACCGGCAGGGGGCAGCTCGGAATTGCGGCATCATCTCCCGGTAGTGGACGATCGGACCGGCGATCAGTTGCGGGAAGAACAAGACAAACAGACCGTAATCGGCCAACGAGAAGCGGCTGACGCGGCCGCCATGGACGTCAACCAGGAAGGCGATCTTCTGGAACGTGATGAAGGAAATACCGAGCGGGAGAATAAGCTGCGTGAGGACGAAGCCGGTGCCGAACGCGTCGTTCAGGGCGCTCGCGGCGAAGTTCAGGTATTTAAAGTAGCCGAGGAAGCATAGGTTGAAGACGATACCCGCCAGCAGGATCGCCCGAGCGCGCAATGGCCTTTCCTCACCGGTTCGTTCCAGGGCGCGCGCCAAGCCATAATTGATCGCAATCGATGGTGCGATGAGCAATACGTTGATTGGGCGCCACCAGGCGTAAAACAGCAGCGAGGCCGCCGTCAGCCACAGCAGCGCCCATTCGCGCCGCCGAGCGCCGAGGGCGTAGAAGCCCGCAAGCACGACGGGCAGAAAGCCGAACAGGAACGTGTAGGAATTGAACAGCATGAGGTTTTGGCGAGCGTCAGCGGGCGTGTGCGGCGCCGACTGCTTTTACGATGGCGCCGACGTTCGGGAATGATTCAACATCGGCGATCCGGAACTTAACACCAAACTCGGCTTCGACCGCTACTATAAAGTTAACATAGGCGAATGAATCCCATCCGGGCACGTCTTCCCGGATGGTCTCCATGGTCAGGGCGAGGGAGTCGTCACTCAGCAGATCTGAAAGGATCTGTGTCATCACGGCCAGCCGTTGCTGTTCGGTCATGGATACTGCCTGGATATGGTTTCGTAATAGATGCCATATCAGTCGGCGTCGTGTCATCGTTAAATGAGGGCAAGGGGTGACGCGAGGGGCAGTGCCTTGAGGTATCGTTACTTGGTGATGGAGCCCACAAATGTATTCGATGCGGGAACCATTTGTGAGCAGTCAGATGGTCTTCCTCGGAATGTTTCCCGTGCCATGTCGCACGAAGCGGCCTCACACCGCGCTAAACGTTCGGCATGGCCTGGGCCAGGCGTCCCCCGGTCCGGACGGGTTCTATCCGGCGGGCCAGTCCGGTCGTGTCATCGGTTTCGACGAAGACCCCGCATATGGTCGTCTCGCCCTCTGCCGGCCCCAGCTTCTCGCCAGGCATCTTGCGCCAGAAGCGTAACGTCGCGCCCTCCTTCGCCATCCCGATGACACTGTCATAGTCGCCGCACATGCCGGCGTCGGACTGGAACGCTGTGCCTCCGGGTAGGATCTGGGCATCGGCGGATGGGCAATGGGTGTGGGTGCCGACGACGAACGATACCTGGCCGTCGAAGGCATGGGCGTAGGCCATCTTCTCGCTGCTGGCCTCGGCGTGGAAGTCGGCGACGATGGCCTGGACCGACGCGCCGAGCCGATATTTCGACAGAGTGTCGGCGGTGCCGCGGAACGGGCAGTCCAGCGAATCCATGAAAAGGCGGCCCATGGCCTGCAGCACCAGCGCCTTGCGGCCGTCCTGAAGCGTCGCCAGGATCGAGCCGCTACCTGGCGTACCCGGAGGGAAGTTCAACGGCCGGATCAGGCGCGGCGTCTCGGCGATATAGGGAATTACCTCCTTCCGGTCCCAGGCGTGGTTGCCCAGGGTGACCACGTCCGCGCCGGCGGCGAACAATGCCTTCGCCATATCAGGCGCCAGACCGAACCCGTGGGAGGCATTCTCAGCGTTGACCACCGCGAGGTCGACCCTCAAATCCTGGCGCAGCCCCGGCAAACGAGCCGCAACCGTGTCCCGGCCGGTGCGGCCCATTACGTCACCCAGAAAAAGTATTCTCACTTTGATCCCCGCAGCGGATGATGCCGTTTTCTGTCGCAACGGCATCGAGCCGTATGTCGTAAGGGCCGACGGGCACGACGTCCACCTGTTGCGCCGAGAAAGCACAGCCCAGGCGAAAGCGATCGGGCAGGGCCGCGAGCGTGCGGTCGTAAAAACCGCCCCCATAGCCGAGGCGTCCGCCGTTAACGTCGAAGGCCAGGAGCGGGATCAGCAGCATGTCCGGGACCAGAACGTCCCCCGTAGGGCGGACGGTTCCGAAACGCTCCGGCACCAGCACGTCGCCGGGCCGCCATTGTCGGAAGGTGAGCGGTTCGCCTCGGCGGGGGGTGACGGGCAGCGCGACGCGATTGCCGCGTTCGTGAAGAGCATGCAGCAAAGGGCGGAGGTCGATTTCGTCGCCTATCGGCCAGAAACCAGAGACGACGAGGCTTGGATCCGGCGGGCAATGGCGCAGGACGTGGGCAGAGAGCGACCGGCCGGCGGCCTCGGGGTGCAAGCCACGGCGGCACGCCATTGCCGCCTCACGCGCCATTCGCTTGGCCGTGATGAGGTCGTTCACCGTGAAATTGGCAGTAAGCGCGGAGCCACCATGGCCGTTGGCGTGTCATCCTCCCAGAGCCTGCGTGTGCAGGTGGGCGCCGGATACCGAGACCAAGATCCCGACAGAGCCAGCTCCCGAGGGAGATGCTTACTGGCCCCGGGGATGAGCTTCCTGACGCACCGGGCAGCCCCGCGGATATCAAGGTAGGGACCCGGTGGGCAATAAGCAAGCTCTCCCGGTCTACTCGCGCGTCCGGGCGCATACGGTGCCGATACGCCCTCGAGCCCGCAAGTCTGCCTTGCGACCAGTTTGCCGGTACGGATGTACGCGCCAGCGACGATTCCGAACGCCGGATTCGAAGGTAGCCGGTCCTTTCGAAGGGCCGGCCGAGTCGACTTCCTGGGTGAGGTCTGCGTAGGATACTCGTCAGTAGCGCCAATGGCGGAGGGACGACCTATGAAATTCGGCATCTTCTATGAACTGCAATGTCCCCGCCCGTGGGAGGCGGATACCGAACACCGGCTCTATCAGAACGCCCTTTCGCAGGTCGAACTGGCGGACAAGCTTGGCTACCATTATGCGTGGGAGGTGGAGCACCACTTCCTGGAGGAGTACTCCCACTCGCCACAGCCCGAAGTCTTCCTGGCTGCCGCGAGCCAGCGAACAAAGCAGATCCGGCTCGGCCACGGCATCATCCAGTTGACCACCAACCACCCAGCGCGGGTCGCGGAGAAGGTTGCCTGCCTCGATCTGGTCAGCAACGGGCGGGTCGAATTCGGCATGGGCGAAGGCGCGTCGATCACCGAGTTGGGGCCGTTCGACCGGCAGATGGAGGATAAGCAGGCGGTCTGGGAAGACGGCGTCCGCTGCGTCTTGCCGATGTTTAAGGAGGGCGGTTGGGAATATGACGGCCCATACTTCAAGTTCCCGCTCCGCAACGTACTGCCCAAGCCGATCCAGAAGCCGCATCCGCCTTTGTGGGTCGCATGCTCGCAGCTTGAAACGATCGAGCTGGCGGGCCGTTGCGGCATCGGCGCGTTGGGCTTCCAGTTCCTGTCAGCGGAAATGGCAAATGCCTGGGTGCACGCCTATTACAACTCGTTTGTGTTGCGGCAGCAGAAGCTGGCGGACTACCAGTCCAACTGCAATATCGCGATGGTCAGCTACTTCATGTGCGCCGAGACGGACGAAGAAGCGCGCCGCCGGGCAGATGGGGTGACGTTCTTCCAGTTCTCACTGGCGTATTACAGCGGCACCCGCAACCGCGAGCGCGCCGCGCCTGGAACGGTCAGTCTGTGGGACGAATACCTGAAATGGAAGGCCGCCAATCCAGAACTGGCCCAGAAGGCGCTGACGGGCGGGTTGATCGGCTCTCCCGAAACGATCAGGCGGAAGCTTCGGCGGTTCGAAACCTCGCATGTGGACCAGATCATTTTGCTGAACCAGGCGGGGAAGAACAGCCATCCGCATATTTGCGAAAGCCTGGAGATGTTTGCCTCGGAAGTGATGCCGGAGTTTACCGCGAAGGAGCGCGAGCATCAGGAATGGAAGCGGAAGGTGCTGGCTCGGGAGATCGAACTGGAGGACCTCGATACAACGCCCTACAAGGAGCGTGCTGGCGTCGGGAAGGGTGTGGCGATCAACAAGCTGGCGACCGCGGCGGAGTGATCGATAGATGGAGCCATGTTCAACCACAAGTAATCGTTTCTACACGAGTGCGAACGATAGCGTTGACAAATGCCTGTTGCGGGTGGCGCAGGCGCCATGGCGGCCAACGAACCCTTAACAACCGGGCAGCACCCGCCACGGGAGACCGCGAATTAGTTGGCTACCGGCCCGCGGGCGACCCACCCTCGATGAAAATCGAGGACCGCACGGGTTTCGGCCGGTCGCAAAGTCTATTTTTTCTAGGAAAACAGGAACACCGCGGCGGCGATCGCGCACGTCCAACAGTTGTCGGAGCACACGGTCGCTGCGGTTATCGATGTGCTGTCGATGATCAGGCTGCTGTGTTCGTAGATCGGTCTGCGCTCGTTCCACGCGGCGTCGGGATCAAAATCCAGGCCGAGCGTCGACGCGAGCATGGTCGCGGCCAGGTCCTCGGCCTGCTCGCCGCTGGCTTCCGCGGCCGTGCCGTATCCATGCAGCTCCGAAATGTATCATACATCCCCGGGTCGGCCGGCCGGCCGAAACCGAGGCTGGCGAAAACATGGCGGCCAAATTCGTTGGTCTCTGACTGAGCTGGCACGCAGAACGTGATATCCCCGGGCTTGAGCAATTCGACGCCGCTTCGCGTGTGATAACCTCGCAGGCGCGGCGGAAGAATGGACGATACATAAACCAGGTTCTGCTGCTCGATATCCGCATCACGTAGGGCGAACTCGACGCGGCAAGGGCGTGACGATGGACGCCCACGCCCATGGTCAAGAACATGCGAGTTGGACTTGGGAACATGTGACATACCTTCATGCGTCGACGCGCTTGGACGTTGGTTCGGAAATCCCCGGTCGGCCGTTGGTGAAACCCGACGAGTGACCGGTCATGACTCGCTGCGTTGCATGGATTTCTCCAGCACAGATTCAAAGGCGCTCGCGTGATAAAGCCCTGCCAATGAATTTTGGCTTGCACTTGCTCAGTGCCATATTTGCGGCTTCAAATCCTCGCCGGTATTCCCTCGCATTTTGCAGCTGAGAATTGTGCCAGGAACGTGTTAAACGGCGCGCATCATGAAACACTCGGCAGGACTAGACGAATGAGGAGATTTTTTGCGGCCGCGCTTCTGCTGACGGCCCTGTCGGGTTGCGGACCCAGCTATTCCCCCGATACCTATTCGGCGAACGCGGTGCAGCAGGCGAACAAGGTGGAGCAAGGCGTGGTCGTCGGCGTGCGCAACGTCGGCGTGAGCGCGGCAGGCACGGTCGGCACCATCACCGGCGCGGCAGCCGGAGGCATTGCCGGCTCTCAGGTCGCCTCCGGACCGATCAGCGCCTTCTCTGCGCTCGGGGGTTCGTTAGTGGGCGGCCTCGCGGGTTCGGCCGTGGAACACACCACGGCGGATACCACAGCCTTCGAATACATCGTTCGTAAGGCGAACAACGATCTGGTCAGCGTGACGCAGAAAGATAAAATGCCTCTCGCGCTTGGCCAGAAGGTTCTCGTGATCGCCGGCAACCAGGCTCGGGTTGTTCCGGACTACACCGGGCCTCTCGAATCGGGAGTCGCCACGACCGCCAAGTTGTCGAAACCGGAGGCCGCTCCTGCTGCATCGGTGGACACCAAATTAGATACCGCGCCACCCATCCTGGGCGTGCCGGCTGCCAACCCTGTGGCCCCGCCTCCCGAGGCCAAGCCCGGAGTACCACCGGCACCAGACGCCGAGCCGGCGGATACCAAGCCGTTCGACGTGCCCGGCCATCCTTCGTGACCGGCGCGTTCACGCCAATCTGCTGATTAAGACTTGGGAATCGATCGGCCCACCCGCGGCGTAGGCCGTACGCGATCCGCGACCGTGTCAGTCAAGACTGGCGCCCCAACTCCCCACAGTAGAACATCGAGGCGTTGCAGCGGCGACCTTGGCAATGTGGACGTCTTCGCGATCGAGCCCTGCGGCGGGGCTTCGGATAATAGGAAACACCGTCAACCTGCGCGGCACCCGCTAGAGATTTCGTGGCACAGCAGCTCGAGGTCTCCGTTCGATTGTTTTAGTGCGACGGAGGAGCATTTACGAACCCGCCAAGACAAATCGGAATCGGATCATTTATGCCAGTGCTCTGACATACCCCCGGTTGGCAAAAATAGTTGGGGGCTCCGGCGCGATCCCCAAAACCAACACTGTCAGAGCCGGCGCGAATGCTGGCGCCAGACTGCACCTGGCACGGCTGCCCCGAGCAGGATGTGAGTGCGCAGAAACCGATCATGACGAGCTTCCTCAAGTGTCTCTCCTTATCCAAGGCGCCATTCTTGCCACATGCCCGCCCTCGGTCCGCGACGCGTCCGATTGAAATAGCGCGGATGCAGGCGTAGGAGAATGCCACGCCCATGCGCGACGACAATCAGGATCGTTTGCGCTGCGCGATGCATTCACGTTGGAAATGCGGCTCAAAAACGGAGCGTGCGCAGTTTAAGAATTTCGCACCAAAACTGGTCAGAGTATTGAGGCACAGGTGACCAACTGACCAAGGCCGGATGCAGGAAGGTGTTCCGGGAAGTGGCGTCAGGTGCCAAGACTGACCGCGGCCCGGTTCGCCGTTTGCTCCACGCCGGGAGACGTGGTGACGGTGACGCGGCTTGACCGATTGGCGCGATCCACCCGCGATCACCCGAACACCCTCGCCGGTGTCACCGACAAGAAGGCCGGATTTCGATCCTTGGACGACGCATCGGCGGACACGACGACCCTCGCATGGGCGATTGATGTTGACCGTGCGAGGCAGTCTAGCTGAGTTTGAGCGCGACCTGATCCACAGTCGCGCAGGCGAAGGACGAGCCAGAGCCAAGGCGCGGGGCGTGAAAATGGGACGCAAACCAAAACTCACCGCGCATCAACACGCCGAGGCACTCAGGGGGCGAGACAACGGCGAAGGTGTGCGGGAGATCGCCGGAACCTTCGACGTGCATCATTCAACGATTTCGAGGCTGATTCTATGACCCCGAAAAAACGGTTGGTTGAAATACAGGCTGAACGAGTTCCGCCAGATAGAGAAATTGATAAGATACAGGCGATTAGGCAGCGCGCGCGTAACACCGGCAAACCCCGGGCGGGCGTCGGTAATCAGGCCGGCTGCCCGCGGCAGCGGACAAGGTCCGGCAGGAACGGGATGACATGCTGGGTGGGAACTTTGAGTCGACTTCCCAGATAGTCGCAGAACGCCACGCTGTGCTTGGCGCAGATCTTGGCCAGGCCGAGGAAAGCATCGCGGCAATCGCGCCCGGCGTCGCTGCGGGTTCCGGCACTCACCTTGCGGCGGGTGACTTGGCAGCGGATGTCATTCTCCGAACCGTTGATGTTCAGCGGTATTTCCGGCCGCTCGAGCACCATCAGCAGTTCGGTCTTGTTGGCCTGCAGTCGCTTCAGCAACCGATCCAGCGTGACGAAGCCGGTGCGGCGGCGGAAGATGCGATCGAACCTCGCACGCAGCACCAAACGGTGCCTTTTGCTTGGATTGGTTCGATAAATCTTGAGATCGGCATAGAAGTTCCAAATCAGCGTCCGCACCTTTTGTTGTGCGGCACGCTGCAGATCGGTGAAGGTGTCGAGCTTATGCAACCGTTCCGCATGGACCCAGCACAGCGCGTGCTGGCCGACGTCGAACTGACTGGCATCGTCGCTCAGTACCACGACGTCTTGCAGAAACCCATGCGCATGAATGCTGCCCCACTGAGCCCCCTCGGTGGCGATCAGCTGCTCCAGGGTGACCGGCGTAGCTTCGATATTCCGGCCGTCTGCCTCACTACCGCGAACCCAAGAGTGGTAGTACGCTGTTGTCCGGTGGATAGGTACGTCACCTTGCATCAGGCCGCCTGAGAGGCCGGGCCGGTGCGCCGCCAACGACCGTCCCGTCAGGTACGTCGGTCACGACCGCAGAACCGGCGCCGACCACTGCATCGTGGCCAATGCGAATTCCCGGACGAACCGCACTGCCAACACCGACCAGCGTGCGGTCGCCGATCCAGATTGATCCGGCGAGCGCACAGCCGGGGGCGATATGGGCGGCCTCGCCAATGTGATTGTCGTGATCTATCACCGCCCCGGTGTTCACGATCGTCAGCATCCCAACACGCGTCTCGGTCCCCACCACCGCCCGCGCCATCACCACAACGCCGGGGCCCAGCGAAGCGCTCGGCGAGACGAAGGCGGCGGGATGCAGAATGGTAGGCAGTCCGAAACCGAGGGCCAGCAGGCGTTCGCCGACGCGGTGTCGGAGTGTGTTGCTGCCAAGTGCTACCACCGCCAAAGATACCCCCTCGGCCCGCAAGCGCGGCAGCAGAGAGTTGTTACCCAACAGTGGCGCGCCCAGTACCTCAGGCCCCACTGGATCGGAGTCGAGGAAGCCTACCACTTCGAATCCTCCCATCGCACGCACCGCTTCCAGCGCCACTTTGCCGTGACTACCAGCGCCGACTAAGATAACGCGTGTGGCGCCCGTCACGCGCCCGCCTGCAGGGCCGCGCCGATCGGCCGTCCCGATACGATGGTGGCGTACCTCTCGGCGACATCGCCCCAACAGTGGCGGGGTAGCCGCCGCAGGATCGCGGATTGTGCGGCAAGAGCAGAAGGACGGTCCATCGCGATCTGCCGGATCAGGTGGGCAAGCGTCTCGGCGTCATAGGGGTCGAACAAGAAAGGCAAGAGGCCCGGCTCGTGGCCAAATAGTTTGTGGGAATTCGGGCTGGCCGCCATGAGGCAGGGGGTCCCGAGAACTTACGGATTCGGCGAACCGGGTTGTGGCGAGGCCATCCTCCGCGACATAGGATGGAAATACGGTCATAGCAGCGCAGTGACAGAATGCTGCGTACGCGGCCGGGGGCAGGCCGGGCACCGACAACACTTCGAATTGCAGTCCTGCCTCGCGCACCATCCGCGATACTGGGCCGGCGCTTTCGCCGAGTTCGAGACAAGCGGTGGTGAACAGCTTGATGTCAAAGTATTCGCGCCGCAGCAGAAGCCGCACTGCCTCGGCTACCAACGCGACGTTCTGGGTTGGGCAGTCTTGGGCAACCACGAAGATATACGGAACGTCCTCGAAAGGAAAATCGATCAGGTAGGGCCAGCCATGCTCCAGCGCGTGTTGTCTCAACACGCACCCGGCGGCGTGCCGTGACTTGCACGTTGGAACCCGGTCCGCCGGATGGCACCGCAACAATGGCCAGAGGTCTGGCGTTGCCGCCGGGATCGTCGTCAGCTTGGCCGGTGAAATGTTGAACAGTCCGGCTACCGGGCGATCAACGACATCAAGGGACGCGGTAATCACGGCGTCGACGGTCTCGAGCATTTCGCAGGCTACCCGCTTCCAGCGATCCCAGCGACCGCCGGGGCGCCACTCAGCGGCGTCCAAGCTAAACGGGAAGTCGAACGGAATAACACTCAGGACCAGCGTGACGCGGCGCCCAGGCAGTTGCAGGCCGGTCACTTGGCCAGGGTCGAGCAGCAGCCAGCCGTCCGTCTCGGGCAGCCCCCTCAGGTTAGCCTGCCGGACGCGGCGGGGGACATTGGCAGGAGGGGGAAGAGGGAGCGCTGCGGCATTGCCCTCGTTGGCGCCGAGTGCGGCGGCCCAAGACCATAGCGTCTTGCCGAGTTGCCGGGCCAGTCCCAGGCGCTGACGCTTCAACGTCGGCGCGATCGCCGCTGCAGTTGCTACCGGATCGTGCCACGCGAGACACAAATCTTGAAACAGATTCCGCACGGTTGACAGACCATTCTGATTCCACAAACGCCATAGGGGGCGCATTAGCGCGCCCAAGGAGCGCAGTGGCAGCAGCACCAACAGCATTGAAAATAACGTCCAGCGTATCAGACGCGGTGCGCGGCGAAGCAGCCAAGCATTGAACAGCGCAACGGAATGTCGGATGTCCCACCCAATTTCGGACAAAGTCCAGTCCGTTCCTTCCCGAGCCGCAAGCTCGAGCAGCATCTGGCGGGCCGTCGCTTGGTCGGACGGGGAGACGCAGATGCAAAACGTCATTGTGCCGCGCGAAGCGGCGCCCTCCACAAGGCCACCCACAAGTCGCGGCACGTGATCGGCCATCCAGAGGGCGGAACCGTCCGACACAGCCCAGATGCCGATTTCGAACGCGCTCATCAGGCACCGTCGTTGCCGAACAGCCGGAGGAGCATCGCGCCATAGGCCGCGCGCCTCTCGTCGGCGGAATCCTGGTGTAGTTTGTGCCCTGGATCTTGCCCGGCGGCGGCAGCGCGCTCGGCTGCCAACAGGGCGCCGGCCGCAGCGGCGGGCTCTGCGGCCTTGTGCCACCGCGCCGCGACCCCGTATCGCTCGCACAAATAGCGCATCTGCGGATAGTCGCTGCTAACAAAATGCCGGCCCGCACGGGCTGCGTCGAAAGCGACAAAGGTGCCATTGTCTATGACCACATTGTGCCAGACTACAGAAGCCTCGGAGACCAGCCGTAGATAAGCGATGTGTGTCACTTCGCCCACGAACCGCAAATGGGGCAACACATCGGTTGCTTCATGCACCGAGCGGCTTGATTGAAGTTGCGCACCTGAGCCCGGTGCCAGCAGCTTGGTGTCTTGGCCGGCAACTACCACAGGGAGCGTGCCGCCAAGTTCCCCGTAGTAGAGGCGGAGCGCTTCCATCGCCGCCCGGTGATTTTTGTGCGCCGAGGCGTTGGTGATCCAGAGGATATAGGGATCGCATTTGGCGGCGGGCTGTTGAGGGCGCAAGGAGCCCGCAATCGGATCCACGAGCGTTGGCGCCAGCAACGCGCGACTGGCTCGCACACCAGCATAGCTGATGGCATCAGTACGGGTCTGTGGTGTTGTGCAAAACACGCAGCTTGCGCTTCGCCAACCAAGATGGGTGGCAATCTGGCGCCTCCAGTGTTCCTCCTGTCCCGCCGCGCCGAAGATCTGTGGGACGTAACGTTGGATCATGTCCGCACAATAGATAGCAATTGGGCGGGCGGGCACGACAAAGCCCTCAAGCGACGAGCCGAACACGATCCAGGCATCGCAATCGAGGAAGTCATGTCCGTAATCTCGCGGAACGCTACAATGGGTGATTGCGTTCGGCAACGCTGGCAGTGTGCTGAGCATTGTCCGGATCGCGGTGACGGGCCACGCCTCCCAGCCCATTCGTCGCACCGAGACGCTGCCCAAGGCGGCAAACTCCTGTCCGACCGCACTCCAGTCGTAAGGGCCGCTTCTGAGCAGGCCGACTACCACGTCCAACGTGCCTAAGCCGGGCCAATTCGTTTGTGCAAGCAGAGCGGCCAGAGCCGAGGCGTTGCGCAACATACCGGCGCGCCACTCGTTGGGCAGCAGAATCGCGACTTTGTGCCCTCCCGACATGTCGGTGTTATACCCAATGCTTCTGCGATTCGGTATTAGGCACCGAGGTCGCGGGCGCGCAAAGATGTGCTGGTGTCACGCCGCTTCCAATTCGATTATGATCGTTTTGTGATTGCTCATATTTCCCTCCAGAGTTTGACAATACTCCAGTGAGCCCTTGCTGTTAATCCTGGGATGCCCCAAAAAGCATGAACGCTAGCTTGTAGTCGGTATGTTCTTTTGTGAAATGCTACCGGCATTGCAACCCGAGACAAATAGATTGCACGATAACAATGGGGACGTCCGTTATGAATGTTGACACAGCAATTGGGCGCGGGCGAATCTCGCCAGATTCCGTGCTCCCGCTACTCCCGGTGTACCGTCCAGACCTGTCCGGGAACGAGCGCCGTTATGTTTGTGATTGCATCGATTCGAGCTGGATTTCCTCTCTTGGGGTCTATATCGAGCGATTCGAACAGGCGGTGTGTGATGCCACAGGAGCTCGGTATGCGCTTGGCGTCTGCAACGGCACGACCGCGCTGCATCTGGCCTTGCACTCCCTAGGCATCGGACCTGGCGATGAGGTGATCGTTCCGACGTTCACCTATATCGCGTCCGTCAACACGATTGCGCAAACCGGCGCGACACCTGTGTTCGCGGAGTGCCGCGCATCGGATTGGCTGCTGGACCCGGCGGACGTCGCAGCGCGGATCACGCCGCGCACGAAGGCGATCCTTCCGGTGCATCTGTACGGGCTTGCGTGTGACATGCCCCGGTTCAAGGTGCTGGCGGATCAACACGGGTTGGCGATCGTCGAGGACTGTGCGGAGGCGTTGGGGACGACGCTGCATGGGCGGCATGTCGGAACGTTCGGCGATGTGGGAACCTTCAGCTTCTTCGGCAACAAAACCATAACCACCGGCGAAGGCGGAATGGTGATCACCCAGGACAAGGCACTCGCGTCACGCATGCGCTTGGTACGCGGTCAGGGCCAGTCGCTCACACGGCGCTATTGGCACGAGACACTTGGCTTCAACTACCGGATGACCAATATCGTTGCGGCGATCGGGTTGGCGCAGATGGAGCGTCTGGAGGCCATCCTGGCGCGCAAGCGCGAGATCGGTGCTCGGTACCGCGAGGGGCTATCCGGCTTGCCGGTGAGTTTTGCGCAGCCGGGCGCAGGCGTGGAGATGTCCGAGTGGCTGGTCACCGTTCTGCTGCCAACCGAGATGGACAGGGATCGGTTTATGGCCAGCTTGTCTGCCCGGAAGGTGGAGACGCGCCCGGTATTCCACTGTGCCAGCGAGATGCCGATGTATGCCACCGGCGAGCGGTTTCCTGTGGCGGAGGACATCGCCCGACGCGGCGTCTCGCTGCCAAGTTATCCCACGCTGACTGAGCAGGATATCCAACGCGTGGTGCGGACGGTCACGAGCGCACTCGAGGAGCAGGCGCCGTAGAGAGCCGGGTCTGGTGAAGACTGATTCGGGACCTTGAATGAATCCGCCTGAAAAGAAACGACTGTTGTGGATCGTCAACCACAAGACGTTGATGCCTGCCGAAATTCCCATACTGCGATCGCTGGGGTGGGAGGTCTTCGTGCCGAAGATCCTGCCGTCCCACGATCCAGGGTTTCGCAGCGCGGCGACGACGTATGAATACGATGCTGCGCTGGGACTGCCCCCGGCGACGCTTCGAGTCCTCAACAGGCATAATTTCATCCAACTCGATTGGCCCCCTACAGTGGAGGAGATTGTCAATACATATTTTAGCGTGGTGGTTGCGCATTTCTCTTATTATACGGCGCCGCTGTTCGCAGCTGCGTGCAAGTTCCAGGGGATGTTGATAACGCGCGCCTTTGGTCGCGAGCATCCTCGCCGGTTCTCGGAGTTTGCGACTTTGGCGGATCGGCCGGGTCTACTTGATCATCTCACGGCGATGGGCGATCGCTTCGTATTTGGTCAGGGCTATGCCAACATCGCCGAGGTTGAGGACCCGCCGTTGCGGCAGCGAGCGTACACGATAACGGTCCCGCTACCAGATTGGATGTACCGCAGCCGAGACTCGTGGGAGGGCGGTGGCGGGAGGGCTGTTTTCCTCTGCCCCAGCGTCGGCATCGCCGGCTATTATGGCGACCTCTACGCAGGGATCAAACGCGACTTCGGCCACTTGCCACATGTAATCTTCGGGCGTCAGCCAGTCCCGGTTTCGGATCCAGCGGTCCAGCCCTTCCTGAGCGATGAAGACTTGCTGGCGCTATACAGGTCGGCGCCGGTATTCATTTATCCATCGACTGAACCCCGGCATATCCACTACTCGCCCATCGAGGCAATCATCGTCGGTACACCTGTGCTTTACCGAAGCGGCACGCTGATGGATCTGATCGCCGGAGATCGTTTGCCCGGCGCTTGCGCCGACACGGCGGATATGGAGGACAAGGCGCAGCGCCTGGTCGCTGGCGATCGCGGTCTTGCGGAGACAATTCGTGCCGCCCAATGGCGGATCCTGGACGTTTTCGCATCTAGCCACGCGCGCCAGCAGTGGGCCGGCATACTCCCCGGCAGCAGCCAACGGAACGCGGGCTGATGTTACCGCTGGTGCGTGCTGTCGGGCGCCGGTTGCGACGCTATGTGCTGCCTTTGGTGGGCTATTGGGATATTGCCGCCAGGCTTGACGCCTTAGGTGTCCCGGCGGGAGACGTTGAAGCAGGCTCTCCTGCGCGCCTTGGTGATATGGAGGCCGGGCTCCGCGACCGGCTTGCCGTGTTAGAAAAGCATTTGGAAATGGTGGTGGAAACGGAAGTGGATCGACTAGACGGATATCTTGTCCACCACATGACGATGCTGCGGGCGGATCTGGCGGCTCTGCGAGACGAGGTGCGGAGCCACCAGAAGGGTCGGGTGTACGCCGCATCGGGGTTAGGTACATTAATGCTTACTGAGGATTTCGACCTCGTGCTGCCGCCGCAGGAGGTTGGATTGCTGGCCTTTCTGCTGCGACACGGGGCTGAAGCCGTCGAACGTGGCGTTCGGGCGGTGCTGCAGGACCGGCTGGGCCCAGGCGACGCAGCGGTGGATGGGGGGGCAAATATCGGGCTGCACGCCTTGACCATGGCAAAAGCGGTCGGCCCGGCAGGCAGGCTTATTTGTTTTGAACCCGTGCCGCATGTGGCCGACGCACTAGCGTGGACGCTGCGTCTGAATGGCTTTGCCGACTGCGCTCACGTCGAGCGGGCCGCACTTTCGGACACGTCTGGCGAGGCGACGTTGCACGTGGCGGCCCATAGCCCGTTGAGTTCCCTGTTCGCCCCGACCAACAGCACCGGTAGTCGGCCAATCGCGGTGTCGAAGATGAGCCTGGACAGTGCTTTACCGTCCGGCAGCCGCCTGAATCTTGTGAAGCTGGACATCGAGGGCGCGGAGGTGAGGGCCTGGCGTGGCATGCAGCGCGTGCGCCAGGAGAGTCCCGACCTTGACATCGTGCTGGAATGGTCATCATCCCACTTCGCCCGATCCGGAGAGTCGGCGGCGGAGTTCTACCGCGCGATCCGCGCCGAGGGCTTTTCCGTATTCGTCATAGAGGATGCGCCGCAAGCCGGACGATTGGCTTTGGTGGCCGACGAGGTGGCGGCAGCGGCCCTGGAAGGGGTCAATCTATTGCTAACCCGGCAGCCCTGAGGTCAAACCGCGTGGTGGCGAGCTGAGATCGCCGCGTTTATCGCCCGGTTTGCCCATCCAGCAGCCGAGGCGACCGGCAGAGCTCGTGCTATTGCAGCGCTTGGATCTTTCCATTATGGTAAATAAGATGGCAGATTTTGCTCGCTCCCCAACGCGGCGCCTCTTATGGGTTGTCAGTCATCGTACCCTTTTGTCAGCTGAAGTTCCCATTCGGCGTTCGCTCGGCTGGGACGTCTTCATTCCCAAAAATCGTCCCCGACCATGACCCGGATACCGCAGCGCGGCGGCAACCTACGAATATGACGCCGCGCTACGGCCCCCCAACGCGGCGTTGCGCGTTCTGTGGCTGCGCAGGTATGTCCTTCCTCTAGTCGGATTTTGGGACTTATTGTTCCGACTGGAAGAATTGCAGAAGCGTGTGGGCGGTCTGGAAGCGACCATCGTCCCATCGCACGAGTTGCTTTCGCAAATCCAGGACCAAATCACCCTGTTGCACACCGGGCTTGCCGGCCGTCCTGACAGGCTCGACGGCCGCCTGGAAGAGCTCACAGCACGGCATGATGTATTGGCCGCTGCCATCGCCGCGGAGGTGGACCGGCTGGACGGCTACCTTGCGTACAACGCCAACGCGCTGGGGGATTGCGTTGTCGGAATAAGCGATGACCTCCGTCCGATACAACATTCGCCAGCAACCCTAGTCGGCCGGCAGATATGTGCTTACGCAGCATCAGGCCTTGATGTGTCAACGGCGGCGAGAAATTCCCCAAAATCGTCGGGCAGAAATTCCCCACTTTATTCTGATTCAGTCACGGCCAAATCCCCTCGGCGGTCTGATATCGGCGAGGGTATCGAGGTCGAGATCGATGATCTCCTGAAGCGCCTCGGCGGTGGCGCTGTCGCGCAGGCTTTCCGGCAAGGCGTTGGACCAAGCGGCATACTCGGCCTGTAAAGCAAGCAGCTCGGCGACGGCGTCTCGCCAGCGCTGTGGACGGCTGCGGCGATCCACTGCCGGCCGGCGACGGATCGCGGCCTGCGGTTGTTGTGCCTGCCGACGAGCGCGGTATCGCGCCTGTCGTTCGGCATTGCTGAGGGCCTGCTCGGCTTCGGGTTTACGGCCTCTTGGCATGGTCCTGTTCACCGTTACGTAACGCTGTTCAATGGGAGAGGCGAGGCTGTGCTCGGGGTGGTGTCCGCGGCCTTGCGCGGTCGGCCGCGACGCTTCTGCGGCAAGATCACCGGTGCCGATGGCGGATGGATCAGCGCCTTGGAGCGAATGTGGTCCGGGACCAGGTCGGCGTGTTGGCGCAGCCGGTAGCTGGCGCCTTCGATCTGGACCACCACGGCATGGTGGAGCAGGCGATCGAGCAGCGCGGTGGCGACCACGGGACCGCCGAAAACCTCGCCCCACTCGGCGAAGCCGCGATTGGAGGTTAGGATCATCGCGCCGCGCTCGTAGCGCGCGTTAACCAGTTGGAAGAACAGGTTGCCGCCGCCGGGGACGACCGGCTGGTAGCCGATCTCGTCAACGATGAGCAGCGCAAACCGGGCGTAGAAGCGGATCTTCTGCCGCAGCGACCCTTCCCGCTCGGCGCGCGCAAGGGCGTCGATAAGATCGGCCAAGGTGATAAAGTGGACGCTGCGTCCGGCCCTCACCGCCTCGACGCCGAGCGCGACACCCAGGTGCGACTTGCCGGTGCCGGGCGGGCCGACGAAGTGAACCGCTTCGCTGCGGTCGATGAACTTCAATTCGGCCAACGCCATGATGCGGCCACGGTCGAGCGATGGTTGGAAGGAGAAGTCGAAGCCGGCGAGGGTCTTCAGCGTCGACAATCTGGCCATGACCAGGGCGGTTTTGACCCGGCGGGTTTCGCGCAGCGTCAGCTCCTCCATGAGCAGACTGTCGATCGCCTCGAGTGCGGTTGTCTCGCCACGTTCGAGTTGGCGGACGATGACGTCGACGATCTCCAGCGCGCGCGGCATGCGCAGCCCGACCAGCGTGGTCTTGATGCGATCGACGAGGGAGGGCGCGGAGAGAGCGTGCACGGTCATTACGCGTTCCCCTTCACCGCCATGACGCGCCCGAGCGCGTCGTAGAATTCGAGCGAGCGGCGCGCGACCACGTCACCGGCGCCACGCACCACTACGGCGCTGTCGTTGATGACGATCCGCGAGCGCTGCAACGGCTTGCGGTGTGTTGGATCGATGCAGCTATGGCCACGGCCAGGCAGTAGCGCATGGCGCGCGATCAGCACGCCGTCCTCGAAGATCTGCACCTCGTCGATCAGGCAGTGCACGTCGAGCACCCGGCGGCGCGCGGTGTCGGGCACGCTGTAGGCATTGCCACCGACACTGATCATGCCATCGTGCGAAACCCGCCGCTCCAGCTTCAGCACCGCGCGGTAGGGTACCGGCGGCAGTTGGCGCAGCGCCGTCTGCTCTTCCGCAAACGCTTCGCTCACCACGCGTTTGGTGGTGGCGTGGGTGCGCGGATTGGCCACGGTGTCGAGCCAGTGCTGCAACTGAGCGTTGAGGTCATCGAGATTCCGGAAGCTGCCCGCCAAGTAGAAATCCTGACGGATGTAGCGAAACGGGCGCTCGACTTTGCCCTTCGTTTTGGCCCGGTACGGACGGCAGGCTTTGGGATGGAAGCCGAAATGACGCGCCAGGTCGATCAGGCTGCGGTTGTAGACGACCAGGCCGTCGGCATCCTCGCCGATCACCGCGGTCTTCATGCGGTCGTAGAGGATCTCCCGCGGCGCGCCACCGATCGCGGCGAAGGCGGCGACGTGGCAACGCAGGACCGATTGCAGGTCCTGGTGGATGACGAAGCGGGCCCAGATCAGTCGCGAGAAGCCGAGCACCATGGAGAACAGCCAGACGATGCGCCTGGTGCCGGGCTCATCTGCGAACACCACTTCGAAGCGGGCAAAGTCGACCTGCGCCTGTTCGCCCGGCGGCGTCTCGAACCGCACCTCGAAGCGGCGCTCGGGTTCCGGCGGGATCTCCTGCACGGCGCGCTTAACCGCGGTATAGCCGCCGCCAAAGCCGCGCTCGCGCAACTCCCGCAGGAGCCGGATAGCGCTCAAACCCGGATAGGCTGCCAGACGTTCACGCAGATACGGCAGGAATTCGTCGGTGCGCCGTGGTCGGCGGGGCTGTGCGCGATAGTTTGGCGGATCCATCCCGCGGGCGATGTATTTACGCACCGTCTTACGGTCGATACCGAGTTGACGCGCGATGGCGGTGGGGCTGAGCCCCTGCCGGTGCAGGTCCAAGATCATCATGAGCTCCCCCAGTCGAACCACAGATTTGCTCCCTCTAAGCAGGGGAGCAGCTTCGGCGATCGCGCTGGGTGTTCGCTCCTGAGCTAGTTCAGACGCGAACACCCAGCGCAACGAAGTGGGGAATTTCCAACCGCCACTTTTGGGGAATATTCAGCCGGCGCTGACACTTGATGCGCTCGTCATCGCCGCTGGATACGATCGTGCTAGTGCCAACCGAGGAGGTTGGGCCTCCAACCGAGGAGGTTGGGCTTATATACCCCGCTCAGGTCAGAACCCGAAAATCCTTGGCCGAGATAATACGGAAGTTATCCGTTACCTGATCACAATAGGTGTCCCATTTTCTGGGCACCTCCTCGCGCAGAACGTTAGGATCGCCGCTTTGAAGTCGACGAATGTCGCATGACATCGATTGTGGGTGACATGCTTGTGCATCAGGCCCCATAGCCGCTCGGCGGGATCCAGATGTGAGCAATAGGCGGGGATGAAGTGGAGCTTGATCCGGCACCCCGATCGCGACAACCAAGCCTGCACCAGCTTGGCGTGGTGGTAGCCAGCATTGTCCACCAACAGATGGATCAACCGCTTGCCGGGATACATCGCCTCGATCGCCCGCAGCAACATGATCATGCTGATCGCATTCACCGTTGCCGCCTCGATCATACGGGTTCTGCCGGTCTCGAGATCAATCGCACCGTGAATGTTCAGGCGCTGCCGCCCGCTGGTCTGTTCCACGGCAACCGGCGTGTCTTTCGGCGCCCAGCATCCGACCGGCCGCACCGCGTGCGTCGGATGCACCGCATCGCCAAACAGCACCGCTTCATCATCACCAATGTGGTTCAGCAGATTCTCGTCTCTCTTGATAAAGGCCGCCTGCTTGTCAGGGTCCAGCTTGGACGACACCGCTTTCGCCTTGCGATGCTCCATGCCCAGCCGGTGCAGCAGCGCGATCAGCCCCACCGGCTCTCATAGGAGATACCGCACTCGGTCTCGATCCAGGCACCAACCTCGCGGGTTGTCCGAGGCAGCGTCTCGGCGATCCAGCTCTTCAGCTTGGCCTGCTGCGCATCGCTCAAGCGGCACGTACTGCCATCATAGTCGAAACTCATCAAGCCTTCGATGCCCTCGTCCTCATACAGCCGATGCCAGGTGCGCACGGTGTCGTCGTCCAACAGCAGGACCTTCGCGACTTCGTCGCAGCTCATGCCATCATCCATAGCACCAGCGCGTTGCGCGCCGGGCCAGCCGGTGAGCCACGGAACCATCGCGACCCAGGCCAATCAGGTCGCTGCGTCATCAGGCCTTGATGCGCTCGTCATCGCCGCTGGATACGATGTGCTAGTGCCAACCGAGGAGGTTGGGCCTCCAACCGAGGAGGTTGGGCTTATAGCTTACTTATTGCGGCACGGACCCGCAGCGATCGAACCGGGCGTCCGCGCAGTCCTATGGGATCACCTGAGGCTCGGCGCGGTTGTGGTGGATGCGGGAGCTAACATTGGTATTCATTCGATCGTCATGGCGTCAGCGGTCGGATCGAAAGGGAAGGTGGTGTGCTTTGAGCCGCTGCCTCCGTGGACTATGCGCAAGTTCTCGGGGAGTTGTCGGATACGCACTATCCCAATGCATCGCAGATCGTTCTCGTGCAGGACAATCTCAACACCCATAAACCAGCATCACTCTACGAAGCTTTTCCAGCCGGAGAGGCATGTCGGCTGGTTGAGCGCTTCGAGTGGCATTACACGCCCAAACACGGAAGCTGGCTCGACATGGCCGAATCCGAACTCAGCGTGCTGACGACCCAATGCCTCGATCGCCGCATCGCGGACAAGCAGATCTTGACCGAGGAGGTCGCCGCCTGGGAGGACAGCCGCAACAAGAAGCACGCGAAGTCAGACTGGCAATTCACTACCGCCGATGCGCGCATTAAGCTGAAGCGGCTCTACCCCGCATTATGAACGACTCGAGGGTACTAGCCATGCCTGTCTGTTGAAGGCCTCTTTCGTCTTTTGGGGAGTTTTGTCGAGGATCGCACTTGTCGGCGGCGGGGATGTGAACCTACCGGTCACGGATCGAGAGGAACGTTGGCCTTGGCAGTCCCGGTCCCGGCAGTCGATGCTATTGCGAGCGGGGTATTCCTATCTCACGACCCACCGCCACCCTTAGTCGCTGTGGGCGCTAAATTGGATCATACGGCTTGCGCGTTGGAGGGACCCATACAGGATGTGGCGGCTATGGCGAGGTGCCGTATAAGCTCGCTGCCACAAATCACGTTTTCGTCATAATCGTTTCCATACTTGGTTTTCATCGTAATCGGTCCACAACAAAATGCGTTCCGGGAGCGTCGCCTATTGTCCCAAAAGCAAATAATTTAGTACCAGGCTCGTTGCGCCCCGATAGGGATTTGTATTCTCCTGGCAAAGATGCGGATTTCGGATTTAACCCACATGGTTATCCACCACCTACTCCCCCGAACAGCGGGTAATGTTTTATTCATGGCTTCGTGAGGCGTCTGTCAGTAGGTGAAAAATTGGTCCCCGCCATCAGGGGCGATTTTCCGCTCGGGCCAATTCCATGGCCAGGAGCGCGCGGTCCTCGCGCGCCAGGGTTCAAACCTGAATCATAGGACGCCGAAACCCGAGCCGCGATAGCCTCATCGTGGTATGGCGGGGGGTCCGTCGGATTGCCGGTCATGTGCTCGTTATATACACACAAGTGTTGGAGCGGCTTTCGTTCTGGCCAGAGACGTTGTAGAGTTGGCGTCACGAACGGAGAGCATGCCGTTGCGGTCTGCGATGAACCCTTCCGGGCGCAGTCGCGACGTGGTTGCCTTCATTCTCGGGGACCCAGTTATTTTTAATTTATCGGAAATGTACTTGACAATGCTTGGCGCTCAGGCCTCGGCCCGCATTAAAGCCCAACCGTCACGTGCGACGACGGACTGGTTGGGTGGCGGCGACCAATCGGGGGACGTTGTATCTCCAGACATCCGCAAGGACCAAAGTGCGATTCAGTTTGCGACTGTGCAACTGTTCGTCGCCGTCTACCTTCAAAAATTTGCAGTAGGACCGCTGTCCTTCCAGGTCAGCCTGCCGATGCTGATCATGCTCGGCCATCTCGGATTTATGTTGACTACCGGACGCATGCATTTTGCTCCTATCCGGCTCGGCTGTTACCTGCTGTTCGCAAGCAGCTGTTCCCTGGCGCAGGCGATTTCGGGCGGCCGTCTTTCAGTCGCGAGTTTTGTGGAACTGCTGCTGATATACAGCTTCTTAACTGTCACGTCGTTTGCGTCCGAAGCTGCGTACAAACTTATACTGAAACGCTTCGTCGGGATGATGATCATTCCGGCACTGATCGTGCTTGTCCAATACTTTTATCAAAAGCTAACGGGATTAAGCGATCCCATCAGCATGAATTCCATAGTCCCGAAGTCACTTTTGCTGCAAGGCTTTGTCTACGACGCTCATTACCCTTGGAACTCAACCTTCCAGCGCCCCAATGGGTTCTTTTTCCTTGAACCCTCGGTTATCTCCATGTTTACTGCATCGGCCGCAATCATCGAATTGACTTATTTCAAGCGCATTCCATTCGCTCTGCTGATGATCGGGGCGACCGGCTTCAGCATGGGTGGCACAGGTCTAACGATGCTTCTTATAGCGTCGCCATTTCTGCTGGCCCGTCAATCGTTGCCTGCCGCTCTACTCATTGGCGTCGCGGCCTTGATCGCCCTTTCGGCAGCAATCGCGCTGAACGTGCCGCTACCACTGCTTTCGCGCCTCAATGAATTGCATCAGGCAAGCAGCAGCGGTAGTGGCCGGCTTTTGATCCCGGCCGAACAGCTTACCAAGCTCCTGTTTGATCCATCATTTATCCTGACGGGCGGTGGCGCCGGTTCAACGACCGCTGCCCTTGGAAATCCCTGGCCGGTTCTCAAGTTGATAAATGAATATGGCTTGGTAACCACCATCCTATACGTCATATTATACTTGATGGCTTTCGTGAAACCATATAACGTGCCGTTGGCGATCGCGATTTCCATTTTATTCCATTTCAGCGGCGGCTACCTTCTCGACGCGATCGTCGTTCAGTTCATGGCCGTCATTTTCTGCATGGTTATTCCCGAAGACCGCGCCGGGCAGGCGCGACCTCACGCATATCGCCTCCGCCGGACAGTATAATTGCCGCGACGGGCGTTGCGGGATCCAAACCGATGGCCCATTGCGCCAAGCAGAGCCGCCGGGCCCGATGCGCAAGCTCATCGCTTCGTTGGAACGCCTGGCCCGCAGTCTAGCGCCTGCGCTCGCGATGATCGAATGAACCGAGCCGCGTTCCAGAACAACACAGCGATCATCAATGATCCCGCCAAAAAGGCATAAACGTTGATCGCTCCCAGGGCGTCGATCACAGGGCTCGAACCAGCACTGACTATCATTGCCGCGATTACCGCGAAGGTTGTCCACCACGAAAGATGCGATGGATCCTCGAAAACAAGATAGGCAATTGAGGAATAACTCCGGTATGCAATAATCGCTGCAAATAGCAGGAAGCAAGGCAGCACGTGCAACAGATTTTCTGGCGCGGGCAAATGTAGCACGCCGCCTATGTAGATTTGGGACACGAACAGAAGGGCGATCCCGACAAGCCCCCCGTAGCCAAGTCCCATCGTCAGCGTAATGCTAGCGAACGCCCGCTGCTTCACCGGCCCACTGACGTTCCAGATAAACCGAATGTAGCTCGACAGCGGCAGCAGCAGAAGCATGACCGGCACCAGGAAAATCTGGAACAGACGCACAAGCGTTGCAAACCATGCCGCGGTCTGCGCGCTGGCTGCGGTCTCCAACCAAACGACCCCCAAGCTTAGTGTTGCTGTCAGCAACCCGTCTGCCAGCGCAAAAACCGTCCCGTTGCGTATAATGCCCCACGTGAGTTGCCAATTGCCACCGATGAGGTAGGATCGTTTGCGCAGCAGGAGTGCCAATGCGAAGACGCTCGCAAATAGGTAAGGGCTCGTAAGCAAAAAAGCACTGACGACGAGGTGCTGCCGTGTAAACGGCACCAGAAATCCGACCGAATATGCGGTCAGTTGCAGGATGATCAGTAGCGTTGCCGTAACGTAGTGTTCATTGTAGGCCGAGCGGACGTTGTCGAACGTATTGAAGAATGCAGTGACCACCGGCAAGGTTGCGGCTATTAGGAATGGGGTGCCGGCGGCGACCGCCAAGCAATAGATAATGACAATTATGCTCGCGACCAGACAAGAGGCGCCATTTGCGACCGCGAAACTTGTAAAAGCTGCCGCTTCATCCCTGTGGTTGCCGTTCGAATGCGCCTCGCCCACAAGCCGACGTCCCACAACATTGAACCCACCGGACAAAAAGGTAGCAGCAGTACCTAAAGCCGATGCCGACATCAATCTGGCATAGTCATCTGTTCCTAACCCGAAGCGTAGAAGCGGAAGGAAAAATAGCACACCGATTGACCCGGGAACTCTGGTCGCGAAGTTGGTCCCAAGAGAATATAGTAGCTTTCGCTGCTCCTTGTTGGCCCGGCGAAGACGGTTGATCACCTGGAAGTCACCGCTTCTCGGGTGATCGCGCCAGGGTCATCAGCGACATACAGGATAGGCGTTCGATCACTGGTTGGCTGCTCCGGCAGCAGCTTCGTTTTCAGCCAGATGGAGGGCATATCGCCGAGGAAGGCAGCCCACCAAGAGAACGTTGAATTTGATCCAATCAGCAGCCTTGCCTGCGCAAGCGCCAGAAGGTCGGCTATATCGGTTGGCTCGCGCCGCAGGCTGACACCTTTCAAAGCCAGTATTTCGGCCAGTTCATGCTCCCTGCCATCAGAGAAGAGATGAATCGGCAAATCAGGATAAACCGAACGGACCCGCCGAATGACCCGATCGTACCATTTCAACGAGATGCGCATGTTCGCCACCCTCCCTGTCATGATTTGATCAGGCAGGACTGGCTTGAAATCACCCAATCGGATGTGCACGGCGGCATAGTCTTCAGCACCCCAGTTTGGGCGTCCAGCCGGTGGCGTTGTCAGGATTTCCAGCAACCGATCGCGTATCATGTCTCGATGCTGATGAAGCCCCTGAAAGGAGAATTCGGTAGCTTGGACGATCGTAAGCCCCTCAGGGGCGACGCTGACTGGTTGCCCGGTACCAAGTTGAATTCGTGTATGTCCCGGCCACAGCAACGCCAATCGCATGGCTTTCATTGGCCCGTGGACCTCGTCAGGATGAGCGCGAAACATCGTTCCGTATCGCCGCAGGCTTCTTTCCATTCGCAGCAGTGGTCCGATCTTAACTGAAGACCATGTCGGGGCGATGATGCGGCCGTTCGTTTGCTTGGCTAATACCACGGCGTGGAAATAGACGTAAAGACAATTCCCAATCCCTGCGCCCGCTATCCGGACAATGCCATAATCCGGGCCGCCGGGCAGGCTCGGATAGATCCACGGAGTTGCACGTTCGCGCATGGATGTTCTTGGCTTTCAGGATATTAGGCTGGTCGGCCAGGCAAGCACAGCCGATCCTCGGCTTTCGCCCCTCCTTGTCGGCCGGCCAGCAAGTTGACGAATTGATGGCATTCCTCAACCGTATGGACAAGATCTGTCATCGGTATGGCGGCGGTGGCATGTCTCAGTTCCACGTAATCCGCCGGTGTAAGTGTCGTAATAAAAGCCTCAAGGTCCTCTTCAGGATTCTGCAGGATCACGCCGGACGCGCGGTCGGCTAGCCAGCGGGCGGTTTCGGTGCCGGCGAGCGCGATAGGAGGGCAGTTGTAAAAGCCACCTTCGTATATACGATTTGGCAGCAGCCAAGCAGCATTTTGATCGGCTTGCCACAAATCGATCGCCCAAGCCAGATCACATGCTTCGTATGCCGAAGCCAATTCCGACGGGGCATATGGACCGCTGAAACGCATGTTTGCCAATGGCAGATTCTCAGCAATAAGTGCCTGCAACTTGGCGGTGGGGCGGCCACGCAACTCAACGTCAATCACGTCAGGATGGCGCAGAGCAAGGCCCTTCAGAATCGCGAAACTCCGGACGCAGCGGATATTGCCGAACCAGCCCACTCTCCACGGCGCGCCGCGCCGCCTAGAACCAAATGCCGGGCGCGGTAAATCCGCTGTTTCGCTCATTCGTTTGTTTTCGGATACGACCACCGGAGGCAAGGGGACCGCCAGGGGTTCAAAGTAGTTCTTCAGAAAACCAGGGGAACTGACAATCAGCGCGGCCGACCTCCGCAGTAGCCTTCGCTCCCACCAACGAAGTAACGCCGACGGGATGCCGCGTCCGAGCAGCAATCCATGTATGTCCAAACATTCATAAACTAGTCTGACGTTTGAGCCTGCCGAAACGCGTGCGAAATCCGCGAGTAGTCCCATTTCAAGATTCCGCGCCAGCAGAAAGTTTGAACGCGCGACCAGATCTTTCCAGCGTCCCGCCTCAAGGGAACGGCGCAGGATCTTCCCACCCCGATCAAGAAACCGGGCGTCGAAAGTCCGGCCGAGATCAATTGCGTCAGCCCCAGAGACCCGGAGGACCGGTTGTTCGGTGCGCCGGAACCCGATCAACGTGACGTTGGCTCCGCCCACCTGCAGCATATGCGCACGCCTGCCGACCGCCGCATCGGCAAGGTCATTTGCGAAATAGGTAACATGCATGACGGCCTGACTGGCATCTTTGCACACGAGAGATCCAACATGTCATGGTTTAACGTGCGCGTGGGCTAGTGACGCACTCCATGTCTGGCGCAACTGTTATGAGGTTGGCGCGACTTCGAGTGCCCGAGTTCTCGTACGTCGTCCGCGGCCCGGGAGATTTGGCAGTTTTCGCAACCCCCGACAAAACCTCCTCAAACATATCAGCGATCCGTTCCAGATTGAACGCGCGCTCAGCATAGGCCCTACCGTTGGCGCCCAGCTCCGCACGAAGACTTGGGTCGACGCGAAGTTTCGCCGCGGCTGCCAGAAATCCCTCGGTATCGTCTGGTTCCACAACGATGCCCGCTTTTGCACGAACCACCGTGCGTGCCGCGAGATTCTCCCGCGGCGCCGCCAGGAGGATCGGCCGTCCCGCACATAGGTAAGATTGCACCTTCGAAGGCACGGCAAAGCGTCCTGCGTCGCTATCAATTGTGGCAACAAGCACGTCGGAGGACGCAAGCACCTGGGGCAAATCTTCCGCGGCCTGAAGTGGTAGAAGCTTCAGTCCCTGAAGGCCGCGCACCGGTCTGAGCGAGAGTCAGATGCCGCACGCCTACACCTTCAGCTACGACAACAACCAGAGTGTCCTTCCAGTTCTGAGCCGCTAGTTGTGCCAAAAGCTCGGGCTTGTGCTTAAGACCCAGGGTGCCCGAATAAATGAAGTTTACGGAGCTGTCGCACGCATTCTTGCGTGGACCATACATTGGCTTTAGGCAGAAGTGGGAAGTCACCAATGGCCGCCCAATTTTCAATGACAGTGACTTTTGTCTTGCTGCCCGACCAGGAAGCAGCCAGGGGCACGAAGTCGTCGGTGATCGCCACAACCGCGTCGCTATTTTTCAATTGACGCTCGTTCAAGAAGGCGGTAATACCAGCTAATCGGTGCGCCAAGCACTCCGATCTGTCGCTGTAGAAGCACAGTGACTGCGATACTGTAAAAATCCTGAAGCCAAAAGACAAACCGGATCTGCATCCTTCTGCAGGTCTTCAGGATCTGGCTTTGCGCTTCGGTCGGAGTGTTTCCGGAAATGACAACTTCCGGTCGGATGCTATCGATAAGGCTTGCCACCCGTCGGCCATAGTCACGGTCATTAAAGCGTCGCTTGATTAGTGACGTCTTATCATATCCTTTGCCGATTGTTATCCCTTCAACACGCAACCTGGACGGCGTCTCGTCCGTCAGCTGCTGGAAGGAAGCCTTAGGCCCGGGATTTTCACTAAAATACACATGCGTAACGTCATGTCCACGGATCGCCAATGTCTGACTTAGATGAACTTGGAATGGATGTCCGGCGTAGTCGTGGACCAGAATTCGCATCAGGCCGCCCCAAGCTTGATCGTTTCATAACCACTGTAATAACCGCCGCCGTAGTAACCGCCGCCATCAAGATCGTTCCGTTTAACGCGGGTCAGCAACGCACGCAATTTCGGACGATCCTCGGACGGGAATCGCTGCGTCGCCTCACCTACCAGGTCTGACTGCGTGAAGCCGGCCCGAACAACGAACAGGATGTGTTGGCAATATCTTCGCCAGCAGCAACGGGTCCGCTACCCGCAAAACAGGCGGGCTGTCGAGGATGACGTAATCATAATGCTGCTTGCTCTCCTCAACCATAGTCGTGAAGTGTCGCGAGTTGATCGCGCTTACCGGATTTCTCGAGCTCCCACTTGCGGGCAAACAATGCAACCCGGACCCCGAGCATTGCACCACGGCTTCCGCCCAGTGCACATTGCCGGCCAGCACAAATTCGAGGGTGTAGGCCGGTCGCAGGTCAAAAATCGTGGAAACCCTCGGCCTGCGCAGGTCGGCGTCAATCAGAAGGACACGGAAGCCGTCTCCTGCATAAGTTTCAGCCAACGTGGTAGCGAGCGTTGTCTTGCCTTCACCGACCTCGCTGGATGTGACAAGGACGATTTCGGCCTCTCCACGCCCGCCGCCGGAACGTAGCGAGACGCACAAGGCTCGCAGCGTCTCAGAGAAGGACGGCAAGTATTTGATCGTATCGTTACCTATTCTGCCCTTGACCCTCGGCAGACTTGCCGCGACCGGCACGCCGGTCGCGATCGCCAGGTCCATCGCTGTGCGGATAGTAGCACTGAATACATAGTGCAGGACAACGGCTGCGCTCGACACCAATATTCCAGCCAGCAGACCCAGGATAAGCGCCGGCAGACCTAGATGGCGTCCCGGCGCAGGTGCGGCGGGAAACAGAATGTGCGCAAGTGGCGCCTGAGACATTTCCCTCAGCGTCTGGTCCGTCGCGCTTTTCTGAAATGCGATATACATCTGTTGCTTCGCTTCAACATCGCTTTTCAGGCTCGCTAGCGTTACCGCAGAAACGGACGAAGCCTGTGAGACAGACGTGTCGGCAGCAACCGCAGCCTCAAGATGCTTGACGCTGGCATTGGCGATATCGACGTCACGTCGGATCGATGCAGCGATCTTCTCAGTCTCATGACTGATTTGTGTCCGTATACTCGTCAGCGCGGACTTCAACGGAGCTCGTCGCGGATCTGCCGGACCAAACAGCGCCAACTTCCCGAGCACCTCCGATTCGGTCGCGTGATATCGCTGTATCGTTAGTGAATCCGAGTACCTCGGGAAGGGTGCTCGCGCCGAAATGTGTAAAGACATCGAGTTTCGCCTGCTTGCGGGCTAGATCGGCCCGGGCAGCCGACAGTTGGTCCTGGTTTCGGTTCAGTTGCAGCGCCGGCCCCAAGGAGCCCTGCACTTCCGGAAGACCGTGCTGGCGCAAGAAGTTCTCAAGTTCTTTTTGTGCATTATCGGCTTCAACCTTCATTGCTGCGGCGCGCTCGGCCATCAGCCGCTTCGTCTCAGCCCATTCCTGATGCTTCGCCTTTCCGAGGTCCGAGATATAGGTGTTCATAATCGCATTCAGCACGGACACTGCGAGATCCCGCGTTCCTGCGGTGAACTGCAACGACACTACACTGCTCTGCTCGGGTCCTGTCGAGCCGAAGATGTTTTAGCAGATACTGAACCGCTGCCTCGGTATCTGCATCTGAGGTGTCCTCGCGTCCAGCGCCTCCGTTTATCATGTCCGTCAGGTAATGTACCCAACTCAACATCGTGGTCTGATAACTTGCTAACCAGGACGGAACGTCCGCGCCTGGCGCCAGGCCTGTTGCTTTACCGAGATTGAGGCTGCTAACGACCTGCTCGATCAAACCCCGTGAATGAATGACATCCTCTTGAGTGTGCAGGATCTCTTGTTGCGTCAGCAAAACACCTTCGCTGCTGCCACCGCTTCCACCCATCGGCCCAGTCTGCGGCGTATCGATGACGAGCGCGCCCTGGCCCACATAGCCGTGGGGGATGAACTTAGTAACACCCATCGCCAGTGCGGCGGCGAGCAACCCGCTCAGCAGGATCAGCCATTTCCGCCGCGAGAGGATTGCGGGCAAAGCCGCCACGCTGATCGCATGTCCGTTCACGCGACCTTCATAGGTGCATAATTGCGCCGCACCTGCTGTTCGATCCAGGCATAAGTCAATTCAAGTCCGGATCGCAGGGAACCCTCGGGGGACCAGTCTAGCTTGCCCCTGATCAACCGGTTGTCAGAACTGCGCCCACGCACCCCCTGTGGACCGGCGATATGCTTTTTCGTCAATTTTTTGCCGGCGATCTCACACACCACATCAACCAATCTGTTGATGGTGACCATTTCCTCGGAGCCGATGTTGACCGGGCCGGGAAAGGAGGACCGCAATAGCTTGGTCGTGCCATCCAGGCACTCATCTATGAACAGAAATGACCTCGTCTGCTCGCCATCGCCCCATATTTCGACTTCGCCCCCGTTGCGGGCCTCTGCCACCTTTCTGCAGATCGCTGCAGGTGCCTTCTCCCGGCCGCCACTCCACGTCCCATTAGGTCCGAAAATGTTATGATATCGCGCAACGAAGGTCTGCATGCCGTAGTTGCGACGATAGGCGAAGTAAAGCCGCTCGCTGAACAGCTTTTCCCACCCATATTCGCTATCAGGGGCCGCAGGGTACGCGGATTCTTCAGAGCAAAGCGGATTGGCGGGATCTTCCTGGTTATACGCAGGGTAGATACATGCGGATGACGAATAAAAGATCCGCCCTGAATTCCGGCGGTAACATGCGTCCAAAACGTTCAGGTTGATTGTAGCCGAATTATGCATCACATCGGCATCGTGCTCACCGGTAAAGATATAGCCCGCCCCACCCATGTCGGCAGCCAACTGATAAACCTCGTCGAAATGGCGATCGAATACTGATCGGCAAAACGCTTGATCGCGGAGGTCCCCGATCGCAAAATCGTCGGCCTCAGTGGCAGCATACTCGTTGTATTTAAGGTCTACACCGCGAACCCAAAATCCCTCGCGCCTAAGCCGCCTAACAAGATGTCCACCGATAAATCCCCCAGCCCCACACACAATAGCTACCCGTGTCACCAACGTGCTCCAAACCCAGCATTATTTGACCTCTGAATAGGGCTGGAATGACCCTTTGACAACGCACAACCCGTCTTATTCACGTGCAAGTGACCCATTGTTCCGAACAAAATTCGTTGTCTCCTCCGCTATCATCGCTGTAATGTGGTAAGTTATTCGTTCCACATTTTGCGGCTGCAGGACGCTGTCATGGTTACCCGACAGCGTCACTAGGCGCAGGTTCGCCATATAGCGCGACCACCCGAGATCGGTCTCCTCGTACATAGGCCGGTCGGCGCACCTGAACAGCACGGCGGGACAATGGATCCGCCCGTGTGAAGCAGCCAAACGGGCGGTACACTCTCTTAGCAAAATGAGATGATATCGCATCTGTACATTCGCGTCCAAGTGATTGAAGATACGTGGTAATAATCCGAGACTATGTAATCGTCTGAAAGCGATTCGCGCCAAACCAGTCCTGGACCGGAACAACATTCCGGCCGTAGAGCGAGCCAACTGATGGCTGGTCTTGCCGTGCCGGATTCCTTGAAAAAGCCGGCCCAGGCGTCCACCGACAGATGCCGCGCTCTCCCGGATCTGCGGGAATGCCGGCGCGTCAATCAATCCCAACAAACCAATCCGATGACCCGCAGTTGCCATCGCCCTCGCCGCAGCCCAGATCATCTGCGCACCGAAAGAGTAACCAACCAAATAGATTGTCGAGGGTGGACCGTGGCTCTCGATTTGACTTACGCAGTCGGTAACCAGCCGGTCGAGCTCATCCGGCTCTGGTTGCAATTCCGACCAATGGCGATAGCGGATTGGCACAAAGTGCAATGGCGCATCGACCATCGAGAGCAAGGGGGCAAATTCCCATATATCGCCCCCATCCAACCCCGGAAAAAGGAACACAGTCGACTTCTTTTCTTTTTCGCACCGGACTGGTTGCAGAGAGGTCCCATCCGCGACAGCGCGTTCACACGTTCGGTGTGACCATACGCTCATCACGATCGCAGCATGTCTATCAGCGCCGGCATCACGAGAGCGCTTCGGTCGCTCTGCTTCCTGACATGGAAACAGGGGAGACGTCTCGTCTTTGCCTCGGACCATTCAGCGTTCGCGACCTCAGGCCACCGGGGCTGCGCAAAGATGGTCGAAGCCTGGGCGGCGGGCACCTGTAGCACACTAGCGTAGTGGAGTCGGAGCGGCCCACGCTTGACTCGCGCCGTATCCCGCAAACACTGGCAGGCACCATTTTCGTATAATTGGCTCAATTTAGCCGGCATTACCAGACCACGCCCCAGGCCCGATTCAAGCGAAGGACTGGAAGCGAGGGTAACGCACCTGGTCCGACCAGCCTGGTGCCAGACCATTGTCACCGACCGCATTGCTGCCTTGAGTTCTGCCGGAATGATCTCAATAAGCATTTCTGTGAACAAATCCCCTTATCACCGTTTGCACCAAAACTCGCAGAGAGAACCAAAAGGACAGATGCTGTATATAGTAAAGATCATAAGAAAAGCGTTGTTGGATCTGCTCGAGCGTGTTCGTCGGACCGCGCCACCCGTTCACCTGAGCTGACCCTGTGATACCCGGTTCACCCGCAGCCGAGCCATGTACCCGAATACGGCTGCGGAGTAACGTTGGCCGCCGCCGTCGCCAACGGGGAGTGCGGCCGCGGCCCGACAAGCCACATGTCACCCCGAAGAACATTGATCAATGGCGGCAGCTCGTCCGGGCCAGTCTTTCTGAGGAGCGCTCCTCGTGGATCATCGCGCGCGGTCAGGGTCAGCTTCGAGGCGCGGTCGCTGCCGGGCCGCATTGTCCTGAACTTGAAGATCGTGAACATGCTCCCGCGATAGCCCTCACGCTGTTGCTCGAACTGAATTGGACCAGGACTCGTCAGCAATATCATCAGCGCGATGCCAAAAGGACAGGTGGGGTGAAAATCATCAGCAGCAGGAATGCCAGCACGCGATCCCCGACGTCCTTGGTAACCCAGCGCCATCCGTTTAGCGGCGGAACACCCGCCAGCAACAGAGGTATGTTGCCGACCCTGTAGCCGTCTCCAGCCGGCAATCCTGCCTCGATGCCAAGACAAGGCGGCCACCAGAAAACCCGCACGGGAAGCCAGCGCAAAGACGTGATCAGCTCAAGCAATTTTGCTTGTTCTCGAAATGAAATGCACGCGATGACGTCCTTCACGTTGTGCGTGTCTATCAAACGTTGCAGATCCGACAGCTGAAAAGCGTCTCCGCTTTCATTACTACTAGTTATGGATGCGCATTCCACCGATACGAGCCCGACAAACATTCACACCGCTGTCGTCAGCGGGAACCAGTTTCGCGCAGCGCTGAGCCTCTGAACCGGTGCCGATGATGACGACGTTTTGCTCAGCCACCGCGCTTGTATATGCGCTTTACTGCCTAGGGCTGCGGCCAGACCGACATAAACGATACCAGCCAGGCCCGCGAGCCAGCCGAGTATAATCATCCGACTTAAGGCCGTTGTAACCAGGAATAATGGCCCGGTGAAAAGCACCCAAGCGACTGCTGCCCTCTTGCAAGAGTGCCATAAACGCAAGATGTCAACGAACTCATGGGAACCGACTGATCGTGATCCCGAATGAACGAGGGCCGCGACGGCAAGGCCGGAGGCCAACAACTCGGCTATTTTTGGATCGCGCCCTCCATTCGCGAGGATTACTGCCAAACAGAAGCAACTGGTTGTCGCAACCATCACTGCCTCTACAATCTGTAATACGTCGATGACGCCCCAACGCGACGCCCACGTCACCCTCGGGAGAGCTAACTTCAAGGCAGGAACTCGGTCGATGTCTCGGGAAGCCCTACTCGCCGTTAACGCTCGGTCATCTAACATCAATTGATCCGGTCCGCTGACGACACCAATTCCACGAATTCACGTGATCTTGGGCGCAAGCTAGAATGTTGACAAAGCGTGCAACACTCACGTCTGCGTTACTCTTGCCGGGAACCAAAATGTGCCTGGCAACGACGAAATTTCGAGAATCATTCATTATTAACTTGATAAATGTCTGGTGAAAAGACCGGAAATAGGACCATCATATTGCCTATTCGAGTTAATTAATGTTTAACCCCGTTCGAACCGATGGGGAGAATCCATCGTCAGACGGCAGGCGACTCGGGATGCTAAGCGGCCGGTCGGCTCCACAGCCATTGCCGTATCGAACTTCCATATCGACGCGCTCGGTTGAAGGGACTCTGTCGTGAAAGTGCCGGTGCCAATGCCAGTCCGATTCAGCTCAGAATCAGTTACGATGCGCGGGGCAATGGATAGGATGGGTGGCATACGTTCGCCACTTCCTTCTCGCAGCATCCCGGCAACCTGTTGAAAATCAAAAGTAATTATGCTGCCGTCATTATTGATCCCCGATGGAGCGTGCAGGGCGAGGCCAACTCCATTGCCGACAAGATCCTCAATGTTGTCCAGTCGATCATCGATGAATGCGATGTTCTTGCGATCCACGCGATACCGGCGCTCGATGGCGGGCAGAGCCCAACTCTTGCGCAGCCCCTTCCGCAAAAGCTGCCACAGGGTCCCATACGCGAGCGCGGCGCTCAGGATATCTTCCGCCGCCATAAGGCCGGTCACGTCTTTATAGAGGCCTGCCAAATCCAGAATAACTGCCGCTTCGGCCCGCGAACGATGAGTCAGGTACAACGACAGGCACGCCGACTGCTTGAAGCCCGTTTACCAGCAAATCGTGCAGGAGGATCAGCTCCCGTTTCTTGACGTGCGGCGGAACCATCTCGTACACAACCACACCATCCAAATCCAGGAGCAGCAGCGAAATCATCGCCAAAAGCTGAGCCCTTTGTCAGGCAGCCAAGCGAGGAATTCTGGGAAGTAGGGACTGTTGTTTGACCAGGGATACCACTGGTACCGTCGATGCAGGTATAGGTCAGGGCTCCAATCACCGGAATCATTCACGCCTCGATACCAGCAAATCACCGCGATTCTGACCTTTTCGGCCCCGTTAGCCAGAAGCTTGTGTTTCAAATGCCTCGCCGTCCGCCCTGTCTGGATCGCATCATCGACAATCACGACCTCCTTGCCAACGACGTTGAAGGCGAATGCATCGTTCGCCTCCTCTAGAGCCGATGTGCGTTGTTCGAACCACGTCTGAAGCGCCCGCATTGGTCGGAGGGTCAACAGCGATGTCGGTATGCCCAGGGCCTGTTTGATGGCAAACAGCTTCTGCTTGTACCGACTCCCCTTTCGACGAACGTGGATCACCTGAAAGGGAATCGCCAATTCGTCGGCAATGATCTTCATTGGGAGCAGCGCGCCGTTTGCCACACCGACCAGCATATCCGGACGACCCGAACTATCGATCGCGTCCGCAAGGTCCTGCGACAGGTCGATGGCTTCCTCCATGGTCATGTAAATTGTTTGGTCGATATCTAGGAACTTGGCATGGGTACTCGATTGAGGTCGGGTAACGGAATTTGTCCCGGACATTCTCGCAAATCCTTTGAGATGATCAGGATGTGGAACAGGCTCAGACACTGCGTTCACGACCCATGATCTTTCGCCGAGCCAACACCTATGGGGAACAAGCAATCACCACCGGCTCCAGATATCGTTTGACCACCATCTGAGCGATGCGATCGGCCACCGTCGGTATCCCCAACGGCCGCGTCTTGCCATCGCTCTTCGGTATGTTCGATGCCGCCACGCGACTAGTCGGTCGCCGCTGGTACGATTGAAGGACTTGTGTGCCACCGAACTGGAACGATCAACCCCTGAGGCTTCATGCGGCGCGGGGGCGCCTATCCTGACCCGGCGGTTGCCTTAACCCGGGCTCCGTCACACGGACTGCCGAGCGGGAAAAGACGGATTTATCGCTATGCTCGTGCCAGTTCACTCCAATCGCTCTCGGTTGCGTCATCGCTAACACCGGTCCGATGTTGATCATATTACCGCCGTTTATGAGCACCGGATACCCGAGAACGTCAAACCACGATGACGACATCCGAGCCGGAGATTGCGGCGCTTCAGGATCACGCCGGTCGATGTGCACAGGCTGGCCCAGACTTCCGGAGGGGCGAGTTCTTGGCCCCGAACAGGGGGTTCCAAGGTCGGGGCGCATCCCCATTCCGAAGCGGCGCCGCGCAGCGACCAAGCGAATCAGCGTCAATCAGTGGGAGTGGCCGCAGCGGGCTCCCATGCCCTAGGCGATCAGGGCCTCTGGGCGATCGAGACGCCCCAGAGTCCGTTGCGAGCAGTTCGGATGGCAACGGATCCTGAAGGGGCGCGAGGTCACCACGACGCCAGACTGGGATCACTGTGGAGTTTTGGTCCGTCGCAGCGCCGGCGTCGAGGTCGGTATCGGTGCCGGAAGCGCGGAGATGTTGTCCGCAGCCGACGCCTGCCAGACCTGCACGTTATAAACGGTATTGGGCGTGCTACTTCCGGTGCCGAGAATCAGCGCCAGGTGCAGCTTGTCCAGCACGCTGTATGCAGTGCCATTGCCGGTTGCCGGCGGCGGCCCAGCCGACGGGTCATATTGATTCCAGGTGATGGTGTTACCAACCTGTGCTCCGTTAAAGAAGAATTTGGCATAACCTTGTCGGCTGGCGCTGGCCGGCACCCAGAGGAACCCGTAGGTGTTCGGCTTCGTGTAGTCGGCCCCGGCAGGAGAGACCGGTGATCCGGAGTTTAAGGTGCTGGTGCCGGCGCCGCTGCCAAGTTTACCATACCAGTTGTGGATGGCGAACCCGTACAAGTTAGGAGAGTTGAACTCCGCGAAATCGGTTTCAATCCAGTCGCCATAGCCAGTGGCCTGCCCGGGCCATTGGTTGGGCTCGCCTCCGGCGCTAACGCTATTCATGTTTTCGATGTCGTTCGCCCAAAAACTGGCCGGTCCGCTAAATTTCATGGTGGCTTGGAAGTAGCCGCCGCCGCCAAACGCGACGCCGGTAAACGTCCTGCCGGCGCCCCGGGCGGCGGTAGAGAGCATGGCGCCATAGTCATCGCCGCCGGGGTTGATCGTGACGCTGCCATCAGAATTTTGAACAACGTCTATAGTTGACGGAGAGACGCCAAAAAAGTTGAACTTCTGCCAATTCCCACCAATCGTTACGTTCGGCCCGAAAGTCATCGTATTGAATCCAACTGCCGCCGCAGGCTCCGGCACTGGGGTCGTTCGTTCGGCGGCGTAGGCGCGCGTACCGCGCGCATCCACTGCCAGCAAAAAAATGAGCGTGAAGGACGCGATAAGGATGTGCATCCAAATCGCCGCTTTGTTATCGTAACGGGGAAAGCTTTGCACGGTTGCGAACTTCGTTCGTCCAGGGGAGGCGCCTCCTCAGACCATGCCGTGACAGCGCGTTGACGGCAAGACCCGACACGCCCTTCGATCTCGCGTATATTAACGTGCAATTGTCTTGGTGAGCTCATGGGTGTAGTCTCAGAGCTGGCGAGCGGTTTGCAACTGATCCGAATCGCCTTCAGTCGCCTTAGCCGAACGCTGCTGGACTTGCCGCGTCACTGGGACGACGATCCGGGCCCGATATCGTTCTAGCACCCCTCAACGTTTTCCCGTGCGGCTGCGCTATCTGAAGCCGATGTTGCTGGATTACGCCAATCCAGCTGGGGTTGCAAACGGACATTACTTTTTCCAGGACCTCTGGGCCGCTCAGAAAATCTTTGCTGCCCGTCCTGAACGGCACTTTGACATCGGGTCGAGGATCGATGGATTTGTGGCCCATGTGCTGTCGTTTATGCCGGTCAGTGTGATGGATATTCGTCCGTTGACCAGCAATGTTCCTGGCCTGACGTTTGTCCAGGCGGATGCGACCAATCTTCTGGGTATATCGGACGACTTGGTGTTCCCTGTCCAGCCTTCATGCCACTGAACATTTCGGGCTCGGTCGTTATGCGGACGGCGTCGATCCCGACGCCTGCTTCAAGGCGATGGCATCTATGCAGCGGGTTCTACGGCCGGGCGGACAACTCTATTTCTCTGTCCCCGTCGGATTCGAACGCCTGGAATTCAACGCCCAAAGAGTGTTCGACCCGCGGACCATCCCGGCGACTTTTTATGGCCTTCAACTGGTAAGTTTCGCCGCCGTTGATGATGCCGGCATTTTTCACCCTCAGGCCAATCCGCGAGACTTTCCACGCGCCCGATACGCCTGCGGGATGTTTGAGTTCACCAAGCCCCAAACCACTACCCCCGACGATTAGCCGGCAGCGAAACTGGAAAAATTGGTTATCTAGAACGGCCGGGTCCTCATACGGCGCTCGCCAGGGCCACGTCGGATGAGGCCCATGGATCGGCGCGGGCGTAGGATCAACAAATGGTGCAACTGGCGGCATAACGATTGGCCAGGGCGTTAGCTTGAACAACGCCACCTTGCTGTCTAGAAGACTGAAGGCTTTTCTATCCTTTGCTCTTGCTATTCTATCCTTTGCTCTTGCTATTGAGACGTTGCCGCCGGGGTCGGACCCCGACGGCCATCTTCCTTAGGTCAAGGCGTGCGCCAGCAAGGTCGACAAGCTGGTATTGATCGCGCCGTCGATGGTTGCGATCGCGACGCCCTTTCCACCTGAGGTCGGCGCGATCGACAGGACCGCTCCTTGCGAGGAACTGGATACGGACAGGTAGCTCGATAGCGCGACAGTCGAGCCGCTCCAGTTCGTTGCAGCCAACGCCGGGCGCAAGTCCAACGTATCACCCGCGGTCAACATATTGCTGGAGAGGGTGTCACTGCCCTTTCCGGCGGCGGGGATGACGTAGGTGTTGCCGCTGCCCGAGTCGGTGATTGTCTCGGTGCCTCCTGAGAGGTTCACCGTCGCGCCCGAGCCGTTGAGGAACAGCATGTGGTTGCCGGACGTCGCGTATATCGACAGCTGGCTCTGGTTGACCGTAACACTGGTTTGGCTCGCGGTCAGCACGATGACCGCTGAAGTCGCGGGCGGCCGAGCTGGCCCAATTTTGGGTTGTCGGCGAATAAGTGTACCAGGCGTGACTGTTGGTATCCTGCCCGTAAATTGTGTTGTTGATGACTGCGAGCGCCCAGGTTCCAGAGCCCCCAGGGACGGCCGAGCCGTTCTCTCGAGCAACGCCGGCAGAGGTCAACGTCCATTTGTTGCCGGAAGCGTCGATCAGCGTGGTGCCCGAGCTTGGCAGCACCTCGTTCGACGTGGGTGTGGGTGTTGGTGTGGGTGTTGGCGTCGGGGTGGGCGTTGGCGTGGGAGTGGGAGTCGTTGACAGGTTCGGGGCGCTGGAACTGGCCCAGGACTTGGTTGCGGTCGAGTAGGTGTACCAAGACTTACTGTTGGCGTCCTGGCCATAGATGACGTTGTTAACGATCGCGAGTGCCCCGGTGCCTGAGCCATCAGGAACAGGCGTGCCGTTCTCGTCGACAACCCCGGCCGAGGTAAGGGTCCATTTGTTGCCAGAGGCGTCCGTCAGAGTTCCACCCGTGGTGGGTCTGAGCTCGTTTGGCGTTGGCGTGGGCGTCGGGGTCGGAGTGGATGCTGCTGGCAGTGGGCTTGTCGTGGTGCCGGGGCCAGGCGACCACGGGGCGCTCGGGCTGGTTTTGCCCCACCACCAACCGCTAGCGTTTTCCTGCCAGACCTCGCCGTTGACGTATGCTAGTTCCGTGACGTTGCTGGTGGTCGTGTCGGCCGTACCGTTGACAGCGACCTGACCTCCTAACGTGATCGTCCACGCGTTGCCGCTTGCATCGATGACCGCCGAGGTGGAGCCCGCATGCACTACGGTGTCGTTAGCAGATGCAGTCGCCGTCGGGGTCGGAGTGGGCGTCGGGGTCGGAGTGGATATTGCTGGCAGTGGGCTTGTCGTGGTGCCGGGGCCAGGCGACCACGGGGCGCTCGGGCTGGTTTTGCCCCACCACCAACCGCTAGCGTTTTCCTGCCAGACCTCGCCGTTGACGTATGCTAGTTCCGTGACGTTGCTGGTGGTCGTGTCGGCCGTACCGTTGACAGCGACCTTACCTCCCGACGTGATCGTCCAGGCGTTGCCGCTTGCATCGATGACCGCAGAGGCGGAGCCCGCATGCACCACGGTGTCGTTAACAGATGGAGTTGCCGTCGGGGTCGGAGTGGATGCTGCTGGCAGTGGGCTTGTCGTGGTGCCGGGGCCAGGCGACCACGGGGCGCTCGGGCTGGTTTTGCCCCACCACCAACCGCTAGCGTTTTCCTGCCAGACCTCGCCGTTGACGTATGCTAGTTCCGTGACGTTGCTGGTGGTCGTGTCGGCCGTACCGTTGACAGCGACCTGACCTCCTAACGTGATCGTCCACGCGTTGCCGCTTGCATCGATGACCGCCGAGGTGGAGCCCGCATGCACCACGGTGTCGTTAGCAGATGCAGTCGCCGTCGGGGTCGGAGTGGGCGTCGGGGTGGCCGCTGCAGCCACGCCTGTTCCGATATCATTCGAGGCCGATGCCTGCCACACTTCCAAATTCGAGAACGTAACTGTCGAACCACTCCCGGCCCCCAAAATCGGCACCATGTGTAGCTCATCCATAACAGCGTATGGATTTTCTGCAGCGGACTGGCCCGGCACATACTGATTCCATGTGATCGTGTTGCCGACCTGGGTGCCGTTGAAGTAGAACTTAACGTAGCCTTGTGTTGTGGCTGTCGCAGGTACCCACAACAGGCCATAGCTGTTGGGTTGCGAATAGTTCGCGCCGGGCGGAGAAACAGGCGATCCGGAGATTTGGCCTGTGTTGACTTCGCTTCCGCTGCCAACCGCGCCGTACCAGTTGTGCAAAGCAAATCCGTAAACGCCAGTGGTATCGAATTCGGCGATATCCGCTTCCATCCAGCTGTCCTGCGGATCCGCGCCGGTACCGTTACTCACGCCGTTCATCGTTTCGGCGTCGTTCATCCAAAAGCTCATCGGTCCGTTTCCGGACATCGTGACCTGGAAGTAGCCGCCCCCGCCAAACGCTATTCCATTGAGAGTCTGTCCTGGCGCGGTGACGCTTGCTGTCGCAAGTCCATTCCCGAATGCTTCTCCTGTTCCATTGAGCGTCACTGAGCCATTTGAATTGGTTTCACCAATGTTCGTCCACGACGTGCCCGTGAAGTTCGTACGGGACCACGTTTGCGCGATTGATAAACTGCGGATAGCTGGTCGTCGGGTTTGGGGTGGTGCCTACGTTGATTGTTGGCCCAAAAGTTTCAGCATCATAGCCGACCGCAGCGGCTACCGCCGGAATCCCGCCCGTTGTCTGGGTACCTGACATTAAAAAATTCCCGAAGTTATCGATGTCGAGCATGATATAATTACGAAGTTCGTTCAAATCTAGTTTATTCTGAGTTTGACGAACGGTCGTTCCTTTGCCAATCAGGAACAACACAGGGTGCAGCGGCCTACTTCCCTAATAACAAACATTCCATTTGATGAATTTACGGAACGATACTAGACAATTTCGGATAAAAAGGATCGTATGGCCGCTCAACCCTACCTAGATCGGGTATATCCTGGGCGTTCCGATCGGGCTCCTCCGTTTCCCTGGAACCAAGCTGAATGAGAAATGATGACCGGACGCCACCAGCCGATTCGGCAGTGGAAAGCCGCCGGATTACTAATCCACCAACCCGTCAATTCTTAGTCTCGCAACTTCGGTGTTGCGTCCATCCTTGGCTCACGAGCTATCTTTGGCTGGACGTGAGGCGCTGGCCGCTCGGCGCCAAAGGTCGCCGACCCCGCCCTGCAACTCAGGCCGTATTGCTCAGCGCAAGTCCGGCGCTCGCCAGCTAGCGGGCTTCGCATCGGGCGGAGCTTTGACCCGGTCCGGCGTGCCCTGCTGATGGAGATCGGTCCTGTCACCCCCTGCCCTCGCGCCGATTCGTCCGTTCCTTTGAAAGCGCCGCAACCAAGTTAAGCGACGATATCAGGATTCTCAGCTCACATGGACGTGCCGCGGATTCTCAATGCGTTTCAGCCGCCCCAAGCGGTAGTCAGGATGCGGTGGCTGCCTTGACAGGAGCAGCCGAACCAGCAACTCGGGTGAATAGGCAGGCAGGGTAATGATCCCGATGTTGTCGGGCACCCACGAGTTGCTTGCCGCGTCGGTGCCAGGTCGCTCCATCACAAATCAGTCCGGCCATGGCTCCGGCGGTCACTGGGTGCCGATTTCCGCCAGACGCAAATTCATCGCCTCGACGTTGGCGTGCGGCGGATCATCGCGGCACCGACGCCACGGGCCGGACAAATGGCACCGAACAAGCAGGCAGAATCATGGCGATTGTCACGCACCATCAATGGTCTCGACCCGGCGGGTGCCCAAATGTGGGGTGAGCTCCTTGTTGACCCACCCTTGCTTCGACCTGGACCAAATCTCGATCGCCGTCGCCGCGCTGGTACCGAGTAACGCCGTTCTGCCTCTATGCTGCTGAAGTCGTCTCGGCCTCGGGATCTTTTTTGGGGTGGACCGGACGGGGTAGTAAGCGAGTGAGGCGGAGCTCATTGAGCTACCTGCTAATGGTGTGAACATGGACATGCACGCCAAACCGCGTAGCAACCACGGCCTGCAAATCGACGCCTCGCTGGCGTACGATCTGCTCTGTTGTCGGATCTGGCCCCTTGACGACCAGCTCAACAACTCGGCCTTCTGTTGTTCGATCACACCTAACATCACCGGTGCCCCAGGATTTTGAATGCTCCCTTGCCCTGACTGGGCAATCGCGCGCGCTGGCAGTTGAGCGCATCGACCGTCACGATGGTATCCATCAGCGCACATCTCCAGCAATTTCGGTACGGCGGTGATGTCCGGAAGAGGGGTGGCGTCGTCCGAGACCGAAAGTAGATACAAATAGAGGAATAGACCCAGTTAGACGACTTGGGAGCGCACGCGCAGAGCGCAATCTCGTGCCGAATGTGACATGGTCCCTCCAACGGCGTCGGCGCGGCGCCTCAACCGAACGGATCGATCGACCCAATGCCCAAGGGTCTTAAGACAGGATCTTGCTGATTGAATGCATCAGGCTGCGCCCGAGCGCTCGACCCCTCTGAGCACCTCGCGGGAAAACGATTGAGGTTCAAAGAACCACTGTTGTGCTGATGGGGTGTCGGGCCGCTACGGTCGGCTCACTGGTTCAATTTGCCGCCGCCCGCTACCTATGTGTTACCTGGGCGAATTTGAACACCACGACTGGACATTTTAACTTCTTGAAACAACTGGCGGACCCGACACGATTCGAACGTGCGACCTTCGCCTTCGGAGGGCGACGCTCTATCCAACTGAGCTACGGGTCCAGCGCACCCCCGGCCCTTGGGGGAATGCGCACCCTATACCGACATTCGTCGCAAACCTCAATCTCCCGATTTTGTGCGATTCTCAGGGCCATGTCCGTACCCGGTCCGCCTCCTGTTCAGCCGTCAGCCCGATCGGCCCATCGGCAACGCCACGCGGGTGACCCGGCAAACTGGCCGGATCCTTCCAGCAATTCACGGTTCCAAGGCTACGGGTACAGAACGCGGGCGGCTCAGGCTCCGGCTCTATCGGGCGACAGTAGGTCCTGCCCTGATCCAGCCGCACCACCGAACAATCGCGGCCGGTCACCAGGGAATATACGGCATCCGCCGGGGTCCGCTGGATCGTCGCGACGCTGCCCACATTCGTCCCGACCACTGCCGTGGCGATCGGCCACGCGCAGCCGACCAAGGGGAGGACGCAAGCCAGCCAGATCATTTTCATCCCCCTGTCCTACACCCTAAAGGTAAATGAACCCTTGCCGGGCCGGCGGTTTGCCGCCACACCCCGACGCCGCTATGGTCCGCCGCCGGCGGCGGACGGGTGCGGCGGCAGAAGCAGGCAGGCGAGAGAATCCAGGTGGTTGATATTTTCGACGAGGTCGAGGAAGACCTCCGGGCAGAGCGTGCTGAAAAGCTGCTGAAAAAATACGCGTGGCTGATCCTCGCCGTAGCCGTTGCGATTGTCGGCGCCGCCGCTGGCTGGCAGCTTTGGTCTCGCTACCAGCAACAACAGGATGCCGCTGCGGCCAGCCGTTTCGTGGCGTTACAGGCCGCCACCGAACAGCCGGGCGGCGCCAAGCCCGACCAGATCACTGCCCTCGACCAACTGGCCGCCACCGGGCCCGAGGGGTACAAAACGTTGGCAAGATTGCGTGCTGCCAGCGTGAAGGCAGACACTGGCGACCTGCAGCGGGCCGAGGCGCTCTGGAACGAGGTGGCCTCCGACTCCAGCGCGGACCGCCTGCTGCGCGACTTCGCCAGCCTGATGTCTGCCTCGCGCGACCTCGATCACGGTGATCCCACGCAACTCGAGGCTCGGCTGAAGCCGCTGGCGGAACCCATCAACCCCTGGTCCAGCCTGGCGCGCGAGCAACTAGCGATGCTCGACCTGCGGCAAGGCAAGGTAGACGACGCCCGCAAGGCCCTGCAGGCGCTGTCGATCGATATCAGTGCCCCAGCGGGACTGCGCCAACGCGCAGCTGCTCTCCTGGCTGGTCTGGGCCCTCAGGACAAATGACCGGCGCCTCCACCAACCCACAGGGAAGCCTCGGCGTGAGCCTGAATGCCTTTTCTAAGACCCACATCGGACGTCGAGCCGCGCTGCTGTCTCCTCTCGCCCTGGCCGGTTGCTCATGGTTCGATGACTGGTTCGCCGACAAGAAAAAGCTTCTGCCAGGCAAGCGTGAAACTGTGTTCGCGGACCGGCGTGGCCTGGTCGTGGACGAAAGCGCGCCGAAGGTTATGCTGCCCGCTGCCGTGCGCAATGCCGATTGGCCGCAGGCCGGCGGCAATCCCGCCCACCTCATGGGGCATCTGGAGGCGAACGATCACCTCGCGGAGGCGTGGAAGACCGAAATCGGGGAGGGTGGCGGCTACCGCAAGATCATCATGGCGCAGCCGGTGGTTCTGGGAGGGACGGTCTTCACGATGGATTCGGACGCGGTTGTCTCGGCGTTCTCGCTGGCCGACGGCAAGCGCCTGTGGCGGGTCGATACCAAGCCGCAAGATCTTGACAGCACCAATGTCGGGGGCGGGCTGGGCGCCGAAGGCAGCACGCTGTTCGCCGACAACGGCCTGTCGTCGCTGGTCGCACTCGACATCTCCACCGGCAAGGAGAAGTGGCGCAAGGATCTCGGTGTGCCCGCCCGTTCGGCTCCGATGATCGCTGACGGGCGCGTGTTCGTCACCACGATCGATGACCGCCTGTTCGCCTTCACAGCCGCCGACGGCCGCCAACTCTGGACCCACCAAGCCGCCGAGCCTGTCACCGCCATGCTGGGTCAGCCGGCGCCGGCGTATTGGCACGGGCTGGTCGTGGCCGGCTTCGGCTCCGGCGAGCTTGCGTGTCTGCGCGCCGACAGCGGCAGCGTGGTCTGGACTGACGGTCTCGGCGCGTCGGAGGGACGTGCCTCGGTCGCGGACTTTCTCTCGATCCGCGGGCTGCCAGTCGTCGTCAATGGGTTGGTCTACGCGATCAGTATGGGCGGTCTGCTGGTCTGCAATGACATCCCGACCGGGCGGCGGGTGTGGGAACGCCAGGTCGCCGGAGAGGACACGCCCTATATCGCCGGCGACTGGATGTTCGTTATCTCCGCCGAACAGCAGATCGGTGCCATCAACATCAATGATGGCCGCATTTCGTGGATCACCCAGCTTCCGCGCTGGGAAGACGCGGTCAAGCGCAAAAACACCCTGACCTGGTACGGCCCGCTGCTCGTCAGCGACCGGCTGATCATTACTGGCATCAGCAAGGACGCTTTGTCGCTTAGCCCCTATACTGGCGAAATACTTGGTCATATCGAGCTATCAGAGGCCGCCGCACCAACCGTCCCGGTGGTCGCCGGTGGCACCGTGATGATTGTCACCAATGATGGGCGCCTGATGGCGCTGAGGTAGAATCCAATGTTGCCGATCGTCGCCATCGCCGGACGGCCCAATGTCGGCAAATCGACTCTGTTCAATCGCTTGGCCGGACGTCGGATCGCTCTTGTGTCCGACACTCCTGGCGTCACGCGCGACCGTCGTGAAGCCGAGGCGCAATTGCGCGGCCGAATGGTGAAGCTGATCGACACGGCGGGGCTGGAGGAAGCGGCACCGGAGACATTGGCGGGACGGATGCGGGCGGGGTCGGCGACCGCCGTGGCGCAGGCCGATCTGGTGCTGTTTGTCCTGGATGCTCGGGCCGGGGTTACGCCGGCGGATGAACATTTCGCGCGATGGCTGCGTCGGCGGGGGAGGCCGGTACTGCTGGTGGCTAACAAGGCCGAGGGCCGAACCGCGACATCCTCGATTTTGGATGCGTATTCATTGGGGCTTGGTGATCCGGTCGGAGTCTCGGCGGAGCATGGCGAGGGGGTGGCTGATCTGATGGCGGAAATCGCTGACCGCCTTCCTTCCACGGCCCCGGCGGGTGAGGGGGGTGAGGACCGGCCGCTGAAACTCGCCATCGTCGGGTGCCCGAATGCAGGGAAATCGACGTTGCTGAACCGGCTGTTAGGCGAAGAGCGGATGATCACCGGGCCGGAGCCTGGGCTCACACGCGATGCAATTGCCGTCGTGTTGTCCGATGATCAGGGGCGGGCGGTGGAGATCGTCGATACCGCGGGCTTGCGGCGCCGGGCTCGAATCGAGGCGCCGTTGGAGAAGATGTCGGTCAGCTCGGCGATCGAGGCGTTGAAGATGGCCGAGGTGGTGGTGTTGACGCTCGACGCCGTGGAGGGAATTCACGACCAGGATCTACAGATCGCCCGGTTGATCGAACGCGAGGGGCGTGCTTGTGTCGTTGCGCTGAACAAATGGGACGCCGTGCCGGACCGCAACGCCACGCGCAAGGCGATCATGGAGCGGTTGGAGGACAGCCTCGCGCAGATGAAGGGCATCCCGGTGGTGACCCTGTCCGCGCTGACTGGTGCGGGGGTGGACCGGTTGTTGCCGGCGGTACGGGCGGCGCATGAGGTATGGAACAAGCGGGTCCCCACCGGCGAACTGAACCGCTGGTTCGAGCATGCCCTGGAAACCCATCAACCGCCTCTGGTCAGCGGACGGCGTTTAAAGCTCCGGTATGTGACGCAGGCGAAGGCTCGGCCGCCGACGTTTGTGGTATTCGGGACGCGGGCGGAACAGACCCCGGAGGATTATACGCGTTATCTGGTGAATAGTTTGCGCGAGACGTTCAAGCTGCCCGGCACGCCGATCCGGCTGCAGTTGCGGGGGACCAAGAACCCCTTTGTGGATGACGAGTAGGACCCTCGGTCAGTTTAGAGTGCTTTCACGCTGACCGGAAATAGCCGTTATAGTGGAAGTAGTTGGGCTGTAGGGCGGAATGGACGGCAGCTTCGCACCGCCGCCTCTATTGCCTCAACCCGACCCTTACCTTCCCGCGTTCGTCCAACGGAGCTTTCGTAGGCGGTTTCGCGCCGCAAAAAGTGCTAGTTTGCTATTGGCCTACGCCTTGTTCGCCGTATTCGGTTGCTCGCCGAGAAACAAAGATCTGCCGATTCCGCAACGACAGCCAGACACGCCGGCCTTGCAGAAACTCTTCCCCGATCAGAGCGTCGCCAATCCCGAAATCCGAAGGCAGAACCACCATCTCGGGTGATTCCTCCACGACCGGGCCTATTTGCAGACGGTCGAATTTGTGCCGGCGAGAAATGACCGCGCCTCCTGTACCAGCATTGTGCGCGAGGGGATCGCTGGCCAACGCTTGTTCAGTCAATCCCATCCGGCGGGCCATGGCCACGCCGAGAACATTCCCTTGCGCCCCGGTGTCCAACAACGCCAGGCCCGCTGCACCGTCCAATTCGAATGGCACCAGCAACCGGTCCCTGCGTGCGCGGACGCCGGCGATCTCGATCGAGGGCTCCTGCCAGGGTGGTGGCAGGTGAGGGCATAGCCGGGTCCGATACAGCGTCAGTTTGCCGTCCAGGACGTTGATATCCATGTCATAAGCCAGCAGGATATCGGCACCGAGCAGACCGTCGGCATTCAGGCCATGTTCGTTCTGCAGGTTGAAAGTGCCGACGGCCACGCGCTCGATCGGGAAATGCACCCCGCCCAGCACCAATCGGTTGATCGTTACGTCTGTCGCGGTGGTGGTCCCGCCGATTCCAACGGACTGGACCTTATAGCGAGGATCGTGAGGCAGGCTCAGCCGATCGGCCATCGCGGCGCTGATCGTGGTGCGCTCCGCGCCGCTATCGACCACCAGATGGATCCATTTTCCATTGATCCCGGCCGGTACGACGAGCAGACGATCCTGAACCTGCAACGGAATTTGCGCGATCATGGTCAGTTTGCAATCGATCACTGGCGCCGCCTCGCAACGGGCCAGGAAGATCAGAAGCAGGAGACCAAACCAACGGCGGGGCCAGACCATAGCGACCTTCGGATGGTCCGCCCACATTGCAACCGCGAAGGCCCGGTTGCCACGAAACCGTATCGGTGATCGGATATATCGCCATTTCAGGGGAACCTCGCGCAGCATGTCCGATCCGATCACTGAAGAACTTTTCCGCAACGCGATCTCGGCGATCGGCGACGAGATGGTGCTGACGATCTACCGTACCGCGTATTCAGGAGTCCTGAAGAATATCATGGACTACAGCGCCGCGATTTGTGACGCGAAGGGCCTGTTGGTGGCCCAGGGCCTGTCGTTACCGGGCCATCTGTGCTCGATCCCGGTGGCGTTGCAGGCGGTGCTGGCCCATTTCGGCGATGATGTGCACCCCGGCGATATCTTCATCAACAATGATCCTTACGATGGTGGCATGCATTTGCCCGACATCTTCATCTTCAAGCCGCTGTTCGCTGACGACCGTCCGATTGCCTATGCCGCCACGATTTGTCACCACACGGATGTGGGCGGGCGGGTGCCGGGATCGAATGCCTCGGACAGTCTGGAAATCTACGCCGAAGGACTGCGGATCCCGCCGCTGAAGCTGTATGAGAAGGGTGTTCCGAACGCGACACTGTTCCGCATGATCGAGCGCAACGTTCGACTGCCGGGCCGGGTTCTCGGCGACATCCGATCCCAGCTCGCTGCCTGTGAGATCGCCGCACGCGGAATGACGGATCTGGTCGACCGTTACGGTGCCGGCGGTGTCGCGACGCTGATGGTTGCGATGATGGACTACTCGGAACGATTAACCCGGCAGTGCTTGCTCGAACTGCCCGATGGCGAGGCCACTTTCACCGATTGGATCGATGACGATCAGATCGATATCGGTATTCCAATCCCATTGGTCTGCACCATCCGCAAGCATGGCGACTCGATGGAGGTCGATTGGACCGGCAGCGCGCCGCAGGTCAAGGGATCGATCAACAACACCCTCAGTTATACTGCGGCCATGAGCTTTACGGCAGTGAAATCGGTGCTGTCGGTGAATATGCCGAACAACGACGGGGTATTCCGCCCGATCAAGATCATCGCGCCGGCGGGGACGATTACCCATGGCAAGCTGCCCGCCGCCTGCGCCGCGCGCGGGCTGACGGGATTTCGCGGCGTGGACTGCGCGTTTGGTGCGCTGGCACAGCTGTATCCGGATAGGGTTTTTGCCGCGTCCGACGGCGGCAACACCGGTTTGACCATCGGCGGCCACGACAAGGATCTGAACCCGTTCATCTACGTCGATTTCATCTCCGGTTCCTGGGGCGGGCGGCCTTGGGCGGATGGGCTCGACGGCAATACGTGTATGTTCGCCAACATGGCGAGCTTCTCCGTCGAGGTGATCGAGGCGGAGAACCCGCTCGAAGTCCTGGACTATGAATTTGTCCCCGACACCGGTGGTGCAGGCCGGTATCGCGGTGGAATGGCGCAGCGGAAGACGTGGCGGATGCTGGCGGACGAGGCGATTCTGCAGGTCCGCGCTGATCGCCAGACGCATCGGCCGTATGGGCTGCAAGGCGGCGGCCCAGGCTCACCTGGGCTGAACGTGATGAATCCCGGTCTGCCGGGGGAAACGAAACTGCATGCCAAGATCACTATGAATTTAATCCGTGGGGAGATTTTCCGCCATGAACTGCCCGGAGCCGGCGGCTGGGGCCCGGCGCTGGATCGCGACCTCGATCTTGTCGCTCGTGACCTGCGGGATGAACTGGTTACGCCCGAAGCGGCCGCGCGGGATTACGGTATCGTCGCCACTGGCGACCCGCCAGCGATCGATGTCGCGGCAACCGAGGTTCTGCGCGCGCGGCTGCGCAAAGAACGAACGCCGCTTCCGGCTGTCGCGTGGGAACCAGCGGCATGACCCTGCGTATCGGCGTCGATATCGGCGGCACGTTCACTGATCTGGTCGCGATTTCGGCCGACGGAGTTGTCTCGACGCACAAGACCGCGTCGACCCCACATGACTACGGCGAAGGGATCATCGTAGGGTTGCGTTCACTGCTCGCGGTCCAGCCAGGCGTTGTCAGCGACGTCTTGCACGCGACGACAGTGGCATCAAACACTGTGTTGGAGGCGAAGGGCGCGAAGACCGCCCTGATCACGACGCGGGGGTTTCGCGACATTCTTGAGATCCGCGACTTGCGTATGCCCGTGCTGTACGACATCGGGTGGACCAAGCCACGCGCGCTGGTGGAACGTCGCCTGCGACTGGAAGTGATCGAAAAGATGCGGCCGGACGGGTCGGTCGCTGTTCCGCTTGACCAAGCGAGCCTCGGTCCGGTGATCGCCATGTTGCGTGCGGAGAACGTCACCAGCGTCGCCATCTGCCTGCTGCACAGCTACGCCAATCCAGACCATGAGCAAGCGGTTGCCTCGGCGGTGCGGGACGCTTTGCCGGATGTGGCTATTTCGGTCAGCAGTGAAATCCTGCCTGAGATCAAAGAATACCCGCGGACCAGCACGACGGTCATCAATGCTTACGTTCAGCCCATCGTGAGGGCCTACATTAGCGCTTTGGATGCGAGGTTGCGTGCGCTGGGCATCGAAGCGCCTCTGCAACTGATGCAATCGAACGGCGGCCTGGCCTCGACAGCGTTTGCCTCGGAGTCACCGGCCCACATCATCGAGTCAGGTCCCGCTGCCGGCGTCGTCGGCGGCGCCGCCCTCGCTCGGCGCTTGAACGAGCCGCGAATCGTTACGTTCGACATGGGCGGAACGACCGCCAAAGCCGGACTAGTCGAGGATGGCGAGGTCCTGCGTACAGAAGCGATCGAGATTGGCGGCGGGGTGATGGCAGGGTCACGGTTGCTGGTCGGCGCTGGTTACATGCTGAAGTTACCGGCGATCGATCTGGCCGAGGTCGGGGCCGGGGGTGGATCTATCTGCCGGCTGGACAGCGCGGGTGCACCGAAGGTCGGGCCGGAGAGTGCCGGCGCCTCACCCGGCCCAGTTTGTTACGGGCTCGGCGGCGTTGCCCCGACGATCACCGATTGCAGTCTGGTATTGGGGTATTTGGATCCTGGGGGCCTGACCGGCGGCACTATGCGGCTCGACCTGGAGGCGGCTCGCGCTGCGATCCACCGCGGTCTCGCCGGTCCACTGCGGCGGTCGGTGGAGGAAGCGGCGCACGGGATGATGCGGCTGGCGTCTGCCATGATGATGCGGGCGATCCGAGCGGTATCGGTGGAAAGGGGACGGGATCCGCGGGAGTTCGCGATGTTGGCGTTCGGTGGCAACGGGCCGCTGTTTGCCGCAGGCATCGCCGCGGAACTGGGAATTTCGCGAATTATCATTCCTCCGCTGCCCGGCGTGTTCAGCGCGTTCGGGTTGCTCGTGGCCGATGCGGAACATCATGCCCGTCAGAGCATCCGGGTGCGTTTGGATGCTGCAGATCCCGTCAGGATCAACGAGATCATTGCCACGCTGACCGTGGCTGGAGCGCAGCGACTGGAGCGCGACGGCTTTGGTGTAGAACGACGGTCATTTCAGCGCGCTGCGTGGGCACGTTACGCGGGACAATCCAGCGAGATCGAGGTGGCACTCCCCAATGACGATATCTCGCCGGTGATAATCGCCGCATTGTTCGCGAAAGAGCACGAGAAGACCTACGGATTTCGTGCACCCGAAGGGGAGCCGGTAGAGTTGATCGGACTTTCGGTCATGGCCCGCGGATTGCCAGAGCGACCTCGGTTGCCCGGTCGGGTTCCGCCCGTCGAACAGGCGGTGCCTGCTAGCAGACGGGCTTGGTTTCCGGGCGAGGGCTGGGTCGAGACGCGAGTCAGCGATCGTGCCGGTTTGACTGGTACAGTCGCCGGTCCGCTGATCGTGCAGGAATATGATGCGACCTGTCTGGTGCCGAAGGGTAGGAGTGCGCGGGTGGATGACTTCGGGAATATCTTGCTGGAGAGGGCTGAATAATCCGGTCATTTTTCAGACCGCGTCACAGTTGCTCCTGACAGGAAAATCCGCGGCGGCGATACGTCACTCCGCCCGTCGTCATGGCCGGACTTGCTCCGACCATCTGCCCACGCACCGGCGAAGCCTGAATGGCCCGAACAAGTTCGGCCATGACGAAACGCACGGATCCGAGAGTTCAGGAGCCGTCGTTGATCCGTGACCCCGGGTGAAAGTAAGCATAAACTCTCCCGGCTATTTCGCGATTGATGCCGGGCGCCGCCTCCAAATCGGTCAGGCCGGCCATTTTCACCCCCCGAGCCGATCCGAAGTGATTGAGCAAAGCACGCTTCCTGGAGGGACCGATACCTTCGATCTCGTCCAGCTCGCTTTGCGTGATCGCCTTGGACCGGCCTGCCCGATGTGTCGTGATAGCAAAACGGTGCGCCTCATCGCGCAAACGCTGCAGGAAATACAGAACCGGGTCTTGCAGCGGTAACTGGAATGGTTCGATGCTATCCACATGCAACCATTCCCGGCCAGCGTTCCTGTCAGGCCCCTTCGCGATCGCAACTAGCTTGACGTCAAATACCCCGAGATCAGCCAGCGTCTCTCTTGCGGCCGAAAGCTGACCGGCACCGCCGTCAATCAGAACCAGATCAGGCCAATCAGTCGGCGGCTCGCCCTCGACTTGTTCTTTCAATCCGCGTGAGAAACGGCGCTGTAACACCTCACGCATCATGCCGAAGTCGTCACCTGGTGCGATCGGCCCTCGGATCCCAAACTTACGGTACGCCGCCTTGATAAAGCCTTCCGCCCCGGCCACGATCATCACGCCGTATGGGTTTGTGCCCATGATGTGTGAGTTGTCATAAACCTCAATTCGTTCCGGCGTGCTCGGTAATTTGAAAAGCTCCGCCACGGCCTGCAGCAGCTTTGCCTGGCCCGCGGTCTCGGCCAGCTTCCGCTCCAGTGCCTCCCGGGCATTGGTCTCCGCGTGCAGCACCACGGCGCGTTTTTCACCGCGTTGCGGCAGGTTGATCTCCACCTTGCGGCCGGCTTTCAGGGCGAGCGCCTCGGAGATAAGTGCTTGTTCAGGCAACTCGCAATTGACCAGCAGCAACGGCGGCGGCGGTTTGTCATCGTAGAACTGCCCAATAAAGGCGCTGAGAACCTCCGGCGCTTCCTCCGCCTTGGTGTGCGAGGGAAAGAACGCGCGGTTGCCGTTGTTCCGGCCGCCGCGAACGAAGAAGACCTGAACGCATGTCTGGCCGGCGGTCTGCCACGCGGCAATCACGTCTGCGTCCGTCAGGCTGGCGGGATTGATCACGCTGCTGCCCTGCACGAAGGTCAGCCCGCGCAAGCGGTCGCGCACCGCCGCGGCCCGCTCGAACTCCAGAGCTTCCGCCGCCTGCTCCATTTCCGCCGCAAGTTCCTTCTGCACGCTGCCAGCCTTGCCTGCGAGGAAGGACTTCGCCTGCGCAATCAGTTTCGCGTAGTCTTCCTCCCCAATGCGACCCACACACGGAGCGGAACACCGCTTAATCTGGTACAGCAGACACGGCCGGCTCCGCGTCGAAAAAACGGTGTCGGCACAGGAACGAAGCAGAAAGACGCGCTGCATGGCGGTGACGGTCTGATTGACCGCCCAAGCCGACGCGAATGGCCCCCAATAGCTGCCCTTCCGTACCTGTGCACCGCGATGCTTGACGATCTGCGGATACGGGTGGTCCTCGGCCAGCATCAGCCAAGGATAGGATTTGTCGTCTCGCAGAACGATATTGAAACGCGGTTTCAGCCGCTTGATGAGGTTCGCTTCCAGCAGAAGCGCCTCGGCTTCGGTATGGGTGGTGACCGTCTCCATGGTAACGGTTTCCGAAACCATACGACGCAGCCGTTCCGGCAGCCGGCCGATCTGGGTGTAGGAAGTGACCCGGCGCTTCAGGCTGCGCGCCTTGCCTACGTAGAGCGCGTCCCCCTTCGCATCCAGCATGCGATACACGCCGGGACTTGCGGACATGGTTTCAAGCGCAGCCTCGATTACGGCGACGCCTTTTTCGCTCGTCATCGTCGTTATTCCGCTTGGGCGGTCGCATCGTCCGTCAGATCGATACCTGTGTAGAATTCGGCCATCGGCTCTTCGACGTCGATCTCCGGCATGCGCAGCGTTTCGTCCGCGGTCAGCGTTTCCACCACCAGATCCGAGCCCTTACGCACATAGACTGTGGCCGCAACGGCGTCCTGCTCTAGGATGACGTAGCGCTGGACGGAGGGCGTGGCACCATATTCCCGCAATTTCTCGATGCGATCGGTGCGGGTGGTGCTTTCGCTCAAGACCTCGAACACGACGACTGGATCACGGATCACGGTCTTCTTCATCGCAGACGGGGTGCAGATTACGAACGCATCCGGGTAGCGGATCCGGCCCGCCACCTCGATCTTCAAGGTGGGGCCAAAGACACGGCAACGGCCGGCACCCAGCCGGTTCTGCAGCGCGGTCCGGAGGTTTCCGCCGATGGCCTCATGCGCCAGGGTCCCGCCGGTCATCGCTACCGGCCGCAGCCCGTCGAATTCCCAGCGAAGTTCCTGCCTCTCTTCCCAGGCGAGGAACTCCGCGATCGACATCGGGTGACGAAGTGCGACGCTCATTCCAGCCAACATAACACCTCCCACGCCAATTGTCGCCAATCCTCTCTCGATGCTAGATCCTCCGCTCCAATCAGGGAGGAACCCATGGCCAAGACATACTGGATCGCCACCTATCGCTCGATCTCCAACCCCGACAAACTCGCCGCGTACGCCAAACTTGCCGGCCCCGCCATCACTGCGGGTGGCGGCACGTTCCTGGTCCGCGGCACGCCCGCAAAAACCTATGAGGCGGGTCTCAACCAGCGCACCGTTGTGGTCGCATTCGACAGCCTCGACCAGGCGGTCTCTGCCCACGACTCGCCCGCCTATCAAGCCGCGCTCGACGCACTCGGCGACGGTGCAGAACGTGACATCAGGTTGGTCGAGGGCGTGTAACTACGCGGTTATATACTCACACTTGAACCCGTCGCCCCACCGCTTGACGTATCCGCGGGACGGCGACGGGAAATGTGCGAAGCAGCACTGCGTGTTGGTGTCGCACACCGATTCCAGGAACTTCCAGCGCGTGGCGGAGCTTTGGAGGGGATCGTAGTCGATCCGCATCGCCTGATCGGGCCACCTGGCCTGCAACGGCGAATGGATCAGGTCTCCGGTGATCACCGCGTCCTTTCCGGTGCGGCCCAGCGTGACCGCGTAATGATCGATGGTATGACCCGGTGTCGGAATCAGCCTGACCAGGTCGCTTATCGCGTGGTCGTTGGTGACCAGGTCGTGGCGTTTCGCTTCCACGATCGGGATGACACTGTCGGCGATCGGGGGCACCGTCGTCTTGTCGTTCTCCGCCAACCAGAAGTCCAGTTCCGTCTTCGAAAACAGATATCGGGCTTTCGGAAAGGTCGGGACCCAGCGGCCATTTTCCAGACGGGTGTTCCAGCCGACGTGATCGACATGAAGATGCGTGCAAAGAACGAAATCAATATCGTTCACCGTCAACCCGACCTCGGCGAGGCCCTGCATGAACACGTTGTCGTTCTTCAGGTGCCAGATCGGGCGGGCGGGCCGATCCTTGTTATTTCCGATGCAACTATCGACAAGTATGACGTGCTTGCCGGTGCGCACGATGTAAGACTGGAAGCAGAGCACGAGCCGATCCTGATCGTCCAACGCCAGCGGGCTTTTCATCCAGGACCGGCTTTCGTCCAGCATCTCGGGTGTCAGTTTCGGTAGGAATTCCAGCGCGGGCGTGATGCCGCACTCCATTTCGATGATCCGGTGAACGGTCATGTCCCCGAGCCTGAACGTTGTCGTCGCCATCCACGTGCTCTCCCTTTTTCGGCTCGGGGATGTTAGCGGGGTCTCGGCAGCCCGACAAACAGGCTCAGTTGCCGGGCATCAGCTTGCGCAAATCCGCCATCGGTCGCGCGCCGTAGTGGCTGATGATCTCGGCTGCGGCTATGCTGGCCATACGGCCGCATAGGTTCAGGCTCTTGCCCGAGGTCAGGCCAGCCAGAAAACCCGCGGCATAAGCATCGCCGGCACCCGTTGTATCCACGATCTCGGTCGGTTCGGCTTCGATGGTGACGATATCATCGCCATGGAGAATCACACTGCCGGCCTCGCTGCGGGTCAGCACGGCCAGTGCAATGTTGTCCCGAGCGGCCGCGGCGGCTTCCCCGAAGGTGTTCCGCTCGTACAGGGCGGTGATTTCGGCCTCGTTGGCGAACAGGATGTCCACGTGATTGGCCACCAGGTCGAGGAACGCCGCCCTGTGGCGGTTCACGCAAAATGCATCCGACAGTGACAGCGCCACGCGGCGTCCGGCGGCGTGCGCGGCATTGGCTGCCTTGCGAAACGCAGCCTGGGCGGCAGGCGGGTCGAAGAGGTACCCCTCCAGGTAGGTGACGGCGGACGCCGCGACGAGCGCGGGATCGACGTCCGACTCCGTCAGCGAGACACAGGCACCGAGGAAGGTGTTCATCGTGCGCTGTCCATCCGGCGTGACCAGGATCAGGCAACGGGCGGTCGGCGCCCCACCGGCCAGCGGCACAGTGGGGAAATGGACGCCCACAGCGCTGATGTCATGGCGGAAAACGCCGCCCAGCTGGTCGTCTGCAACCTTGCCGATGTAGGCGACCCGGGAGCCCAGGCCGGCTGCAACGGCGCACGTGTTGGCCGCGGATCCTCCACTGCTTTCCTGCCCCGGCGGCATCGCGGCATATAGGGCGTCCGCCGCCGCGGCGTCGATCAGGATCATCGCTCCCTTGTGCATGTCGTGCCGCGACAAAAAGCTGTCCTCCGCTCGGGCGACGACATCGACGATCGCGTTCCCGATGCCAAGAAGATCATATGTTGGAAGACTCATGATGGTCCTTTCGGCGGGTGGGCGCCCCTGCCGGGGCGATCGGGACGTTAAGTTTTGCCGTTTTCTACTAACGCAGTGGGTATGAAAAGCTCATCCTGTCAGGCTGACGCCCTGGCTCCCATGCTTGCCCAAACCATCGCCGGGGCGCGTTCACGCCGGTCCCTTTGCACGGTGGCGCTCGCCATTGCCTGAAATCCCTCTTTCGCCTATGTCCGGCCGGTCTTGTCCGTCTCCGATTGATTCGGCATTAATCCATAACAAGGTGTTGCGAATGGCAGACTACGTCATCTCCCCGCCGGCGATTGTCGCCGTTCCCGTTGCGGATGGCGGCAGTTTTCCCGTCCGGCGGGTCTTTTGTGTCGGGCGCAACTACGCTGAACATGCCCGCGAGATGGGCAGTGATCCCGACCGGGAGCCACCGTTCTTCTTCATGAAGCCCGCCGACGCGCTGCTGCTGAACGATGCCGACATGCCCTACCCGCCTCGAAGCAAGCAGCTTCACCACGAGATGGAGCTGGTAGTGGCCATCGGCGAGGGCGGTGCGAACATCGATGAGGCCGACGCGCTGAGACATATCTGGGGCTATGCGGCCGGGTTGGATATGACCCGCCGTGACTTGCAGAACGCCGCGAAGAAGGAAGGCAAGCCCTGGGATATGGGCAAGGGCTTTGACCATTCCGCGCCGATCGGCCCGATGGTGCCGGCGTCGAAGATCGGCCACCCCGCCTCCGGACTGATCGAGTTGAAGGTCAATGGCCGCGTCCGCCAGACTTCGGATCTGTCGAAGATGATCTGGAGCGTGCCGGAGACCATCGCCTACCTCTCCGGGCTGGTGAGGCTGGCTCCAGGTGACCTGATTTACACCGGGACGCCGGAGAACGTCGCAGCGGTCGAGCGCGGCGATCTGCTGGAGGGTGTCGTCGAGGGCGTGGGTACGGTGAAGACCCGCATCGTCTGATGCCGTCGCTGCGCGTTGCGACCTGGAACATCAATTCGTTGCGGTTGCGCGTCGGGTTGCTGGGCAAACTGGTCGATGCCCTCCGTCCGGACGTCATCTGCCTGCAGGAGACCAAGGTTCCGGATCTGCTGTTCCCAATGGAAGCGCTCGAGGCGCTGGCCTACCCGCACACAGTGTTCCGCGGCATGAAGGGCTACAACGGCGTTGCGATCCTGTCGCGAATCCCGTTGGAGGTGCATGACGCTGCGCCCGACTGGTGCGGCAAGGGCGACTGCCGGCACCTCGCCGCGGCGTTGCGGACTCCTGCCGGCCCAGTGGAACTGCACAATTTCTACGTCCCCGCCGGCGGCGACATTCCGGATCGCGCGCAAAACCCAAAATACGGCCACAAGCTCGACTTCATCGCCGAGGCCCGGCTGTGGTTCGCCGCCCGGACCGGGTTGCAACGGTCTATCCTGGTTGGTGATCTGAACATTGCCCCGATGGAGCACGATGTCTGGAGCCACAAGCAATTGCGGGACGTGGTAAGTCATACGCCGCCGGAGACCGAGGGTCTGGACGCCTGGATGAACGCCGGCTTCATCGACGCGGTCCGGCATTTTGTGCCGGCGGAGCAAAAGCTTTATTCGTGGTGGTCCTATCGCAATCAGGATTGGCGCGCGTCCGACCGGGGCCGCCGGCTGGACCATATCTGGGTGACCCCAGACCTGAAGCCCGCCCTGCGCAGCCAAACGATCTTGCGTGACGCTCGCGATTGGCCGCGCGGCTCCGATCACGTCCCGGTCTGCGTGGAGGTCGAGGTCTAGAGCTCGGCTGAACCATTTGACGCGCAACGATTTATCTGTTTGAAGCGCCAAATCGTGGCTTTCACGGCCACCAGGGGCAAGACGATAGGAAGGAAACGACGCGCATGGCCACCGGGTCCGGTCCCGAACCGAAACGGCACTGGCTCCGCATCCTTTTCGTCCTGCCGTTCATCGCCATGCTGTGGGTATCATCCTATAATCGTGTGACACCGGAACTGTTTGGTTTCCCGTTCTACTACTGGTACCAGCTCACGTGGGTCGTCATCGCGGCCATCATCGCCGGCATTATCTACAACGTAGAACACTGAGCCGCCATGAACTGGCCTGCCCTCACCGTCTTCGTCGCGCTCTTTCTCTTCGTCACGGCTCTGGGCTTCTGGGCCGCCCGGTGGCGTGCCGGCGACCTGACCCAACTGCATGAATGGGGCCTCGGTGGCCGCCGCTTCGGCACTTTCGTCACTTGGTTCCTGCTCGGCGGCGATCTCTACACAGCCTATACCTTCATCGCCGTCCCCGCTCTCGTCTACGGCGCCGGAGCGCTGGGTTTTTTCGCCGTACCCTACACAGTCCTGATCTATCCATTGCTCTACCTGATCTTCCCGAGGCTGTGGTCGCTCGCGCACAAGCATGGCTACGTCACGTCCTCCGACATCGTGCTGGGGCGCTATGGCAACAAGTGGCTGGCGTTGGCGGTGGGCGTGACCGGCATCGTGGCGACGATGCCATACATCGCCCTGCAATTGGTCGGCATGCAGGTGGTGATCGGCGCTATGGGCGTCTCAGGCGACGGAGTGATCGGCGACCTGCCCCTGATCATCGCCTTCATCATCCTCGCCGCATTCACCTACACGTCCGGCCTCCGCGCCCCGGCGATGATCGCGGTGGTGAAAGACCTGCTGATTTATCTGGTGGTTATCGCGGTCACCATCTTCGTGCCGCTCAAGTTGGGTGGTTTCGGGCCGGTTTTCGCCGCGGTGCCAGCCGCCAAGCTGACACTGGCAGCGCCGGTGGGCGACACCTACGGAGCCTACAGCACCTACGCCACCCTGGCCCTGGGCTCCGCGATGGCGCTGTTTCTGTACCCTCATTCGCTGACCGCCATCTTGAGCAGCTCCAGCCCTGGCGCAATCCGCCGCAACGCCGCCCTGCTGCCGGCCTATTCGCTGGTGCTGGGCCTTCTGGCGCTGTTGGGCTTCACGGCCGTGGCGGTACACGTCGGCGCCGCGCCCGAGTTCGCGGAGGGGTTCAAGCGCTACGGTAACAACTTCGCCGTGCCGGCGTTGATCCTCGCCATCTTCCCTGGCTGGTTCGCCGGCGTGGCGTTCGCCGCGATCGCCATCGGTGCGCTGGTACCGTCCGCCATCATGTCGATAGCCTGCGCCAACATCTGTCAGCCGTACCATCTATCGCGGCTTCCTCGCGCCACACGCGACAAATGCACAGGAATCCTCCGTGGCGAAGATCGCATCCTTGTTGGTAAAGGTCGGCGCTCTGGTGTTCATCATCTTCGTGCCGGTGCCCTATGCTCTGCAGTTCCAGTTGCTTGGCGGCCTGTGGATCATCCAGGTGCTGCCGTCGGTGATTTTGGGCCTGTATATGCGGATACTGAACGGCTGGGCGCTCCTAGGCGGCTGGGCCGTGGGGACCGCCGTTGGCACCTGGATGGCCTCGACGACCTCATTCAAGGCGGCGGTTTTCACCGTGTCATTCGGCGGTACCAGCTTCCCGGGCTACATCGCGCTATGGGCGATGATTGCGAACGTGGTGGTATCGATCGCCCTATCCGTCGCGCTGAAACCGTTCGTTGCCCCGTCACCGGTTCTCGTGGAGTAGGGCAGCCTGCGCTCCGCACAGACCCGCAAAGGATCGGCGGCCCCTTGGTCCCACCAATGGCCCCCGTCCTGACCAGCCAACCGACACAGCAATTCCAAGAGCGGATCGCCTTTGGCCGGGTGCGGGCAGCCCCAGGTCAGCCCCCGGCCTTTCCTTATCGTCGTGCGGGAGCTCGCGTCGCAGGCGCCGCCTTCGCTGCGGGCAGGTCCTCCTCCAGCACCGTCAGATGGATCGAATACGACGTTTCGCCGTCATCGACGTCCTTGTGCACCGTTCCGATCGTTTCCTCATTGACGACCATTTCGATCGACAGCCCGCGCCGCTTGGGCAGCACGATCGTGATCCGCTCGCTGCCGAAGAGCTTGCGCAGGTAGGTCTGAAGGCGTTCGATTTCCGACGGGGTCATTTACGAATCTCTTGCGAAAGAAGCCCTTTACGGGCCCGACAGGGCTTTGACCAGTGCGATATACGACGGTCATTGATTGTTAACGCGGCTCAGTCGAGCATGTGACCAAACCGAGCGGCCTTGGTCGCGAGGTATTCATCATTTACGCCATTTGGCGCAAACATATGTGGTTCTCGGTCCGTGACCTCGATGCCGCACGCTGTCATCGCGTCCATTTTGTCCGGATTGTTGGTCAGCAGCCGCACTCGCTTGATACCCATTAGCCGCAGCATCGTCGCCCCGATCAGAAAATTGCGCTCGTCCGCACCCCATCCCAATACTCGGTTTGCATCCATTGTATCCAGCCCGCGATCCTGCAGCCCATAAGCTCGCAACTTGTTCACCAGCCCGATACCGCGGCCTTCCTGCGCCAGATACAGCAGAACGCCAGCCCCGTCCTCCGCCATCCGCCGAATCGCCCCACGCAGTTGCTCGCCACAGTCGCACCGCATGCTCCCTAGCAGATCGCCGGTGAAACATTCCGAATGGATTCGCACAAGCGGAGCGTCGCGTGTCTCGGGTCGACCGATCACGATCGCGAGATGTTCGATCGCCGAGCCATCGCTGCGAAAGGCCACGACCTGGCTGTCGGGTGCGCCGATCAACGGCACGTTAGCCGAAACAATTTGCCTCAGACCGGTAACTTCGCTGTCCATGTAGCCGAGGATGTCAGGGACTGGCACCTCGATCAGCCCGTGGCCGGAAGCCGAGGTCTCCAGCAGCTGAGCCGCCAGCAAGGCCGGCAGCAACCGGCCGATTTTGGCGAGTGCGATCGCGGCGTCGGCGAAGGGTGGAGCGGGCACTGTGCGCAACACCTCCCGCGCCGATATCTGCGTTGCCGTCGGATCGGCCAGCGATTGATATACGGCAATCCGATAGAGCGAATTCGGCAACGCGACGGTCACGGCAGTTGCATCCGCAGACATTGGCTCGCGCAGGATCGCCGCCGCGCGCGCCGGGGCCAGGATGAGCAACGGTCGCGCGCCGGACAGCGCCTCCATCTCTGCCAACGCATCGGGCCCGGCGGTCTCCGCGGCCAGGATGAGCAGCGGCGTCGCACCACCCAGAACCACCGGCACACCGCGCCGCAGTTCAGACGCCGCTCGATGGACCAGTCGCAACCGCCGTCTGGTCTGATCGGCCGTCGGCGCAGGTTCAGCCTGCATCGCCTGCCTGCTGGCGCGCGCGGACAGCGATCCGCACGTGTAAAACTTTGCGACAAAAGGAACTAAATTCTGTCACTATTGACCTTCAAGCCATAAATCATCCCGGGGACAGGTGATTCCCCGATAGGTTAGACCATATAGGGAGCGGATGAGACGAGGCGACGCCTTTGAATCTACCGACTGGTGTGTGCGCGCGCAATCTTGTGATCGGCTGGCGAGGTCAAGCCTTGCCGAACCGATGTTGTCCTCATTCGGGAACGTATATGGTGCATCGATCTGCTTTTAGCTAATCAAAGCGGTGGTGTGTGTAACGAGCCACGTCAAACACTGGCAAGAGGAACTTAAGAATGTCGGCAGAACGCCCGGTTTTGATCGTCGATGACGACGACGCCCTGCGTGAGACATTGGTTGATCAACTCGCTGTCGACGGGGAGTTCGTCGCCACGGAGGCTGGGTCCGTGCAGGCTGCCGAGGCCTGTCTCGCCGGCAAGGATGCGCGCTTCGACGCGGTTATCCTCGACGTCGGCTTGCCCGACGGCGATGGCCGCGATCTTTGCTCCAAGCTTCGCAAGCAGGGGCACCGCATGCCAATTATCATGCTGACCGGCCTGGATAGCGAGACCGACGTGGTTAAGGGCCTGGATTGCGGCGCGAATGACTACATCGCCAAGCCGTTCAAGCTAGCAGTCCTGCTGGCCCGCCTACGGGCCCAGTTGCGGATTTTCGAGAACAGCGAGGACGCAGTCTTCACGATCGGGCCTTACACGTTTCGGCCCGCCGCCAAACTGTTGCAGGAACCCGCGAAGAACCGCCGTATCCGCCTGACCGAGAAGGAGGCGGCGATCCTCAAATTCCTCTACCGCGCCGGCACGCGGTCGGTGGCAAGGCAGGTGTTGCTGAACGAGGTCTGGGGCTACAACGCTGCAGTCACGACACACACGTTGGAAACCCACATTTATCGCCTCCGGCAAAAGATCGAACCCGATCCGGCGAACGCGCGGCTCTTGGTTACCGAGGGCGGTGGTTATCGCCTGGACCCAGAAGGCATTCCCGCCCCACGCACACCCGCTACGGTTCCCGCCTGACCGGGGAGCCTCGGCCTCCTCGTGGGTGATTTGGGGCACGATTTGTGATGCCGTTGAGGGGGTGGGCCCACCAACCTCCCGGCCACCCTGTCTGGCAGACTGCCGATCGCGTTCAAGCGAAATTGCTTACTGCCCGGGGTGTGCCGCATCGGCAACTACCAAGAAGTTTGACGCGCAACGAACGAAAGTGTGCGACCCTCGCGTAAGTCCAATTCGGTGAAAGAATTAAAACAAATCAATGCGGTAATCGAAACAAATGGCGGATGGGGTGGGATTCGAACCCACGGTACGCTTGCACGCACGGCGGTTTTCAAGACCGCTGCCTTCAACCGCTCGGCCACCCATCCCTTGATAATCAAGCTACGCCGGGCACTTCGACATCTCAAGTGTTGACGAAAGGTGACTTTCCCCATCATGTCTAGGGGATTCTCCTGGTCAAAGTGCTCGCTTTATGAATTTTCGGACTGCGACGGCCCTTACCGCGTTTCTCGTGCTGCCCGCCGTCGCGGCACGCGGGCAGCCAGCGGCAGATCCGTTGAGCATCTGGACCTTGCAGGATGAAAACGCCTCGATTTCCGCCGGTCATCCAACCGACCGCTATTATGTCAATGGGCTGCGGCTGGGCTGGACCTCGCCAACCGGCGCGGTGCCGAACTTCCTCGCCGATCTGGGGAATACTCTGTGGGGCGGGGGTCAGCAAAGGATCGCTTTCGACCTGGCACAGCAGATCTACACGCCGGTGGACACCGCTGCGGTCGTGCCGAGTCCATATGACCGTCCTTATGCAGGGGTACTTCTTGGCAATTTCTCGCTGATGAGCGACGGCGACGACACAAGAAGTGTCCTGACCGTTAGCTTGGGGCTTGTTGGCCCTTGGTCCGGCGCACAACAGTTGCAGAACGGCTTCCACGACCTCATCGGGCAGAACCACACGAACGGGTGGGGCAGTCAAATTCAGAACGTTCCTGCTGCGGAAGTGTTGCATGAACGCACCTGGCGTCTGCCGATGGGAACCGTGGCGGGCATGGAAACGGACGCTCTGCCATCGCTGACGATCGGTCTAGGCGATCTGCGCGATTACCTGCAAACCGGCGTGACCTTCCGCTTCGGCCAAGGCCTCGATTCAGATTACGGTGTGCCGCGGTTTCGCCCAGGCCTGAGTGGCGGGGACGCGTTCACGCCGACCCGGTCGTTCGCTTGGTACGTGTTCGCGGGTGCGGACGGACAGGCTGTCGCCTACGACCTCTTGCTGCAAACCAGCCCGTTTCGTGGAGGTCCGCATGTTTCGAGCGTTTGGGACGTCGCCGAAATGCAGGGTGGTTTTGCCGTCATGGCGTATGGCATGCGGCTAACATTTGCTTACGTCGCGCAGACCCAGGAATTTAACGGCCAAGCAGGCGGCTTACACCAGTTCGGTTCGGCGTCGCTTTCATTCCACTTCTAAAAGGGGTTGGGCAGCAAATGGTGCCTGCTGGATTGGTTCTCCTTTCCGTTACGTGACCGGTCAGAGCCCGCTGAGCCCTGATCCACGGTCGACGCCTCGCCAATGCCCCGCAAGGGCTAACTTTTCGTCGTTTGAGCGACAAATTGCATGACGCCAAAGGTTAGATTGGCGTCACGACCTGCGGATCAGAACCCTCGGGCAGCATGCCCTTCGCGGCCAACTCGCGCTTGGCAGCCTCGTTCTTTCCCAACTCAAGCTGCATCGCCCGCAGCACGGGGTGGGCCTTGGTGAACTGAACGTTGGCGTACTCGACGACTTCCACCCTGTTTCCCCAGGGATCGATGAAGTCAAGGAACGGCCCGTCGACCATCCGAGCACCCGCCTCGACCGCCAGGGCTTGCACGGCCGAGCGATCATCGACCACCAACCCGAAGTGCCGGTGGCCCGTTGCAGCGAGCACGGGCCCCTTCATGAGCGCGATAAACTGGTCGCCAATGTCGATGAAGGCCGCTCCATCAGCTTTGCCGCGTAACTTGAAGTCGAAGATCCGCCCATAGAACGCAAGCGCCTCATCGACATCTCCGACCTCGAGTGCGATGTGATTGAGGCCCACCAGCCGGGCACGCTTCTTGTCAGAACTTTCGTCCGTCATGTGTCAAATCTCCCTGGGTACTTTCGGCCGATCGCTGTGTCGTGACGGGGCGGCGCGACGACGCTCCCCCATCGCGGAAGGCAAATTGCGCTGATCACTGCGGCGGAAAAGATAGCCCTTGCCGATGTGAGCCATGATGCGCCGATGAAACATAAACGCCGCGCGTCTCGCACCCGATCGCGGTCCTGATGGTGCCGTCACAGGAATGAATTGCCCCTGGCAGCTCGCGCCCGGCAAGCGGGTCAGCCAATCGATTGCGACCGATCAACAATAATCAGCCATAACTTATTCGTGAGAGACCGGCCCACCTTGTCATCGGGACAGCATGTGGCACGGTGGCGTGAAACCGGCGAGGCCGCCGTGGCACACAGCAACGAGGGACAATCGATGCAGATCGGCTTAGTTGGACTGGGCCCAATGGCGCGAATATTTCTACGGCCGCTGGTGAAGGTGGGTCGCACCACGGTGGTGTGGGATGGTAGCCAAGGGACGATCGCCGTGCTCGGGATGACGCCTCAAACTCCTTCGCGGAGAAGGTCCTGTCGGGGCGCCGAGCGTCAAGGAGCGGATGCGGTCCGCCAACTGAAGGAGCGTATGCCATGACCGAGGGGTTTGCAGTCTATCCCAGCCTGCGCGATCGTGTTGTCCTGATTACAGGCGGTGCTAGCGGGATCGGCGCCGAGGAAGTCACTCAGTTTGCCCGTCAGGGGGCAAAGGTCGCGTTCCTGGACATTGCCGATGAGGCGGCGTATCGCCTGATCGAGACGCTACGGCAACAAGACCTGACACCGCCGCTGTACTTGCCTTGCGACATCAAAGATATTCCCGCGCTGCAGGCTGTCATCGGGGAGATCGGCCGGCGGCTCGGCGCGATTTCGGTGTTGGTGAACAACGCGGCAAACGACCAGCGGCACGGCTACGAAGATGTTACGGTGGAGTATTGGGACGAGCGCATGGCTACCAACCTGCGCCACCAGTTCTTTGCAATCCAGGCGGTTGCGCCGATGATGCGGCAGGCGGGGGCCGGGTCGATCATCAACTTCGGCTCGATCTCCTGGCACAGGAGCCAGGGCGGCATGCCGGCCTATACCAGTGCCAAGGCGGCGGTAGAGGGACTTACCAGGGGCATGGCCCGCGACCTAGGCGGCCACGGCGTCCGCGTCAATTGCGTGATCCCGGGGTGGATCATGACGCAGCGGCAGATCAAACTTTGGCTTACCCCCGAGGCAGAGGCGGAACTAATGCTCAACCAGTGCCTGAAGGCCAAGGTGATGCCCGAGGACGTCGCTCGGATGGTGCTTTGGCTGGCTTCAGACGACAGCCGGATGTGTACCGCCCAGCTATGGGTCGTCGACGGGGGGTGGATGTAGGCTTTATTGCCGGTAGGAGAGGAAAAGATGTCCCGTCAGGTCGTCGGTATCGATCATGTCGCAATAACCGTCGAAAATATGGAGTAGCATGCTCCTTCTACGAACGCCTGTTCGTGGCACATACGGTCCATGAGTTCGCCCCGGCAAAACGTTCGGCAAATCGCCCTCGGCAATACGGTATCGAGCATTTATCAGGCTGGAAACGGGCTCGAACTCGTGGCCAGACATCCTACGACCGGTGCGGCTGATATCTGCTGGCGATGGAACGGTTCTATCGAAAGCGCATTGGCGTTGCTTACCGGGCATGGGATTGAAGTGATCGAGGGGCCAACGCCGCGTCGAACCGCTGATGGTTTATCCAGTGTTTCCGTCTATTTCCGCGATCCGGATGGAAACTTGTTGGAGTTGATGGCTGTGACATTAAGCCCGGGTTAAGCTTTGCGTTGCAGAGTGAAGGTGAAATCCGACCCGAGCCTCCGCTTGCGGGCGAGTTCGATCCACAGCATCGCATACGCCTCCAGAAGACGCGATTCAGCCAAATCGCCGGCGTCCAGGGCCTCGAACCCGGCGTCGGTGACTAGTCCCATCACCAACGGTTTCGCAGTGGCATCGTCGCCTGCGACGAACATGACCGGGCGATTCTTGTAGGCTATGGCATCGGCCATGTTCTCGAACCCGGTTTGGTTGAAAGTCTTGAACAACTTGGCGTTTGGCGCCATTGCGGCAATCGTCTCCCCGCCGGACGTCGTGAAGCCCATTGTCAGGCCGAGACCGCGCGAGCCCATACCGAGCGGGTTGGTGGCATCGATGACGATCTTCCCAGCGAATCCTCCGCCGGCAGTAATCACGTCCTGAGCCGCCCCAAATGGCACCGCCAGAATCGTCGCGTGGGCATCGGCAGAGGCCTTAGCAATCGTTACTTGCTGCGCACTCGACGGATCGGGGGTGCGAGTCCCAAAGACGATAGCATGACCCGCCCTTTCCAACGCCCGGGCAAGGGCATGGCCCACATTCCCGGTCCCGATGATCGCGATTTGCATAGTAGCCTCCGGTGTTTCATTTTTCCGAATTCGTGGTGTTATGATATGAATTCCGCTGAACTCCATCGATTGAAATCGATTCATGCCCGGGTTCGACGACATTGAACTGCGCCGGCTCGATCTGACGCTGTTGCTGGTCTTCGAGGAGGTCATGGCCAGCCGAAAACTATCGGCCGCGGCGAAGCGGCTGGGGCTAACGCAATCCGCCATCAGTCATGCTCTTAAGCGGCTGCGCGATATTTTCGGCGATGAGCTGTTCATCCGCACGCCTCGCGGCATCGTACCGACACCACGGGCGCTGGACTTGCGGGCGCCGTTGGCCGAAGCGGTCAGGTTGATCGCCGGGACCACGCGACCGGCAACCTTCGATCCGACGCGCGACCGCCGCACGTTCCGCATTGCGGCACCGGACTACGAGACATCGGTATTCGCACCACTGCTCGCCGATACCGGGACCACCGACACGGGAGGCGCGGGGCCGTTGTTCATTTTTCAGCCACTCGTCCGTCGGCAGGCGATCGAGGCGCTGACATCGGCGGAGATCGACCTGGTCCTGGGGTACACCGAGGATCGCGGCGGCGGATGCGAGCACGAAACCCTGCTTGAGGACGACTACCTCGTCGTCGCTCGGGCCGGTCATCCAGCCCTGGGTGTGACTTTGACCATCGACCGGTACGCATCGCTCGGGCATGTCCTGGTGTCACCAGGCGGCATGCTGAGCGGCATCGTCGATGTCTTGCTAGCCGTGGAAGGTCGGTCCAGGCGGGTCGCCGTGGCCGTCCCCTACTTCCTGGCCGCGCTGGCTACCGTGGCTCGCAGCGACCTGATCGCGACAGTGCCACGACGGATCGCCCTGCTGCACGGGCCCAATTTCGGTCTGGAGTTGGCTACGCCTCCACTCTCCATCAGGCGGTTTCCAGTCTGGATGACCTGGAGCCGGCGCACCTCGACCGATCCCGCGACCATGTGGCTTCGCAAACAGATAAGGGCCGTGTCGGCGGACGTGGCGATCTGATTTGACGAGCTGTTCGATAAGTGGTGGTCGTATCCCGGTCGACGCCCATGATGATCATGGTCATGCCGCCGAGCGGACGGGAAGCGAACCCGACTGCATACGTGCCGGAGGCGGCGAGGGTCCCCCGCGGCGGGGGCGAAGCTGGGGAAGAACAGCTTATTGAACACCAGAGCGGCGGCGGTGCCGAAGATGAGGAAGTCATACCACTCGACGACGGTGCCAAGGACGCTGGCCCACAGGACGGTACGCAGGGTGGACGGGCGGTCGACGACGGCGCTGCTCGCGGCGGTCTCCTTTGCCGGGGACGTGCCCCGTGCGAAAATGCCTGCCATCTTGCGAGCGGATTACCGAACGTGAAACAGCGTTTTGACGCCGCCCTCGTGGGGGTATTGATCTATGGAGGCGTCGAGCCGATCGATATCGGCGGCACCGTCGGCGTGGTTTCGATGGCGCGGCGTGTGTTGCCTGCCCTCGAGTCAATGGTGATTGTTAGTCAAATGGGTCCGGTGCGGTTGGCTGGAGGCCGTGCTGGCTGATCATGGCGTCGATTCCGGCGCCGGCCTGCGACGTAGTGATTGTCTGTGGTGGCCCGGCTTGGCCGGAGGCGGCGGCTGATCCGGCAGTGCTCGCGTATCTTCGCGGGTTGCCACCGGAAGGGATGGCGTCGGTCTGCACCGGTGCATTGATTTTGGCGGCATCCGGGGCGCTGGACGGGCCGCTGGCCACAACACGACGGCATGCGGTCGGGCCGGAAACGATATCGCCGCTTAACTTGCTTGGGAACAGCGGGAAGGTTCAGGCGACAGTGGCTTCGGTTGTCGAGGCGGGCGCGGTAACCGGCGGCGGTGTGTACCTGGCCATTGACACAACGCTATATTTGCTGGGGCGGATGTATGGCGAGGACGCAGTGACCGAGATTGCGCGGTTGATCGAGTATGACAAGGCATATGCGGCGAACCGGAAGGCGCTGGGGATGATCACGTCTAGACAACGTTAAACGATCGGCGCAGCGCTCCGTACGCTGTTGATTTGCTGCAGAGCGGCGAATGTTGGGTATTGGGCGCTCGAAAGAGCTCCGGCTTCATGACCCGCCCGGCCAGAAAAGCTCCAACCGGACCCAGGCTGCATCGGCCGTCGATCAGTGGCAGGCCCCCCCCATCGCAAGTGGTGGCTCACGGCGGCTGAGAGGTCGCGCCAAGTCACCTTTCCGATGGTCATCCGCTGCGCCAACGTCCTCGTGCCCGCATCTGCGAGTGGGGTGTTAACGGGATGGCTCGCCGGACGGACCGCTCCGAAAATCCAGTAGTAGATCTCACGGATATGGCGGGGAGCTGCCCACAACCAGGCGCTTCGCCTCGTCGCACGGGTCGCTTTCGGGTAGGGATAGGCTTCGTATTGGCTGGCGACGCTGATCTGTTGCGTCGGTCATGGCGCCGGAATAGACCGCTCGCATGGTTGAAAGCAGGGCCAGAGGGTATTTCGGCATCGGCGCCGAGGGTGTCTCCAAATCCGCCAACATCGGTGCATTGCTACGCACCGGGCACGCATTCGGAGCATCGTTCTGTTTCACAATCGGGGCGGGCTGGGATTCGCGCGCCGCCAGGACGGCGGATACCGCCGACACGCCCCTGCACGTTCCGATGTGGCGTTACCCAACGCTCGGCGAGCTATCGTTGCCCCGCGAGTGCGCCTTGGTCGGGATCGAACTTCTGCAGGATGCGATCGATCTGCCCTCGTTCCGTCATCCGCTGAATGCCGCCTATGTTTTGGGACCGGAACGCGCCGGGTTGTCCGCTCCGTTGCTGGAACGCTGCGATCACATCATCCGCATACCAACCCGGTTCGCCCTGAACCTAGCGGTGGCTGGGGCACTAGTGCTCTACGACCGTCTGCTGCAGTATGGACGGTTTCCCGACCGTCCGGTGGCTTCGGGAGGTCCCCTGCAGGCGCTGGCGGCGACCGGGCACGGGCCGCCACGATTCCGCAAGACGATCCCCGACTGGTTTAACACGGAAGCGAAGAAGCCATGAGCGCGGCGCTTGTTCCGCGCATGCGAACGGTCCTATGTGCTACGCGCATGAACACTCGATTCCCCCGTTTTCTGACCCTTGCGCTGCTGCTGGCCATGCCTGCCGCAGCCGAAACAAAAAAGCCAGCACCGGCCGCTCATCCCACCGCGGAGGGTCCAAAGTCCATCGGCAAGTTCGACGACTGGACAGCCGCCACCCATCAGGAGTCCGGCCAAACCGTTTGCTACGCCTTCACCCGGGTGCAGAGTTCGGCACCAGCATTGCCCGGGCGTGGACCCGTGGTGCTAACGGTTACCGAGCGGCCCTCGGGTCGCGATGCCGTGGCGATTGAGGCGGGGCTGTCCTACGCGGCGAACGCGACCGTGAATGTGCAGGTCGATCAGACCGGGCTGGAGTTCTATACGTCTGGCCGCAATGCATTCGCGCGGGATGGCAAGTCAGCCGTCACAGCGTTCAGCAAAGGCAGCCGAGCCATCGCTCGGTCGCCGAGTTCGAAGGAGGTCACGGATACGTTCAGCCTGAAGGGATTTGGCCAAGCGTATGCGGCAATTGTTAAAGCATGTCCCGCGAAGTGAATGATCTTTCCGACGCTGACCGCGCGCGGGTTCTTGCGAAGTCCGCACTGTTCGACCCGCCCGAGGTCGCGCTGGCCGACGGGCGCCGCGATCTGGTGGGGCTGGATCGAGCTGAGCTGGAGGCCGAGATGGCGTCGATCGGCGAACCCGCCTTCCGTGTCAAGCAGTTGTGGCACTGGATCTATCACCAGGGTGTCACCGACTTTGCTCGGATGTCCTCGATCGCCAAGCCATTGCAGGCCCGCTTAGCCGACAAGTTCGTCATAGGGCGGCCCGATGCTGCGTTGGTCCAAACGTCAGTCGATGAAACTCGCAAATGGCTGTTCCGGTTCCGCGATGGGCAGGAGGCGGAAACAGTCTACATCCCCGACCGGGTCGAGGATCGCGGCGCCGTCTGCATTTCCTCGCAGGTCGGATGCACCCTGTCTTGTCGATTCTGCCACACCGGCACCCAAACGCTGGTGCGAAATTTGGGCGCGCCGGAGATCGTCGGGCAGTTCATGGCGGCGCGGGATTTGTATGGCGAATGGCCCTCGCCGAAAGGCGAGACTCCACGTCTGCTGTCCACCATCGTGCTGATGGGGATGGGCGAGCCGCTATATAATTACATGAACGTCGCGAAGGCGATGAAGATCGCGATGGACGGCGAGGGGATCGGGCTGTCGCGGCGACGGATTACACTATCCACGTCGGGGGTGGTGCCCATGATGGACCGTGCGGGGGCGGAGTTGGGGGTGAACCTCGCGGTTTCCCTGCACGCCGTTCGCGACAACCTACGTGATGAGTTGGTGCCGCTTAATCGAAAATATCCGATAGCCGAGGTTTTGGCCGCGTGCCGCCGATATCCGGGCTCCTCCAACGCTCGGCGGATTACCTTTGAATATATCATGTTGAAGGGCGTAAATGACTCTGAGGCCGAGGCACGGGAATTGGTCCGGTTGATCGCTGGGATGCCGGCGAAGTTGAACCTCATTCCGTTCAATCCGTGGCCTGGGTCGCAGTTCGAATTGAGCGGCAAGGCGGCGCTCGACCGTTTCGCGGCGATCGTGAATGCGGCGGGCTTTGCTTCGCCGATCCGGACGCCGCGGGGGCAGGATATCCTGGCAGCATGCGGGCAGCTGCGGACAGAAAGCCGGCGAGAGAGGGCCGGGGTAGCCTCTCGGTCACTCTGACCTTTCGAAACTGCATCGTTCCGTGGTAGAATGACCCCGACGACGCCGGACGTTGAGGTGCGGCGACCGGGCCTGGCCGGGGGAAATGATGCTTCGTTTGTATAGAGTAAAGTGGTTTAAATTCACGCGAATTGCGGCAAGTTTGCTTTTCGTTACTACCCTCGCCTCTGGCAAGGTCTTCGCCGTTGAGGTACCGGTCTGCCTCACGACGACCGCACCCCGGCCATCTTGCCGAGCGCTGGGGACACGCCGGAAGGCTTGCCTCGCATGTGGGCACCAAATGCCCCATCACAGGGGTCCGCGACGTCGGCCCTACCCCACGTGGTAACGCCGACCGGGGGCGAGGCCACCGCTTGGCGCAGGCAGAATGGCTCCTTCGCCCTCGAAGCCATGGTAAATAACCAGCCCACCTCTATGTTGTTCGACACCGGCGCGTCATTGGTGACCTTGAGGGCGGAGGACGCCGCGCGACTAGGTGTCGCGGTCAACGCGCTCACCTACTCAATCCAGTCCAAGACTGCGAATGGGGTCACGTGGATGGCCCCTGCCACGATTGCTACGATATCGGTAGGGTCGATAACAGTGCACGATATTCCTGCGCTCATCGCAAGGCCCGGCACATTGCAAGACAATCTTTTAGGGCAATCGTTCCTGGAACGCTTGCGGGAGTACAAAGTAGAAAGTAACCACGTGATTTTTCGCGGAATCTGAGTTATTCGGCCGGGATCAAGACGTAAATGGCTATCAGGGCAAGGGGAGCAAGCACCGCTACGTGATACTCTCGCCCAGATTGTTGGACATTCTGCGGGAGTATTGGAAGGAGACCCATCCGAGAGAGTGGTTGTTTCCAGGTGATCGGCCCGGGCAGCCGATCACGCGGCACGCCGTTGAACGGGTTTGCCAGCAAACACGGGAGCGATCGGGCATCACCAGGCCGGTCACGCCGCATTCCTTGCGTCACGCGTTTGCGGTCGATCTGCTCGAAGGCGGTGCCGACCTCCGTACGATTCAGTTGCTGCTTGGCCATCGCAGCCTGACCACCACGTCGAAGTATCTCCGCATCGCCACCAGCAAGGTCTGCGCCACCGCCAGTCCGCTGGATTCGTTGCAGGTGATAGCACCGGTCGTGCCGGACCTCGTGCCCGCGTAACGGCGGGACCGTGTCTCGCGAGGGGCTGGAAATGGCGGACGTGTTGCGCCGCTTCGGCCCGGCTTTCCGTGATCAGCACCGCGCATCGTTGTCCGCGGCGCGGCGGCGCGCCATGCTTGCGATCGAAACTTGCCGCACCGCTGCTCTGGGCGGTCATGTCGAGCGGTGCGGCGATTGCGGCCACCAGCGTATCGCATATGACTCGTGCCGCAATCGCAATTGCCCTGAGTGCCAGGGTCTGGCACGGGCGCAATGGCTCGCGGACCGTCAGGCGGAATTGCTCGACGTGCCTTACTTCCACGTCGTGTTCACCGTCCCGGCGCAGATCGAGGTCATCGCATTCCAGAACCAGACCGTGGTCTACGATATCCTGTTCCGCGCTGCGGCAGAGACGTTGCGCATCATCGCTGCCGACCCCAAGCATTTGGGCGCAGAGATCGGTTTCCTCGGTGTGCTGCACACCTGGGGACAAAATCTGTTGCATCATCCACACATTCATTTTCTGGTTCCCGGCGGCGGCATTGCGATAGACCACCCAATCGGCGTTCCAGACCGGCGTCAGATAGCGCCGGAACGCCGCAGGCTCATACAGATGACGATGTGCCGAAAGGAAGTTCAGCTCACCCGTGGCGAAGGCTTTCTCAAGATAACGCAGGAACAAGCCCCGAAACATCCGCGACAGCACCTGGACCGGCAGGAAGAACCCCGGTCGACAGGCGATCCAGCTTTGCCCGTCCGGCGGGGCCGCCGAAATGATCCCGACGAGCTGGACCACCGCCGTGACGCAGATGCTGGAGGATGCGGCGATACAGGCGTGACGTTATGCACCTGCTCCGGCGACAACGGCGCGCAGGCCAGGGCCACTGACGGCTTGGCGCATGTGTTGTACCCGGCGACGGACCTTTGGGCACTTGCCTGCGGTGGCACCACGATCGGCAACATGGTCGTGCAAACTGCGACGAGTGGGCCTGGGACGACGCCCCACCGCACAGGCGCCTCCGGCGGCGGGGTCAGCGATTACTTCCCGCTGCCCTGGTATAGAGCGATACCAACATTCCGGTCTCGATCAAGGACGGGCATCGCGGGCGTGGCGTGCCGGACGTATCGGCTAACGCCAGCCCGAACAGTGGCTATCTGTTTACCTTCGATGGCGTGACTGGGGCGATAGCCAATGGCACCAGCGCCTCGGCGCCGCTCTGGGCCGGGCTGATCGCCGTTCTCAACGCCGCGCTCGGCGAGAACGTCGGTTTCATCAACCCGGTCATCTATGCGCTGAAGGGCGCCGGGTTCCGCGACATCCTGCCGGAGCCGGGCGCCGCCGATAACAGCTTCGCCGGTGTGGCTGGTTATCCTGTCACACCCGGATGGGACGCCGTTACCGGATGGGGCAGCGCGTGGGGCGTCGCGCTGCTCAACGCGCTGAAACACTTTTACGGTCCGGCGATCGCCGGGGTCGATTTTGGACGCCGATAGGGGGTCAATATTCAACGCCGATTAACAACTGTGACGCCGGTGCTCGACCTGCCGACCGAGGGCCGCGGCCCGATGCGGTGTTCACGACCAACGAGGCGTGGGCGCTCAAGTTTGCGCACAACCGCAACTTCGGTGATTTCCGCCACTGGAAGGATCACGACGTCTACCAAAAGACCCTGGCCCGGCTGCTGCGTGACCTGCGCGTCGAGCCCGCCGGAGCCAAGCAAACGGATCATCACCCAACCGATCGCCGCGGACGACATAACTATCCGAATTATCGTTTGGATTGTTCGGTCGAGGATACTCATCTCACGGTTGGTGGCAGATGCCCCAACAGCTCTAGAAGTGAAGGGAAATTACCATGAAGGCGATGTTCCTTGCCGCAGCGGCGGCATTCCTGACGATCGGCGGCGCGGCGCAGGCGGAGCCGGTCGGATCCGACCAACTCACAAACCAACCGCAAGCCGCCGCTCTGGTTGACATACCCCACCGGCCGTTACGGGCCTCAAACCAGCGCCAGAGTGAGAACCCGACGGGTCTTCCGGCATACGAAATGCGGCCAGATGGACTGATGATCAATGGTCTTCTGCCGGCCCCGGGTTGGCAGGGTTGAGGCGCTTTGCGGCACGATGCCTACCCCCCGGGGTTGAACACGTTGAATAGGTCAGCGGCCTCTTGGACGGCGGCTTCGAGAGGCCCGTGGCCGCTTTGCCGGTCTTCCGATCACCGTGCGCCAGGTCCGCCGGCCGTCGCGTATCCCGAAACGGTTCTCCGGCGGCCGCAACCGAGGCGGGAAATTTCCAGTCCTGTCCAGTCGGATCAACCGCGCCCGTGCCAACCGGGCGCACCGCGACTTCACCAGCACACGTGAATTCTTACCATAATGAAGAGTGTTTAGCTTGGCGGCGCGTCGCCAGGCTTCTGCGCGGGAGTATCGCGACCGTTGTTCGCGCCGGTGAGCTAAAAACCTATTGGACTGAACCGCTCCCCCGATCGCCGGAGGTATGGGCTTTGAATGGGTTCGGGTGGCAACGGCTATGCACCGTTGGGACGCTGTGTGGGGCGTTCAGTTGCAGCTGACCCCGCCAGTCAGGCCGTGAGCTGACCTGCACAGCCGGGAACCGACCATTCAACCGCGGTTCGGGCGCGTCGGTGCCGTTGCGGCACAAGCATCCCCCTCCCGACCTGGCGGACAGTTTGAATTTGCACGGGCGGGATCGCGATCCCGGGTCATGATGTATCCGGAACCGGCTGGCAGAGTTTGGCGATGCAGTGGATCACCACCATGATGCCGGTGTGGCAGTGCGGACACTCCCGCAACGACCGACCTGCCAGCGCCTCGAAACGATCGCGGTAGTCTGCCGGCGGATCGACTGCCGATCCGCCGGGTGCCATCGCGAGCAACTCCCGGCAGCGCGCCAGCTTGCGCTCACGATGGCAGTTGCCGAGGAATCCGAAATAGCGAATGCGGTGAAAACCATCCGGCAGCACATGGATCAGGAAGCGCCGGATGAACTCCTCAGCCTCGAGGGTCATCGTCTTCTGGCGGTTGTCATCCCGGTAGTCCTTCCAGCGAAAGCCGACCTTTAGTCATCTATGGACACCAAGCGGTTGTTGGAGATGGCGACGCGGTGCGTATAGCGGCCAACATAGTCGAGGACCTGAGCCGGCCCGGCGAACGGCCGCTCAGGCGTCGCCGCGTCGTCGCCGTTCGACACGTAGAAGCTGGAAGACAGCACGGAGCATTGCGGATCGCCCAGGCCCCGCTCGGGTGGATCACCCGCGTGATCAGATCGACCCAGCCCTTCTGATTATCTGATTATAGGTTGTAAAGTAGACCGCAATCTGTGCGCCGGGGTGCCGCAGAGGCGGCGATGAAAATGTCCTGCGTGTCTCGAACTGGCCGTTGGGATCGGCGGCGCCGCTGTTGGATGCGTCACCCGAGATGTCGATCACCGAGGGCGGGCTGACGGGGAAATTGGCGGCGATGTCGCTCGGCAGGTAGCCGCCTCGGAGAAAGATCGCAATCGTTTGTCCCGCGGCCAAGTTAGGCGGGAAGTCATATAGCGGGAGGACCGTGGTGATGGAGATCGGATTGGTGTTCGGCGGATCGGCGAGGCCACGCTTGGTGATGCAGTGCTATCGAGGGCGAACACGCCGGCGATGATTTCGGTGAGGTCGGTGGGGACGTGGATGAAGCCGTCGTAGCTGTGATAGGGTCGGTTCGGCGGCCTAACCGCCGCGAGCGCTCGACCTCGTGCTCGTAATTGTGCAACGATATATTGAAGGCCTTGTTGAATTCTCCGATCGTGCCGGAGACGACAAGGGTACGGCGGGCAGCGTTGGTTTCGTCCATAGTGAGGCCGTGGCTGCGGGCAAAGTCGACGACTTTCTCGATCTCCGCCGGGTCGGCGCCGTAGGGGGCGGCAAACGCCGGTTCGGAAAGGCGACGACGCTGCGACGGTGGGGTGCGGAGATAGTGGGCGGGCTCCGGGACGGGCGCGCCGTCGGGGCGCCGACGGAGCACGATGGTGACGCCAGCCTCTCGGCTTCGCTTGCGGAGCCGACCAGCCGCGCACCGGGCGCGGGCCGCACCTCGCTGCCCTCTAGTCGGCGGTAATTTCTCGGAGTGGTGGCCATTGTTTTCCTCCATCAACGATCGCGTGAATTCTCCCTTGTAATCCTTACGGATACCTTCGTGGCGAGATCGCGCGAGTTGAGGGTCTGTTCGTGGACGCTATTGGCTTACGTAGAGGATTTCGTAGCTTGCGCGTGCGCGCAACCGGCTTGTTCGTCTATCCAACATTTGCAACACCACTGTCGATCTGTGGCGATGCCGTCACCATGGCCTCGCGCAGCACACGCGCCCGTCCGCTCGGACTAACCCAGGCTGCGGCGGAGCGGGGTGACACCGTTGGCAGCCATAACCTTGATATTGCCACGGAAGCGTATGACGTATCGGCGACGATGCAGACGCCAACCCCGGCCGGCACGATCTCGGCCAGGCGGACCAACACGCGGCGTTCGTAGAGGCTGCGCCGGTCCTTGAGTTCGGCCTTGTCGACCGTCAGCCAGACCAACGGTGTGGCGCGGCCGTGCTCGGTGATCAGGGAAAGCATGATGGTGGCTTGGTTATCAGCGTCGAAGTCGGTCCAGTCCATGGCTACCAGCAGCGAGGTGCGGGCGCCGATCACGAACGGCACCCAGAGCGCCAGGATCTGATCGACATTAATGCCCGGGTTGGACAGCATCCGATCAACCTGTTTGACCGCGTGCCGGGCATTCAGGCCGCGAGCCATCGCCATGCCATGGCCAATCGTGCAAACCGCTAACGAGGCCGTGTGCATCGCCCCCAGCGTGGCATCGGCGAGCGAGGCGATGCGTTTGGCGTGCAGGCCCGGCCCCAGCACCTCGTCCAGCAACTGATGCACCTGCTGATGGGAGAATGTCTTGCACGCACTCACGGCCGGCTCCGCGAATTGAAGGAGACGTCAGCCTGAAGGTGCGCATCATGTTGGGGAATCCCGCTCAGCCAGAAAGCAACAGACGAATCCGGCGCGGACCACCAGGATTCGTTTCCACAAGGTTTCAGCCTTTCCTGATTCTTTCCTTATGCCACGCCGAAGTCCGCAAAATGCGGGGATGACTGGGCGTATAGCGGCGAGAACCGGGCCCTTGCGACGGTGCTGTTCGTTTAGAGGAAATTACTTACGCCCTCTCCATCAGGACCCACCGCCTCCGTTGTGTCGGTAGCGGTGGGTGGTCGAGCACTTGGTGTCCGCCGGGCAGACAGACTCCCACAGCGGAAGGGCATCCGGCCAACTACGCCTTGGACTTGTCCGCCAAGGCCTTCACTTCATCCATTGCCTCCGCGAAGCGAGTGTTCAGCAGCTTCATCGCCTCGGCGTGCGAATGCTGCATCAAGTCACCAATTTCCTTCATGTTGGCGACCGCCCTCTCATACGCCTGCTTCAGCAGCTCAGCCTGCTTGGCCGCCTTGGACTGGGGCGATTCGACCGAGGACATCGAACGCACCGCCTCGGTCAGTTCAGCCATGCTCTGCTGCACGATTTCCATGTGTCTCCGAGCAACGGCCTGGGCGCCCTCCAGCGCAACTCGGTTGGCGGCGGTCAGCGTCTCCATGTTTCGGCGGCTGGCGGAGACGAACGCCTCCATGTCAGGCATGGCGGGCAGTTTCATGTCGGCGAAGAGTTTGCCAAATTCACCAAAGTCAGCCATCGATTTAGGGGGAAATGCCATGGGAGGCTCCTTCAGACTAGACCGGTTCAGCAACAGGGCGACGTTAGGCGTCCTGAAGCGGAAAACCAAGGCGCCACCCGTGACAAATAGGATTTGCGAGCCATGTTGCAGGAAAGGAGAACAGCATGGACGACGATAGCCCATCCCGGGTGGTGAACCGTTCCGAGGAATCGGGCACTACTGCCGCGGAAACACGGTCATCAGAGACGGATTCGGTCGGGAGTCGAATTGACATTGTATCTGACACGATTTGTCCATGGTGCTATATCGGGAAGCGCCATCTGGAACGGGCGCTCGCTACCCTTGCCGAGGAAGGCCTGTTCTTTCGCGTTCATTGGAACCCGTTCCAGCTCAATCCCGACATGCCTCGGGAAGGCCGTGATCGCGCCTCCTATCGCGCCTGGAAATTCGGCAGTGCCGAGAAGGCCGCAGCCCTCGACACAAAGATCACCGAGGCCGCCGCCAACGCGGGGCTGGCGTTCCGTACCGACCTGATGACCCGCACCCCGAACACGATTGATGCCCACCGGATGATCTGGTTCGCCGGCCAGTATGGGGACCAGAATGCGGCAATGGAGGCGGCGTTCAAGGCCTATTTCATCGAAGGCCGGGATATCGGTGGGCATGCCGTATTGGCCGACTGCGCCGCTGAGGCGGGTCTGCAGCGACAGGCCGTACTTGATTTCTGAGCTGGCGACCTGGCCGGCAAGGAAATGGGGATGGCAGACCGGGCGGCTCGTGAGGCCGGCGTTTCCGGTGTCCCGTCCTTTTTTCTAGATGGTTACAGTCTTTTCTCGGGCGCCATGCCGGCTGACACGATCGCCAATGCGCTTCGGCGCGGCCGCGAGATTTTGCTGCAGCAACAGTCCGCCGCGTAGTGGTTCATCGAGAGCCCGACTCGAGGAGGGCGGCCCAAACGGCGCAATGAAGCAGCGCTTGCGGGCTGCTCGATACACTCGGTGCGTTCGATCCGGCAGCCGTCGTAGCCTGCGAAAGTTCCAGGAGCATTTGTTCCAAGACACCGGGCCGTTTATGCTCTCTCAACTCCCGTTCTTGTAGCATGACTGTACTCCGCCAAGCCCCCGCTGAAGTAAGCCGTTCTGTCTTTCCATTCAGATATTTACCGTCCCTGGCTCTGGGCTATAGTGCGCACCAATCAGAACTAGGAAGGCAAGCACCATGAGCAGCAAACACCCCGAAACGCTTGCGTTGCATGCCGGCTGGCGTCGCGACAGCGCAACCAACGCGGTCGCTGTGCCGATTTATCAGACCACGTCCTATCAGTTCGACAGTGCCGAGCACGCGGCGAGCCTATTTGCTCTTCAGGAACTCGGAAACGTTTACACCCGCATCATGAACCCGACGAACGATGGACCAGAGAAGCGGCTCGCAGCTATCGAGGGTGGCGCGGCGGCCCTTGCCCTCGCATCGGGCCAAGCGGCGACAGCCTTTTCGGTACAGAATCTGGCGCGCTCGGGGGACAATATTGTCAGCTCCACCGACCTGTACGGCGGCACCTGGAACCTGTTCGCGAACACTTTGAAAGATCAGGGGATCGAGACGCGCTTCGTTGATCCGAATGATCCGGAGGCCTTTGCTCGCGCCACCGACGACCGAACCCGCGCGTACTACGCCGAAACGCTGCCGAACCCGAAACTGATTGCGTTCCCGATCGCCGAAGTGGCGGCTATCGGCCGCTCCTGCGGCGTCCCGCTGATTATGGACAACACGGCTTCTCCTCTATTGGTGCGTCCGTTCGATCACGGCGCGGCCGTGGTGATGTATTCGACGACGAAGTACATCGGCGGCCATGGCACTTCGATTGGCGGTGTTGTCATTGACGGCGGCAATTTCGACTGGGAAGCGAATCCGGCCCGTCAGCCCGCGATGAACACGCCCGACCCCTCATACCACGGGGCTGTCTGGTCCCAGGCCGCCAAGCCGCTTGGTCCCATCGCGTACATACTGAAAATGCGGGTAACGCTGTTGCGTGACCTGGGTGCACCGATGGCGCCGCTCAACGCTTTTCTGTTCATTCAGGGGGCGGAAACACTGGCATTGCGGATGCGCGAGCACAGCCACAATGCCTTGGCCGTCGCCAACTATCTCGCCGATCGCCGGGACGTAACTCGGGTCATTCACCCCGCCCACCACACCGGGATCGGGGCCGAGCGAACCGCGAAATATCTGCCGCATGGCCAGGGCGGCCTGGTCGGCTTCGAACTGGCCGGCGGCGCGGACGCCGGGAGGAAATTCATAAATGCTCTGAAGCTGTTCTACCACGTCGCCAACATTGGCGATGCTCGGAGCCTGGCGATCCATCCGGCGAGCACAACGCATTCGCAGTTGACGGAATCCGAGCAGGCAGCAACCGGCGTGACTCCAGGCTACGTGCGGCTGTCGGTGGGGTTGGAGCATATCGACGATATACTCGCCGATCTCGCACAAGCCCTGGACGCCGCGAAGGGCTGAGGATGCGGCCGTCTGTCCACTTGGTCCGCTAAACTTGGGGCCAATGACGGGAACCAAGCGATGAACGATCAACCGACGCGCGTGGCACTGGTTAGCGGCGGCGCGAAGGGCATCGGTGCCGCGATCGCAGCGCGCCTCTCGCGCGACGGCTGGAGGGTAGTCGTCGCGGATCGAGCGCCGGGCGGCGCGGCGCCCTTCGGAGGACGTTATGTCGAATGCGACGTCGCGAACGAGGAGGGCGTTTCTGCCGTGCTCCGCTCGAGTTGACGCAGCGGAGCAGCGACTGGACGCGCTGATTTGCAACGCTGGCTTCATGATCCGCAAGCCGATCGCCGACATGTCGCTGGCGGAATGGTCGTCCGTTCTGGCGACCAATCTGACCAGCACGTTCCTATTGGTTCGCGCCGCCGAACGACTGCTACGCGCCGCCAAGGGTGTGATTGTCACCATTGCATCGTCGCGCGCTCGGATGTCGGAACGGGACACTGAGTCCTATTCAGCGTCGAAAGGTGGTTTGGTAGCGTTGACGCACGCGCTGGCGATCAGTCTTGGGCCGGATGTCCGGGCAAACTGTATCAGTCCAGGTTGGATTCAGACTGAGGGGCCGGAGCCGAGCGCAGAAGAACACGCATTTCACCCCGCTGGGCGCGTCGGCCGCGCTGAGGATATCGCAGGGTTAGTGGCCTTCTTGGTCGGCCCCGACGGTGGCTTCATCGCCGGTGCGGAGTTCGTCGTGGACGGCGGTGTGACGCGGAAAATGATCTATCCGGAGTGATTTTTCCTGGGCGGGCATCTCCATTCATTCGAATAACGCTGTCCGGATCTGGTTAAAATGTTCGGGCCAAGCAGCATCGAGATGCGAACCCTCCCATACGCCTAAAGCCCGTTTAGCGGTTCTGCCAGTTGGGCTTGCGCTTATCAGCAAACGCCTTGGGGCCTTCGATGTAGTCCTGGCTCTCCATGTTTTCTCGTTGTGCGGGATAGATCGGTACATATCGCCTGCTCGAGGGTTGGTTCGTCCATCCCGCGATAAGATGCCTGTTTCGAGGCCCGCACGGCCTTCGGTGAGCATTCCAGGATCATCGCCGCCCACCGCTTGGCCGCCTCCAAAGCCTGGCCTTGGGGCACCACCTCGGTGACAAAGCCCAGTTCAAAACCCTCGCGCGCCGGCACTCTTCGGCCAGTCAGGATCATGCCCATGGCTTGCTTGATAGGTATCGAGCGCGGCAGGCGATGCACGCCGCCCGCCCCAGCGATCAGGCCGACTCGAGGTTCGGGCAATGCGAAGATCGCGTTTTCCGCCGCGATGACGATGTCGCACGCCAAAGCGGTCTCGAAGCCGCCGCCCATCGCCACCCCATTGACCGCCGCGATCAAGGGCTTGGCGAGGTCAAAGCGATTGCAAATTCCGGCGAACCCGCGCGGTCCGTTCGGACGGCGCTTGCCGCCGGCCTGAACCTTCAAATCGTTGCCGGCGCAAAAGCCGCGCTCCCCCGCCCCCGTGATGATACCGACCCACAGGTCTTCCCGTGCCGCGAACTCGTCCCATACCGAGGCGAGTTCGTCGTTGGCATCAGCGTGCAGCGCGTTCAGCACTTCAGGTCTGTTGAGCGTGACGATCCGAAGACGGGCTTCGTCCTGAACGGTGCAGAATTGATAGGACATCAGCCGATGACCTCGTTGTTCCTTAGATCCGCTATGCGGGCCGCGTCGTAGCTAAGCCACTCGGACAAGACCTGCTCGCCGTGCTGGCCGAGAAGCGGTGCGGATCCGAGCTCCGGCGGGCGGCCACCGAAGCGAACCGGCCAGCCGCTCATGACGTAGTCGCCGATTACCGTATGCTTCATCGTCTGGCGGATGCCGCGTTCCTGGAACGTCGGATCGTCGGCAAGTTCCTTGGTGTCCAGCACCGCTCCGGCTGGAATTGTCGCACTTCCGACCAAGTCCATGGCTACGTGCTTGTCGTGCTGAATCGTCCATTCTGAGACGATCCGGTCCACCTCCTGCCGGTGTTCTGTACGAGCGGCCGGCGTCGCGAAGCGCGCGTCAGCCGAGGAGATCCTCGCGGCCCATGACCTTGAGCAAGCGGGTCCAATGTTCGGGGTTGGCTGCGCTCGTGTAGATATAGACAAAGTCGTTGGGGCCGCCGCCCTTGCAGGGATACACCCCGATCGGAGGATTGCCACCGCCCACCGTTTTCGATCCGGCACGTGGCGCCGGTTTGCCACCGGATCGCTCCATATACGCGAATGCGTTTCGGATGTAGTGCAAGACTGCATCTTGCATAGCCACTTGGAGATGCTCGCCCTCGCCGGTGCGCAAACGGCGGACATAGGCGCCTAGGATGGAGATAGCCATCAGCATCCCGGTGCCGGTATCGCCGATGGTGGCGCCAGGCTTGCAGGGCGGTCCGCCTTCCTCGCCCGTGATCGACATCAGACCGCCGCAAGCCTGGGCGATCATGTCGAAGGCGAGGTTTTTCTCATATGGGCTGCCCGTTCCGAAGCCCTTCACCTGACAGAAAATGATCGCCCGATTGATCGCCCGGATCACGTCATAACCCAGGCCGAGGCGCTCGATCGCCCCTGGTGCGAAATTCTCGATCATCACATCGGCGGTTTTGGCCAGTTCCTTAACCAATTCCAGCCCGCGAGGGTCCTTTAAGTTGACCGCCACGGAGCGCTTGTTGGCGTTGTACTGAAGGAAATACAGGGCGTCGTTGGCGCGCTCGCCGCCCACGGAACGACCAGGATCACCGACCCTCGGATTCTCGATCTTCACGACGTCGGCACCCATCCAAGCCAGCGCTTCGGTGCATGATGGGCCGGCTTCGAACTGGGTCAAATCCAGGATTTTCAGACCAGTGAGACAGTTTTCTCCGCTCATCAGTAGCATGTTCCTCGGTGATTTTGCGGAAATGCTACGCTCGTCAAGGGTCGGGCGTCGAGGGCCAGTGGGGCGGGTTGCAAACCGGATAGAAAGGCTCTTGCCTTCCCGCGCGCAGGAAGCCAGCCTTCATATCATGGTGGAACCCGTCAGCATCGCTAGCTATCGTGATGACACACTGTGGGCCGTGGTCGCCTCGATCGGTCGCACATCCCGCGTAGCGGAGGTTTTCTCCAGCCGACTCGCAGCTCTGGCGGATCAGGCCTGGAGGGAGCAGCAGGTCGACGCTTACGCCGCCTTCCTACGTAACAGCCGCCAGCCGACGCCGTCGTATACCGTCAAGCCCATCCGCCGCGCGGACTTGCCACGAAGTTGGCGGCCACTGCCTGCGCTTGGCTTCCTGCATGGAAAACTGCTTTAGGTCTGAGCGGCCGCGGCGACTTTTTCATGCTCACCGGTCAGCCGGCTGATCAACTCTTCGAGCTGAAAATTGTCACGGAACTGGATGCTGATCTCACCACCGCCCTTGCGTGCGGTGGTGATCGTGACCCGGCAGCCGATGGCGTCGCTGGCGCGGCGTTCCAGATCCGCGGTGTCCAGCTTCTTGGCTTTGACCTGACGGGGTGCACCGCGAGCAGCGATGGCCTTGTTGACCAGGACCTCGGCCTGCCGCACCGACATTCCACGTTTTTGAATTTGTTCCGCCAAAGCCTCTGGGTTGGGTGCGTTGATCAGTGCCCGCGCGTGACCCGATGACAAAGTCCCGGATCGTACGTCCCTCAGCACCGGTTCAGGCAGACGTAGGAGGCGTATGGTGTTGCCGACATGGCTGCGTGATTTGCTGACAGCGTAGCCCAGCGCTTCGTGGGTCAGCCCGAAATCCGTCAGAAGGCGCTGATATCCCTCAGCCTCTTCGATGGCGTTGAGGTCCTGCCGCTGCAGGTTCTCGACAAGCGCCACTACCGCCGCGTCACTGTCGTCCATGTCCCGCTGGATCGCCGGAATCTCATTCAATCCGGCCTGCATCGCGGCCCGGAATCGTCGCTCACCCGCGACGATCTGATATCGGTCCGGGCGCCGTCGGATTGGATCGGACCAGAATCGGCTGCAACACACCCTGAACACGGATCGATTCGGCCAGACTTTCCAGCTCGGTACGGATCGAAATCCGATCGAGGCTGGAACGGATTGGCGTCGATCCGATCCATCGGGATGGCACCGATAGACGTGCCGCGCTCAGCGTCGACGGCATCGAGACGTCGCCCAGCAGGGCAGCCAACCCGCGCCCAAGTCGCGGCGGCGTATTCTTGCTAACCATCGGCTTTGACCTGCTCCGGTATTGCGAGCTTTTCTTTCTTCACGATCTCTGCACCAAGCGCCGTGTAGGACAGCGCACCTGGCGATCGTGGATCATACAGTAGCACCGGTATACCGTGGCTCGGCGCTTCAGAGACGCGGATATTCCGCGGGATCGTGGTGTCGAAAACCCAGTCGCCGAAATGGTCTCGGGCATCCTTTTCGACGAGGCCGGACAGGCTGTTGCGGCGATCAAACATGGTCAGCAGGATTCCGGACAGCCGAAGTTGGGAATTGAAGCGGCGGCGGACCGCCTCGATCGTATGCATCAGGCTGCTGATTCCCTCCAACGCATAGAACTCGCATTGCAGCGGCACGATGACGCCGGCCGACGCGACGAGCGCGTTGAGAGTCAGCAACCCAAGGCCCGGCGGGCAGTCCAGCAGAATGACCCGGAATGCGGCGAATTCCGGCAAGGCGTTCAGGGCGTTTCTCAGCCGAAACTCGCGCTTTGTCGGCCGGGACGAGTTCGATCTCGGCCCCGGCCAGATCTCCGTCGGACGCGAGGAGCCACAGGTTGGGAACGGGCGTTGGGCGAATCGCCGTGATCGCCGAGGTCCCCGTCCATCAGAAGGTTATAGGTTCCGCCATGCCGCTCCGAGCGGGTTACCCCTAGTCCGGTCGAGGCATTGCCCTGCGGGTCCATGTCGATCAGCAGGACGGACAATCCGGAAATGGCGAGAGCGCGGCGGCGAGATTGACCGCCGTCGTCGTCTTGCCGACGCCGCCCTTCTGGTTCGCCACGGCCAGGACGAGTGGTTTGGCTGATGATAGCCCCCGAAATCAGCTGGCGAATCGACGGTGCGGTCGCCACGAGACGGCACTCATAGCCTCTTTCGCCGGATTCCGGAACGGCCCGTTCGGTGGCGTCTCGGTTTGTTCAGTTCACCCCTCGACCGCGGGACCGACGATCGTGCCGTGTTCCAAAAGTGCCGCGATCTCCTTGGCGGAAAACCCTGCCTCGCAAGGACTTCCGTGGGAGTGTTCGCCCATCCGCGGCGACTGTCTCCTGATCCCTGGCCGGTCGCGATCGCGGCCCAAATTCGATTGGCAGGGCTGGCAATCCGACCTTTTTGCCTTCGGTTCCGCCGATTCGGGAGATGAAAACGTCCAACAGGCCGCCTGTCGCCAGCAGATGGGGGTCGGCTGAAAAGATCGCCTGGCTGACCGACCCTGGCCCAGGAGACTTTGGCCCGTTCGCAGCGGGCTTCGACTTCCGCTTGCGGGATTTTCGCCAGGATGTCCTGCAAGGCCGGAATGAGCCAGGCGCGCTCGGCCAACCGCATCACGTTGGTGGCGAGGCGCGGATCGGCGGCCAGTTCCTGAAGTGAGAATTCCTCGACGAAGCGCGCCCACTGCTGGTCGGAGGTCACACCGATGAACAACTGGCCCTCGTCCGCTGTCTTGAACACCTCATAGATCGCCCAGGCGCCGCGGCGGGCGGGCATCGGCCGAGCCTCCAGCCCCGTTGCAGTCATGCCGGCCATGTGGGTGCTCATGAGGAAAGCGGCACTTTCGAACAGAGCGCTGCCAACGCGTTGGCCCTTGCCGGTTTGTTCCCGCTCCCGCAACGCGGCCTGGGCGGCGACGACGCCGAAGACCGCGCCCGAGGATGTCGATGACCGAAGCGCCGGCCCGCAGCGGCTGGCCGATCGGGCCGGTCATGAAGGCGAGACCGGTCTGGAACTGGACGACTTCGTCCAAAGCCGGGCGATGTTCGTAAGGGCCGGCGAGATAGCCTTTCAGGGCCAGATAGATCAGCCGCGGGTTCAGCGCGGCGAGCTGGTCGTAGCCGCAGCCGAGGCGTTCCATCGTGCCGGGGCCGTAGTTCTCCAGCACCAGATCGATGGTTGGGATGAGGCGGTGGATGACCGCCTGCCCCTCGGGCCTTTTCAGGTCCACCGCCAGGCTGCGCTTGTTTCGGCTGAAAGCGGCGAAGAAGCCTGCGCGCGAAACCGCCCAGGCCGCGGGTGTGGTCGCCTTTCGGCGCCGGCTCGACCTTGATCACGTCGGCGCCGAGTTCGGCAAATATCAGTCCGGCGGTCGGGCCCATCACGGTGTGGCTGAATTCCAGTACCCGAAGGCCCGCGAGCGGTATCGCGGACATCAGAGCGGCGGTCCCTCTTTGAGGGATCTCGATGACGGTCCAGTATTCCTTTCATCGGCAAACTCTCAACCGCTCGCTTGGCTCTCAGGAAAGAACTGGTTGGGCGGTCTTGGCAATCCCAGGTTCTCCCGCAACGTTTGTCCCTCGTATTCCTTTCGGAACAGGCCACGGCGTTGCAATTCAGGGACGACCATGTTGACGAAGTCGTCAAGGCCGCCCGGTACATAGGGGAACATCACGTTGAAACCGTCACAGGCGTCGGTGAAGAGCCATTCCTGCATTTCGTCGGCGATAGTCTTAGGCGTGCCCGTGAAGGAAAGCCCACCGTAACCTCCGGCAATTTGGGCGAGTTGACGGACGGTCAGATTGTCCCGCTTCGCACGATCGATGACGCGTTGGCGGCCGCTCTTGCTTTGATTGGTTTCCGGGATTTCGGGCAGCGGACCGTCAAGGTCGAATTCTGATGCGTCGCAGCCAAGGGCGATCGACAACGAGCCAATGCCGCTATCAGGGTGAACCAGACTGTCCAGCAGATCGCGCTTCCGTTGCGCCTCGGCCGCCGATTTCGCCGACCACGACGAGTGCACCGGGAAGAATTTTCAGATGGTCACGGTCCCGGCCAAGAGCTGCCATGCGAGCTCTTGACATCGGCATAAAATCGCCTGGCGTCGGCAACCGGGCCACCGGCCGCAAAGATCATTTCCGCCGTTTCGGCGGCGATCTGGCGGCCGGCTTCCGAGGCGCCGGCCTGGACGATCACTGGCCAGCCCTGGATCGGGCGCGCGATGTTCAGCGGCCCCCTTACCGAGAAATAAGGACCCTTGTGGTTCTAGGACGTGCATGCGGTCGGGGTCGAAAAAGATTCCGGTCTCCACGTCACGAATGAAGGCGTCGTCGGCCCAACTGTCCCACAAACCGGTCACCACATCGTAAAATTCGCGGGCTTTGCGATACCGCTCGGCGTGCTCGACGTGCTCCTCCAGGCCAAAATTGAGAGCAGCCTCAGGGTTGGACGTGGTGACGAGGTTCCAGCCAGCGCGACCATTGCTGATATGGTCCAACGATGCGAACTTTCGTGCGATATGATAGGGATCGTTGAAAGTTGTGGATGCGGTAGCGATGAGGCCCAGACGTTCGGTGACCACGGCCAAAGCGGGGAGAAGCGTGAGCGGATCAAAGGACGTCGTGGTCGCACTGCGTTTGAGTGCATTCATTGGCATGTTTAACAGGGCCAGATGATCGGCCATGAAGAACGCGTCGAATTTGGCGCGTTCCAGAGTTTGAGCGAAGCTGGCAATATGGCGGAAATTAAAATTAGCATCCGGGTAAGCGCCTGGGTAACGCCACCACGCGGTATGGATACTGACCGGGCGCATAAACGCCCCCAGTCGCAACTGTCGCCTCTCTCCCATGACCATCGCTCCAACGCGGTTTTCCGCTAGGGTATCGACTTGAGGTCCAGTTTCAAAGTCGGTAGGGGGTGTGGGTCAATCGTGCGCCGTCTCCATCAACGTGCTGTCGTAGCCTAGGCCGACGGGTTTCGTTCGCCGGAACGTCTCCAATTTCTTTGTAGGTGGTGCCGCGTTGCTGTCCAGAAGGCCACGCGGTACGGTGAGAAGAGGAGAACGCCATGGCACTCGACATCCGTGCCGTCTGGAGCCGTCCTGATGGATCAAGACCTGAAAGAGCTCGTTAACCTCATCGACGCGGCCGAACGCATCGTACTATTCACCGGCGCGGGGATCAGCACGGAATCCGGTATTCCCGACTTCCGGAGTCCAGGTGGCATTTGGTCCAAACAGACGCCCATTGATTTCTCCGACTTCACGCGCTCCGACCAGGCGCGCCGCGAAACTTGGCGCCGGCGTTTCGCAATGGAGCCTCTCCTGCGCCAAGCGGCTCCCAACCGCGGCCACCGAGCGGTGGCGGAATTGGTCCGAACAGGCAAGGCGGCAGCGGTCATTACCCAGAACATTGACGGGCTACACCAGGACTCCGGTATTCCCGACGACAAGGTCATCGAGTTACACGGAAATACGACCTATGCGCACTGCCTGGATTGCAGCATGCACTTTGACATCGACGCGCTTCGTGTCGATTTCGAGCGAGATCAGATTGTTCCGCACTGCGCTTGTGGCGGCTGGGTGAAGACTGCAACGGTCTCGTTCGGCCAGTCGATGCCGATCGACCAAATGCTCCGAGCGAAGAGGGAAACGCTACTGGCGGATTTGTTCATCGCGATCGGATCATCGTTGGTAGTCTACCCGGCGGCAGGATTTCCAGAGCTGGCAAAACGCAACGGTTCAACTCTAGTTATTGTTAATCTACAAAAAACAGGGCTTGATGAGATGGCCGATCTGGTGGTGAACAAACCGATCGGTGATACTTTGGGTTCGGCTGTTGGCATAGATTAATACGATTTCGGAAGATCGAGCACCCGCTCGGCCAGGTAACTCAGGATCAGTTCGCGGCTGACCGGCGCGATACGCGGTAGCATGCTTTCGCGGAAGAGGCGCTCGACGTGGTATTCCTGGGCGTAGCCCATTCCGCCGTGCGTCAATACAGCCTGCTCAGCCGCTCGGTAACCTGCTTCGGCCGCTAGGTATTTCGCGGCGTTCGCCTCGGCACCGCATTCGCGACCGGCATCGTAAAGCCACGCAGCCTTGAACGTTAGCAAATTCGCGGCCTCCAATTCAGCCCAGTTCTTTGCTAATGGATGCTGGATGGCTTGGTTCTGGCCGATCGGCCGGCCGAAAACGACTCGTTCCCGCGCGTATCTCGCGGCCTTTGACAGAGCGGCCCGGCCGATACCGATAGCTTCAGCGGCGATCAACACGCGTTCGGGGTTCAGACCATGCAGCAGCGCCCGAAACCCCTCGCCTTCCTCGCCGATGCGGTCTTCCACCGGGACCCTCATGTCCTCGAAGAAGACCATATTCGAATCTACGGCGTGACGGCCCATCTTGTGGATCAGGCGGACCTCGGCATGGGTCCTGTCAAGATCGGTATAGAACAGGGTCATACCATGCGACTTGCGCTTGACCCTATCGAGAGGGGTCGTCCGAGCCAGCAGCAGAATCTTGTTCGCGATCTGAGCGGTAGAGGTCCAGATTTTCGTGCCGTTGATCCGGTAATGATCGCCATGCAAGTCAGCCCGGGTGGTGATTTCGGTTGTGTTGAGGCCGGCGTTCGGTTCAGTCACGCCGAAGCAGGCCTTGTCCTTGCCCTCGATCATTGGCGGCAGCATCCGGGCCTTCTGGGCGTCGGTGCCATTGACGATCACTGGATTTAGGCCAAAGATATTGATGTGGATGGCGCTCGCGCCGCTCATGGCCGCACCTGACTCCGCTACGGCCTGAGCCAGGATCGCGGCCTCGGTGATTCCCAGGCCGGCACCGCCGTAGGCTTCCGGCATCGCGACGCCAAGCCACCCACCGGCCGCCATGGCATCGAAGAAATCGTGCGGGAATGTTGCGGTATTCTCGCGTTCCAGCCAGTATGTGTCGTCAAATTGCGCGCAGAGACGCAGGACCTCATCGCGAATTTGCTGCTGCGCATCGGTCAATGCGAAATCCATCACTGACACCTTTCGAGACTGGGTCAATTATCTTAACGCGTGACCTCGATTACGTGAAATCGGCAACATGGAAGGAGATCGAAGCATGAGCCTGTTGGTCAAATTGTTGGGCCGCACGAACGAGGGCGCGGTCACCTGGGTCGAAACCGGCGAACTGGCCACGTTGCTGAAGACCGGGTCCCCGCCCACGGTAATCGATGTCCGGGGTCCCGGTGAGTTTACCGGGCCCTTGGGGCACATCGATTCAGCCCGAAATATCCCGCTTGATCAGCTTCCTGGACAAACGGCTGAGCTCCTGAACTCACGACGGCCATTGGTTCTGGTCTGCCATACCGATCGACGCTCCTCCGCGGCGGCGGAGCATCTTCGACGCGCCGGCGGCGCCGATATCGCAGTCCTGCGCGGTGGAATGGTCGCTTGGCGATCTCAATCGATGGCCTGAATGGTCACTCGCCCTCCAACGTGGACCGCCAGCGTGCCAGACGGGCATTGAACGCCTCACGCTCGGGAGGCGTTAGCCTATTCTGTGCGTCTTTCGCATAGACCGCCGCATGGCCGCGCCAGTCATCCGAGGAGGCTTTCTCGGAGGCCAAGGTTAGCCAAGTCGCCGCCTCCACGAGATCATAGGTGCCGTCGATACCGATCATGATCGAATAGCCCAGCATGCCCGCGGCCACCGCGTCGCCACCTTCGGCTGCCTTGTGCTCCCACAACAACATCTGACGGTCGTCTGCGGGGACGCCATCGCCGTCGGCATAAGCGATCGCCAGCTTTCGCGCAGCGGATGCAAGTCCGCGCTCAGCGGCGACCCTGAAATGACCCACTGCCTCAGCTGCGTCGCGCGGGATATCATTGCTGCCCTGCCAATACAGGTCACCGATTTTTTCTTCCGCCTCGCTGTTGCCTTGATCAGCGGCCAAACGGTACCAGCGCAAAGCTACCCGATCGTTACGCGTCTGTCCGAGCTCGGCGCGGTGAGCGACGTCACCGAGGCGAAGTTGGGCGGCCGCAACATTGTTGTTTCCGGCAAGCTGGTACCATGTCAGTGCCTCATCGTTGTCCCCCGCCAGTCCGGAGGCTTCCTCATAAAATCGGCCGAGAGCAGACCAAGCTTGCGGGAAGCCGAGGGCGGCGGCTCGCCGGTACCAGCGCAGCGCCATCGTGTTGGATCGGTCGCCTATCCAGCCTGACGAGTAGCCCTCGGCCAAGTCGAATGCGGCCGACCCAATGCCAGCAGACGCCGCAGCTTCGTAGAGCCTGACCGCAACTGAATTGTCCCGTGCCACGCCGATTCCTTGATGAGACATCCGGGCGAGCTGATTGGTTGCGAGTGCACACCCGTGATCCGACGCAACACGGAACAATTTCACCGCTTCGGCGATATTCTTCTCAACGCCCTCACCATTCAGCAGCAGCAGGCCGAAATTATAGCGCGCCAACGCGAGCTGGCGCCCCCGGAAAGTTGCGCCATCTTCCGGCGCGAAATCGGCGTCTTTCGTTGCCTTGTCGATTGCGACACGGAGCCAGTGCGCCGCTTCCGCACGACGGGAACCCGCTGCATGGTCGTTTCCAACCCGAGCGGCAGCCAAGGCATGTCCGTGGTCGGCTGCCTCGAGGAGATAGTGCCGCGACGTTTGTTCGTCCCGAACGACCCCCAACCCCTCCGCATAAGCCTCGGAAAGCAGATACATCGCTTCGGCGTCACCATGCTCGGATGCGCGTTTGAGCCAGGCGACCGCTTCGGCCTGATTGGGCGAAGTACCAACGCCATTGCGGAAAGCAAGTGCGAGCAGCCGTTCTCCAATCGGATCATTGTCTCGCGCCGCCTGGAGATAAAGGTCGAAGGCACGGCCGGGATTCAGCTCTACTCCATTCCCGATTTGATAAAGAAGCCCCAGCCGGGCGCGCGCCAGCGCGAAGCCATTATCGGCGGCTCTCCGATACCAGGCAGCGGCCTGGAAGGTGTCTGCCGGCCCTGCTCGCCCTGTCTCCAAATAGAGACCATAGTTCGCCTGCCCCCACGGGTTGTCTTGCTCCGCGGCCCTCCGTGACCAATCGATGGCAAGCGCCCAATTCTGGGTTACCCCATCGCCGTATGCATACATAACCCCCAAGGCGGCCTCGGCCTCGGCGTCGCCGGCGCCGGCGGCTTGGGTGATAAGCAAGGCGGCATGGTCCGGATCCTTCGGGACACCTTCGCCTCGTAGGAGCAAAAGCCCGAGTTCCCGGCGCGCCTCGTCGGAACCAAGGTCGGCGCCACGCGTGAGCCAACGCATGGCCTCCGCAGTGTCATACGGGGCGTTCGAGCCATGGGCATACATCTCGCCGATCTCGGTAGCGGAAGCGACATCCCCGCTGAGCGCCTTGCGAACTAGTTCGTCCCAAGGTGAATCGGCAACGCGAGGCTTCGCTGATTGAGGGAGGTTTGGTTCGCCGATTGTTGCAGATAAAGCAAATGCGGCAGGTGACGCCGCCATGAGGCTGATGGCGAAAAAGCATCCGACGATACGAAGCACAATGCTAGCTCCTCACGGTTTCGTGTATCTGAACGCAAAGACACGAAAAAGTGAAGCTTTTTGTGCCACAATGTCGCCGTAATCTATGATTGAGCCAGGGCCGCCGACCAAGGTGAAGCTGCGTCGCTGATACCCGTACGCATTCCGTCCGAGTCCGATATGATCGCGTTGGGGCAGGCAAAGTTTATCGGCATGACGCCATGTTCTACCACCTCGGTGTGACCATCCGAAGCGAGCGCATCAATCACGTCCGGGGCCAAGCGTCGATCAGCAGATAGGGATTCCGGACCGGACACATCGACGCGCGGGTAATGGGCAGCTTCCTCGAGCCTCATCCCAAAATCCGTCACGAACGCCATCAATTGCACGACGGACGCAAGAATGCGCCGTCCACCCGACGCGCCGGCAGCGAACCAGGGGCGTTCTCCGTCGCGCAGAATGATGGGCGACATGTTGGTCAGCGGTCGCTTCCCGCCGGCTATCGAATTCGGCTGATTCGGGCGCGGATCAAACCACATGACGCCGTTGTTCATCAAAATGCCTGACTTCGGCAGCACCACTCGGCTTCCCATCGACGACAGAAGGGTCGTCGTCATCGCCACCATGGTTCCTTCCTGGTCGCAGACGGTGAGATGGGTCGTACAGGCATCTGCGGCCAATGAATTCGCGTCGTCGAGCCCTTCCAATCGTGCTTTATAGGCTTGCTTCATGGCTCGCCCGAACGCGACATACCAATCGGCATTTGGCTTGGCACCGATAGGAACCTCGACCATCTGCCCGAGCACCCGGGTCATGGTGGGTGCGGCGGTCAGCTCTCCTGCCAGTTGAAGCGTGTGGCCGCGCCAGGGGAATTGGGCGGCTGGCAGGACGCGTGCCCTGCAGGACCGGAGATCAGCGGACGAGATCGCGCCATTTAACTCCTTGACGTCGGTGACAATGGCGGCGGCAATATCGCCCTCGTATTGATCACGGAGCCCGACGCGACCCAGATGCTCCAGCGTGTCCGGCAACACCCCAAGGCGGAAGAAGCCGGGGGTGCCCTGATAGGGGGCGACCGGAGGCAACCCATCGGGCAGGTAGATGCGGGCGCTTTCGGCATAGCGACGCAGGACAGGCGCTGACGAGGCGATCTTCAAAGTGGTGTACCAATCCTGGGGCAAACCTCGCTTTGCGAGGGCTATCGCCGGATCGATGACCTCTTTCAGAGGAAGTTTCCCCCAGATGGCGTGCATTTGGGCATAGCCCGCGGTGGCCGAGGGAATCGCGAAAGAGAGCGGCCCATGAATGTTGGCGTCGCCTTCGACCTCAGGCCAGGCGAACAGGTCGTGCTTCATCCCGCCCGTCAACTTGAAAGCTGAGGGATCCAGCCCCCTCGGCGCCACAGGCCCGAAATCGACGAGCTCGGCTGTCTTCTGGCCTGCCCGGTGCACGAGCGCAAAGCCGATGCCACCCAAACCTGAATTCCAAGGTTCAACAGCCGCCAGCGACAAAGCTGTCGCGACGGCAGCGTCAATTGCATTCCCGCCGGAATCCAGTACAGCGACGCCGGCCTCGGCTGCGCTTCGGACCTGCGCCACGACGATGCCACGCTTCCCTTGGGCAGACTGCTTTGAAAGAACCCAGTTCTGAGTGAAATGGGGCGACGGAACGTAGACCATCGACTCTCTCCAACCGGCCGCGAAATGTAATCCGAAAATATAGGCGGCAATCGATCCCGGGGGGAAATCCGATCCAGTCTCGCGATTGCCCAACTCTTGCTTGTCCACCTATTGGAGACCGAGATCACGAGCTTGGATCGGCCACTTTGTCTAAATCCTGCATCTCAGTCGCCCAGAATATCCTCCCAATTTGTGCGCCAAGGCTTCGCAGTCCATGAATCGCATCCCACCTATTTGTGCCAATTGTCCGGGCCGTTGGCCAACTCGATGATCCCGCGTTTCGGGGGGTTATGGTGCGAAGCCTAGCATGGGCACTGGCGTGTTTCCTCGCATTACATGCCGGGGCGATCTGGACAGTGCACGAGCTGTTGGCATTCCATGGCTGGTTGGCTTGGACCGCAGATATTCTGGGATCAGTCGGTGCTTCTCTGCTGGCGCTTTGGCTGTTCCTTCCAGTCGCAGCCGGGATCGGCGCATTGTATTGCGACCGAATTGCCTCGGCCGTAGAGCGGAGGTTCTATCCGTGGTTGCCACGGGCAGAGAGCGCACCAATGCTGGAACAAGCGTGGGATGGCGTCGCTGTGGCTATGAATGTTCTGGCACTGAGTATCGCGGCGCTGGTTTTGACCTTCATCGTGCCCGGCCTCGGTTTGGTTTTTGGCTGGATGATTGCGTCGTATGGCATCGGCCGAGGCCTGTTTGTCGCCGTCGCGATGCGGCGGATGCCGCGTACCGCGGCGGAGTTGCTATATGTTCAATGCCGTGGCATGGTTTTGGCGCAAGGCGGGATCCTGGCCCTGGCCGCTTACATTCCGGTTATGAATCTTTTTATTCCGGTCATTGGTGCAGCGGCCATGGTCCATATCCTTGATATGACACTGACTGCGGCCCGAGAATCAGGACGGTAATTGGTTCGGATTCGTATGGAGGTAAATTAACCCAAACAGAATGTTGTTTCTCGGGCGCGCTCCATGGTAGGCGGGGGCTCCTCTTTCAGTTTGGTAAGGTGTTTTGTTCAAACGTCGCAAACCCGACGAGCCCATTCCGGCCACGAGTGCTTCCCCATTGCCTGCGGGATTGCCTTCTGCTCCGGTGGTCTCGAAAGCAGCTCACCCGCCGCCGTCGGACTCGAAAGCGGCCCATGCGCCGGTGGACTCGAAAGCAGTCCAATCGCCGGTGGACTCGAAACCGGCCCAGCCGGCGGCATCAAAAGCAGCCCAGCCTGATTTGGATACTCGCCCCGCTGCCGCGATACCTGTTCAACCGTTGGACAGTGGTCTCGGCGTTCCTCCTTTCCGCCCCGCTCCGCTTAAGGATGCGCAAAACATGTCACGACCGCCGTTTTCGTCCGCTCCCGCTACACCCGCCACCGCCGCACCAGCGTCCCCCGCTCGACCGGGCGTGACGATGAGTCGTCCAGCCAGCCGTGATCCATCCGACCGCCGAACGCTCGTGGTCGGACGCGGCATCAGCGTCCAGGGCGTCGTGCAGGACGCTGAACGCCTTGTTGTCGAAGGCACCGTCGAAGCGACGATGATCCACGCCACGGAGCTTTCGATCGCGCCAGGCGGCGTCTTCAAGGGCGAAGTCGAGGTCGAAGATGCCGAGATCGCAGGCACCATCGACGGTACGCTGACCGTTCGCGGTAGCCTTATCGTGCGGAGCACTGGCAGAGTCTTAGGGACCGCTAGGTGCCGTCGCTTGCAAGTTGAGGACGGCGGTCAGATCACCGGCCGGATGGAGATGATCACCGACCAGCCCCAAAGCGACCTTCCGGTTCGGCAGAACGTCGAACCTGTAATCTGACGGTCGGCCGGCGCCTCCTGTGGCGCCGAACGATTGTTCTCCCTACTGGCTAACGGCCTGATAGGCCGCTAGGCAAGCCAGGTCGACGATCTGGCTTGCGGACGCATCCATCGGAATAATCTGGACGGGCTTTTCCATGCCGATCAGAAGTGGTCCGATCGTGGTGCCCCCTCCCAAATGATGAGCCAACCGCGCAGCGATATGGGCTGAATGCAGGCCCGGAACAACAAGGACGTTGGCGTTCCCGGTAAGGCGGCAGAACGGGTATAACGCACGAATGGATGGCTCGAGCGCCACATCCGGACTCACCTCCCCGTCGTACTCGAAATCGACTTTGCGCTGATCGAGGATTGCGACGGCATCGCGCATCGGGATCGCACGGTCGTGCGGAGGATCGCCAAAAGTCGAGTGGGACAGCAGGGCCACTCGGGGTTCGTGGCCAAGGTGGCGTGCGGCAGCGGCGGCCCCGATCACGATATCAGCGGTTTGCGCGGCGTCCGGGCGGAAATTCACCAATGAATCGGCCAGAAAGATCGTTTTGCCGCGCATGCCAACCAATAGTGTCAGCCCGAATGCGATTCCGTTTTTGGCAGGTCCGATCGCGTGGCGAACATCATTGAGGCAGACGGAGGCCGAGCGCGTTAGGCCAGTGACCATTGCGTCGGCGTCTCCCGTCGCAACCATACAGGCGGCGAACACGTTCCGGTCCTGGTTGACCATGCGCTGAATGTCGCGCTGCAGATGGCCCTGACGCTGCAGGCGATTGTAGAGGAACGCGACGTACTTGCTGTTGGCGTCCGAAAGCCGGGCGTTGTGGATCTCAATCCCATCGATGTCGCCGAGACCGAGGGAAGCCAATGTGCTCAGGACTCGATCTTCGCGTCCGATCAGGATTGGATGTCCATAGCCGGCGTTACGGAATGCAACCGCTGCCCGGACAACTTTCTGCTCTTCCCCCTCGGCAAAAACGACACGGCGCGGGTTTTCGCGCACCATTTCCATCGTTGCGTCCAACGCGTCCGCCGTCGGATCGAGGCGGCCGGACAGACTCGCTTGTATAGCGGCGCAGGTCCTCGAGTGGCCTCCGCGCCACCCCAAAGTCCATCGCAGCCTTCGCGACCGCGGGGGGAATCCGGGCGATGAGACGCGGGTCAAACGCGTTAGGGATGATATATTCCGGCCCGAATGCGAGGCGGCGTCCGGTGGAACTCGAGTGGACCTCGTCCGGCACATCTTCGCGTGCAAGTTTGGCCAAGGCCTCAGCGGCGGCGATCTTCATGCTGTCGTTGATCGTGCTGGCCCGAACATCCAAAGCGCCGCGAAATATATAAGGGAAGCCCAGGACATTGTTGACCTGGTTTGGGTAGTCGCTGCGCCCGGTGGCGATAATCGCATGCGGGCTGACCGCCCTCGCCAGTCTCGGGCGTAATCTCAGGGTCGGGGTTGGCCATGGCGAAGATGATCGGCTTGTCGGCCATGGATGCGACCATATCCTTGGTCAGTGCGCCCTTTACCGACAGCCCGAAGAAGACGTCCGTCCCCTCCATGGCTTCGCCTAGAGTGCGTGCTCTGGTAGCGGTGGCATGGGCCGACTTCCATTGGTTCATGCCTTCGATACGACCTTGGTAGACAACGCCCTTGGTATCACACAAGATCACGTGGTCTGGCCGCATGCCCATTGCCTTAAGCAGTTCGACGCACGCGATCGCCGCGGCCCCGGCACCGTTGACCACCAGTTTCGTTTCTTTAAGCTCACGATTGGTCAAGTGACACGCGTTGATGAGGCCTGCGGCGGCGACGATAGCAGTGCCATGTTGATCATCATGGAAGACCGGGATATCCATCAACTCGCGCAGGCGTTGCTCGATCACGAAGCACTCAGGCGCCTTGATGTCCTCCAGATTAATCCCGCCGAAGCCAGGGCCGAGGAAGCGGACTGCGTTGACGAATTCATCAACGTCCTCGGTGCCGACCTCGAGATCGATACCATCGACGTCGGCGAAGCGCTTGAATAGAGCGACCTTGCCTTCCATGACAGGCTTGGAAGCGACAGCACCCAAATTGCCGAGCCCCAGAACCGCAGTGCCGTTCGAGATGACCGCGACCATGTTTCCCTTGGTCGTGTAGTCGTACGCCAGCGATGGATCCCGGGCGATGTGCAGGCAAGGCTCCGCGACGCCAGGCGAGTATGCCAGCGAGAGGTCGCGAGCGGTGGTGATGGGCTTGCTGATACGGATTTCTAGCTTTCCCGGCCGACCGCTGGCGTGCATGTGCAGCGCTTCTTCCGCGGTAACTCTGAGCGGTGCGTGTGTCGATCGCGCCATCGACCATGGCGAAGCCTCCCTCTGGTTACCAGCGCCTTAAATGGAACTGCTGCTCTTGTCAGGGGCTTGCTCGCCACCCCCCGAAATGGAGGGGCAGCTATGGGCCATGGCGAGAGGGGCCGGTTCTATGGCACAAAGCCGATTATGAGCAACCAGGTACGATGTCATTGTCATTGGCGGCGGGCACGCCGGATGCGAGGCGGCGGCAGCGGCCGCCCGGGTTGGTGCGCGTACGCTGTTGCTGACCCATTCTCTGACTACGATCGGCGAAATGTCATGCAATCCGTCGATTGGCGGGATCGGCAAGGGGCATTTAGTGCGTGAGATCGATGCACTCGATGGTCTGATGGGACGGGCTGACCGACGCCGCCGGCATCCACTTCAAACTGTTGAATCGCAGCAAAGGACCAGCGGTGCGGGGGCCACGGGCGCAGGCGGATCGCTCGTTGTATCGTCGGGCGATGCGCATGTTGCTGGAGGACACGCCAAACCTGACGCTCCGCGCCGCCACAGTCGAAGATATCGAGATCAGACCGCTACGGTCGGGTTGAGGCGATCATCTGTGCCGACGGTCGGCGCGTCGGCTGTGCCGCGGCGGTCCTGACAGCCGGGACATTCCTGCGAGGGATCGTCCATATAGGTGATCGTCAGACTCCGGCCGGCAGGGTGGGGGAGGCGTCCTTCCGTCGGACTGGCCCAAACCCTCAGTCGACTGGGCCTGCCGCTTGGACGATTGAAGACCGGGACCCCGCCGCGGCTGGACCGGCGAACCGATTGATTGGGAGGGGTTGCCCGCGGATCCCGGGGACAATGAGCCACAGCCGTTCAGCACGCTGACGTCTCGTCTGCTTAACCGGCAGATCGAGTGCCGCGTGACCGGCACGACCGGGGCGACCCATGCGGTCATTCGGGAAAACATCCACCGGTCGGCTGTCTATTCCGGCCAGGTCTCGGGGCGCGGGCCACGCTATTGTCCGTCCATCGAGGACAAGAGTCGTACGGTTCTCCGGCAAGGAACGCCACAACATCTTTCTGGAGCCGGAAGGCCTAGACGATCCCACGGTGTATCCAAACGGCATATCCACCAGCCTACCAGAAGATGTTCAGCGCACGATGCTCAGGACCATCCCGGGTCTTGAGCACGCGCGCATGGTTCGGCCGGGGTATGCTGTCGAGTATGACTTTGTCGATCCACGTGCGTTAACGCGCGGCCTGGAGCTGCGGGCCATGCCCGGTCTGTTCCTGGCCGGTCAGATCAACGGCACGACCGGCTACGAGGAAGCTGGGGCACAGGGGCTGCTAGCGGGGATCAATGCCGCTCGATTGGCGGCCGGCGGAGCAGCGGTATGGCTCGACCGGACAGAATCGTACCTTGGGGTGATGCTGGACGATCTTACGACCCAAGGCGTCGCAGAACCCTACCGGATGTTTACCTCGCGCGCGGAGTTCCGGCTTAGTCTTCGGGCAGACAACGCCGACCTTCGGCTGACGGAAAAGGGAATTGGTTGGGGATGCGTCGGCGGCAAGCGAGAGGCAGCCTTCACTGCGTTTCGAACCGAGTTGCGAGACGCGATAGCGCGCGCGCGACAGGAAGGATTGCCGGCTGCAGCGATGGATCGGGCCGGGATCGCCCCGGCTGCCGATGGTCGGTGGCGGTCTGTGCTGGATCTTGCGGGCAATGATTCTGTCGCATGGCCTCTGCTGAGCGATATATTTCCCTGGCTCCGATCCCTGCCGGGGCGGACTGCGGAACAACTTCGGACGGACGCGCGTTATGCGGGCTACCTACACCGGCAGCAGGCTGAGGCCCGGATAAGCCGACGCGAGGATGGGGTGGACCTCGCGCTGGTCACGTTCGAGGACGTTGGTGGCCTCTCCGCCGAAATTCGCGAAAAGCTGAACTGTATCAGACCAGAGTCTCTCGGCGCGGCCGCCCGCATCCAAGGCATGACGCCCGCGGCTCTCGCTTCGATCGCCGCCTTTGTTCGCAAGCGCACGGCAGCGTAGCAAGAAAGTGGACAGCCTTTCCAATCCCCCGGTCAGAATGCCCTCAGCGAATGGCGGCGACTCCGGCGATGGCGCAATGGTTTGCCGCCAAAGCCGATCATCCGGACGCGCTGCTTTTCTTTCGGATGGGGGATTTCTACGAATTGTTCTTCGCGGACGCCGAAGCTGCCGCCGCCGCACTGGATATCGCTCTGTCGCATCGGGGCGAGCATGCTGGGGCGCCGATCCCGATGTGTGGTGTTCCTCACCATGCCTCAGAAATCTATCTCGCCCGCCTGATCCGGCGCGGGTTTCGAGTTGCCATTGTCGAGCAGATGGAGGACCCGAAAGCCCGCACGGGCAAGCTACCTATCAAGCGCGAGGTTGTCCGGATTATCACACCAGGCACGATCACGGAGGAAGTCCCTGCTGGAAGCGGGGCGGCCGAATCTCTTGATGGCCCTGGCCTGGGACAAGGAGCGTCTAGGCGCTGCATGGGTCGATGTCTCCACGGGGCTTTTCGAAAGTTGCGCAATCACAAAAGCCCAGCTTACCGAGTTGCTAGGCCGACTGGAACCGGTGGAAATCCTAGCACCTCAGTCGGTGGATCTTGGCGACTGGTCGGCAAAACGATCACGCGATACGCTACCGTCGACCCCGCTGATCGCGCGACGCCGTTTGGCGGAAACGTTCGGAACCGTCAGCCTGGATGCGTTCGGGACCTTCAGCGATGGCGAAGCGGTCGCGGCGGCGTTGGCCGTGGATTACATCCGCAGTACCCAGTCGGGCGCCCTGCCCCGGCTCGGCCGCCCGGAACCGCAAGGACATGCTGGCACGTTGCTGATGGACGCAGCCACGCGCGCGAGTCTGGAGATCTTGCGGTCCCGGGACGGGGGCACTCAGCACACGCTGTTCTCAGCGGTGCACCGCACGCTCACGGCGGCGGGCGCTCGGGTTCTGGCGGCATGGCTATCGGCACCGCTGACGGATCGCACAGCGATCTTGGCGCGACAGGACGCATGGTCGTGGTGTGTTGGCCAATCCGGATGCGACCAATCAGTTACGCGGCGATACTGCGAACAGCACCCGACATGGCACGCGCCCTGGGCCGCCTGTCCCTGAACCGTGGAACGCCCCGAGATCTCGCCGCGATCCGGCACGGTCTGGACGCAGCGTTCGGTGTCGCGAAAGTTCTTCAGGGACACTCTCCCGAAGGCGCTGGCCGACGTCCGGTCTGCCATTCCAGCTCGTCCTGCCCTAGCCGAAGAATTGGCGCGGGCGCTAGCTGACCCGATCCCGGCACGACTGGAAGATGGCGGCACGATTCGGACCGGCTTTGATGGGGAACTTGACGCGCATCGAGCCCTCCGCGACGAAAGCCGACAGGTCATCGCCACGCTGCAACTCGATTTCGCGCAGCGTTTCGGGGTTGCGAGCCTCAAGATCAGACACCATGCCCAGCTTGGCTATATCATCGAGGCGCCATCCGTCGCGGTTGAGAAACTGCGCGGTTTCCCTGAGCTGACCTTGCGCCAAGGTATGGCGAACGGAGCCCGGTTCACCACCCCTGAGTTGTCCGAATTGGATCAGCGCATTCGGGAAGCGGCGGAACAAGCGACGACGCGAGAGCGCCTGGTTTTTGCCCACCTCGTTCGCAAGGTCCTGGCGCACGCCGATGAACTGGCCGCCTGCGCCGAGGCGCTTGCCTTCCTGGATGTGACCCAATCGGCGCGAAACTGGCGGAGAGCGGCACCTGGGTCCGGCCGGTGCTGACCGCCATCAGATGACTTCTGCATCGAGGCCGGACGCCATCCGGTGGTGGAAAGCGCACTCGCCGGACACGCAGCGTTTGTGCCGAACCGCTGCGATCTCTCGCCCAATCAGCGTGTGATGCTGCTGACTGGCCCGAATATGGCGGGCAAATCAACCTTTCTGCGGCAGAATGCGCTGTTCGTTGTCCTTGCGCAGGCGGGACTGCCGCTTCCGGCGGAATCCGCGGTGCTGGGGATCGTGGACCGGCTGTTCAGCCGGGTCGGTGGCGGCGGATGATCTGGCGCGGGGCCGATCGACCTTCATGGTGGAGATGACCGAAACCGCCGCGATCCTGCATCAGGCAGGACCGCGGTCGCTGGTGGTAGTGGATGAAATCGGCCGCGGCACCTCCACCCTGGACGGATTGGCGATCGCCTGGGCGGTCCTGGAGGCTCTCCACTCAGCCATCCGCTGCCGCACCATTTTCGCCACACATTTCCATGAACTTGCGGAACTGGCGGATCGACTGCCCCGGCTCAAGCCGCACACGATGCGGGTCAAGGAATGGAAGGGTACAGTTGTCTTCCTACATGAGGTTGCCGAGGGCGCGGCGGGACGGTCATGGGGTGTCCACGTCGCGGAACTTGCCGGCGTTCCGGCCCAAGTGGTTCGACGGGCGGCCATCCTTGATGGCGGCGATGGAAAAGCACGGCGGACCGCTAGGCAAGTCGGCGTCCGTCCAGGCTTTGCCGCTGTTCGCTGCGACAGCACCTACCGACGAGGCGACGTCGAACACCGACGAAATCGGAACCGCTGTGCGATGCTTTGAAGAAGCTAAACCCGGATAACATGTCACCCAAGCAGGCTCTCGACGCCTTATATCACCTTAAGACGCTCGTGCCGGGTTGCGCGGACGGGGCCAGATAGTACGATCAATGCAATGTTAACCCCCATCCCCTTGCCGCGCGCCCCTGAAGCCGCGGCGTCGTTACTCTCGGACGCTCTCGCTGGCATCGCCGAGGAAAGCGGTGTGGTCTCGCGCGATGCGGCCGTTGGCGCGTTCCGGCGTCATTTGGCCCGCATTCAGTCTTATGTGCAGCATGCTTTCGAGCAGGAGCAGATCACCGGCCTGCAGGCCGCGCGGCTGTTAGGCGCGCTGATCGACGGAGTGGTTGCGGCGTTGTTCGAACATACCACCGCGAAAGCCGAGCTTGGGTTCGTCGAGAACCTCAGCATCGCGGCGACAGGCGGCTATGGCCGTGGGGTGTTGGCGCCATTCAGCGACATCGATCTGCTGTTCCTGACCGCCGAAGACCCGACAGCCGGAAACGCTGCGCGTCGTGGAATACATGTTGTATTTCCTCTGGGACCTTGGACTGAAGGTAGGTCACGCGACGCGGTCGATCGGGGACTGCCTGCTAGAAGGCTCGAAAGATACAACCATTCGGACCGCCCTGCTCGATGCGCGGTTTCTGACCGGCAACAAAGGTTTGTTCGGTGAATTCCATCGCCGTTTCCGGGCCGCGTGCAAGGAATCCGGCGCCGCTGAGTATATCGCGGCGAAGCAGGCTGAACGCGCGGTACGCCATCGCCGCTATGGCGACAGCCCGTTTGTAGTTGAGCCAAATGTCAAGGAAGGCCGCGGCGGGCTGCGCGATCTGCAGACTCTGTATTGGATCGCGCGTTATGTGTTCGACACCCAGACCATGGGCGAACTCGCCGATCTCGGCGGGATTCTCACGCAACAGGAGGCGCGCCACGGAAGACGTGCGTGGGAGTTTCTTTGGACCGTCCGGTTCCACCTGCATTATGTGGCGGGCCGGGCCGAAGAGCGGCTGACATTCGATTTGCAGCCGGTCATCGGGGCGCGGATGGGATACACCCGCCATGGCCGCCAGGACGGCGTGGAGCGCTTCATGCGCCATTATTTCCTGACCGCGCGGGAAATCGCCCGTCTGACACGCATCCTGGAGCCGGCCATCCTGCGGTCGGCGCTGGGACCACCGGCGCTCGAGGCCGAAACCGACGACGCGTTGCTATCGGCAGGGTTCGTTCTGGCGGAGGGCCAACTGCTGCCGATCGCTGGGCGCGATTTCGATGTCGAGCCGATCCAGATGCTTCGAATCCTGCAGATCGCGCGCGATCGAGGCCTGGAGCTTCATCCGCTCGCCGTTCGGTCATTCATCCAAAACGAGCGCCGGGCGGTGTCGTTGCGCGGCGATCCGAAGGCTGCTGCGATCTTCATGGATCTGCTGTGCGGCAAGGAGCCGGATCGTCATCGCCCCGGCGGACAGCATCCTGATGGGGCCCGATGGCTCGGTATCCTCAACGAGACAGGTTTTTTTGGCCGGTATTTGCCGGACTGGGCCCGCATCGTCGGCCAGATGCAATTCGACACCTACCATATTTTCACCGTGGACGAGCACACTATCGAGGCGGTGCGCGATCCTCAATACGCTGGAGCGGGGGGAACTCGCCGAGGTCGCGCCGATCGCGTCGCAGCTAGTGGATCACGTCCAGTCGCGGCGTTCACTCTATCTTGCGATGTTGCTGCACGACATTGCAAAGGGTCGCGGCGGCGATCATTCGGCCCTTGGGGCCGAAGTCGCACTGGAAGTCGGCCCGGCGCTGGGCCTGACCGATGAGGAGACTGAAACCGTCTCCTGGCTGGTCCTGCACCATTTGCTTTTGAGCGCTACGGCGTTCAAGCGGGACATCGACGATCCCAAAACGATTCTGGACTTGGCTGACACGATCCAGTCACCCGAGCGGCTGCGGTTGCTGCTGATTCTAACCGTCGCCGATATGCGGGCGGTTTCGAGCAAGGTCTGGAATGGCTGGAAGGCGACTCTGCTGCGAGAACTCTATTCGCGCGTCGCTGAGGTGCTGGCGGGAGGCCTCGCAACCACCGAACGCGATGTGCGTGTCGCGCGAGCGAAGCAGGCTGTTGGCTGCCCTGCTGACCGATTGGACCCCGGAGGAGATCGAGCATTTCGCCGAACTTGGCTATGCGGGGTATTGGTTGTCGTTCGATCCGGAAACCCATGCGCGTCATGCGCGGCTCATTCGGGACGCGGAGCATCGAAAATCCCCGCTGATGGTCGACACGCAGCCGCTACCGGCGCGGGCGGTCACCGAGGTCACGGTCTACTGCGCCGACTATGCCGGGTCTGTTCAGCAAGATATCAGGCGCGCTCGCGGTCGCCGGCGCCTCGATCGTCGATGCGCGGATCCATACGATGACCAATGGCATGGCGCTGGATACGTTCTGGATCCAGGACACCGCGGGCGGGACGTTCGACGCACCGCACCGGTTGGCTCGACTTTCGGTCCTGATTGAGCAAGCCCTGTCGGGTCGGTTGCGGCTGTCCACCGAGATCCGACGCGTATCGAAAATCCTGCTGGGCCGGCGCATGCAAGCGATCCATGTACCACCGCGTGTGGTCATCGATAACCGCGCTTCGAACACACATACGGTGCTTGAGGTCAACGGACGAGACCGGCCAGGTTTATTGCATGACGTGACTGCGGCCATCAGCGATCAGGGACTTCAGATCGCGTCGGCCCATGTGACGACCTATGGCGTCCGTGCGGTGGACGTGTTCTACGTGAAGGACGTCTTCGGGCTGAAGGTCGAGAATGAGCGGAAGCTACGACAACTTCGCGAGGCGTTGCTGCTGGCGCTGAACAATCCGGACGATGTGACCCCACCCGTTACCGTTCCGCCGATCCGCAAGCTACAAAAGGGCCGCCGCGCGATAGGGCGAAGCTGGGCGTTTCTTGTCGGCCTCGCACACGAGGATCAGACAACTGATTATCTGCGTGTTCCGCTACTCCTGATCAGCCATTTCGATGGATTGACCCCGCATCTCACCGCAAGATGGCCACCGGCAGCGGTGAGTTATCAGGGTCCAGCATTTCACATTCGGGCAGCGACTGTACCATGTGGCAGCGTGATGGGATCGAGGGGCTCCCGTCTTTCGCGCCCGGCGGTCAAGCCAGCTGGCGATAACGGGCACGCTGGATGGCCGCAGGGCATCAGACCACTGGATTGTTCCGATCGCGGCACAGGTGCGGCATCTGGGGTGCCACGCCGCATGGTCCGTATGGCAATTCGTGCATTGCCAGTGCGGGTCAGGTTCCGCCGTCGCAGCTTGACGCAGGGCGTCGCGCTGGGCCAGACGGCCCGCTTCGGTGTTGCCCCGCTCCTGTTCTTCGATCTCCGCAAGGAGAAGGCAAAAGCGACGCTGATGTAGGCCCTCGGCCTGCGCGGCCTCGATCTGATGCCGGGCTTCACCTGTTAAGCCGGCGTCAAGCGCGACTTGCGCCAGAAGAATCCGACTCTCGACGTGCGTCGGATTTCCTGCGACCAGACGCTTTGCTGCCTGGGCGCGTGCCAGCTTGTCCGGTTCAAGCGCCAGGGCAAACGACGCAAGATCCGGATGCGGCGCGCGCTGCCAAGCGTCCGCGATGCAGGATTGAGCACGCTTTTCGTGGCCGGTGGCCCTTAGCCGGCTAGCATAGGCGAGAACAGCCGGTGCAAAGCCGGGATCCTGCTTCCAGGCCTGCTTGGCGAAACTGAGGGCTCGTGCGGGATCGGACTCAGCGTCCGCCGCCGCCATGTAGTAAGTCGTCCGACGCGGGTCCGGCCCGATCAACTCGAGTGCCTCGGCCCAGTTTTCGGTCTGCAAAGCCAAGTTCGGCACGCTGTTGGCGGAGCCATAGCGTACCCGGATGAGCGGCTTCGGCTTGCTTGGCGATGACCAGCGCCTCAGACCAGTCACGACGATCCACAGCTTGACGAAGCAGACCCCGAAGGCCCAGAAACCTGGCTTCCGTTTGCTTGGCCAGTGCTCGAAAGGCTTCCTCGGCTTCATCCTCGCGCCCCGAGAGGCGGCCTGCTTCGGCGCAAGCAGCAAGAGTTTGAGGTGAATCTCCGAGCAGGTTACGTGCGCGGCGGGCTTCTTTGCGGGCTTCGCCCTTCTCTCCCGCTGCCAGGGCGACAAGCACGCGCGTGACTGTTCTTTCGCCGAGGATAAGCCGATGGCGGCGGCGCCAGCCCGCGCCAGTGCTGGGGATCCCCAGGACGGCACGCAGGATCCGCAGCAAAATGATCATCACCACCGAACAGCGCGACCAGCACCAAAATCGCGACGGGAGTCGAGGTTTCGATCGTGAATGCACCGATCGAAGCGACGACATGCCCGGGAATGCCAGCCAACAGCCAAGCCACGCGCGACAATGACCGCGCCGGCCAGAAGAAAAAGGATGACCTTCAGCATTACGCTTGAGCTGCCATTTGAGCGAGGGCCGAGCGGGCATCCAAAAGTGCCTTTGCGTCCGCAAGCCAGTTTGCCATCGCCTGTTCGGGCTGCCCCTTCAGAGTTTCGACTGCGCGCAACCGCGCCGCCGACGTCGCCGGCATCAAGCGCCGTTTGGGCACGGTTCAAAATGACGAGCGGCAGGGTTACCGACCACGACCTCGTCTCCTCGGCGAATGGTAATCAGCCCTTGGGCCCGTTCCCAGACACGGTCGATGAATGGCTGCATTGCCCTCATTCGGCTGGTTCGCGGCAAGAGCGGCTTGCTCGGCACGGGGAAAGCGCAAGGCGCAGGTCCGCCTCGGTCGGGGGAGCGGCGTGGGAATAGCGCGCTAACGCTTCTGGTGCATCGGGCAGATCGCCGATGGGTCGGCCAGAGGCGAGCGCAAAGGATGCCTCCTGAAGTCGGGCGATGCGGTTCAATCGTTCTGGTGACGCGCCTCGAGATTGCCGGCATTTGATTCGAGCGCGGTGATCCGGGTCGTTAGCGCGTCGATTTGCTGCTTCGTCGCGTCGATGCCCGACTGGTCGCGGCCAGACAGAGATTCGATCCTGCCCGACAACGCATCTAATCGGCTTGCAAGCTGCGTCTGATCCGCGACCCGGCCCTCCATCGCGTCCACCCGAGCGGTGATCTTCCCAAGATCGGGCGCGGGTCGCTGCTCCAACCGGCTTAGCCGGGCATCGATATCGGCGAGACGTTGTTCGACGTCATGGACCGCCGATGCCTCACCGGCAGGTTCGCCCGGCATGCTGGGATATTGCCACAGATAGAAAATCGCGGCGGCCAGGATGAGAAAACCCAGACCGTAAAACCAGGGAACGAGATCGCGTCGTGGTTGGCTTCGGCGACTGTGACAGGGGTCTCGGGCGGTTGGTCGGGAGGTGGCAGAAGGGTTTGTTCAGTCATTGCAGCAGCGCCAGCATCGCATCCTGATTTGGCTTAGCGGCGACGCTGATGCGGCGCCAAGGAAGGGGCCTTAATGCCATGGCTGCCCGCTCGCTGATAGACACCGCTTCGACATTGCGGACAGCCTCGACCAACCCAGCCGCCCGGAGGAGACGCACGAAGTGGCGCGAGGTTTCCCCGGAAAAGAACATTGCGGCCCCGACTTGCCCTTGACTCAGACAAAGAGCGGCGGTTTGGGGCAGGCTGCTGACCGGAGTAGCTTGGTAAGCGACGCGGCGAAGCACACGAAAACCAAGCTGACGAAGGGAAGCCGCTAGTTCGCGCCCCTGGCCCTGCGCGGTCGGGAGGAACAAAGTGCCTTCCGCCGGGGACAAGGTATTTGCGACCAGATTGGCGAGCGCCATCGCGTCCGCATCCGCGCTAAACACGCGGTTGAAGCCGGCCGCGGTGGCGACAGCGGCAGTTGCAGTTCCAACGGCGAATGCCGAACGGTCATGCACGGATGGCGGGCAGGCCGGCACAGCGTTCCGACTGGTCAACACCGTGGCCGCCAAGTGGCCGGGGGGACGGACGGCGCGGGGGATGATGGACAAGAGGGGAGCCACAATGGGGAAGAAGCCAAGCGCAGTTAGCCGGGCGGCGGTTTGGGTGGCGCCAGGTTCGGGTCTTGTGATCAAAACGCGCTTCAAAGGTCTGCTCTTGTTAGAGAGGTTCCAGACGTGATGTGTGGCAAGACGAACGCGTCGATATCCTACTTCTGGACGACTGACGACAGGCAGCCGTATGCCCCGGCCAGGACATCGGCTTGAAAGGTGCCATGAGACCGATCCTGGGAATTGAGACGTCTTGCGATGAAACGGCTGTTGCGGTGGTGGATGGCGAGGGGAGGGTTTTGGCCGAAGCTGTACTGAGCCAATTTATAGAGCACTCGCCGTTTGGCGGAATTGTACCGGAAATCGCTGCGAGGTCCCACCTGCAATACCTCCCCGAGCAGGTGCGGCTGACGATGGCGAGGGCCAATGTCGCGTTTTCCGATCTGGGTGGCATCGCCGCGACATCGGGACCAGGATTGATCGGTGGGTTAATCGTGGGGTGCCAATTCGGCAAGGGGGTTGCGATTGCAAACCGATTGCCATTCGTCGGCGTGAATCACCTGGAGGCGCACGCACTCACGGCCCGCTTGCCCGGGATCGTGGAGGGGGGCGTGCCGTTCCCCTACCTGCTGTTCCTGCTGTCTGGGGGCCATTCGCAATGCATCGCGGTAACTGGTGTCGGGCAATATATCCGGCTGGGCGGGACGGTGGACGATGCGGCGGGCGAGGCTTTCGACAAGGTCGCCAAACTACTGGATCTGGAATGGCCGGGTGGACCGGCGTTGGAAAGGATGGCTACCGGAGGGGATCCATCGAGCTATCCATTTCCGCGTCCGATGATACGCCGGCAAGGGTGCGACTTAAGTTTCTCGGGACTAAAGACAGCCGTGGCGCAAGCAGTGCGGTGTATGTCGCCGAACCTGCCCCAGGCGCAGCGCGCGGATATCGCGGCGAGTTTCCAGGGAGCGGTTGTCGACGTGCTTGCCGACCGGGCGACAAATGCAATGGATACGATGCGGCAGCGCCTCCCCGAGACTAATCTGCTGGTCGTGGCGGGCGGAGTGGCGTCGAACTCATCGGTGCGGGCAAGGTTGGCCGAAGCGGCTCGGTCGCGCGGATTTCGACTGGTGGCTCCGCCTATTAGGCTTTGCTCCGACAACGCGGTGATGGTTGCGTGGGCGGCCCTCGAACGGCTGAGACTGGGGGGTCATGGCGACGGCATCGACATCGCCGCCCGGCCACGATGGCCACTCGAAGATCTGGATGCAATTCCAGGATGAACTACCGTCATGCCTATCACGCAGGGAACTTCGCGGATTGTTTCAAGCATGCATTGCTGATTGCTCTGCTCGAATTGCTTGAGCGCAAACCCAACCCCTATTTCGTGCTGGATACCCATGCGGGTGCTGGATGGTATGATCTCGGGGCCGAAGCATCGCGCCGCACAGCCGAGGCTGAGAGCGGGATAAGGCGCTTGCTACGGTCGCCGCCGCCTATTTTGGGGCGCTATCTTGGGCTCGTGACGCGGCTCGGTCTCTACCCTGGGTCGCCGGCGCTGATCCGGGCTGGATTGCGCCAGACCGATCGTCTCATCTGCTGCGAGCTTCACCCGGAAGACGACGATGAGTTTGCGAAGGCGATTTCGCCACGATCCACAAGTGCGGGTTCATGAGCGATCAGGGTGGGAAGCTTTAGGCGCGTTGCTTCCACCTAAAGAAAAGCGAGGGTTAGTGTTCATTGATCCGCCGTTCGAGGAGCGCAATGAGTTCTCTCTGCTCTCCAAGGGGCTTCAGGTGGGCTATGGCCGCTTCGGGCATGGAATTTTCGCGGCATGGTATCCAGTCAAACGAATGGCAGCGGTTCGGGGTTTCCATGAGGGTTTGGTATCGTCCGGCATCCGGGACATCGTGGCGGTGGAGCTTCGTTTGAGGGAAGTCACGCAGCCCGACTGGCTCAACGGATGCGGTCTGGCGGTGATCAACCCGCCCCATGAGTTCGAGAGGCATGCCCGTGTGATTGCCGATGCTGTTCTAAGCTGCCTCGGAGCGAACGAAGTCGGTGCGGGTACCGCGGTGATCAGGCTGGCAGATGAGTAACATCGCGATCATAGGCGCCGGCGCCTGGGGGACGGCATTAGCCCTGCAGGCGGGAAGGGGCGGAAATGGTGTGGCGCTAGTGGCGCGCGACGCCAGCGCTGCTTTCGCCATCAAGGTCAAGAGGGAAAGCCTTCGGCTGGCTGGGTACCGGCTTCCCGAGCAGCTCGACGTGCGAGACGACATCCCGGGTGATGCGGACCTGTTGCTGTGGGTTGTTCCGACACAGCATCTCCGCTCATCGCTTTCGCGGCTGCGGCCCGGCCGTGGTCCTATCGTCGTTTGCGCCAAAGGTGTTGAAGCGGATACGCACCTGCTGCCGCTGGAAGTCGTTCGCGATGTATTCCCTACCCGTCCGCTTGCCGTTTTGACCGGTCCAAACTTTGCCCACGAGGTGGCGAAGGGTCTTCCGACCGCGTCCGTGGTGGCCAGCACAGATTCGAGCCTCCGCGAACATGTGCGGGTCATGCTTGGGACCCCGACATTCCGGCTATACGGCAACGATGATCCGATCGGTGCCCAACTCGGTGGTGCTGCGAAGAATGTCATAGCAATCGCGGCGGGTGCCGTCATCGGCGCGGGACTTGGTGAGAACGCACGGGCGGCGCTGGTAACACGCGGTCTGAACGAACTGCGCCGTCTCGCCGTGGCGCTGGGCGGTCGGGCTGAAACGGTTATGGGCTTGTCTGGCCTTGGGGACCTGCTCCTCACCTGCACGGGACCCTCCAGCCGGAACTTCAGCCTTGGCTTTGCGCTGGGTCGAGGCGAGCATCTGCCGGACGTACTCGCCAGTCGGTCTGCCGTGACCGAGGGAGTTTCGACGGCTGCCGCGCTTGTTGCCCGAGCCGGCGAGGTCGATCTGCCTATTTGTCGAGCCGTGGCGGAGCTACTGGGTGGCCGGAAAACGCTGGACCAGGCGATCACTCAAATTCTGTCGCGTCCGCAGCGGGACGAATAAGGACGCCATACCATGCCAGGCCAGGAGCGAACATGCTGAGAGGCATAGTGACGGTCGGTGGGTGGACGTTGATCAGTCGCATCCTGGGCTTCGCACGGGACATGCTGATCGCGGCGCTGGTCGGCACCGGCCCGATCGCGGATGCGTTTTTCGTCGCGTTGAAACTTCCGAATCTATTTCGGCGATTGTTTGGCGAAGGGGCTTTCAACGCTGCGTTCATCCCTGCCTTCTCTGGGCTGTTGCATACCGAAGGCGCGGGCGCCGCGAAGCAGTTTGCGCAGGAGGCATTCGCCGTCATGGCCTTTTGGTTGGGAATTATGAGCATTCTGGGCGAGATTTTCATGCCCGAACTCATGATGGTCCTGGCACCGGGATTCGCCGAAGACCCTGGAAAGTTCGCTCTTGCCGTCAGCCTATCCAGGATAACGTTTCCTTACCTTGTCCTGATCTGTCTCGCGGCTTTGGTTTCAGGCGTGTTGAACGGGTTGGAGCAATTTACGGCTGCATCAGCTTCTTACGTTCTATTCAACATCGTCTCGATCGCCTGCATGCTTTGGATGACCCCGTATGTTCCGACCGTTGGGCACGCGCTTTCCTGGGGTGTGACGATCTCCGGTGTTGTTCAGCTTGGCTTGCTGATGGTGGCGGTCCAACGGGGCGGGATGGCGTTCAAAATACCACGCCCAAGGTTGACCCCACAGATGCAGCTGCTGATGCGCCGTATGGCCCCTGGGCTCATCGGCGCGGGCGTAACCCAACTCAATCTAACCGTGGATGTGATCATCGCGAGCCTTCTGCCGCCCGGCACCGTGTCCGTGCTGTATTTCGCGGATCGCGTGCAGCAATTGCCGCTCGGGGTTATCGGGACCGCCGTTGGGACGGCGCTGTTGCCCCTGCTGTCGCGGCAGGTTCGAGCCGGAGAGGCTGCATCGGCCGTGGGGACGCTGAATCGTGCTATTGAATATGGGCTATTTCTCACTCTGCCAGCTGCGTTAGCACTTATTGTCTGCGCCGATCCGATCATGCTCGTGCTGTTCGGTCGCGGCGCATTCTCTCTTGAGAGCGTACGGCTGTCGTCGCAGTCGCTCGAGGCCTATGCGCTGGGATTGCCCGCCTTCGTACTGGTCAAAGTTCTTGCCCCCGCATTCTTCGCCCGTGGCGACACCAGCATGCCGGTTAAGATCGGCGTTGGAAGCGTCGCGTTGAACTTGATTTTGAACCTCGCGTTCATGGTACCGTTCGCCCACATTGGTCCGGCGCTGGCGACCAGTCTGGCCGCGATCTCCAATGTCGGCGGGCTGACCTTCGTCCTGCTCCGACGGCAGCATTTTGTGCCCGATTACCAACTGCGCAGGCGATGCCTCGGCATAATGGGGGCGTCGGTCGCGATGGCCGCCGTATTGTGGGGACTTCGGATTCTGCCCTTCCAAGCCCCCCCACACGGATGGCTCCGCATGGCGGCGCTGGGCGGACTGGTCGGTGCGGGAGTGCTCGCTTATGCCGTCGCGGCCTCGCTGCTAGGCGCATATGACCTTCGGGATATCAGGCGCATGATGTCGCGCCGCCGCTTGCGTGGCGATGGTGGATCGGCCATCAGTTCGCCGCCAACAACAGAGATCTAAACCGTATGCAGCGCGTGTTTTCAGGTATTCAGCCATCCGGCATTCCTACTCTCGGCAATTACCTCGGAGCGATCCGCAATTGGGTCAAGCTGCAGGACGATCACGACTGTCTTTGGTGCGTTGTAGACCTTCACGCCATCACCGTTTGGCAGGACCCGGTCGCGCTGCATAAGCAGTCGCTGGAAATGGCCGCCGTCCTGCTGGCCTGCGGTGTCGATCCGGTGAAACATACCTTGTTTCTGCAATCCAGCGTTCGCGCCCATGCCCTTCTAGCATGGATATTCAATTGCACCGCGCGCCTTGGCTGGCTTAACCGAATGATACAATTCAAGGACAAGGCGGGGAAGGATCGCGAGAACGCTTCGTCCGGTCTTTATGTCTATCCTAATCTGATGGCCGCGGACATCCATGCGTATCACGCCACCCGGGTGCCGGTGGGTGACGATCAGCGACAGCATCTGGAATTGGCAAACGACATCGGACAAAAGTTCAACCACGATTACGGGGTCGACTTCTTTCCCAATATCGAGCCAGTGATCCTGGGTCCTGCTGCCCGTGTCATGAGTTTGCGGGACGGCACAAAGAAGATGTCGAAGTCCGATCCGTCAGATCAGAGCCGCATCAATCTGAACGATGACGCCGAAACAATCGCACTCAAAATTCGCCGCGCGAAGACCGACCCTATGCCCTTACCATCCGAGGTCGAAGGCTTGGCGGATCGACCCGAGGCGCGGAACCTTATCGGGATTTACGCGGCGTTGACGGATACCGACCATGCCTCGGTGCTTAGAGAGCACGGGGGTCAGGGGTTCGGGCCATTCAAGAGCGCCCTGGCTGAATTGCTGATAGAGAAGCTGGCGCCGATTGCGGCGGAGACGAGCCGAATTCTGGGCGACCAAGGTGCGCTGATCGATGCTGCTCCGGTCCGGGGCCGAACGGGCGGAGGCCATCGCCGAACCAATCGTCCGCGAGGCCGAGCGCTTGGTTGGTTTCGTTGGTCTTCGCAGAGGCTGACCGGCAGCGATGTTGTTACAAGCCCGGGGCCGCGGCCGATTGCGGTGCGGGATCGATCAGCTCTGGACCGCCGCGTTCGACCCGGAAGACCGCCAGCCCACGCCGTACCTGACCGTCTGGTTGGAGGATGAACCAGCCATCAGTTCCGACAAACCCGCCAGGCTGTGTCAGGATTGCAATGTCGCTGCCCGCCGGGCCGACAATGACTTTGGCAACGGAAGCCGCGTCGAATGCCAAATCGGCCAATGGCGGCGGTGGCGCACCGTATTTGGCGGCATACTCACGCTCAAGGTCACTGCGAGTGGTGTTATCGGGTGCCGCGTACCAAGCGCCACGGACTGCGCCAGAACCGCTGGCGGGATCCGCCCACAGAGCCGGACCAACTATCTGGACGGCTGAACGGTCGACATCGTAATACGGCAGGATAGCAGCGATCTCCTGAAGGTTATCTCCCGTATCTGCCAGCAGCAGGACTGTCGAACGGCGGTGGCGGGATGGGGGTTTTGGCCAGTTCCTGCGCCTCGCGGCGACCATCGGCGGTCCCTAAGGCGCGGGCGGCCTTTATCTTCGCCTCGATCGGGCCACGACGGTTGGCGTAGTCTGATAAGTCTCGCGCTGTTGCGGTAATAGCTGCCATGCCTGCGGCGTGCATCCGAATGTTCGGCGGTTGCAGGCCGTCGGTCTGGGTCGCTTTGGTTAGTGCAGCGCCCATGGCTCGGCCAAAATCGGAATCGGGCAACAGAGCGGCGAATTGGGTTTTCCCCTGGGCCTGTGCCGCGACGACGAGGCGCCGGATTTGCTGATCGGGGGAGATGCCAAGTGGCCAAACGCCTGGCTGGGACTGCGATGCGTCGTTTGTGAACGCCAATACCGGAATCCCGGCACCTCGGGCGATCGGCGCAACTGACGCGGTCTCGGTCGATGTCAACGGGCCGAGTATGAGGCTGTCTCCGTTGGACACCGCCGCGTGGGCGGCGGTCGCGGCGCCAGCAGGGGTGCCCCCGGTGTCCAAAACATCCAGGGATGGGCCACTGTCGTCCTGCAGGGCGAGTTGGGCGGCTTGCAGCAGGACCTGGCCAAGGTCCGCACGCGGGCCCGTCAAAGGGAGCAAAATTGCGATTGCATGCCTTGTTCCCCCGATGAGCTGAGGTGTTTTGGCCTAGCGGGGTTGGAGCGTAGGATCCAGATTGGTATCCCGCTCCGTACCGCCCGGACGTTTGCTGACCGCAGCCGGCGAGTACCAGGCCGCAAAAAAGGAGAAGGAATGCCCGTTGCCGCATCGGCTGCGTCCCCCGATGACCTGCGGGACGGCCCGCCCGCCCCGCTGCATGGCCTTGTGCTGGTTTCTACTCCAATCGGCAACCTGGGCGATATCTCGCCTCGTGCGCGCGCCGTCCTGGAAGCGTGTGATCTGATCCTTTGCGAAGACACTCGTCGTACCGGCCGACTTCTGGCGGCGATGGATATCCAGCAGCCGAACCGAAACCTTGCATGAGCACAACGAGGACGCCCGGATCGAATCCAGCTTTAGCGCGCTTGCAGGCAAACGAGACGATCGCGTTGGTTTCCGATGCCGGAACGCCGTTGGTTTCGGATCCGGGCTATCGGCTTGTCCGAGCAGTGATAGGGGCGGGCCTGCCTGTAACCGCGGTGCCTGGACCGAATGCCGCCGTCACCGCGCTGATCTTGTCTGGGTTACCTCCACTACCCTTTATCTTTCTGGGGTTTCCGCCCTCAAAGCAAACGGCGCGACGGGCGGCATTCAGCGGTTTGCGGGCGGCCGAACGTGCTGGGTTGTCCACCACGCTTATTTGGCATGAGGCACCTCATCGACTTCTAGAAACCCTGGCAGATGTGCTCGATGTGTTCGGGGACCGTAGTGCCGCGGTCGCTCGCGAACTGACAAAGCGCTTTGAGACCGTAGAGCGCGGAAAAGTGAGCGTCCTTACGCATCTATTTGTTCGGGAACCGGCGCGTGGCGAGATCACACTTTTGGTCGGACCACCTGAGAGCGATGATCCGGAAGACTTGGATGGACGATTACGTGCGGCGCTGGCGACCCAGACCGTGAAGGATGCGGCGGCGCTGGTGAGCACGGCGACCGGGTTGCCCCGGAAGCTGGTCTATGCCCGCGCACTGCAAATTCACGAGGAGAGCTGACGCAACTGCTGGGAGGCCCACTCGGCGGCCTCGGCTACGATGGGGTCGGAATCTTGCCGCGAAGCTTCCGCGGAGGGAAGCAGCGCCAGATCGCCGGAATTACCGATCGCGATCAACACGTTTCGAACGAAGCGGTTTCGTCCTATCCGTTTGATTGGCGAGCCGGAAAACATCGATCGGAACTCGCTGTCGTCCAAGGCGGACAAGTCCGCCAGATCGCGGCGCGACAAGATCGTCCCGGCTGATTAGTTGCGCATGCGAGGTGGGCTGGGCGAACTTGTTCCATGGACAAACCGCGAGGCAATCATCGCAGCCGTAGATTCGGTTGCCGATCGCCTTTCGAAACTCGTGCGGTATCGGGCCTTTGTGTTCGATCGTCAGGTAGGAAATGCAGCGAGTCGCGTCGAGCCTATACGGTGCCGGGAAGGCGTCAGTTGGGCAGACGTCTGAGGCAGCGAGAACAGGAGCCGCAATGGTCGGCTACGGTTTCTTCCGGCTGCAGATCCATGGTCGTATAGATTTCGCCAAGTAAAAGCCAAGAGCCATGAGAACGGGAGACGAGATTCGTGTGCTTTCCCTGCCAGCCCAGCCCGCGCGTTTGTGCAAGCGGTTTTTCCATGACGGGTGCGGTATCGACGAAGACCTTCACCTCACAAGCGAAACGAGAGACCAGGAATTGAGCCACATGCTTCAGTTTTCCTTTTATAATATCGTGATAGTCTCGATTTCTGGGCATAGACCGAAATGGCTCCTTTGTTTCGCTGAGTTGTGGTGAGGAGGGGGTCATCCTTGGGCGCGTAGGACAGGCCAACAACGATTACACCCCTGGCTTCGGGCCAGAGACGATTGAGGGTGGCTTCTTTGCTCAGACTTGGCTGCAAGCCATCCCATGTCGCCGTAGAAACCGGATTGAATGAACTGCGTTAGTCGTTCCCGGACCTCCGGGCCATAGACTGGCTTCGCAGAAGCCGACAGCGTCAAAACCGATTCGCAACGCTTTTTCGCGGATTTCGCTTCGAAGCTCGTTCGAGCGGCGTGTCAGGTATTCCGTTGCCGGAAGGGTGCCTGGCAGATGATCGCGACCGCTCGACCACAGAACGTCTCACCCGCGGCCGCGATAATGGGGCAACATCCTGTTTTGGAATCCAAACATCAACGGGCGGGTTGCCGGATTGCCAGAACACGTCGATGGGGATGCCGCCCCTTGGGTACCAGTATGCGCCGATACGAAGCCAGACCGGGTCAAGGAGCGCCACCAATTTGGCCGCGATCTCCATGGTGCATGCCTCGTGAAAGGCGCCATGGTTTCGATATGATCCCATAAGCAGCTTGAAAGACTTGCTTTCGACGATCCAGTTTTTGGGAATATAGTCCACCATAATGTGAGCAAAGTCCGGCTGTCCGGTAAGCGGGCAGAGGGAGGTGAACTCCGGGCAGGTCAGCCGCACAATATAATGTTCTGCCGGCGGCTGGGTTTGCCACCCGCTCCAATATCGCGTCGTCGGGATTGGCAGGTTGAGGCGCCTGATGACCCAGCAGAGTGAGGTGTGCGTACGAGGCGTCTCGGCCATCAAAGTGCCTCCGGAGTCTTCCAACCCGCGCGAAGGTGGGATGCATGGTCTGAAAACCGCCGCGCTTTGATCGCGGAGCGAATACCTCGCATAAGAGACTGGTAATACGCCAGATTGTGCCAGGTGAGGAGCATTGGGCCGAGCATTTCTCCTGAACGGAACAGATGATGAAGATAGGCTCGGCTGTGTTTTGTGCAACCCGGACACTCGCAGCATGGATCTAGCGGGCCGTGGATCGTCGGCGAACCGGGCATTGCGGAGGTTGTGGACACCGGAAGCCGTATAGGCGCGAGCGGTCCGGCCGGCTCGGGTTGGGATCACGCAATCGAACATATCAATTCCGCGCTCCACCGCGCTGAGGATATCGTCTGGCGTCCCCACACCCATCAAATATCGCGGCGCTTCTTGGGGCAGATGCGGCACGGTGATCTCCAGTGTCTCCAGCATCGCGCGCCGTCCTTCTCCGACGGCAAGGCCTCCAACGGCGTAGCCATCGAACGCTAGGTCCTTCAAGTGCACTGGCCGACCTTAGGCGCAGATCTGCGTGGGTGCTGCCTTGGACGATGCCGAAGAGGCCGTATCCCGGCCGCGGACGATATGCCCGTTTCGACAGCTCGGCCCAGCGCATCGACAGGTCCATCGAGGCTTCCGCCGCCTCGTGGGTGGCAGGAAACGAGGTGCACTCGTCCAGAACCATGGCAATGGTAGAGTCAAACCTGTCTTGAAGGTCCATGCAGATGGCTGGCGTCAGGCGATGGCGGCTTCCATCGATATGGGATCGAAAGGTTATCCCGTCGCGGTCGATTTTCCGTAAGGCGGAGAGCGACATGACCTGGAACCCCCCCGAATCCGTCAGGAGGGGTCCTGGCCAATCCATGAAGCGGTGAAGACCTCCGAGCCGCACGATCCGATCGGCTCCCGGCCGCAACATCAGGTGGTAGGTATTGCCTAGGACGCACTGGCACCCTGTCATCCGAACCGCATCGGCGGTCATCGCCTTAACGGTTCCGGCCGTGCCGACGGCCATGAAGGCAGGGGTTTCGAGCGGACCGTGGGCGGTCTGCAAGACGCCCGTCCGTGCATTGCCGTCAGTGGCCAACGCTCGAAAGCAGAAGCCCGCGGTCCTGGAGGGCGGCTCATTCATTGGGGGATTGCCTAAGGCGCGCCGATTGCATTTGACAAGCACATAAATGGCGGAAGGGATAGGGTAAGAGCGGTTGCCGCTTAGCGATAGGAAAAAAGGCTTGACCAAACACCCCAAAAAATCGTATGGTGCTTATTATGATGGATGTTGTGACGGCGAGACCCGCCCCTTCAAGGCGTCCGAGACCAATCAAAAACCCTTTGATCCATGATTGGTAGGCAATCTTACGCAATGACAGTGATCCTATCGAACAACTTCTCTATTTAAAAGGTCGCATCCGGGGCAACCTTCGGAGCTGGGCAGAAGAAGCGCTTAAAGAGACCGGTTATCGCCCGGCCAGCCACCATCTTCATTTGGTAGCGGAACTGGAGGCGGTATCGAACGGCTCATATGATCGCCTAATGATATTGATGCCCCCTGGATCAGCAAAATCGACTTACGCTTCAGTCATTTTTCCAGTTTGGTGGTTTACTCAGCATCCACGTTCTTCGGTCATTAGTGCCTCCCACTCTCTTGGCCTTGCAGAACATTTTAGCCGCCGCATACGCAGACTGATTACCGCTAAGCAACAGTATCTTGGCTTCAGTGTTACTCAGGATCAACGAGCCATCAATTCATGGGGCACTAGTGACGGCGGAGACTATTTACCGGTCGGCGTCCGCGGAGCTATAACAGGTCGCCGAGCCGACCTCGTCATCATCGACGATCCAGTCAAATCGCAGGCAGACGCTGAAAGTGACCGGCAGCGCAACCATATCTGGGAATGGTACAAATCCGACGTGACGACGCGTCTAAAACCCGGCGCCAAAGTGGTTTTGATTATGACACGATGGCACCCTGATGATTTAGGGGGGCAGCTGCTGGAGCAGGCGCAGGCGGAATGGCGTGTTGTTCGTCTACCCGCACTGGCGGAGCGAGACGATCCGCTTGGTCGTCCGGTGGGAACCGCGCTATGGCCGGAGTGGGAAGATAACTCCGCTCTCATGCGCAAACGCGAGATAATCGGCGAGCGCGCGTGGTCCGCCTTGTTCCAGCAAACGCCCTTGCCCTCCGGTGGACGGTTGTTTTCGATCGATCGCATAACGGTAGTTCAGCCCGAGCGTGATGCTGAGGCGACCGTTCGAGCCTGGGACCTCGCCGCAACAGGGGATACCGGACGGAACGATCCAGACTGGACGGTCGGCATCAAATTGTCACGAGACAAGACGGGGCGATATCTCGTTCTGGATGTGGCCCGTATCCGCGGAACACCACACCAGGTCGAGGAGTTGATCGTCAAAACGGCACAAAGGGATGGTGTCAAAGTCACCGTAGCGATTCCCGAGGATCCAGGTCAGGCCGGAAAGAGTCAAATGTCCTATCTGACGCGCCAGCTGGCGGGCTTTCACGTGATCTCTTCTCGCGAAACCGGATCGAAGACGACCCGAGCCATGCCGTTCGCCTCGCAGGTCGAGGGCGGCAACGTCTCGATCGTTCACGCAGATTGGAGCCGAACGCTTCTGGACGAGATGCGCGACTTTCCGTGGGGCAAGAAAGACGATCAGGTGGATGCATTGGTTCGAGCCTTTACAACGCTCACCACTCGGCCACGACCGCCAAGTTCAACCGCCATAACGATCCTCAACCGCTGACTGTTTGTCGAAACACAAAGTCTGGAAGTTTATGTTCGATACACTTTGCGATCTGGTCCCAAGCGATAATGCCTATCCCGAACGAGTGCGAAAGCTGACGATCCTCAAGCGCGTACTTGAGGGTACACTTTATAATATTTTACCGTATCACTTTCATGAGGAGAGAAGCGAGGCTGGAGAATACATACCACTCCGCCAGCGCCGTCCGAGTGTCAGGTATCCGCTCTGCCGCACCGTCGTAGAGGACAGTGTGTCCCTGCTGTTCAGCGAAGGGCACTTCCCAACCATTGACAGCCCCGATCAGAAAGTTCGCGCCGTCTTCGCAAATATCGTCAAAGAAACGCGGCTCAATCTTGTGATGATCGAGGCCGCGACGAGAGGTGCAACGGGGTCCGTCGCGCTACTATTGCGAGTACTGAAGGGCCGAGTCTTTGTCGATGTTCTGGATACAACTTACCTGACGCCGACCTGGGACCCGACTGAACCGGATACGCTCGTCCGAGTCGATGAGCGATACAAAGTTTCCGGCAGCGACCTTATTCAAAATGGCTACACGATCGACGATCCTGGGGGCGAATACTGGTTCTCCCGATGCTGGGATAAGAACGGTGAGACATGGTTTGAACCCATGCCTATCGCAGAACCGTCCGCGCCCATTATCGACGCCGTTCGCTCAGTCTCCCATAAGCTTGGTGTGGTTCCAATTGTTTGGATCAAGAACCTACCTGGAACATCCTCGACCGGAGATATATGCGACGGAGCCTGCACGTTCGCCGCCGCCATTCATACCCAGGTCGAAATCGACTATCAACTCAGTCAGGTCGGTCGCGGACTCAAGTATAGCAGTGATCCGACCCTTCTATTGAAGGACCCAACCCTTCCGGACGGTGAGTTGATCAAAGGCGCAGGTAACGCGCTTGTCGTCTCGGAGAAGGGCGACGCGCGCTTGTTGGAGATCGGTGGAACTGCATCGGCCGCAGTCATTGAGTATGTCCGCACCTTGCGGGAATTGGCCCTGGAAAGCATCCACGGAAATCGGGCCAGCCCGGATAAAGTAGCTGCGGCCCAGTCGGGACGAGCACTGGAACTGCTCAATCAGGGGCTGGTATGGCTGGCAGATAATCTGCGGACCACCTATGGCGAGGTCGGTCTGTTGCAAATCGCCCGGCTTATCGTCGCGGGCATCGCAGGTCTATACCCTTGTCGTTTTCGGCGAGGAGATTGGCCCACTGGCTTCCGACGCCTTGCTCAGCCTCAAATGGCCGAGATGGTACCCAACGACGGCCGATGATCGGCAGAAGGACGTTCAGTCTCTAACGTCGTTGGTGACAGCCGGATGTATCAGCCGAGCGACCGCCTTGAAGGCGATCGCATCTTGTTACGACATCGAATATGCCGAAGATCAACCGATTTCCGCAGCTCTCGATGATATTCAATGAGACTTAAATGGACGATGATTTGCTGGAAACCCAACCTGACCCTGTCGACAAAGACCAACCAGCCGAGCAATCAGCAACCGAAGAGATTTCCAAGCTGCGGACCCACTTTCAGTCTCGCCTTATAGCAGCGAGCTTGCGAACGGAGGCCGTTCACGCTGGCATGATCGACCTCGATGGCTTGAAGTTGGTTAATCTATCGGAGGTTCGGCTCGACATTGATGATAAGGTTATCGATGGCCGCAGAATTATGGCTGAGCTCCGGCGAAACAAACCATGGCTGTTTGGGGCGGCGTCCACATCAAGCGCCGCCATTGCCCCTGTATCGCAGCCGGCTCGGCAGAAGACCGCAATGGAAATGACCGACGAAGAGTATGCCACAGCCCGAAGCGCCGTAACCAAATACCAATTTTGATCGTTAGCCGCCTTCGATGACGATGCAGATTCTAGATAGGACTATTAATGGGTATTCAGAATTTCCCGGTTTCACTTCAACCGATCATCCAGCAGGGCTTTCTGGAGCGCGAATTCTCGCAGGCTCTTCGCTCGCGGCTCGGGTATCGTGCATGCGCCGATCGGGTCAAAATCGCAGTTGGGATTGGTGAAACTCTCACCAAAACCCGCGCCGGGCTTAAACCATCGGTCACGACGCCGCTGGCGCCGGCGACGAATACCAACTTTGACAATGGGCTGACAGCGACTAACTGGGGGGTTGAGCAGTACACAATCGGTATCAATCTCTATGCCGCGACGACCGACCTTAATGTCGTGACTGAACGGGTCGGGATAGCGTCGCAGTTTCTCCAGAATGCTTATGTAAACGGGGAACAGGCTGCACGAAGCCTGGATGAACTGAGTCGTAACGCTCTGTTCGATGCATATCTGGGTGGCAATACGCGCGTTAGGGTTACCTTGCCGGAACCGGGACCAACCGTATCCGTGGATGACGTGCGTGGGTTTCAGACTGTCTTTGTCAACGGTGTCCAGCAGCCCGCCAGCAGCAGCACGCCGATGACGGTGACTATCGGCTCGAACGTCTACACGCTGGTCGCTGTTGCGGTTGATGCCACGAAGCTTATCCACTGCCCCGAACGGCATCTCCGGTGAGCTCGACGCTTTCCGGGAATGTCTCGGTATCCGATGGGACCGCTGGAAATACAGTCGACCGCGGCGAGTGGATCAACGATTGTGCGGCCTTCGCAGCGTCAAAACACCTCATTGATTACCGCCTCCGATACGCTAACAATGTCAAATCTCCTCGACGCAGTCGCCAAGCTGCGGCTGAACGCGGTCCCGGAGATCGATGGCGCCTATAACTGCTATCTGGACCCGGTGTCGTCTCGCCAACTTTTCGCTGATCCTGATTTTAAACAGCTCTTCCAGGGAGCGACTTCGGCGAACCAGGTCTTTAAGAAGGGCATGACGAACGATTTTCTCGGCCTGCGGTTCGTTCCGACGACCGAGGCGTTTGTCCAGCCTCATCCGGCCCTGGCAGGACTGATGATCCGGCGTCCGGTAATCTGCGGCCAAGGGGCACTGATCGAAGGCGACTTCGCCGGTATGGCGGCGTCGGACGTCGCGCCTGCCGAATTCCATCATCACCATGGTTGATGGGATCGCGATGGTCACCCGCGAGGCGATCGACCGCTTGCAGCAGATCATCGCGCAGTCCTGGTATTGGATCGGCGGCTTCTGCGCGCCGTCCGATACAACGACCAATCCGACGACAGTCCCGACCGCGACGAACGCCGCTTACAAGCGCGCCGTTATCGTGGAACATATCGGCTAGGATCAGTAAGGGAGCACTACGCCATGCCGCTTGGTTCCGTAAGTCCTTTCCGCCCCACCGGTACGGTCAGCGTCTCGGTAGGCAACGTATCAGCGAACACGCTATTTATTGGGCGGTGGCGATTCTGTGGTCGTCACCAACACTACGGTGCGCTGACGTATATCCGGTTTGGCTCCGACTCGACCGTAACCGCCTCCATTTCGGACATGCCGATCCTAGCCGGCAGCCGGCTAATCCTGTCGGTCAATAGCTTGATTTCCTACGCTGCCGCAATTTCGCCTTCGGGATCGGGAAGCATTCTGTTCAGCCGTGGCGATGGAACATTCATTTGAATCCTCTCACAGACGCCGAAAAGGTCGATATCCGTCGCTTTTGTGGATATCCGGCCTATGGAGCGGCACCCACAGGAATGCAATCGTGGCGTTACTTCCAGATCTATGGTCTCCTTGAGTTCCGCCTGACCAACCTCTCGGATTGCGAAATTGTTATTGCCCGTCGATATCTGGGAACACTCACCACGCTTGAATTGGCCGTGCCCACAACGTCCGACAATCTTGACACGGACCAAGCCGCGGTATGGACGCGGAATAAAGACGAGTTGACCGATCGCATAAAGCTTCTTGACGAATGGAGGCGGCGGTTGTGCGGATTTCTCGGTGTCCCCGCGGGCCCTGCCCTTTCGAGCGGCACAGTTCCCTTGATTGTTTGATCAATGAATGGGCGCAAGTTACAAGATCGTTTATACCTCGGCCTGGGATTATCGGCTCGGCATGTCGGACGGCTCGCGGATGCCTTCCGCCCCTCGGGGCCCTTCGATCCTTTGGACAAGCAGAACCGTTTCTTGAGGTTACCCGCCACGGTTGTCTCGCGAGAGGCGAGTACGGCCACACAAATGTTGTATGGAGATGTCGCTCTGGTATGGCATTTTCGACGCCAGTTATACGCGACCTGGTGACTACGTCGTCATGGAGTCTGGGACCTTTTTTGTGGCGTCCCAAACGCCGTTGCTTACCGATATTGTGTGTCAGAAGCAACCGAACCATCTCGATCGCTCAGCCCAAAATGCAGACGACCATCGCGAGCAATTCTTATGGCGGTTACACCTCTGGTAGCTCGATCACCTTGATCGAGGGGTGGCCGGCTAGCGTGCTCGGTGAAAACCGAACCAGTCGCTCCACCGCAGATTTGCCGACCGATCAGGTGATCCCTTATTGGAACGTTCTGCTCCCATCGCCCGCGGGGGTCGTCCTGTCGCCGGGCGACATCATAACGGACGATCTCGGCCGAACGGCAGTCATATCCGGGACCGAACTGACGAATCTCGGATGGCGAATAAGCGCAAAAATGGCAACCACTTGAATGGCAGACATCTCTGACGTTGAGCAAGCAGTCGCGGACGCGGTAACGGCCATCTTATATCCCGGCGGGTTCCTCGCAGTCCAGCATCGTTGGAGTCGCTTTGCCGGATCTATCGGGGTTGGCCGAACTCCGCCACACTTAATGCTGATTTGAGTGCCGGAGCTGTAAATGTAACTGTCGGTAGCCGACAATGATTCAGGCGAACAACCACCCGCTATCTTCCGCAGTGGCAGACTATATCCACACAGCCGGGTACAGCGGCAAGCGTCACCGGTCAGATCATCACCGTATCAGGCAATCCCTGCCGTTGGGGACGTCGTGGGCGCGATAATTGATGGAGTGCCTTTTGCGTATCGAATTCAGGCGGGCGATACGCCCGATCTTGTCGCTTCAAACCTGGAGCAATTGATCCAGGCCACCCGCCTCGTCTAGTTTACAGGGCCCGAACATTACCGTCCCTGGCGCTGCATCAATATCAGTTCGGGTAGTGTGCGATAGTGCCGCGTCCTTCGAAAGCCGCCGCCAGGAAAAAGACTTACGGATCATCTGCTGGTGTCCGACGCCGCACGGTTCGGGATGCGGTCGCGGCCGCAATCGATGCCGCCATCAATCGACATGGACTTTTTGCCATTGCCCGATGCCAGCCGACGCTCGGATTGTCTACCGTAATACGGCCAGTTACGATCAAGCCCAGAACGCTCTGCTTTATCGAAGGGACTTGATTTACACGGTCGAATATCCCGTATTACGGTAACACAACAGCCGTCGATGCTTTTTGGCGCTTCCGATCTAAACAGCAATATTACATACGGTTAGGTACTCTCATGATAAATTATCTAGTAGTTACGAAGCCCTTTCTCAACTTCGTTCGAGGCGACATCATCTCTGATGCTGCGAAGATGGGCGAGATATTGGCCAGCGAGTACAGGAAGTTTGTTACGAAGGTCGCCGCGCCCAACACGTTGAAAGGCTAATTCACGTGCCTATCTACAGCAAGGCAGCGTCAATACAACGTCTCTGATTGTGCCCGATCTTTACGTTCAGATTGTAGCTCCGCAAAATCTGGTCTTGAATGGTGTTCCGACGAACATCGTTGGGGTTGTGGGTACCGCTACCTGGGGGCCAGTGAATGAGCCAGTCATTATCGGCACCATGGCTGATTATGCGCAACAGTTCGGCTCGATCATTCCTCGCACCTACGACATGGGTACACAGGTCGCAACCGCCGTCCAGCAGGGCGCGCAGAATTTCCGCTGTGTGCGCGTTACTGACGGCACAGATACCGCTGCCTATACGGTTGTTCCCGGCTCCAATGCTAGCATTACCGCTATTTATACTGGGTCCCTTGGTAATAACATCAGCCTGACACTGGGGGTCGGTTCCCAGCCCAATGCCTGGAAATTGTCCGTGTTACTCCCAGGATTTGCCCCGGAGGTATACGATGGACTGGTTGGGAATGGAGCAGCCTTCTGGATAGGTTTGGCGAACGCGGTGAATACCGGGATGGGGTCGCAGCGCGGGCCGTCTCAGCTTGTTATCGCCAGCGATGGCGGGACGACTGCGTCGCCTGCCCCTTCTCGCTGACCTTGGGTTCGTCGAGTGCCGGATCGGATGGCGCGACCCAGGTCGGCAGTGCTCAATTGGTTGGGGCCGACTCGCCTGTCCGCAGCGGAATGTATGCTTTACGTGGACAAGGTTGTGGGCTTGCAATGCTGGCCGATTGCGCCAATTCAACGACCTGGACGACCCAAGCGGGCTTTGGTCTGGACGAGGGCATTTATATGATCCTCACCACACCAGCCGGCGATACTATCTACGAATGCGGTTTCAACCATGGCCGAGGCGGGGCTGAACAGCTATTCTGCTAAGCTGATGTTCGGCGACTGGCTATGGTGGTCGGACCAGGTTAACGACATCATCCGTCTCGTTTCTCCGCAAGGTTTCGCGGTGGGTCGATTGGCTAATCTCTCCCCCGAGCAATCCAGCCTCAACAAGCAAATCTACGGCGTTATCGGCAGCCAGCAGTACCGGCGCACCCGGCGCCAGCCAGAATACCGCGTATTCATCGGCTGATCTAAGCGCACTCTTTAGCGCTGGCATCGACTTGATTTGTAATCCGCAGCCTGGCGGTTCGTACTGGGGGGTACGTGGCTGGCTCGAACACATCGTCGAACGCAGCGACAAACGGCGACAACTATACGAGATTGACGAACTATATCGCCGAGACCCTCGCAGCGGGGATGGGCCTATACGTGGGTCAGGTTATCAACAGCACCTTGTTCCAGAATATCAGATCGACCCAATTGTCGTTCTTGAACAATATGTATGGACAGGGATTGCTGGGGAGCATGGACGGCTCCCTGCCGTTCAACGTTATCTGCGATACAACCAATAACCCATTCTCTCGGACTAGTCTGGGTTATGTTCAATCCGATGCTCAGATCCAATACCAAGCGATCAACGAGCGCTTTATTGTGAATGTTGAGGGCGGCCAAACCGTCCAGGTCTCCCGCCAGACCTTACCAACCGGCCAGGTTAACTAGGAGATCATCCAGTGGCACTGACAACGTTTTCGGTTGGCCGGGATACCCAGCTGGTCGTGATGGGCCCCAATGGTCGCGTCGACTTCAACTATGTCACAGCCTTTGAGAGCCGGCAGATGACGAGCCCCATTCGTGTCAGCCGGCTTGACGGAACCCAGCTTGCGGCGGAGCTTCCCAAGGGATGGGAGGGCAGCTTCGAAGTCGAGCGCGGAACGTCGGCACTTGATGATTTCATATCGACGATGGAGCAGAATTACTACAACGGGGCCGGCACATCACCCAGCACCATGTATCAGTATATCACCGAAGTTGATAGCTCCGTCTCGACGTATCAATTTGAGCGGCGTCGTATTCAAGCTTGCAAGTGCCGGCACCTGGAAAGGAGACTCCAGCGTGAAGCAAAAGCTCGAATTCTACGCAACCACGAAAGCAGCGTATCTAATGACCCCTTCCCAAGCGATTGTGCATGAGGGCGCCCGCGCCTGTTCGACAGTTGATACGAAAGGAAGGCGACTTTTACTTCGTCGTTTGACGGCTCTTGACACCTTGAGGCTGTTCAAGGCCGCAGGTCCGGTTCTTGCGCAAAACGAGCCGTGGTTGTCTATGGCGGGCTTGGCTTTCTCGCTCTTAGAGATCGATGGGGTGCCTGTGCCCGCCCCTGTGACTGAAGCCCAGATCGAGGGATTGATCGACCGCCTCGGCGACGAAGGCTTGGCGGCTATCGCAAGCACGATCAAAGATGAATACCCGGCCTGCGGCACGCGAGCCGATGTGGGAAACTCGCTCGGCACCCCGTCCTGATCGACTGTCTATATCTTGTCCGGCACGGGGTGCCGTTCGACGTTGCGTTCTCACTTTCCTCGACCGAACGGGCGGCATATGTCATTGTGCTCGGAACCTTGGACGGCCACAGCTTTGATTGGTCAGCGTTCGGCTGGGCGAGCCCAGTCTCGGGTGGGCGATAGTTCCCACGGGTCCCTTCAGCCGTCCGACAGAGGATCAGAGGCGTGCAACCCTTGCATACGGCAATAGCGAAGCGGATTGGGTGGTTCTTATACCTCCAGCGCGTCCTAGAGTTTCCGAAGTATTTTTGGGCTCCGCAGCCCGCACCACTGCGCCGCCGCAGTTCGACCAGAGATGATTTCTCTGCACACCGCTCAGGGAACGTAGGTATTGCCGAGGAACCTTTTTTTGCGGCGACACCCGGTCATATCTCGGCACTTGAGTATCTAAGGCCCAGAACTTTGAGCAGGACGACCGCAAGCCCGGACATCTTATCGGACCGCATGACGGCGCTGACAACCATCATGAAAATATTCAGACATGTACAAGCTCAAAGCGTTTTTTGGTCCGACAGAACCTTCATGAAAAGTACCAGGGCTCAGCTAGAGAACGTCTCACAAAGTAAGATCCTTGGACTGGAGTATACACGTGCCTTGCGGCGTCAGCGAGTCCGCCACGGGGAGGCAGATGGGCTGACAACGTCAGGACGGCGCTTCGCTGTTAGCCAAAAGCTTCGCTTTCCTGGAGCCGCGGATCCAGGGGCTCCGCAATTTGGTATGGCCCAGTCTCGTTCCGCAAACGTCGAAGTCGAGGCCATCCTCAGGGTACAGCCTCCCCCAAGGCAAGACATGACCAACTCGGGACAACTTACGGGCGAGGGAAATCAATCTTGTCCGCGTGGGCCGGATCGCGCCTCCAGCTATGGATCACAACAGCGCACGAGCGCGGCGGCTTCCACGCTGCATTTAGATGGCTCGGTTTTGGGGCGGTGGGCGATACAACATTTGGAACGAACGCTAGGAAAGCCTGCGGCAGGCATGACCGGAGTGGACCCGAGGGCCAGTCTGCCGAGGAGCCGCGTTTCGCCTTTTTAGCAATCCGCATTGCCCTGGCATTATCCCCTCCACGGAAACTGAGTGATCATTTTGCAAAAATCTCCCATCCAACTCGGATCAATCAATCTTCAAGACTTTGAAATTCCCCAGACCCTCCGTTTTGGAGGTCGCCACCGCCTCACCGTCCATTCGCTCGCCAATGGCAGAAGAATTGTCGAGCGGCTTGGTCCGGATGACGACGAGATCCGGTTCCAGGGTAGCTTCTCTGGGCCTACCGCGGAGGGTCGAGCTCGAGCCGTCGATAATTTGCGTCTATCCGGAGAAATTGTTTGGCTGACCTGGGAGTCCTTCAGGCGATTGACAATCGTTAAAAGTTTCACTGCGGATTATCATAGTCCTTGGTGGATCCCGTATCAGGTCAGTTGCGTCGTCGTCCATCAGACACGAATTGTATCCTCGCAGGGGCCGAGCCTAGCTGGCCTGATATCCGCCGACCTCAGTAGAGCTTTGTCCGCGGCCGCCGGGTCGACAATCTCGCTAACCTCCCTCCAGACATCACTCTCTGCCGCGAATGCACTTACCACGGGCACCGCGGATCAGACCAATGCGGTAGCTACCATCGGATCCACTTTGGCGGTGATCAAGAATCAAATCGATCAACAATCAGCGACCCTGGTTACGGCAATACCAGCAGGTACAGATCCAGCCGACATGGCTCAATTATCTGCTTCCATCGTGAACTCTGCAGCCTCACTAGCTGCCGTTGCGAATGTCGGATCCTATGTCGGCCGGATCGGCGCAAATGTGGCGGGGATGAGATAGCTAACAGTGCAGACGATCACCACCATCGGCGGGAACCTATTTCAAATAGCCGCGACACACCTCGGGAGTGCGCTGCAATGGATCAATATCGCCCGAACCAACAATCTGAGCGACCCAATGCTATCTGGCCAAAACCAGATAGTCATACCCCCGTCCTCAGCGACGTTCTCCGATGGCATCGGGCCACAATAGATGTCGATAGCGTCGGCCTACCGATTGGAATTTCAGACTTCGATCAACGGGGATCAGATTTCGGGACTGCTCCGCGCCGCTATAGCGACCACGAACTGCTTTTCGGCCGACACCTACTCTCTCACATTCGCCATAAACGCAGAGGCATCTGATAATATTGATTTCTGGTCGACGATATCGGCCGCCTACGTTGAGGTGACGGCTGTTTTGCTCTCCTCCGACGGTTCGGCGTCTCAAAGTCTCATTACTGGAATGGCCGACACAATTCACGTTGACCCAATCCAGGGCACCGTGGCCGTCGAAGGAAGAGATCTGTCATCTTCGATGATCGACTTGTACCGGCAGCAAGATTTTGTCAATCAGACTGCTTCCGAGGTCGTGTCGGCCATCGCGCAATATCATAACTTGCAGCCAGTTGTGACCTCGACGAGCGGGATGGTCGGACGCTACTATAGCGACAGTTACACAAAGCTATCGCTCGGTCAGTGTTCCCGCCTTCAATCCGATTGGGATGTGGTTGTTCAACTCGCTCGACAGAACAATTTTGATGTGTTTGTTCAAGGACAGTCGCTCTACTTTCAACCTGCCGGCGAGTTGATGAGCGCTCCGGTTCTCGTATCGATCTACGACGTCCGGAGCATGCGATTCGAAAGAAATCTCGGTATCGGAACAAATGCCACCGCCATGGTCCAGTCGTGGAACTCCCAGAACATGGCGGCTTATCGGAGCAATAACGTAGATCAGAGCACTATAGAGAATCAAGGATCATCGGCTCCGAACTTGCCATTCCTCTTCTCGGGGTCGAATTACACGTCACAACAAGTGAGCGACCTGACGGGGCAATATGCAGCCGAACTGGCTCGTTTGGGTACAGTGTTGCATATCGACATGCCTTGGAACCTTGCGCTCTCACCGCGCACCATCATTCTCCTGAGCGACACCCACTCCACACTCGACACGACCTACCAAATCGACAGCATAGAACGCCGCTATAGCTCCACGTCCGGCTCTACACAGACCATACGCGCGGCCCAAATTAGCTCCCTTTATTAAGCGGCATGTTTGGATTGGCACTGAGGCGGTATGATTAGTAACTTATCGAATATCATAAAATCCCATGCAGCCGGGTTAGACCAGTCCGCTGGGCAGATAAAATTCTGCACCGTGACGTCGGTCAACAGCAACAACGCCACGGCGCGGGTACTTATCCAACCCGAAAATGTTTTGTCAGGATGGCTTCCAATCTTATCGCAGTGGGTAGGGAGCGGCTGGGGTATGGTATGCCCGCCGAATCCAGGCGAACAGGTTCTGGTCGTTCCTCAGGAGGGTGACGTTGAACAAGGCATTATCATCGGAGGAGTTTTCTCGACCCAGCAAAAGCCCCCCGTCGCGCCGGATGGGGAGTTTTGGCTCGTGCATCAGAGCGGTAGCTTTCTCAAACTCTGCAACGACGGAACCATTCGAATTAACGGGGATCTTCACGTCGCCGGGGATGTCTATGATCAAAAAGGCCCTCTTTCGCGTCTGCGAACCCATTACGATTCCCATACCCACACAGTTGGGAACAACGAGACCACCAGCGCACCAGTTCCTTTGGACTAGCGAATATGTACGACATTTTTCACGAATGGGGCGGCGATCTGGTGGTCGGCAGTAGTGGCGATCTCGCGCTTGCCACCGGGTCCGACGTGACTAGTCAACGTGTTTGTCGGAGGCTACTCACGAATTCCGGCGATTATCTCTGGAATCTCGATTACGGAGGTGGATTGGCTCAGTTCGTTGGCATACCGGCTAATCCAGTCGACATCGAAGCAGTGATCATGGACCAACTGCTTCTGGAAACAGCGGTGCCGACGACACCGGCGCCCCAGGTCACGACAACTGTCCCTAACGCAGCAAAGGGGTACGTGGTCGCTACAATTACTTATTCTGATCCGACATCCCGGCGGACCGTTACATTTAACGTTACTGCGAGGTGATCTGAGATGAACTTAAGTCTCAAGGGGTTCACCCAACTTGTAGAAGATATGAGCGCCGCCCTACAGAGCTCGGCGACCACGCTGGTGGACGTGTCCATCGGCTCCGTTCTTCGCGCCATCTTCGAGGCCAATGCCTCGGTTGTGCTCTGGCTGCAGTGGCTTATCCTTCGGGTGCTGCAGACCACACGGGCATCGACCTCGACAGGAACAGATCTCGATTCTTGGATGGCAGACTTTGGGCTGAACCGCCTGCCAGCCATCCCCGCGACAGGTATCGTCACGTTTTCCCGCTTCGCGCCCAATCTGGCAGCGACCATACCAGCAGGGAGTATCGTTAAGACCAGCGATGGAATGTTGAGCTTTTCTGTGACGGAAGACCGCGCGCTTTCCATTTGGCAACCAGCCTCATCTGGATATGTCATCCCGAGCGGCGTCGCTTCGGCAGATCTGCCGGTCGCTTGCGCCACATCCGGATCGATAGGCAATGTCTTAGCGGGCACGATAACCGTGATCGCGGCGTCATTACCGGGGGTCGATCAGGTGACCAATGCCAATCCGCTTTCGAATGGTGCTGACAGGGAGACCGACCAAGCCTTTCGTAGTCGGTTTCAGGGATATCTCGCAAGCCTTTCACGAGCGACGCTGGGCGCTGTCCAAAATGCGATCGCCGGCGTTCGTCAGGGCCTGGATGTCGCCATAGAGCAAAATACCGGTGCTGGAGGCGCACCTCAGGTTGGCGCACTTCTGGTGATTGTTGATGACGGAACGGGTTATCCCTCTGCTGATCTTCTCTCCGATGTTGCGAGTGCGGTTGACGCCGTTCGCCCCATCGGAACGACGTTTGCAGTCGTGCCGCCGCAAGTGCTTACGGTAAATGTCTCTTTGACCGCGGAGTTTGCGTCTGCCAACGATGCTACAGTCGGGATACCAAGTATACAGAACTATGTGGCCAGCTACCTCAATGACCTACCCGTCGGCAGAACGGCTTCGGTGACCAGGGTTGCGCAGCACGCCTACCGTGCGGGCTCTGGCCTACAAAATATTACTGACATAGGGCTCAACGGAGCCTCGACCGATGTAATTCCCGCTCCCCTGACGGTAATCAAAGCCGGCCAGATAGTGGTTTCGCTCAATGACAGGTGATCTGACGGACATTACGTCGCGACTGCGGACGGTTCTACCAAACCGTTGGTTTGCTGGACAGAGCCCGAACCTCTCCGCGGTCTTGCAATGTATTGCTACACCATGGGTTTGGCTGTACGATCTGATCACCTATGTGATCACCCAGACGCGTACCAGTACAGCTACCGATAGCTGGCTCGACCTGATCGCCAGCGATTTCTTTGGCACTTTACTTGCACGAAAGCCAAATGAACCCGATTCGAGCTATCGAAGCCGCATCAAGGCGGCACTGCTGCGCGAGGCGGCCACTCGCTCGGCCGTTTCGTCCGGCCTGGAGGCCCTAACTGGAAGCCAACCGATCATCTTTGAGCCCGCGAACTGCATGGATACCGGTTCGTACGGCACGTTGTCTGGCTCGTCTCCCCTTTTCGGGACCGGACTTGCTTACGGGCAGGCGGGTGGATGGGGCAACCTCGGGCTACCGTTACAATTCTTTGTAACGGCCACCCTTCCCCCGACCCCTGGCGTCAGCATGCTCGCGGGTTACGGAACACCAAGTGGCGGTTACGGTGCGGGCGCGATCAGTTATATTGACCTCTGCTCACTGCCTGGAACCGTAACGGACCAAGACATTCAATCAACACTATGCAGCCTGCTGCCGGTGAATGCGGTCGCCTGGCTGCGGATCAACTAAACCCATCCCAGAAAGTTGTGAACAGCTCGTCATGGACCGCAATATCGTCTACCCGGGTAGCATCCCACTGGACACAGACGTTCTGTCTGTCAATCGAAATGCCATGATTGGCTTGGGCTTTCTCGCCCAGGCAATACTTGGTACAAACACAATCGCCGATGGATTACAGTGCCAACCGACTAGTCCCGCTTCGATGAATTTTGTGGTTGGGCCAGGCAGCATCACCCAGTTGGGGCCAATCGACTTGGCGGCTTATGGGTCGATTCCCGCCGACACGACCGACCAGATCGTCAAGATGGGCATCAATAGCACCCCCACAACATTCAGTGTCACCGCGCCGTCCAGTGTCGGGCAATCCATCAACTACCTTGTCGAGGCGACCTTCCAGGAGGTGGACGGCAACCCCGTTATCCTGCCGTATTACAATGCAAGTAATCCAGCGCAGTCATTTAGTGGCCCCGCAAACTCGGGAGCGTCGCAAAATACTGTGCGAACCCAACGTGTAGAATTGCAGCTCAAACCAGGGGCTCCAGGCAACACTGGCAGTCAAATCACGCCGGCAGCGGACAGCGGATGGATCGGACTTTACCAGATCACCGTCGACTACGGCCAAACGCAGGTAACAGCTGCGAATATTGCCCTCATTCCGACTGCACCATTGCTAATTTGGAAGTTACCGTCACTGCGACCGGGTTTTGGTTCTGGCGTCCAAAGCTTTGTCTCCAGCAATAATTTTACGGTTCCGGCAGGTGTGACACAAGTCGAGGCTGAGGTTTGGGGGGCCGGATCAGGGTACTTACGCGTCGATTCCCGGAATTCCGAGCGGCGGTGGATCAGGAGGGGGTTATGCAAGAAAACGTATTACCGGACTAATTCCTGGTCAAACGATAGCGGTCACAGTCGGCACGGGCGGGATTGGCGGCACCACGGGCGGCGCGGCAGCCAGCGCCGGTGGCACGTCCAGTTTCGGGCCATTCGTCAGCGCGACTGGAGGAGGCTTGAATTATCAGGCTACGACGTCCGCGCCCGAAAATGGCGCCACACCACCCGGGATCGGCGTGGGCGGCGATGTCAACTTTGCTGGCTCCGCGGGCCAGGCGGCGGTGTTGAATCAGGGCGGTATGGGCGGCGCCGCCCCAATGGGGGGCGCCCAGAACAGCGGAGGGGCAGGCAATATGGGTAGTTTTCCGGGCGGAGGCGCTGCAGGTGCTGGCACGGGTAGCCTCCGGCAACACCGCCTTCGACGGCGGTACGGGAGGCGGTGGTCTAGTGGTCGTCCGGTATTAGTCGCGCTGGAATTCGCTAGTCAGACGGATTTGCAATGTCAACAACCTTAAGCCATCTCTGGAAGCCAAGCCATGCACGCTTGGTCACCATCGATTCCTTTATCCCTGTCCCCAGAGGCTCTAGTGCAACAGCACCGCCTCCCTTGAACTGGCCCACCAAGGATCCGGGCGATATTCTGGACTATATTTTGGACATCGGTCCGGCAATCGTAGGAAATGATGGCGACGGGATCGCGACCGCGGAGGTGAGCCTTGCACCCTCCAATCCCGGGGATCTCGAACTGCAAAGTACTTCCGCGGACGGAAGTCGCATCATCCTTTGGCTTGCGGGTGGGCAAGCTGGAACCGTTTATACCATCACGTTTCTTATAACCACGATCAACAAGCGATCCCTGCAAAGAAGTGTTCTTCTTCCCGTGGTGCTGCTTTCCGTTCCAGTGGTTCCGCCAAACGCCATTGTGATGACGGCTGGCGTGATGCTAACGGATCAGAATGGTAACCCAGTATTGTCCGATTAACTTTGCTTCCACTATGGCTGATTTTCACGCGCCAGTTGCATGCCTGTTATTTGCGGTCAGGCCCCGCTGCGAGAGCAAGGTGCCCGGAGAATGATCATTTATGCCTACAATTGACCAGCTAGCGCCTGCTTCCTCGGCGTCCGATTCAGACGAGTTCATTGTTAGCCAGGCAGGCATCGCGCGGAAAGTCACACGTGCGCAGGTCCTGAATGGTGTTCAAACCGAGTTCGCGGTGCCTGCCGGATCATTGCTGGGGAATTCAGGCACGGGGATAGGAACTCCCGAGGCCATTTCGGTTGGTCAGAATCTAAGTTTCAATGGCTCGACGCTATCCGCCACCGCATCACCGTTCGTAATCGGCGACCTGCCGTGTGGGACAGTGCCGGCGAGCGGCGATTTGGTTTCGATGTCGCAGGCGGGAACAGCCGTCACTGTCACTTACGGCCAACTCTTGAATGGGATCGGTGGTCTCCCGAACGTCAATCTAACGCAGGCGTTGGTAACACCGTCGGGATCGACCACGAGCCAGTCGTTGGGTCAACTGACGGCCAGCATGCTGCACCTGTCCGGCGGCACGTTGACCGGCGCTCTCTTGCTATCTGGCGCACCGACGACATCGCCACAGGCCGCCAACAAGGGCTATGTTGATCAACAGCTTGCCAAGGCCCTGCCGCTGGTCGGTGGATCACTCACCGGAATATTGACGCTGTCTGGTGCGCCTCAAAGTCCTCTGGGCGCGGCGACGAAGAGTTATGCAGATTCAATTGCAGCGAGTGTTTTGTCGCTGAGCGGTGGTTCGCTTTCCGGAACCTTGGTTCTGAACGCCGATCCGTCCATCCCGCTGCAGGCGGCGACCAAGCACTACGCCGACCTGAAGTTGGCACGAACAGGCGATACCCTGGCGGGCCCGCTTGTCTTAGCTGCCGATCCGGCATCATCGTTGCAGGCGGCAACCAAGAATTACGTTGACGCTCAGATTTCCACCGCTCTGCCAAAAGCTGGAGGCACTTTGCTGGGAAGTCTCTTCCTGGCTTCCGATCCGACATACAGCGCCCAGGCGGCAACGAAACAATACGCGGATCAAAAGGTACTTCGAGCCGGTGATACTTTAACTGGTGCTCTTTTGCTTGCCTCTGATCCGACGATGACGGCCCAGGCGGCGACAAAGAATTACGTCGATACGCAATTTTCTGGCCTCGATAGCCCGGTCGGGATCTTCCATGACTGGAGCACTGCTACTGGCATCGGATCCAGCCGCACCGCTACAGGCGAGCACGAAGCAATATGTCGATTTGCATGTAAACCGCGCGGGCGACACTCTGACTGGCGCCTTGTATTTGGCGGCCAACCCGACGGCGCCGCTTACAGGCGGCGACCAAACAATACGTCGACAACCAGTTTAGCTCGGCGGTCAGTAACCGCTGCGGGCGCCACATTCACTCGGCCCGGTGATGCTGGCCGGCGCGCCCACTCTGACAAACCAAGCCGCGACGAAGCAATATGCCGACGCGAAGCTGTCGCGAACCGGAGACACGCTGACCGGCGCGTTGATTTTGGCCTCCGATCCGGTGGCACCCACGCAAGCCGCAACAAAAAACTACGTTGATACGCAGTTCCTGACCTCACTGCCTCGTACCGGCGGCAGCCTGACCGGGGCGCTCACACTCAACGCCGATCCGACAAGTGCCACACAGGCAGCGACTAAACACTACGTCGATGGTCAGGTCTCTACTGCGCTTCCTATGACGGGAGGGTCGCTGACCGGCTTGCTCTCGCTGGCCGCGCCCCCGACGGCTGCGCTGCATGCGGCCACGAAACAGTATGTCGACGGCCAGGTCGCAACTGCGTTGCCGCGGTCAGGAGGCACGCTGACCGGAGCTCTGATGCTTGCCGGGGTCCCGACGACACCGTTGCAAGCGGCAACCAAGTCGTACGTTGATGCAAATCCCAACGCCGAGGGCGTCATCAATGTTATGCTTCCGCCTTACAACGCCAAAATCGACGGCATTGCGGACGATACGGCGGCCTTCATAGCGGCATACCAGGCAGCCGCCGCCGGCGCGACCATCTACGTTCCGAGCGGCACGACGGTGCTTCAGACAGCCGGGCACATGGGGTATTGCATTAACAAAGCGGGTTCAATGGATCGTAGCGGGCACCGTTTTGCCTGACGGGACGCCCTTGGCCGCGGCGATCCCAACCGGCGGCGGCCCAAGTGAGCTGACGTTGCCGGGCTTCGTCGTCGGAAATACGCCGACAGGTTTCACAACTTCCCAAGGGAGCTCGCAATCTAGCGACTTTGCCGTCAACCAGTCATCCTACATCGTCAACCACAGCGGGGGCACCAACGGGACTGTAATATCGAATGTCAGAGCAGACACGATTATCTACAGCAGCCCGGGCGATTACGTTTGGAGTGGTCTTGATCGTCTGATTTGGGCGGGCACCCAAACACCCAGTGCAGCGACCCCAGCGCAGCACGTTGGACGTTACATCCAGACGATCCGGCAAGCAGCGAGCACCGGATCCAATGGGTCGTTCCTGCCGCAGCCGCAACTCTGGGGCGCCTGTATCGAATACCGCGACGCGACAGGCCAACCATCAAGTGTGACCAATGCATCGCTCACCATCGAGATGGACTGGTTCGGAAATGGTCCGGATGATGCGAACTGCCGAACCATTCAGAGCCTTGTAATCGGCCAGGCCAATACCTCCGGTCCAGCCGTCGAAGTTGGATCAATTATTGGAGTCTATCTTAGCGGCGGGTCTTCCGGGAGCACCAAGACTGTTTTAGACATAGGCGTTCCGTTTTCCAACGCGGTACTCGATACCACCAACGCGCAAGCAATAAACAATGCGCCGGTCATCAAAATGTCGGCCGGACAGGCGATCGCTTTCGAGGATACCAACTCCAATAGATTGCTGTTTGATAATACCACAAACACTTTGCGATGGGAGCAGGGCAGTCTTTCCTATGCTGTGGGGAAGGGGATCTCGGTAGGGTGGATGAATGTCTACTCCGGTTCTGCGACCCTGCCCGGTTCCATAGCTGGTAATATGATATTTCTCGCCGGCAGTATTGGCTATTCGATTACGTTGCCTCCCGCCAGCGACGGTAGCAGCGGGGACCGGCTACACGTTCTCGGTGACTGGTACAGCGGCGGTCAACATTTTGCCGAATGGAACGGACAACATCGACTCCGGGCCGATCACTCTGCATACGAATGATCGCTATCATATCGTCTCCGACGGAAGCTCGTTTTGGCACGAGATTTTTTGGGCGAACGCGGTTTCACCTCGGTTTCTGGGCCCAATCGTCTTGCCATCCTATACCGTTGCGAATCTACCAAGCGGGGTAGTTGCTGGCGCAAAAGTCTTCGCATCGAACGGGCGAAAACCCAATGAAGCAGGAGGCGCGGGAAGCTGGTGTGGAAGCTTTCTTCGACGGCCAGCACTGGATTTCCTCATGCAGTGGTTCTGTCGTTGCTGCATGACGGACCCTCGGAGCCGCTGATCCCAAAATCGAGATCATAAATGCCAACGATATCCCAATTGCCGCCGGCCAATTCAGTTTCTGCCGCCGACGAGGTGCCGATCAGTCAAGCTGGCGCAGTGCGAGCGGCATCGGTCGGGGCGCTTCTGGCCTCGGTTCAACCCGTCATCACCGTGGATTCGCCGTCTCTCCTCGGGCGAACGAGTCATGGGATCGGGCAGCCCCGAGCAGGTTGAGGTCGGGCTAGGTGTGAACCTGTCCAGCGGCACGTTGGTCGCGGATGGGCTGGACCACGCGAGTTTCACCCTGGCATCCACTCTATCCATCGAATCGGACCTGGTAATCTCCAACCAGGGCAGTCCGATGCTGATGCCGGCTTCCCTGCTGCGCGGGCTGTTCTCCGCGGGTCAGAATGTCGCCATCGATCCAAACGGCGTCATATCCGACGGCCGCCGCCAACGTCGACACAACACGAGTCGGGCAGCTCGATCGGCGCCTTGCAGATTGTTACAGAATTGTCTTCTCAGGATCTGGTGGCGATCAGCCAATCCGGCTCCGATCGTGCGATATCCTATGGCAATTTCCTTGATGGCATCACGATCGATCAGGCTCAGCCGGCCGGCGCCGCCGGCGACTCCGACACGACCTGGGTGGCCCAGGGCAGTAATGTCATGGCCAGCCAGACCTTCAGCGCGATCTGGGTGTGGATCGCCAATAAACTGCCGACCTACAAAGCTCCCGTTGTCGAGATTACCGCCAATACAAACCTCGATACCACGGTGCACAATGGGCGGCTGCTGATCTGCAGCCAACCGGTCACATTAACGCCTCTGATCAGCAACATGGGCAGTGGATTTCAGTGCACGGTGATCAACGCAAGTACCGGCAATCTAACCCTAGGCTCCGGCTTTGTCAGTTCGAGTGGTAGCCTTGTGCTGGCGCCCTGGCAGTCCGCCACGCTGTCATGCGCCACCTATTCCGCTGGCACAATCGCGTTTGCTGCCATGCCGGCGACGTCTACGGCAGCAATATCAGTTCCAGGCCAGGTCGACTGGTTTTCCAGCTCCGGTATAACCTCCACGACCATCACGGTGTCATGGCAGGCACCGTCGAGTGGCGGCGTTGTTTCATCCTATATTGTGCAATATCGCCTGACCGGGACGACTACCTGGAGCAGTGGTGCATCGGTCGTGGGCGCGACAACCTACCAACTCACAGGGCTTCAGGCGGCAACAAGCTACGACATTGCCGTGCAGGCACAGAATCCGGGCGGCCTCGGCGCGGCGTCGTCGGTATTGACCGTGCTGACATCCGAGCTCCACGCAGGCCGCCTGCCCCCACAGGTTAGCGGACTGGCAGCAAGCCCGACGTCGAGTAGCGCCATTCAACTGAGCTGGTCGGCTCAGACCGGTTCAGCCGCCTGCAACAAGCTTCACGGTACAGTACAGAGTGACCGGTTCGTCCAAGTGGACATCCTCGATGACGGGCATTTCCGGAACCGGAACCGCGATAACGGGGCTTCAGGCAGCGACAAGCTATGACTTCGTCGTCATCGGGGTCAACTGCTGCTGGCGCGGGACCAGTGTCCTCGACTGTCACCGCCGTAACACTGGCCGCCACGCCAGTCTGTTACTTCCATCACATGGAATCTCCTCCCGAGCGGCGCCTACGCGCATGCGAGCGGGGCAATCGGCATCAATGCCCACAGTATCGCCCGCAGCCTCGCCGGTCCAGTTCGGCTTCTCGTTGTCGGCCTCGACCCCGCCGTCGAGCTGGACCGCGGCGATCCTCGTCAATACCGATCTGTGGGGTGCTTACGTGCCGACCCCGGCTACCGCCGGCAATTGGTATATTTGGGGGGAGGGTCTCGATGGCAGCGCTCCAACGGTCAGCCCGAGCCCCTTCGTGGTGCAGTAAGCTATGAGCCTCGTCTTCATCCGGCCTGGTCATGCGATGGGGGTTGGCGGCAACCGGCTCGCTCTTTACGCACCGCTGTCCGTCGAACGACGGCGACGGGATCATCACAATCACTGATGCAAGTAGTCCCCGAAACAGCCGCGTGGTGGGACGCCAGTTTTCCAGGGGGCTTGCAGGGTCCGGGAAATACGCCTGCCACAGTTTGGAACAGCTCCGGGTCCGCGCTTGATCGATCTGACTGGGGGCGGCAATAATCTAATCCCCTTTTTCAACCCATTAAGTTCAAATCTTCCCGTGGGATCGCCACATCTTTCGGGCTTGCTGGGCGGGGTCGGCTTCCTCGTAACAACCTCCGGTTTGCTGCAACCTGCTCTTGACCCCAGTGCGGGGTGGCAACTGCCGGGATCGACGATCGGTGCGACCTCAGGTTGGACCTGGTATCTGGTATGGTCTCGTCCCAATTGGCGGCAAGGCACCACCCTCGACGCCAATCCGATTACCCTCCTGGCGATGGGATCGCAGGCCATATTGCAGGTGGACAGCAATGGCGGCGCCAACCGGCTTGTTTTGTTTCCTGGCACGGGCCAGGTCGTTCTCAGTTCCACTATGGCGCGCCGTCACACCCATTCCATTGTCATCCGGTATTCGCCGGCCATCCGGCACGGACTTATGGCTTGATGACGCCCAGGTCGCGCAATCGGTGCCTTGGTCCCCAACAGCACCCACCGGTCAGGTCATGCTGTTGCACGACGGCACCTCCTTTGGCGCCGCCCAATGCTGGCTTCACGAAGCCGCCGAATGGAACAGGACACTGTCCGATCGCGACGTCCCGGCTGTCCTGTCCTATGCTGAACGTTGGGTCCGCGGCAAGCGCAAGGGACTTTATCTCCTCTTCAACGGCCAGTCGAATGCCATCAACTACTCGATGAATGACGGAGCCGCGGCGTTGCTGGCGCAAGGAATCGCCTGGTATCTGGGCGCCCTTGCCTACAACGTGCTGGCCACGACCGGCAGTTCCGACAAACTATACGATGCAAAGCGGCCACGGCATCTATGCGGTCGACGAGCAGCGGGATATCCTGGCAGCTTCGTGCAGGATCCGGGGGATGGATCGAGCCCATCAACCTGGCAGTTGGGAGCTGACGGCTTGGCGGTGCAACAAGCGGTCGCCGGCCTGCCCGCCGAGGATCTTGCGGATCTGTGCGCGATAATCTGGCCGTGGAACGAAACCGACAGCCTGCGCCAATACAGCGAGTACAACACGTTCGAGGCCGCGGCCCTTCGGTTCCTGTCGTTGCTTCGGTCGATGCTGGGGGATACCAGCAACAGCATTCCACTGGTTTGGTGGAATGCCATACCGTACGGCTACAGCGGATGGCATAACGATGCATCGGCAGGTCGTTCAAAGTATCGCTGTCCAACCGAAATCAAAATGTTATTATCGGTAATCCGCAGACCAGCGACAGCAATCCTCGCGGATCGTCGTGGGATCCGACAACGGGCATCGCGACGGGCGGGGATCCGGCTCACCGAGACAGTGCTGATAATCAACGCTTTGCCATGCTGGCGGCGCCCGTTGTCGCGCAAGCGCTCGCGGCCGGCGGGATATGCCGAATTCAATAGCGCTCTTCCCGCAGCTGTATGCCCAAGGTCGGCGGCCCGTCCATCGTGCATGTGTATCAGACAAATCCAGCACGACACTCATCATTACTGTCGTCCATGACGCCGGCAACGACCTGAAGGTTCCATTGCAGGCCGCGGCAGGCATAGGGTTTGCCGTCATGGACGGCGGCGCGCCCGGCAACGCCGGGACCATCGTGTCAGCGATCTCCTGCCAGCGAGTAGACGCGACCCATCTGGAGATCGTGCTCAACAGCGCCCTACAAAATGCCTCCAGCGCATGCCATTGTTTTATCCGTACGGTCCGGCGCAGATCGGTCGCGGCAACGCGGTTACCGACAACTTTTCCGCAATGCCAATGCCAGCCGGCTGGAATCGCGGGCACCGACCTCGGCACCAGTTGGGTTCTGGACTGCCCCTTGTCGGCGACTTTTTCCGGTATCCCTCTCTCGGACACGCCTGCCTGACGCAATCCGCGTTTCGCTTGTATCCCTGCAGCTGGCTCGCCGCAGACTTCCCCTTCGCCGCTGCACCGCCTACGCTCATGTCGGGGCCAGCAAGAGCAAGGGGAACGTCAGAATGAGATGCGCAGATGCCATCGTTGAAATCCTCAAGCGGGAGGGAGTTTCGACCCTCTTCTGCTTTCCAACGACGTCGCTGATCGAGAATGCCGTCGCCGCCGGCATCCGCCCGATCATCTGCCGTCAGGAGCGGGTCGGCGTTGACATGGCCGACGGCTTCGCCCGCGTTACCAACGGCAAGCCGCCCGGCGTTTTCATGATGCAGTATGGTCCCGGGTCCGAGAACGCCTTTCCCGGAATCGCCACGACCTTCTCCGACAGCGTCCCGGTCCTGTTCTTGCCGCTTGCGCATGCCCGCGACCAATCGCAGGTGTTTCCCACCTTTCGATCCAGCCGCACCTACGCCTCGGTCACCAAACAGGTCGAGGAGATCGTGGTCCCGGAAGCCACGGCAGCGGCGATGCGCCGGGCCTTCAGCGCTCTGAAGAATGGCCGGCCAGGCCCGGTCATGGTCGAGGTTCCGCGCGATATCGTCGGTCTCGACGCCGGCGACGCTGCGGAATCGTATCGTCCGATCGTTCCAACGCATCTCAGCGCCAAACCCTCAGGATGTGGACGAAGCAGCCAAACTGCTGCTCGCGGCGTCGCATCCGATGATCCTTGCGGGACAAGGCGTGCTTTACGCCGAGGCATCCGACGAACTCACGGAACTCGCCGACCTCCTGCAAGCGCCCGTCATGACGACGGTGGACGGGAAAAGCGCCTTTCCCGAGGATCATCCGCTGGCTCTCGGGTCAGGCGGCAACACGTTCAGCTGGCCCCGGCCGCCTGTTCCTGCATACGAAGACGGACCTGATCTTCGGGATCGGCTGCGGCTTCACCAAACACCCCCTGACGACCCCAGCTTTGCCTCCCAACGTCGCGATCATCCATGCCACCAATGACCCTCGCGATCTGAATAAGTCATACCAGACGGAAGTCGCCCTGCTCGGAGACGCGAAACTTACGCTAAGCAGTCTGATCGCAGCGGTGAAGGATCGTCTTGGCGGCAAACGTCTCAACCGATCTCCCGCCCCGGAACTCGCGGCGGAACGAGAGGCTTGGCTCGGCCGCTGGCAAGCCAAACTAAGCAGCCACGAGTCGCCGATGACGCCCTATCGTGTCATGTCCGAATTCATTCGGGTTGTCGATCCTGCCGAAGCGATCGTGACCCACGACTCCGGCAGCCCGCGCGACCAGCTTGCTTCCCTTTTACCGGGCGACCCGACCGCGCGGCTACCTGGGTTGGGGCAAATCCCATCAACTCGGGACCGGCCTGGGGCTGATCATTGGCGCCAAGGTCGCCGCACCTGACAAATTCTGCGTCAATTTCATGGGCGATGCGGCGTTCGGAATGACCGGCCTCGACCTCGAAACCGCCGTCCGAGCGGACATTCCGAGCCTGACCATCGTGCTGAACAACAGCACCATGGCCATCGAGATTCCCCATATGAAGCTCTCACATCGAACGCCACAAGGCGCGCGATCTGGGCGGCCGGTACGCCGACCTTGCCAGGGACCTGGGGCCTGGTCGGAGCGGGTCGCCGACCCTGCCGATATCGCGAACGCCATCATTCGTGCCAAGCGGGCGACCGAGAACGGTCAAACTGCCCTGCTGGAATTCATTACAAGTGCCGAAACCGCCTTTTCACACCGCAACGGCGCTCAAGTTTAACCTATCGTCGATACGGGATCGTCAAGAGCGTCCGGATCGGCAGCTTGATCAGGACGTTGGCGTCTTTGACGATGATCATCGCCCCGGGAGCATGATCCAGGATCATCTCCCGGCAGGCGCCGCAGGGCGGGACGACCGCCAGTTCGCGGTCCTCTTCCTCTGGCTTTGGATGCCTCACCGCCACCGCCGTTTGGATCGTTCCATCCCCATCCAAAAGAGCGCGGCCAAACGCAACCGCCTCCGCACAAACAGACAGGCGGCCAACTGTTGCCCCGATATGCAGACCCGGTCCAAATCCGGCCGTCCCGAGAACGGATCGCGGCAGCGACCATGTGCCAGAATGGCCGGTAGTGCTTCTCCAGCACCGCATTCGCGGCGGCAATCAGTTCGTGGTCGCCATCGGTCAGCGCGACATCCGGCAGGATCGAGTCATTCAGCCGCTTCGGCTTCCTCGGTATCATCGACGGCCGCCAGCATGGTGTTCGCGATGACGCCGGACTGCTCCCGCACCTTCGCCTCGATGGCGTCCGCGAGATTCCGATGTTCGCGGAGGAACTGCTTCGCGTTCTCCCGCCCCTGTCCGATGCGCTGACTGTCGTAGCTGAACCATGCGCCGGACTTTTCCACAACCGCGGCCTTCACGCCAAGATCGAGCAATTCGCCGACCTTGCTGATGCCCTCACCGTACATGATGTCGAACTCGACCTGCCGGAATGGGGGCGCGAGCTTGTTCTTGACCACTTTAACCCGGGTCTGGTTGCCGACGACCTCGTCGCGCTCCTTGATTTGGCCGATGCGGCGAATTTCCAACCGAAGGGACGCATAGAACTTCAACGCATTACCGCCGGTTGTCGTCTCCGGATTTCCGAACATCACACCGATCTTCATGCGGATCTGGTTCAGAAAGATCAGCATGCAGTTGCTGCGGCTGACGCTGCCGGTGATCTTGCGCAGCGCCTGGCTCATGAGCCTGGCGTGCAAGCCCATGTGGCTGTCGCCCATTTCTCCTTCCAATTCCGCCCGCGGCACCAGCGCGGCAACACTGTCCACGACCAGCACATCGACCGCGCCTGAACGGACCAGGGTATCGGCGATCTCCAACGCCTGCTCACCCGCGTCCGGCTGGCTGATCAGCAGGTTGTCGACGTCCACACCCAGCTTGCGAGCATAGGTCGGATCCAGCGCGTGTTCGGCATCGATAAATGCACACGTCCCGCCGCGCCGCTGGGCTTCGGCGATCGCATGCAAGCGCCAAGGTCGTCTTGCCGGAACTCTCAGGGCCATAAATCTCAATAATGCGCCCGCGCGGCAGGCCGCCAATGCCAAGCGCCAGATCAAGGCCGAGCGAGCCCGATGGAATCACTTCGATCTGCTCGTCTCCGGCCCGCGCGCCCATGCGCATGATCGAGCCCTTTGCCAAAGGCCCGTTCGATCTGCGCCATCGCGGCATCGAGCGCCTTGTTCTTTTCCATTCCGCATATCCCTTGATTCGATAACAGCGCAGGCTCGGTTCGACGTCTACGCGTAAAGGCGGTCTATTTGCAACCAATACGTGCATCCAAGCTTCTGAGGTCTTTCCCAATCCGTTAACCTTTGTGCTCACTATGTTCTACCGTCGCACCTCGAGCAAGAACTTTTGAACGCAAGCACCGACCCTTCCTGCCACCTTACCACCCGATAGGATGGGAGTAGCTTCAGCCCGCTCAGAGGATCACCCGTGATGACCGATTCGGGAAAGCCCAAAGCAGGGGCAAATCGCCTTGTCGCTGAAATCCTTCCCCGCTTGGCAGCCACCTTGCCCGACGGTCACGACACCGCCCGGCCGGGCCGCCGGAGGCGCCAAATGTATGCAATAATCTCGGCCACGGCCTTGTAGTACTCGGCCGGAATCTCAGTATCGAGCTCGAGGCGATAGAGCGCTCGCGCAAGCGGCGGATTGGCAACGACCGGCACCCCATTCGCCTCGGCGACCTCACGAATCCGGGCAGCAACCGAATCGGTGCCTTTCGCGACGATACGCGGCGCCGGATTGTTGGCTCGATCATACAAGAGAGCAACGGCGTAATGCGTTGGGTTGGTGATCACGACGGTCGCCGTCGGAACCTTCGCCATCATACGCCTGCGAGCCCGCATCATACGAATGCGGCGTATCCGCGCTTTAACTTGCGGATTCCCATCGGTGTCCTTGAGTTCGTCGCGAACGTCCTGCTTGCTCATGCGCATGTCGCGCGCGTGACGAAAACGCACCCACATCAGATCCGCACCTGCGACGATCCCCTGCGTAACGACACCCGCGATCAACAAGTGAAACGTTGGTCGGACAATCGCAGCCAGCAAGCCGCGTGGGCTTTCCCACGGCAGACGCATCAATCCAATCCAATCGCCCTTGACCCCGATCCACATGGCGGTTCCGAGAAGCACGAGTTTGCTCAGGGACTTGACCATCTCCACCAAACCATTGAAGCCGAACACGCGCTTAATCCCGGCCATCGGATTGACGCGCGAAACCTTCGGCTGAAGATTGCCCGGGTGCAGCAAGAAACCGGGTTTGAACCAATACCGAGGCTGCGCCTGCGAGTATGGAGGCAACGAGGACCGGTGACAATCGTCCACAATACCCCGAAAAACGATACGTGAATCCGAGCCGACCCCAGCATGGATCCATCTCCTGTTCGAGACAGGAACGCAACCATATCGGGTAGTAGGCGCTGCATCATCGCTTGCGATTGAAAGCCGAGAACCAGCACCACGGCAGCAATGCTGGCGAACGTCGCCACCTCCCGCGAAACGGGAACCTGCCCCTGATCACGGGCCTGGTCCAGATGTCTCGCAGTCGCCGTCTCGGTCCGATCTTCGCCTTGATTGCCCTCGGCCACGAATCAGTCGCCACCTGGCAATGCACGGAAGAACGCTTGCGCGCCATCACTCCACGCGAAACTCATAGCGCTGGCGGTAATTGTCAGCAAGTCCAAGCCCCAAAACGATCTGGCCTGGCATCGACACGAAATAAATCTGCATGCGCGATACGATCCGGGCGATCAGGCCCATCGCGACATGCCAGGCGATCACGATCACGACGAACGGCGACGCAAGCTGGAGGGCCAGGCTGAACCCGGTCCCAACAGCCCGAACGGCGACCTCCGCGCTCTCGGCAGGCGGCAGAATATGGCCAGGCGGGATCAGCTGAAACAAGCCCGCGAGGGCGGTAAGAGGTATCCTGTACAGTCCAGATCACCAGTAAAATCACCGGTGCAGCCACCTCAAAGAGCTTGCCAAGTACGCCGGATTGCGCCCCAAGCTCCGCATCGGGCTGAAGGACCGAGGAAAGCCCAATGAAGTAGCCGATGAACTGCGCGCCGATTGGCAGTGCCAGGACGATCATTCGGGCGACCCAACCGAACCAAAGTCCGGTAATTACCTCAGCTGCGATCATCAAGCCCATGCTCAGACCCGCCGCTGGCACCGCTGGCATCATCGGCTGAAGTTCGGGGATCAGAAGGATCGTTATGCTCAGCGCCAACCCAATCCGCACGACTGCCGGGGCGACCGGCTTCCCCGATGCCTGGCAGCAGCGCCATCGCCGCCCCGACTCTTGCCAATACCAACGCAAAAGCGGGCGCCCAATCCAGCAGCGCATCTGGAACGAAATTCATGACCCGCCGATCGGCACGATCCTATCGAAGAGCCGGTGGGAGAATCCTATCAAAGTCGTCGCCATGAACGATCCCAGCATCATCAGAGCAAGGCCGATCGCGAGGATTTTCGGCAGAAACGCCAGAGTCGCCTCATTTATCTGCGTGATCGCCTGAATGAACGAGATCAACAGGCCAACAACAAGCGCAACCCCGAGTATTGGAAGGCAAAGCTTCATCGTGACGATCATGCAGTCGTGGATCAGCGCGCCGACGTCTGTCTCGTTCATAGCTCAGATCGGCATCTTCATGATGTCCTGGTACGCCTGCACCACGCGGTCACGAATGGCCGTCGCGGTTTGCAACGTCATTTCCGCATGCGAAAGCGCGGTCACCACCTGAGTGAGATTGCCCCCGCCGCTGATCGCTTTCATCGCCTGGTCATCCGCGTTGTGGCCGGTTTGGACGGCCTCTCCGAGCGCTTGCGTGATCGCATCGCCAAAGCTGCCGAGCCCATCCGCGGAAGTGCTGCCGGGGGCGTTACGAGTGTATGCCTCGGCTGCCGTCGACGGCGTAATTACGACCGTCGGGATCGTGGTCATTTCAGTAGATCGATCGTCTTGTTCAGCATGCTGCGTGTTGCCTGCATCACTGAAAGATTGGCGCTATAAGAATGCTCGGCCTCCCGCATGTCCATCACCTCGATAAAGCTGTTGACGTTCGGCAGCTTCACATATCCCTGCGCGTTCGCAGCGGGGTTGGCGGGATCGTAGCGCAAGGGCAAATCGCTGCCATCGACCCCGATGTTCTTGACCTGGACCGTCTCCACCCCAGCCGCCCGATCGACCGCGCTTTCAAATGTGATCGTCTTGCGCCGATAGGGATCGGCACCCGGCGACGATCCGGTCGTGTCCTCGTTGGCGATGTTTTCGGCAATCACACGCAGACGCGTCGTTTGCGCATCCATCCCCGTCGCGGAAACGTTCAGGGCCTGGTTCAGATCGCTTGCCATCGCTAGCTCGACCGGCCAAGTGCCATACTGAACATCCCCATGTATTTCTTCCAAATGCGTCGTCACCAACGACTGCGTGGTTTCTGTGTCAGCCACTTTCGTCAATTGTTGATCCAGCGCGACCGTGTTGCCATCGAGCGCACGCGCTTGCGGCGGATCCGTTGTCAGCGACGCAAGTCCTGTCGGAACCGTTCCCACCATATGGCCCGGCTGGGTTCTGACTGGCTCAACTGACGCGCCTGCCCGACAGGACACTGGCGAAAGACTGGACATCCCGCGCCTGAAAGCCGGCGTATTGGCATTGGCGATGTTTCGCCGCCAGCACGCTTTGCCGCTGCGCGGTCCAGACAAGCCGCTTTTCGGCCACGATCGAACAAGCCAATTTTGGTCGGGTCCATGGCCACAATCTGACAGCGAAAACTGAACAAAAGGTTAACCGCCCCCGTTAAGGACTTATTCATTTGCATAGCCGCAAATGGACGCATGCGGACGAATGCAGGTACCCCAGTGATTGCGTCGGATCTCGGATCGCGTGCGGCCCGCTGGCCGGCGGACTACCCGGATGACCACCCAGTCCGCGTTTACTGGTCGTCGGTGTCCTGGCCGGCGTTCTCATGCTGATCGTGGCGGCGACGCCGGTTGTTCCAGGCTGGCCTGTGGCGCTCACAGCCCCGATCGGGACGAACGCTGGTCGCTGCGCGAGTCGATCGCCCTCGATCCTCGCCGTCGCATCCACCTCGTCCAGTGCGGACAACGTCAGGTCGTGCTGCTGACCGGCGGCGGGCAAGACGTCGTGATCGGATGGATGCAGGATCCATGAGGCTCGGCGGATGGATCTGCCTGGCTCTTCTGCTCCTGATCCCCACGCTCGGGCATGGGCAGTCGGTCAACATCGACCTTGGCGCCGCGGGTCAGGCCGGCGCCACCGCCCGACTCGTTCAACTCACCGCCCTGGTCACTGTGCTATCGCTGGCCCCCAGCCTCCTGGTGATGACCACGGCATTCACCCGGATCGTGATCGTGCTGTCGCTGCTCCGCAACGCCCTGAGCACGCAAGGAACCCCGCCAAACGTCGTCCTGATCGGGTTGGCCCTCTTCCTCTCGTTCTTCGTCATGGAGCCGGCGATGACCCAGGCCTGGACCGACGGCATTCAACCCATGACCGAAGGTCGCATCTCCGAAGCCGAGGGCTTGCGGCTGGCTACCCAACCATTCCATGCTTTCATGGCCGACAATGTCCGCGATGAGGATCTGCGTTTCTTCCTCGACCTCGGCCATCTGCCCCCCGCACCAGATGCCGAATCCGTCCCCTGGCGCGCGCTCGTTCCGGCATTCATCGTCGGCGAACTGCGCCGGGCCTTTGAGATGGGCTTCCTGCTGTTTCTGCCCTTCCTGATCATCGACATCGTCGTCGCCAGCATCCTCATGAGCCTCGGCATGATGATGCTCCCGCCAAGCGCCGTCTCGTTGCCGTTCAAGCTGATATTTTTCGTCCTGATCGACGGCTGGCGTCTTGTCGCGGGCAGCCTGATCCAAAGCTTCGTCAGCGGCGGCTCCTGATCGAAGCCGCCGACCGCCGCGATAGGCCGCGCCATCGATTGACGTCGCCAGATATGCAATTTTCCGCCAGAAAGGAGCCACCTGTCTTTCGCGATCTCCTTCTGAAGGACTGAACGACATGCTCACGCCCAAAGCCCCTTCCTGGATGTCCGAGTTCCGCAAACGTTCATCATGCGCGGCAACGTCGTCGATCTCGCAGTCGGTATCATCATCGGCGCCGCCTTCACCGGCGTTGTCAGCAGCCTGGTCAAAGATGTCTTCAATCCAGTTGCTGGGGCTGGCCACGGGTGGCGTTGATTTTTCAAATGTCTTCTTTCCGCTCAACGGACAGCACTACGCGAACTTGGCCGACGCCCAAAAGGCCGGCGCACCGACCCTCAATGTCGGCCTGTTCATTAACGCGATTATTCAGTTCCTGATCGTGAGCTTCGCGGTATTCTGGGTCGTCAAGGCCCTGACCAAGCTGAACGTTCGGCAGGACGCTGCCGCCGCACCCCGACGAAATCCGAGGTTCTGCTGAGTGAAATCAGGGACCTGCTCAAAGCCAAACCGTGAAGCGCCGGGTGGCCCCGGCCTCCGAGTGCACCCGGCTCAGTGGACCGAAAGCGCCAGCATTTCGTGCTGCATGACCGCTGCGACCGCGACCTCCCGGTCGCCGGCGACCGCCATCGGCGTCCCATCGGCGGCGTGGATCGCGAAGCCCTGCACGCCATTGACCATGACCGGCTTGACGTAGGCGATTGCGATACGCCCAGCGCCGCCAGTTGCTGCTCCGACAGATGCCGCACATCGAACGCCACGATCTCCTGGGCAGGAGCGGTCGCGACGTCGGATTGGTCACCTGAGTTCATATTCATCGGTTCTGTTCCCTCTCTTGCGACAGCCTTCCTGAAGCGCTGTCGATGCTCTCGATCTCAGCAGGTCCGAAGGACACCCGCTGCCTCATTGCTCCGCCTTGCTCTCCACCACGGCGCCCAATTCGACACCATTCGGGCGCAACGCGGTCGCCGGCCGTATTCCGCGTGATGGGAATGGTCTTCACCCGAACCTCGGGCTGCGGCTTCGCCAGATCGATATGAAGCAGACCGTTATCCAGCCATGCACCCTTGACCTCGATCCCCTCGGCCAAAACGAAAGACCGCTGGAACTGCCGCGCCGCGATGCCCCTGTGCAGGAAAATCCGCCCCTGGCTATCGTCTGTCTGCCGGCCCCGGATAACCAACTGGTTGTCCTCCTGGGTGATCTGCAGATCGTCCATCGTGAACCCGGCAACCGCGAGCGTGATGCGAAGCCCGGTCGGGCTGATCTGCTCGATGTTGTAGGGCGGATATCCGTCGGACGACGTTTTGGATGCACGCTCGAGCATCTGCTCAAGGTGATCGAAGCCCAGAAAAAGCGGCGAAGTAAACATACGGGTGGTCAAGGCCCCCTCCTACGAGCGAAGCGAACACCGGGACCCACATTTGGCATCCCGGCTGCGGAACATCTTGGCACCCGTAGCCGTACTTGCAAGGGGGATATGATACATCGTCAGGCGACCCGCGAACTGACCGCGGCGTTGATTGGCGGCGACCGCGCCGCTAGATGCATGCGGCACAATGAGCACCAACCATCACTTCTCCGACGATTGAACGAGACACGCTGCCGATCCTGATCGCGCCGAATCAGATCCTGAAAGCGCGCGCCCGTCCGGTCAAGCCGGCCGACGCGGATCTGGTGCGCGACCTGATCCCCCGCATGTTCGCCACGATGTACCAGGCGCCCGGGATCGGCCTGGCCGCGCCGCAGGTCAGCCACAGCCTGCGCCTCGTCGTCATTGATCTGGTGCCGAACGACAAGAAGCAGCCGCTCAGCCTGATCAACCCTGAAATCGTCGCGGCCAGCGAGGAACTCGCCACGCGGGAAGAAGGCTGCCTCTCCCTGCCCGGCCAATACGCCGACATCACCCGGCCGGCCCGCGTCAAGGTCCGCTACCTCGACGAAACCGGCGCCAAGCGCGAAATCGAGGCCGACGGTCTGCTGGCCGCCTGCCTGCAGCATGAGATCGACCACCTCGACGGCATCCTGTTCGTCGATCACCTGTCCGCCCTGAAGCGGAACATGATCATGCGCCGGCTCGCCAAGGAACAGCGGCAGAAGCAAGACGAGCGGAAGCGGTAGCGCCATGCGCATCGCCTTCATGGGCAGCCCGGACTTCGCCGTCCCCGCCTTACGGGCGCTGCATCAGGCCGGGCACGACATCGCGGCAGTGTATTGCCAGCCAGCCCGGCCGGCCGGCCGAGGCCAGGCGGTCCGCCGCTGCCCAGTCCATGTCGCGGCGGAAGAACTGGGTCTGCCGGTTCGCACGCCTGCCCGCCTCCGCAGCGATCCGGTCAGAGCCAGGCCGCATTCGCGCGACCTCGATCTCGATGCTGCCGTCGTCGCCGCCTACGGCCTGATTCTGCCCCAGGCGATGCTGGACGCCCCCAAGCGCGGCTGCCTCAACATCCATGCCAGCCTGTTGCCGCGCTGGCGAGGCGCCGCGCCGATCCAGGCCGCCATCCTCGCCGGCGACACCGAAACCGGCATCACCATCATGCAGATGGAGGCCGGCCTCGACACCGGCCCCATGCTGCTGCGCCAAAGCGTCCCGATCACGCCGGCAACAACCACCGCCAGCCTTCACGACACGCTGGCAAGAATCGGCGCCGACCTCATCCTGGACGCCCTCGGCCTCCCTCCCGACGCCCGTCGCCGCAAATCGGACGCCGACGCCACCTACGCGCCGAAACTGATCGCGCGAGGACGGCCGGATCGACTGGAGCCAATCCGCCGCGGCGATCGACCGCCAGATCCGGGCATTCGACCCATGGCCCGGCACCTTCACCACCCTCGCCGGCACCCCCTTGAAAATCCTTGTCCGCCAGCGCCAGTCGACGCGATCCGGGACGCCCGGCACGGTCCTCGACTCAACGCCTGACCGTCGCCTGCGGCAACCAGGCCATCAGACTGACCAAGGTCCAGCTTCCCGGCCGCGCCGCCCTCGACGCCGACGCTTTCCTGCGCGGCCATCCCGTGCCGCCCGGCACCGTCCTCGGGCCATGACACGCTGGGCGCTGCTGCTCGAATACGACGGCACCCCATTCGTCGGCTGGCAGCGCCAGATCAACGGCCTGTCCGTGCAGGAGGTGCTCGAACAAGCCGCCGTCTCACCTCAACGCCGGCCAACCGGTCGCCAGCATCGTCGCCGGCCGCACCGACGCCGGGGTCCATGCCGAGGGCCAGGTCGCGCATATCGACCTCCCGGACGGCTACGACGCCAGGACAGATCCGCGACGCCCTGAACTACCACATGAAGCCCCACCCGGTCGTCGTGCTGCAGGCCGCCCGGTCCCGGACGACTGGAACGCCCGCTTCTCCGCCAACCGCCGAGCCTATCGCTTCCGCATCCTCAACCGCCGCAGCCGCCCGGCGCTGCTGGCCGGACGCGTCTGGCACGTCCCCATCCCGCTCGACGCCGCCGCCATGCACGAAGCCGCCCAGTCGCCTGCTCGGGCGGCACGATTTCACCTCCTTCCGCGCCGCCTCCTGCCAGGCCAAATCGCCCATCCGGACGCTCGACCGGCTGGACGTCACCCGCCACGGCGACATCATCGAAGTCGTCGCCGAAGCCCGCAGCTTCCTGCACCATCAGGTCCGCAACTTCGTCGGCACGCTGAAACTGGTCGGCGAAGGCCGCTGGCCCGTCGAGCGCGTCACCGCGGCCCTGGAAGCCAAGGACCGCGCCGCCGCCGGCCCGACCGCCCCGCCCGATGGCCTGACCCTGATCGGCGTCGGCTACCCGGACAACCCGTTCGAGCGATCAGGAGGCTGATCAGCACGGCCAGCGACGCCAGAATAATCCCGATCGACTGATCGAGCAGCACCAGCCACGCGGCCGTCAGCCGCCCGACCCCGAACGCCAGCCGTGTCGCATACCACTCCAGCCAGAGCGCCCAGCCGATCGTGACCAACTCGCACGCCTGATCGACGATCGCCGGCGCACCGAGCGTGCCGGGAATCGCCGCCAACGATGACCAGCACGCCCTCGACGACGTTGCACCAGTTCCACACCGCGATGAACCGGCCCCACCGCTCCGCCCGACCGATCAGCGGCGCCAGCCGGTGGGTCACTTCAACAAACACCAGCCAGCCCAGGACGAAGACGATCACCTCCCGCGCCGGCCGAATGCAGCGCATCCGCCGGCACGCCCGTAACCGCCCAGGACATCAGCAGCCGGCAAATCACCGACGGCAGGCACAACGCGATCGACCAGAAGCTGCGGACAATGGTCTCGCGGTCGCCCGCCACCAGCACCGACGCCGTCCGGCCGGCCCCGCGCCAAACGCAACGCCGCCTGCAGCCCGGAGGTGACGGCGGACACCGAACTCATCCGGCGTCGTTGACCAGCAAACGCGGCCCCATCACGACCACCGACCGTTCCGAGGTTGACCAGAAAGACCAGCACGACGGCGCGAAAACGCGACAAAGCCAGGGCGTTGCGCGCCAGGAACCAGTGCAGCCACAGCCCATAAACACCCAGGCAGCCCAGAAGCACGAGGCTCGCCGCGTTCTCGCTCATTCCCAGTGCTGATCGCCACGCTCAGCGGCACCATGATCAGGCAGGCCAGAACCGGCAAGATCCACTCGCACCAGTTGAACGCGGTGGCAAACCGCAGCCAGGCATCCGCCCGCTTCCAGATACGCGCCAGTTCATAGGACACCACCGCGGGCGTCAGCAGGGCGCACAGCGTCATGGCCAGACCCGTCAGCGCCCGTCGCGGCCCCTCGGTAAACACCCCCAGCACGCGCGCCGACCAGCGGAAACGCGATCAGCGGCGCCAGGCTGGACAGGAACGCCTGCGGGCTGGAGCCGAAACAGCGCAATCCCGTCGGCCCGCCCACGCGCGATCCGCAAGATGCCCACCAGGATGCTTTTCCGCGGAACCAGCGCCACGGCTCATGCCAGGAAGGCCGCGACGATGTCCCGATAGATCCGCGCCAGATCGCGCAATTCCGCCACCGGAACGCATTCGTCGGTCTGATGCATCGTCGCGCCGACCAGCCCGAATTCGGCGACCGGGCAGTAATTCGCGATAAAGCGCGCATCCGACGTGCCGCCGCCGGTATCCAGTTTCGGATCGATCCCGGTCGCCCTCTGATCGCGTGCCGAAGTATATCGACCAGCGGTCCCGGCTTGGTCACGAACGACTCGCCGCTGATCGAGGATTCCAGGTCGAACCGCTCCGCATAACGCGCCATCGTTGCCCGCACCCAAGCGGTCAGCGAAGCACCGCTGTGCCCGTCATTGAACCGGATGTTCAAAGCCGCCCGCGCCGAGGCAGGGATCACGTTCGTCGCGCCATTCCCGACATCGATGCTGGTGACCTGCAACGATGACGGCTCGAACCAGTCCGTCCCGGCATCCACCGGCGCCGAGGTCAGTGCATCCAGCGCCTGGATCAGCCGATGGACCGGGTTATCGGCGCGATGCGGATAGGCGACGTGGCCCTGCGTGCCATGCACCTCGATCTTCATGTTGACGCTGCCACGCCGGCCGATCTTGACCATATCGCCCAGCTTCACCGGGCAGGTCGGCTCGCCGACCAGGCAAAAGTCGGGAATCTGGTCGTTCGCCCGCATCCACTCCAGCACTTTCACAGTGCCGTCGGTCGCCGGCCCCTCCTCATCCCCGGTGATCAGGAGGCTGATCGAACCGTTCGGTGTCCCCTGTTCCAGATGCTGCGCGACGCCCGCGACGAAGGCCGCGATCGCCCCCTTCATGTCGCAGGCACCACGGCCATACAGCACACCGTCGCGCACCTCGCCGCCGAACGGGTCGGTACCGCCAGTTCGCCGCGCCGACCGGCACCACGTCCGTATGCCCGGCAAAGCAGATATGCGGCCCTCCGTTGCCCAGGCGCGCAAAGATGTTCTCGATCTCGCCATATCGCAGCCGATGGACCGTGAAGCCCAACCGGCCTAGCATCTCGCACAGAGCGTCCTGCGCACCGGCGTCGGCCGGCGTCACCGAGGCACAACGGATCAGCGACTGTGCCAGTGGCAGGGGATCGGTAAGCCCTGGCCGGCCACGTCAATCGCGCAACAACTCGTTGATGGATGTTTTCGCCCGCGTCTGCGCATCGACGATCTTCACGATGACCGCGCAATACAGTGACGGACCCGGCGACCCGTCCGGCAGCGTCTTACCCGGCAAGGAGCCCGGAACGACCACCGAGTAGGCCGGTACCCGCCCCATGAAAATCTCACCCGTGGCGCGATCGATGACCTTGGTGGACGCCCCGATGAAAACTCCCATCGACAGCACGCTGCCACGCTCCACGACCACGCCCTCCGCGACCTCGGACCGGGCGCCGACGAAGCAATCGTCCTCGATGATGACCGGATTGGCCTGCAACGGCTCCAGCACGCCGCCGATGCCGACGCCGCCGGACAGATGGCAGTTCTCGCCGATCTGCGCGCAGCTTCCCACCGTCGCCCAGGTATCGACCATCGTGTTGCGCCCGACCCGCGCGCCGACATTGACGAAGCTAGGCATCAACACCGCGCCCGGCGCGATAAACGCCGACCGCCGAACCACCGCGCCTGGCACCGCTCGGAACCCAGCCTCCTTGAAGCGGTTCTCTCCCCAGCCGGCGAACTTCATCGGCACCTTGTCCCACACCGGCGCCCCCCCAGGGCCCTCCATCGGCGCCGAATCCGTCAGCCGGAAGGACATCAGCACCGCTTTCTTCAGCCACTGATTGACCTGCCAGCCCGCGTCACCCTTCTCCGCGACCCGCACCTGCCCATTGTCCAAAGCATCGAGCGCGGCCTCGACCGCATCCCGTGCCTCACCTCTTGGTCGATGCAGACAGGGTTTCCCGACGCTCCCAAAGATCCTCGATCGGTTGTTGCAGGGTATGCTGAGACATCGCGTGGCCGTTTCCTGGTTCGAAAGCGGCGGACGATGCGTTCGGCGCCGAACCCTGTCAACGCGTCATGGCAACATGGCGCCACGCAAGCTCGCGTCACCCTGCGGCTGATACTGTACCAGGCGTCGTCAGCGAACCACCACCAAGCTGGATGCTGAACGTGAGAAATGACGAAACTTCGGCAACTTAGCGCCTTTTGCTTTCACGAACCGACGGCCCCGCGCTAAAAGCCGGGGCGAACCTAGGAGCACGCGATGTCACTTGGCCGAGAACTCAAGCGAAGGGCCCGGATTTTGCTCGCGCCCATCATCTTTTTGGCGATCACCGGCTATTTTGGCTGGAACGCCACACAGGGCGACCGCGGGCTCGTCGCCTATGCCCAGCGGCAAGAACTTCTGCGTCAGGTCGTTGCCGAGCAAACCGCCGCGAAAGCCGAACGCGACGGCTGGGAGACCCGGGTATCCGGCCTGCGCGCACGCCATCTCGACCCCGACACGCTGGATGAACGCGCCCGCGCGATGCTCAACCTCGCGGACCCGAACGAGGTGATCGTCAAGCTCGGCCCCCAGGATAAGCTATTCTAGTGGTCCGATCCCGACAGAACACCCTAAGCGGTCGGGTGAATCGGCCCAGCAACCTAGCGATTCATCATTACCGGCAGGGTCGAGTGCTCCAGCACGTGCCGAGTTACGCCGCCCAGGATCAGTTGCCGCAACCGCGAATGCGAATAGGCCCCCATCGACAGCAGATCGCAGCCATAGTTGGCGGCCGCGGCCAGCAGCCCCGCCCCCACCGATCCGCCGACAGACTTGAACGTGACGATCTCCCCATGCACGCCATGCAGCGAGAGATACGCCGCCAGATCAGGCGCCGCCGGGCCCGCGCCTCTGATATCCCTCCGCCGACAGAATCGCGACCCCCTCGGCCCGCTGCATCCAAGGCATTGCCGCCAGCACCGACGACGCCGACTCGGCCGTACCGTTCCACGCCAGGCACACGCGCGTGCCAATCGTCGACTGGCGTTACCTGCGGTGAAATCAACACCGGCCGGCCGGAATCGAACAGCACCGCATGCAGCGCGTCCGACGACGACACGTCCTCACCGGCATCCGGATGCGGCACCACCGTCAGGTCGGCGAGACGGGCCTGCTGCGCGACGATGTCCTCCTCCCGGCCAGTCACCGCCGCGAAGCTGGCAGTCGCGTGATCCGATCCCGGATGGGCTTCCTGAACGACGACGTCGTGACGCGCGACGAAACGCTCGAACATCGAGCGGACGGCATGCGCCCGGTCGCTGCTCTCCTTCTCGGTCGCCGACATCATTTCCTCGATCATCGCGCCGGACAGGCCCTCGCCGGCCAGCGGCGCGACATCCCGGCTGTCCACGCGAACGTGCAACGCCAGTCACGTGAGCATTCCATCGGCGAGCGATCGTCAACGCGGTCGCGAGTGCGGCCTCACCAGCCGCGGTCCCCGTCAGGGGCAGCAGAAGCTTGCGTATGCCATGGTCAGCTCCTTCCCTCAGTCTTGCGTTTAGAGCAATGCAGGTTTGCGTTTGCGTTGCAAGTACCGAACGGCAGAGCGTAGCCTACGGGAAGAGTTTGCTCTGCTCCCACGCTCCGCCGGACGACCGGCGGTAAACCGTCCGGTCATGCAAACGATACGGCATATCCTGCCAGAACTCGAACGTTTCTGGCAAAACCCGGTATCCGGACCAATAGCCCGGCCGAGGAATCTCATCTGGGTAGCGCCCCTCCATTTCCGCCAGCCGCTCCTCCAGAATTGTTCGATTCGCCAACGGACGCGATTGCTGTGACGCCCAGGCGCCCAGGCGCGAAATCCGCGGACGCGATGCGATAATAGGCATCCGCCTCCGCATCCGTCACGTGTTCGACCATCCCCTCGATCCGGATCTGCCGCTGCAACGACTTCCAGTAGAACAGCAGCGCCACGCGCGGATTGGCCGCCAGTTCACCGCCCTTGCGGCTTTCCTTGTTCGTGTAGAACACGAACCCGCGCTCATCGACGCCCTTCAGCAGGATGGTGCGCAGCGACGGGCGCCCATCCGGCGTTGCCGTCGCGACGACCATCGCATTCGGATCGTTCAGCTCCGACTTTTCCGCTTCCGCCATCCAGTTCTGAAACTGGACGAACGGTGAAGCCGCTAAAGGCCCGCCTGCCGGCATCGGAGCAATCCCTTCGATGTGACATTCCTGCCACCGATAACAGCACTTTCCGCCCATCCGGCAAGCGCCCATTCAGGCCTCGGCAGTCATACGCCATGCCCCTTGCAAGTTGCCAGACCGGCCGAAAACGCCATAAGCAGACGAGTCCGTTCGCGGAGAGACCGCCATGAAAGAGACCCTGCACGCCGACCCGCACGCGGAAATCCGCGAAGAAGTCCGCAAGCTGTGCAGCCGGTTTCCCGGCGAATACTGGCGCAAGCTCGACCAGGAACGCGGCTACCCCACCGAATTCGTGCGTGCGCTGACCGAGGGCGGCTACCTCGGCGCCCTGATCCCCGAGGAATACGGCGGCGCCGGCCTGCCGCTGTCCGCCGCCGCGGCGATCCTGGAAACGGTCCAGGCCGAGGGCTGCAACGGCGCCGCCTGCCACGCCCAGATGTACATCATGGGCACGATCCTGCGGCACGGCACGGACGAGCAGAAGAAGACCTACCTGCCGAAGATCGCCACCGGCGAACTTCGGCTGCAGGCATTCGGCGTCACCGAACCGACCAGCGGCACCGACACGACTTCGCTGCGCACCTTCGCCCGCAAGGAAGGCGACAAATACGTCGTCAACGGCCAGAAGGTCTGGACCAGCCGGGCGGAACACTCCGACCTGATGCTGCTGCTGGCGCGCACGACGCCGAAGGACCAGACCGCCAAGCGCACCGAGGGTCTTTCGACCTTCATCGTCGACATGCGGGCCGCCTCGGCCACGGCCTGACGATCCGCCCGATCCGCACGATGATGAACCACAACACGACCGAGGTGTTCTTCGACAACATGGTCATCCCCGCCGAAAACCTCGTCGGCGTCGAGGGCCGCGGCTTCCGCTACATCCTGGACGGCATGAACGCCGAACGGCTGCTGATCGCCGCCGAGTGCATCGGCGACGCCAAATGGTTCCTCCGCAAGGCGTCCGACTACGCCCGGGATCGCCAGGTGTTCGGCCGCCCGATCGGCCAGAACCAGGGCATCCAGTTCCCGCTGGCCCGCGCCTACGCCCAGATGCGCGCCGCCGAACTGATGGTGCAGGCCGGATGCGAGAAATTCGAGGCCGGCGAAACCCCCGGCGAAGAAGCCAACATGGCGAAGATGCTGGCCGCCGAGGCGTCCTGGGCCGCCGGCGAGGCCTGCATCCAGACCCACGGCGGCTTCGGTTTCGCCGAGGAATACGACATCGAGCGCAAGTTCCGCGAAACCCGGCTCTATCAGGTCGCCCCGATCAGCACCAACCTGATCCTGTCCTACATCGCCGAACACGTGCTGGGCCTGCCGCGCAGTTATTAGGATAGATTTCCGAAGCGGCTTCCAGACCCTTAGTCCGGCCTCACGCCCGGTCATCCGTCGGCTTGTTCCCGGGCAGGTCATTGAGCCATGCTTCGCCAGCGGTCGACCGGGGCAAGGGGCAGTGATGGACGTTGCAGAATGGCTTCGAGCGCTCGGTCTTGAACGTTACGAGGCGGCATTCCGCGAGAACGACATCAATGCCGAACTGTTGCCCAATCTGACGGCTGACGACCTCAAGGATCTGGGCATCATTTCGGTCGGCCACCGTCGCCAGTTGCTCGACGCGATCGCCGTGCTGCGTCGCAAATACACGCAGGCGAACGATCCCCCTCGTCTTTCGTCCGATCCAACCGAGCACCACGGCGCGTCTGCTTCCACTGCTGAACGTCGGCAGATCACTGTGATGTTCACCGATCTGGTCGGCTCGACAGTGCTATCGACACAGCTTGACCCCGAAGATCTGCGCGAGGTCATCGGGCGCTACCACGCTATGGTCACCGCGACACTCGGACGGTTCGACGGTTTCGTAGCGAAATACATGGGCGATGGCGTACTCGCCTATTTCGGCTACCCACACGCTCACGAACACGACGCCGAACAGGCGGCCCGTGCTGGCCTCGCGCTGATCGACGCCATCCGCGAGCTATCGGCGCCGCAACGCTTGCAAGTGCGCATCGGCATCGCCACCGGGCTGGTCGTGGTGGGCGATCTGATCGGGGCCGGGTCCGCGCAAGAACAGGCGATCGTCGGCGAGACGCCCAACCTCGCTGCCCGTCTCCAGGCGCTTGCCGAACCAGACGCCATCGTGATTGCCGAGACGACGCGCCGTCAGATCGGCGCCCGGTTCGAGGTCCTCGATCTCGGAGCCCAACCACTGAAAGGCTTCGCCGAGCCGCAGCGTGCGTGGCAGGTCCTGGCCGAAAACCGCACGCTCGGCCAATTCGAGGCCCTGCGTTCGGACGCAACGCCGCTGGTCGGCCGCGACGAGGAGAGGGACGCTGCTGCTCGACCGCTGGGCAAGCGCGAAGGCCGGCAACGGACGCGTGGTCCTGATTTCGTCAGAACCGGGCGTCGGTAAGTCCCGCCTCGCCGAGGCGCTGGCCGAGCGTATCGCCTCCGAACAGCACATTCCGCTACGTTACTTCTGCTCGCCGCATCATCAGGACAGCGCGCTCTATCCGGTGATCGCGCAGATGGAGCGGGCAGCCGGCTTTCTGCAGGCAGACGGCCCCGCGGCCAGACTCGGCAAACTGCAAGCGCTTCTCGCCACCACTGCGCCTCCAGCGGAAGATGTGGCCCTGATTGCGGAGTTGCACGCATTGCCGTCAACGAACATTGCGCCGCCACCCGATCTCACGCCGCAGCGCAAAAAGGACCAGACGCTCGAGGCTCTTCTCCGCCGGATTGAAGCTCTTGCGCGCCAGCAGCCAGTGCTGATGATCTTCGATGACATTCACTGGATCGATCCGAGTTCCCGCGAACTGCTGGATCGCCTGACCGGCCGCGTCGCGGATTGGCCGGTGCTCCTGCTGGCGATGTTCCGCCCCGAATTCCTTCCGCCATGGACCGGGCAGCCGCATGTGACAACGATGACGCTGGCACGACTCGACCGGCGCAACACGGCACTCATGGTGGCAAACGTTGCCGGAACCGCAGCGCTGTCCACAGAGATCATGGATGAAATCGCCGAGCGCACCGACGGCGTGCCGCTGTTCGTCGAAGAACTCACCAAGGCGGTGCTTGAAAGCGGCGCGCAAGGCGCAGCAGCGTTGTCCTCGCTGCCGCATCCGGCGTTGTCGGTGCCGGCAACCTTGCACGCCTCGCTGATGGCCCGGCTGGACCGGTTGGGCCCGACCGCGAAGCAGGTCGCGCAAACCGGCGCGGCGATCGGCCGCGAGTTCGCGCATGGGTTGCTGACCTCCGTTACCGACCTGCCGGAATTCGAACTTTATGAGGCACTCGATCGGCTCACCAAGGCCGGCCTGTTGTTCGTCCGCGGCGCGCCGCCCGAATCAACCTACATCTTCAAGCACGCCCTGGTGCAGGACGCAGCTTATGGCACCTTGCTGCGCAGCCGGCGCCAACGGCTGCACAGTCGTATTGCGACGACGCTGGAAAGCCATTTTCCCGAAATCGCAGCGGCCCAGCCGGCTCTGCTGGCCCAACACTTCGCCGCAGCTGGGCTCGCTGAACGAGCGGTCGAATACTGGCTAAAGGCCGGTCAGCGAGCGCTGGCACATTCGGCGATGGCGGAAGCGGTCGCACAATCGCGGAAGGGTTTGGACCTGCTGGCTGGACTGCCGGACAACCCGGGACGCCGGCAACGGGAGTTGGATCTGCAGATCGCGCTGGGAATGGCGTTGACGGCGACCGGAGGCTGGGCAACGCCGGATGTGGCCGAGACCCTGGCGCGAGCGCGAGCACTGGCTGAGCAGATCGATCGGCCAGAGTATCCGGCGCCGCTGGTCCTGGGCCAATGGACGTTTCATTTTGTGCGAGGGGAGCTCAGACTAGGGCTGGCCCTCGCCGAGCAACTTGAAGTCAACGGCGCATTGCGGACGGATACTGCGGCGCAATTGTTGGGTCGCCTCATGATCGGGACGACCCGCTTCCTGCTGGGGGAGTTCGATGCGGCCCGCGCCGTCCTGGAACGGTGCTTCGATCTCGCGGATCCAGCGCATCGCAACGTGAGGGGACTGGCCTTCGATCCCTACGCTGCGATGCTCGCATACCTGGGCGCGACACTGGCGTGCCTGGGTTATATCGATCAGGCACGGTCGAAGCTAGACGAAGCGTTGTCCGAGGCCCGCCGACTCAAACACGCCCATACGCTGGCTCACGTGCTCGTTTTTGCAAACCGGGTCGACTGGCTCACGCGCTGGCCCATGCTGCATCTGGAGGACTTCTCGCTCTAACGGCCGAGCATAATTTTCGACATTACCTGGCCTGGGCACTGGCATTCCGCGGACGTACGTCGATCGTTCTCGGCCAAACGCACGAAGGCCTCGCGCTGGTCGAGAACGGACTAGCGGAAATGCGGGCAACCGGTTGCGTCCTGAGTACGCCGATGCTGTTCACCTGGCTTGCCGAGGGATATGTCGCGCTCGGGCAGCCGACCGAAGCGCAAAACGGCCTGGCCGAGGCTGCGCGGATCGTTGCGGCGACCGACGAGCGTTTTTTCGAAGCTGAGTTGCTGTATCGGGTACCGGGCGATCTGCTACTTGCGGCCGGCGACCGATCCGCGGCGGAGCGAAGCTATCGTCAGGCCATCGCTGTAGCCGAGCGGCAGAACGCGAAGCTCTTTCAATTGCGCGCATCGACCAGCCTTGCGCGGCTCTGGCGAGACCAGGGCATGCGCGCCGAAGCGTATGATTTGCTGGGTCCGATCTACAATTGGTTCTCCGAGGGCTTCCATGCGCCCGACCTGAAGGACGCCAAGGCGCTGCTCGATGAACTGGCGTGAAGGCTATGGGCAGACACCAGGCTCTAAGAAGCCAGACCATTTCAGGACCCAGGCTCGCTGCTTGCGTGTCAGGGCTTTACGGCGCTACGTTTGACAAACGTTATGGTGAAAATTCGCCAACCGGGGGAAACAAAATGACCAACCGCGCGACAGGCGTCCCGCGCCGCACGATGCTCAAACGTCTCGCCGCCGGTGCCGCTGTCACCGCGATCGCGCGCCCCGCCTTCGCCGTGCCGGAGACCATTAAGATCGGACTGGTCGCCCCTCAAACGGGTCCGTTGGCGCTGTTCAACGAGGAGATGGCTTACGCGCTCGACCACGCCAGGAAGGCGCTCAACAATTCCATCAAGATCAACGGCACTGTCCATCCGCTGGAGTTCGTCGTTAAGGACAGCCAGTCGAACCCAAACCGAGCCGCCGAAGTCACCCAGGACCTTATCCTGAAGGACAAGGTCCATCTCGTTACTGCCTTTGCCACCCCCGAAACCGTCAATCCGGTCGCCGATCAGTGCGAGCTCAATGGCATGCCGTGCGTCACCAACGACGACCCGCTGGAATCCTATTTCTTCGGCCGGCACGGCGATCCAAAGAAAGGTTTCGACTGGACGTTCAACTTCTTTTTCTCCGGCGGTGGAGCGCTTGGCGCCATGATGGCGGCCTGGTCCAGGGTGCCCTCCAACAAAATCCTGGGTGTGCTGTGGGCGAACGACGACGACGGCCGGGTCTTCGCCAAGGTGATGCCACCCGACCTGGTCAAGAACGGTTTCAAGGTCGTCGATCCCGGCCGCTTCGACCTGCCGGCAAACAATTTTTCGCCCGAAATCGCCGCTTTCAAGGCGGGGAATGCTGAAATAGTCTTCGCCGTGATCCCCGGGCCCGATTTCACCGTGTTCCTGAACCAGGCGGCGCAGCAGGGCCTCAAACCGAAAATCATCACCGGCGGCAAGGTCGGCGAGTTTCCCCAGGGCGTCTATCCCTATGGCGATCGTGCCATCAACATGGTCACCGAAGTGTGGTGGTCGAAATATCATCCCTACGCGTCCGGCCTGACCGGGCAATCCTCGATGGAGTACGCTACGGAATACGAGACGAATGCCAACAAGCAGTCCTCGATGGGCCTCGGCTTCCGCCACTCGCTCATCGAGGCCGCCGTCGATACGCTGAAGCGCAGCGAGAAACTCGACGATCCCGCATCAATCCGCGACGCCCTGCGCACCATGGACTACAAGTCGATCGTCGGGCAGATCAACTTCGAAACCGGCCCTTTTCCCAACACCAGCGAGACCAAATGCGTCGCCGGGCAGTGGCGCCAGGGCAAGCGATGGCCGCTGGAATTGCTCATCGTCGACAACAGCCTCGCGCCGAACATCCCGACGCAGGGCACACCGGAACCGATGAAGTTCGCCTGACGCAAATTCGGCCGCCATGCTCACTCCAATGGCTGGCGGTCCGGCCTGGTGAGGTAGCCGGGCGGTCTAGTGCTCTGGCAACCCCGCCTGACGGAGCGCGCCCGCCAACAGACCCATACGTTCTGTCGTAGTAATGTTTCCGGAAACCAGTCCGCTCACCGTGAAGCCGGGCTGCAACTCAAGTAAAAGGTTAGCCATCAACCTTGCTTCATCCTGCCGGCCGAGACAGACCAAGGCCGCCGTGTGCAGGTAGCAAGGCACGCTGAACCGAGGATTCGCCGCCGATGCCCTTCTCGCGGCGCTGGCAGCGGCCACGAAATTCCCCGCGAAGAAATTTGCATACGCAAGGCCAACGTACGGCAGATAGATCAAGGGATCGTAGGGACTAAGGCAAATCCCGACCCCGGCATGCGCAATCGCGGTCGTATCATCGCCTATCCAAGCCCGAATGATCGAGCTGAAGCCAAATGCAAGAGCCGAAGAGGGACTCAGAGCCAGCGAACGGTCGAGCGCTTCGAGCGCAGTTTCGTAATCGCGTTCCACAACACCGACGACAAAGCCGCCCATCGCGAGCGCCATCGCGTCGTCACCGCCTGCTTCGATCGCCGCATGCGCGTGATGGCGGGCGGCCGCTCGCGTTTCGGCGTGCAGCCCACCACGTAAATACCGTTGCTCGTGGCACCATGCGATGAAGCCGTGCACGACGGCATAGTCGGGTTCCAACCGGATCGCCTCCGTCAGCAAATGCAGCGCTTTGTCCGCGTTTTCCGGCATCGCGGCGGCAACCAGCGGCAGGGCTCGGAGATATAGATCGTAGGCGTCGAGGCTGTCGGGGCGCTTACGCCGAGCGCGCTCGACCTCGGCCTTGCGCAGGCTTGGTTCGACAGCGCCGATGACGCTCATGGTCATCTCGTCCTGCAGCGTGAAAATATCGTCCAGTGTGCCGTCATACCGATCGGCCCAGACATGCGCGGCGGTCTCAGTCTCGATCAGTTGCCCGGTCACGCGCACATGGTTGCCGGATCGGCGCACACTGCCCTCCAGTACATACCGTACCCCCAATTCTCGGCCGACGGTTTTCACGTCGATCGGCTTACCTTTATAGATGAAGGTTGAATTGCGAGAGATGACGAATAGCCATTTTATCCGAGACAGTCCGTTGATGATCTCTTCGACAATTCCATCAGCGAAATATTCTTGCTCCCGGTCAACACTGAGGTTGTCAAATGGCAGCACAGCGATCGACGGCCGCTGGAGTGGCGTTTGCGGCTGAGCTGACTCTTCCGGTTGTCCCTGGCACACGTCCCCAACGAAGCGGAAACCCTTGCGGGGCACGGTGCGGATCAGGTGCTGCGCCCCGCCACTGTCGCCGATCGCCCTGCGCGCAGCGTTGATCCGGCTGGCCAAGGTCGATTCCGAGACGACTCGCCCGCCCCACACCGAGTCCAGCAGATCGTCCTTGGTGACCACGCGGTCGCGATTGTGGATCAAGTGCACCAGCAGGTCGAACACCTGCGGTTCCAACGCGATCGGTCCACCGCTCCGCCGCAGTTCACGGCGCGCCACGTCAAGCACGTGATCGGCAAAGTGAAATTGCATGTCGGCGCCTTTACGGCAATTCAAGCAATAATCACACACTTCTCAAGGGGAAATCAAGCGCGTCTGCAAGTCTTTCTACCCGACTGCAGGCAATATCGCAGCATTGGCGGGCGGATAAGTTAGTGTCCCGCCGGCAGCCACACCACCACCACTATGTCGAGGGAGGTTAGGTACCGGATGGCTCGTCCGCTGATGTTGGGGTTGAGAATGACTGGGCGCGGCTGAGTTTTTGATATCCCAAGCCCTCGCCGGCTTTGGATTCGATCCCGACCTGACGTCTTCGCCGTCCTTTGCAAGAGGAAGGGCATGAGGGGGAAGAGATGAAGAAATCGTCTGGCGGTCAGTCTTCACCAGGGTCCACACCGCCGTCCGACGTGATCCTGGGTCGTACCTCTTGCGGGGGGTGGATATGACTGTATCCATACGAACCCTCTCGGCGTCGTTCCTTGCGTTCGCGTTGTCGACGCAAGCGAATGCCCGGGGCACAGGCCTAGTGTCCGTCAGCAACGAGAAGACGAATAACGTCGCCTACGAGAAGACGCAAAGGCGCTCAGCGACGATGTCTCGATTGTCGATGTGGCGAGCCGCGAACTGATCAAGGCGGTACCGATCGGTCACGCGCCGCACTCAGTTCGGGTCGATGATCTGACGAAAGGATCGCTTCTTGGCTCGGCCGAGAACATCTGATTGAGGTTGATGGACCACTCCACTAGCAAACGGGAAGACACGGACAATGCAAATAAATACAATTAACCCAACGAAGACCGCGATGATCGTGGTAGATATGCAAAATGACTTTGTCGCCGCCGGCGCTCCGATCGAAGCACCCGCTGCCCGCGCTATGGTGCCAAAGCTCACCCAAGCCCTCGAAATTTGCCGCGGTGCCGGAATCCGCGTGATCTATACAGCCCATGTCCATCGCCGTGACGGTTGCGATATGGGTCTGTTTGACGACATTCACCCGCCCATAGCCGATCGCGTCGCGCTGGTAGACGGCTCGCCCGGCGCGGACATTTACCCTGAGCTTGCTCCGGCCCCTGGGGAGCACGTGATCAAGAAGCATCGCTATAGCGCGTTCTTCGGCACTGACCTCGATATCATTCTACGGGAGTGGGGTATCGATACAGTCATCATTTCTGGAACGACAACCGAGAACTGCTGTCATGCGACAGCGCGTGATGCGATGTTCCGTAACTATCAGGTGGTGTTTCTTTCAGACGCAACCGCCACGTACGACTACCCGGACAGAGGCTTCGGACCGATGCCAAATGCCGAGGTTCACCATGCCACTCTCGTTATACTCGCGGCATCTACGGCGCGTGTAATGCCGGTGGCGAATCTAAGCGCTCTACTGGCAACTGGTCGCTCATTTACTGAATGAACCGCTGCAGGTGTGAATGCCAATTCGCCGTCCGCGAAAATGAGAGAAAACAGGGAAGCAAGGACAATGGCTCAGTATTCAAAGTCAATTTCACGTCGTTCGGTTCTCCGGCAACTCGCCGCCGGCGCCGCCGCGGCGACAATCGCTCGACCGGCGTTCAGCACGCCACAGACCGTCAAGATCGGTCTTGTTGCCCCGCAAACGGGTTCGCTGGCACTGTTCAACGAGGAGATGGCCTGGGCGCTCGACCACGCCCGGAAGGCGCTAAGCAATTCGATCAAGATCAACGGCGCGGTCCACCCGCTGGAGTTCGTCGTCAAGGATAGTCAGTCCAATCCGAACCGCGCCGCCGAGGTTGCGCAGGATTTGATCCTCAAGGACAAGGTGCATCTCGTCACCACCTTCGCCACACCTGAAACCGTCAATCCTGTCGCGGATCAGTGCGAACTCAATGGCATGCCTTGCATCAGCACCGACGATCCGCTGGAATCCTATTTCTTCGGCCGGCACGGCGATCTGACGAAGGGTTTCGAATGGACCTACAACTTCTTCTTCTCCGGCGGCGGGTTACTGCATGCCCAAATGGCGGGATGGTCAAAGGTGTCAGCCAACAGGATCCTTGGCGTGCTGTGGGCGAATGACGACGACGGCCGGACCTTCGCCAAGGTGATGCCGCCCGAACTTGTCGCAAACGGTTTCAAGGTGATCGATCCTGGCCGCTTCGACTTGCCGGCAAATAATTTCTCCCCCGAAATCGCAGCGTTCAGGGCCGCCAATGTCGAACTGGTATCCACGGTGATCCCTGGACCTGACTTCACCGTGTTCCTGAACCAGGCCGCCCAGCAGGGCCTCAAGCTCAAAACCGTCACGGCGGGCAAGGTGGCCGAGTTTCCCCAGGGCGTCTATCCTTACGGCGACCGCGCCATAAATATGCTTATCGAGGTCTGGTGGTCGAAATTTCATCCCTATGCGTCTGGCCTGACCGGTCAATCATCGATGGAATACGCGACGGAATACGAGAAGAGCACTAACAAACAGGCTTCGATGGGCCTCGGCTTCCGCCACTCGCTGATTGAAGCCGCTATCGACACGCTGAAACGCAGCCAAAAACTTGACTATCCGGCCTCGATCCGCGATGCCCTGCGCGCGACGGATTACAGATCGATCGTCGGTCCGGTGAATTTCGGTACCGGGCCGTTTCCCAACACCAGCGAGACCAAGTGTGTCTCAGGACAGTGGCGTAAGGGCAGAGAATGGCCGCTGGAACTGGTTATCGTCGAGAACACCCAGGTGCCGAACGTGCCGCTGCAGGGCGTTGCCGAACCGATGGTTTGAATTCAGCGTGACCGATCCGCCGACGATGCTTACCATTGCTGCCCTGTCCCGGTCATTCGGCGGCCTCCGGGTGATCGACGGCCTCGATCTCACCGTTGAGGCCGGGGAGATCCTAGGCATCCTGGGGCCGAACGGGGCCGGCAAAAGCACGCTGTTCAACCTGATCGGCGGTGTGTTGCCGCCAAGCCGCGGCCGCATCCTGCTCGACGGCCGCAACATTACCGCGATGAAGCCGTGGGACCGCAGCCGTATCGGCATCGGCCGCACCTATCAGGTTCCCAAACCATTCACCCACATGTCGGTTTTCGAGAATGTCCTGGTCGCGGCGGTGCACGGCGGGAAAATGACGGTGGCGCGTGCCCGGGGTGAGTGCGATGCCGTGCTCCGCCGGGTTGGCCTGGCCCGGCGGGCGGATGTCCCCGCCGGCCAACTCGGGCTGCTGGATATGAAACAGCTCGAACTGGCGAAAGCACTTGCCGTCCGGCCGCGACTGCTTCTGCTCGATGAGATTGCCGGCGGCCTGACCGAGGCGGAGACCGAGACACTCGTGACCACGATCCGAGAGGTTCATGCCGGTGGCATCACCGTTATATGGATCGAGCACGTCATTCAGACCCTGCTACGTTTGGTGACGCGCCTCTGTGTGCTCGCCGGCGGCGGCATCCTGGCGGCGGGGCCCCCGCATGATGTGCTTGCCGACCCGCGGGTCCGAGCGGCGTATCTTGGCACGTGAGCAACGGCAAACCCTTGCCATTCGCGAGCAACGGCGAATCCTTGCGGCAGGCGGCCAACGCCGACCCACCGCTTCTCTCGATTGAACGTCTTTCCGTCTTCTATGGCTCGTTCCAGGCGGTGCACGAAGTCGATCTGAGTGTCAGCGCCGGTGAGATCGTCTCGATCATCGGAGCCAACGGCGCTGGCAAATCGACATTGCTGAAGGCGATTATCGGCCAGGCGGATCGTATTGAAGGCCGCATTCGCTTCGCCGGCAGCGACCTCGCCGGCCACCCGACGCCAGGGATCGTCGCCGGCGGGATCGCCCTGGTGCCGGAAGGTAGGCGGCTGTTCCCCTCGCTGACGGTGGAGGAGAACCTGCGTCTCGGCTGGGAAGCCGGTCGCAAGGGCGATATCGGCATGGACGTTGTCTGGCAACTCTTCCCGATGCTGAAGGAGCGGCGCCAGCAGAAGGCCGGGTCTCTGTCCGGTGGGCAGCAGCAGATGGTGGCCCTCGGGCGCGGCCTGCTCACCAACCCGCGCATTCTGCTCTGCGACGAGATCAGCCTCGGTCTCGCCCCCAAGATCGTCAACGACCTTTACGCGATTATCCCCTCGATCAAGGCGCGCGGCATCGCCATCGTCATCGTCGAGCAGGACATTTCCCGCTCGCTCGCCGTTGCCGACCGATTCTATTGCCTGCTGGAAGGCCACGTCTCGCTCGCCGGACGGCCTGGGGAGACCAGCCGCGAGGTCGTTATGCGGCACTATTTCGGGGTCTGAAGGCGGGATGGCGATAACGTTGACTTTCATCGTCTCAGCCGCCATGACCTCCGCCAACTTGGTCGGGGGACAGTCCGGGGTCACCTGTCGCAGGAACCGGTGGCGAACCTGGCCCGGACGAGCGAGGCCATGACCGGGAGGCGACACCACGGTGCGCCGCTGTTTCGGGGTCCGGCGAGGACATGACCGCCGCCCTCGTCAACCAACTCGTGCAGGGTGTCCTGCTGGGCGGACTATATACGCTGTTCGCCACCGGTCTCTCGCTCAGTGCAGGCGTCATGCGCTTCGTTAATATCGCCCACGGAGACTTTATCGTTCTGGCTTGCTTCGCCCTCCTGACACTGACAACGACGCTCGGCCTCGATCCTGTCGTCGGCACAATCGTCGTTCTGCCCATCGCCTTCGCGACCGGGTTCGTCCTGCAGCGCTTCCTGCTACAGCGGGTTGTGGGGGAAAATGTCCTCCTGGTGATCCTCGTCACGTTCGGTCTCTCGATCATCATCCAGAACGGCCTGTTGGAAACCTACGGGGCCGACCCCCAGAAGGTTGCCGGCGGCTGGGTCGAGACGGCGTCCATCACGCTCGCCCCTGGCGTCAACGTGGGCGTATTCTCGGTTATCACCTTTGCCGCGGCGGTGCTCGTCTGCGGTGGGCTTGATTTATTTCTTTATCGAACCGACATCGGGGCGAAGATCCGCGCTGTTTCCGACGACGTCGCTGCCGCCGATCTGATCGGGCTGTCTTCGGCCCGCATCTATGCGGTGGCGATGGGAATCTGCTTCGTGACGATCGGCATCGCAGCCGGCTTCATGTCGGTCTGGAGCAATTTCGATCCCGCCTCCGGCCCGACCCGACTACTGATCGCCTTCGAGGTCATCGTCCTTGGCGGACTCGGTAGCATGTGGGGCTCTCTCGCCGGCGGAATCGTCCTCGGAGTCGCCCAGACCATCGGCGCACAGTTCGACATTGCCTGGCAGATGCTCTCCGGTCACATCGTCTTCCTGGTGGTCCTCGCGGTGCGCCCGCAAGGCCTGTTCCCAAGATACTGAGAGGGCCACGCGACCAACCCGCTCAACGGCACCTCAAAGCGCGTAAGTCATTCGAAGCATATGACCACGCATCATGCGATCCAGCAAAGAGTCCCAGCATCCCATGTCCGATAAACGCCCTATCCCGTTCCTCGACCTCAAAGCCCAGCAGGCCCGTATCGCCACCGATCTGCGCCGCCGCTTGGATAAGGTGCTGGAGCATTGCCAGTTCATCCTTGGCCCCGAGGTCGGCGAGTTCGAGGCTGAACTCGCCAAATTCTGTGGCGCCAGCCATTGCGTCGGCGTCAGCTCCGGAACGGATGCGCTCCAGATTGCCCTGATGGCCGAAAACGTCGGGCGCGGTCATGCCGTGTTCCTGCCGGCCTTCACATATACCGCGACCGCGGAAGTGCCCCTGCTGCTGGGCGCCACACCCGTGTTCGTGGACGTGGATCCGGGCACCTTCCAAATCGACCCGACCCATCTGGAGCAACGGATCGCGCAAGTCCGAATCACCGGCAACCTGCAACCTCGCGCGATCATCGGCGTCGACCTGTTCGGCCAGCCCGCCGATTGGCCTGCCCTGGCCGACATCGCTCGCCGCAACGATCTTTTCCTTCTCGACGACCTCGCACAAAGCTTCGGCGCCTCTCTCCACGGCCAAACGCTCGGCAGCCAGGCCGACGCGACCGCGACCAGCTTCTTCCCATCGAAGCCTCTCGGCGCTTACGGCGACGGCGGCGCGCTGTTCACCGAATCCGAGGACCGCGCCGACCTGTATCGCAGCCTGCGCACGCACGGCGAAGGCAAGACCCGCTACGAAGTCCTGCGCACCGGCATGAACGGCCGTCTCGACTCGATACAGGCCGCGGTTCTACTGTCCAAACTGACCGTCTTTCCCGAGGAACTCCAAGCCCGCGAGCGCATCGCCCAGATCTACGATCGGCGCCTCGGCAATGCGGTCATCACTCCGGCCCGGGTTCCCGACAGCACCAGTGCCTGGGCCATCTATGCGGTCCTGTTGCCCGACGAGGCCGCCCGCAACCGCATCCAGGCGGCATTGCGAGCGGACGGAGTGCCAACCGCCATTTACTACCCTCGCCCGTTACACCGGCAGCCAGCCTACAGCGAGCAGCACGACGGCGTGTCCCTGCCGGTGTCCGAGGACTTGGCAACGCGCATCCTGGCCTTGCCAATTCATCCAGACCTGACCGACGCAGACGTCGAACACATCTGCGCCGCGGTGTGCGCCGCCGCATAGACATCCGGCCAGGCTGATCCCTTGCAAAATGACTTCGCGCCGGAAGACGTGTTCAAGTAGCCTCTCAGTCCGCGCTGCCGTGCCGGATATAACAGCGGGCGCAAAAGCTGGAAAACGGGGGAACGAAGACATGACACATGATCGGTGGTTTCGGGTGGTGGCGCTGATTGGCGTCTCGGCAGCCCTCGCGACGGGTGTCTGCGCGCAGACCGTCGGACCAGACTACCCGGTCCCACCCTCAATCGAATACGGCGCTCTATATCGAAATGTTGAGCTTTCCTCGATCTTCCCGGACAGCAAGACGTTTCCGGATCTGATTCCCGCCACCTCACCCCAGCAAACCCTGCTCGATTACGACGCCGCCCAGGGATCGCCCGGATTCGATCTCCAGAGCTTCGTCAACCAGTATTTCTCCGGCCCGACACCGCCAGGCCCAACTGTCAATCCAGCTTCCAGCGGTCAGCACATGCTCGACTATGTCAAAAGCCTCTGGCCGGTGCTGCAGCAATCGGCGCCTTCGGTGCCCGCTTACTCGACCTTGCTGCCGCTGCCCTACCCCTACATCGTTCCGGGAGGTCGATTCCGCGAAGTCTACTATTGGGACTCCTACTTCACCATGCTCGGCCTCGAGGAAGACGGCCAGCATGAGTTGGCGGTCGATATGCTCAAGGATTTCGCGTTCGAGATCGACCAGTACAACCACATTCCGAACGGCAATCGCAGCTACTACCTCAGCCGTTCGCAACCGCCGTTTTTCGCACTGATGGTCGACTTGATCGCACAATACGATGGCGCCGGGACCTACGTCACCTATCTGCCAGAGTTGCAGGCCGAATACGATTATTGGATGCAGGGCGAGGATGCGATCCTGCCAGGACGGGCGGCCCGTCACCTGGTGCGTTTGCTTGATGGAACTATACTGAACCGTTACTGGGATGAGCGCCGCGCGCCGCGTGACGAATCCTACCTCGAAGACGTGCAGACCGCATCTCAATCAACCCGCCCAGCGTCGGAAGTTTGGCGGAATTTGCGCGCAGCGGCTGAATCCGGTTGGGATTTCAGCTCGCGCTGGCTGGCCGACGGTGAGACCTTGAGCACCATCCGGACCCTGGCTTTGCTGCCTCCCGATCTCAATAGCTTGCTCGCCCATCTTGAGGAGACCCTCGCGAAGGCGTATCGGCAAAACGGCAATGCGGAACTCGCGGCGCTTTACGCCCAGCGATCGGCAGACCGGATCGGCGCGATTCGCCGCCTGATGTGGGACGCAGACGACGGCGTCTTCTCCGACTACCTCTGGCACGAGGGCCGGGTTACCGGCAACGTAACCGCGGCGACGCTGTTTCCGCTGTTTCTGGGCGTCGCCTCCGACGCACAGGCACAGACGGTCGCCAACACCGTCAGCAGCGAATTGCTCCAGGCCGGCGGCTTGGCGACTACGCTGACGAACTCCGGCCAGCAATGGGACGCACCAAATGGCTGGGCACCCCTCCAATGGATCGCCGTGATCGGTTTGCGCAATTATGGCTACAGTGCGCTGGCCGAGGAGATCGCCACGCGATGGGTGGCGGGAAACATTTTTGTTTACCAGCAGGAAGCGAAGCTCGTCGAAAAATACGACGTTATGAATCCAGGCATGGGCGGCGGTGGAGAATATGCAACCCAGATTGGTTTCGGCTGGACCAATGGCGTGCTGCTGGCACTGGGATCGCTCTATCCCAACCTGAAGGCGGCAGCCGAAGCCGCTACGCCGGCCGCACAGGTCGCCGCCCAATAAGCGGCGAAGGCAAGATCGCTACAAACTTTCGGGCACCGGCGTGAAGGCTACCCCAGTCCTGGTCGGCCGTTCGTCGACCTCGCCTGGAACAGACGCCACGCTCGCATCGATCATTTCGATTGCACCTGACTTCGGTACGCCTCGCGCTACATCAGTGCCACATCCTTGTCCGCGGGTGCGAACTCATGCCCACCGCTGCCGTCCTCCAGCAAATGCAGATCCTGTGGATCCCAGCGAGCGACCACGCGGTCGTCGATGTCGATCGGATCGCGGAAGAACTCAGCGTCGGGGACGTGTGCGACGAATTCCTCGTCATTCTCAAGATCGAGGGTGACCTTGACGTAGCTGCCCTGGTTCTCAATCGCGTGGACAACGCCGACAGCGCTGTTGATTTCGTCGCCCACACGGGTCGAGGCGTCCTTCGTGAGCATGATCCGGTCACGACGGATAGCGGCAAACAGTGCCGAACCTGGCGCGCCGCGCGCGGCGCCGAGCGGGAATTGCGCACGCGAGCCGTCGGCGCCGGCAACCAGCGCCCAGGAGTCGGTGACGCTGTCGAGCGCACCGGTCAGCACGTTCTGGCCCCCGATGAAGCGCGCCACATAGGCGCTCCGGGGCGCGACGTAGATATCGCGCGCACTCGCCGCCTGTTCGATGCGGCCCTGCGTCATCACCACCACGACGTCGGCGACCGCGATCGCCTCCAACTGTGTGTGAGTGACGTGGATGAACGTGATGCCAAGCTCCTTCTGAACCCGGCGCAATTCACCGCGCATCCGTAGACGAAGATATTCGTCCAGCGCCGATAGCGGTTCGTCGAGCAGCAGTACCCTCGGGTTGGTGATCAATGCGCGGGCCAGCGCCACGCGCTGCTGCTGGCCTCCGGACAGTTCCGCCGGCAGGCGATTGGCGAAGCGCTCCATATGGACCTTGGCAAGCAACTCGCGCGCCGTGGCGGAGCGAGCCTCGCGACCGGCGCCGCGCATCTTCAGAGCGAAGCTGACATTGTCCAGCACGCTGCGGTGCGGAAACAGCGCGTAGCTCTGGAACATCATCGCCGTGCCACGCTGCACCGGATCGAGCCCCAGCACCGACTGGCCGCCGATGCGCAAGTCACCGGACGTCGGGTTCTCGTGCCCCGCGATCATGCGCAGGATCGTCGTCTTGCCGCAGCCGCTCGGACCCAGCAAACAGCAATAGGTGCCGTGGTCGATAGCCAGGCTAAGATCGGCAACCGCGGTCGTGTCGCGGAAACGTTTGGTGACGTTCACTATATCGATGCGGCCGTTGCCGGCGGACTTGGGAGAGATCATGCAGGAGTTTCCGAGCGCGTCAGGTGGGCTCGCCGCGCGAGGCCCGCCGGCGGCGTTGGATGAGGGCGATCGAGCCGAGGGCGGTGCCAATGACCACAAATGAGACGACCGTGGTAACCGTACCGACGGCATATAGCGCCGGCGAAGTGACGTTCGTGGTCATCGTCCAGATCTCGATCGGCAGTGTGTTCTCGCTGCCCGAAGTCAGCACGGTGCGAGGGAATTCATCGTAGGACAGCGTGAAGCCGAACAGGGCGACCCCGATGATGCCGGGCAGCAAAATCGGCAATGTGACTTCGCGCATGCGCTGCCACGACGTCGCGCCAAGATCCTTGGCAGCTTCTTCATACGCGCGATTGAAGCGGCCAAGCACCGCGAACATGATCAACAAGCCGAACGGCAAGGTCCAGGTCAACTGCGCGCCGAGACCTGACGTGGTCCAGTCGGTCACCCAGCCGAGCTCGTTGAACAACACGTTGATCCCAAGGCCAACGAACAGCCCGGGCATGATCAGGCTGGCGATGGCAATATAGAAGATGACCGCCGATCCGGCGAAGTTGCGCCGGAACCCCAGACCGGCCGCGACCGACAGCACGACGGTCAAGAGCGATACCACAACGCCGAGGCCAATCGATCGCTGGAACGCGCCGGCGATGTCGCCCGAACGCGCGTTCGGATCGACCAGTTCGTGGAACCAGTGAGTCGATACACCTTCCAGCGGGAACGTCAGTCCGCCGTCCTCGCCCTGGAACGACAGCGCATAGACGACGAACATCGGGCCGTAGAGGAAGATTACGAACAGGACGAAGAACGCGGCGAAGAACCAGAACGTCCATGGGCGTGACCCGGCGTCATGCTGTGCCATCGCGTCGTTCTCCCTTCAGGTTGCGAGCTGCTTGCGCACGTCAACGACACGCAGGATGGCCGCGACCATGAGCGTCACGATGATCAGCAGCAGCACCGCGCTGGCTGCCGCGGGCGGGTACTGCATCGCAGACACCTGATTGTACAGCGCCGAAACGACTGACGTGCTCTGCCCACCGCTCATAACCTTGACTACAAAGAAGTCGCCCATAACCTGAGTCACCACGAAGATCGAACCGAGCGCGATGCCGGTCTTGGACAGCGGCAGCACGATCTCCCAGACGACGCGGAACCGTCCGGCGCCGGCGTCGCGCGCTGCCTCCAGCAGGCTGCGGTCGATGCGCGCCATTGAATTGAAGATCGGCACCACCATGAACAGCGTGAACAGGTGGACGTAGCCGACGACGACCGCGAAATCCGAGGTACAGCAAGAATTCCAGGGGCGCATGGATCAGGCCGAGCTTGGCCAAAGTCTGATTGACGATGCCATTCTTGCCCAGGACCGGCAGCCAGGAGATCATGCGAATGATGTTGGAGGTCCAGAACGGCACCGTACACAACAGAAACAATCCGATCTGCCAGAGCACGTTGCGGACGTGGAAGACCAGGAAGTAGGACACGTTGAAGCCGATCACCAGCGTCAGGGCCCACACGATGGCGGCGAACTTGAGCGACTTCGCATATTGCTCCAGCGTTACGCTGGAGGTGAAGACGTCGCGATAGTTGTCCGCGATAAACGTTTCGACGATCTGCGCATTCTCGTAGTCGAAGAAGCTGACGGCGATCACCACCAGCATCGGCACCACGAAGAAGAACAACAGGATCAGCGTCGTCGGGCCGACCTGCAGCCCGGAAACGAAAGTCGGCGGCAGCTTCATGGTTCCCACGCAGGGTTACGGCGAAAAGGGAGGCGGGTTGCTAGATGCCGCCCGCCCCTCGGTCGGGATTAGGCGCCGACGAACTCGTTCCAACGCTTGGTGAGGTATTTGTCCTCATCCATCAGCGTGTTCCAGCAGGCAATATTGCCCATCCGGTCCCAGAACGCACCGCCATCGCGCGTGACGCCCTTCTTCTCCATCAGATGGCCGTACGGGTCCATGATATCGGCCGCAGCCGGTTTGCCCTCGTACCAGTAGGCCCACTCATCGGCGGTCATGAACTTCTTCGCCGTCTCCGGCACCGCGCTGTAATAGCCTTGCTTAGCGATGAACCCGCCTTGCCAGCCGGAGTTGTACCAGTTGAGGTATTCCATCGCGGCGTCCGCCTTCAGCCCGGTCAGATGCGCCATCGGCGACAGCAGGCTCGACCAGCCGCGATAACCTTCCTTGAGCGGGGCATAGTAGCAGTCGATGTTGCGGCTACGCACAGCCGTGACGGCGGGCGACCACATCGACTGTATCACCACCTCGCCGGAGGCCATCAGGTTCACCGACTGGTCGAAATTGGTCCAGAACGCACGGAAATGGCCGGATTTCTTGAACCCGGTCATAATGTCGATGGTTTTGTCGATTTCGGCGCGGCTCATGTTGCCCTTATTCCCGTATTTCAGGTCGCCACGGGATTCGAGCGCCATCGCCACGTCCATGATGCCAACGGACGGAGCATCGACCAGCGCGGCCTTGCCCTTGAACTCGGGGTTGAGCAGCTCCTTCCACTCGGTAACTTTGCGGCCGATCAGGTCGGGGCGGATGCCGAGCGTATCGGCGTTGTAGACCATCGGGATGCCGGTCATCCAATCGGTCGCCTCTTTGGCGAGCTTGGTGCCGTCCTTATCGGCCCAGTACTGCACCGAAAATGGCGAGACGCCCTGGGTCGAGACCTTACGTCCGTCCGGAGTTTCGCCTTTGGTGAAAATCGGGACGATCTTGTCGTACAGTTTGTATTTGGCGGTCGGGACCGGCGCCAGCACCTTCTTGCCCTGCAGACGAATCATATCGAACGACTCCATGTCGTTGATGTCGATCGTCTTGGGCTGGGTAAACAGGCGATTGAGTTGGGTGTTCGCGTCAACGACCTGGATTTCGACCGTAAAGCCAAGGTCCTTGCTGGCCTGAATGCCGATTTCCTTGATCGCAGAGTACGACTGGCCGACGTGCAGAAGTTTGATGTCCTTGAGGTTCTGCGCCCAGATCGTCGGGAAGCCGCGGATCGCGTCCGACCCGATGGCGACCCCGGAGACCCCTGCGGCAGCCCTCAGCACATGGCGGCGCGAGACGCCGGCGCGCGGCGGTTTCGTCAAATCAGTCATTCGTTTCCCTCCCATTGAAAAGCCCATTAGTCACGAACAGCCACAGTCACGAACAGCCACCGGCATAACGCAACGGATACCCGAGTTATTCCGAGCCTCCTGTCGCAGTCCCTCGAACGCCCTGACGGTTTGCCTCGCCGGCTTTCCGCCCGAAGCTACCACCCGGTGGGCCGTTCGCAAGCAGGAAACATTGCCGTCTACCAGCAGGAAGCTGAGATCGTCCAGAAAGTGAAATCCAGCATGGGCGGCGGCGAATCCGCCACTCAGATTGTGTTTGGCTGGACCAATGGCGTGCTGGACTGGGGTCGCTCGATTCCACCCCAAGGCGGCGCCCGAAGCCGCAACGCCCGCGCGCAAGTGGCGACCGTCAATAGGCACCGAACGCGAGGAGCCCAAGACCGCAATGGAATGGGAGCAGCCCGGACAGCGCAGGCGACGTCATTTGACCCGCCTCCACGCGAACGGGTCCTCTCATCCGGCCCGCCGAACCAATCGTTGCACCCAACGAGCAAGCGGTCCCGCTGCCGAATGCTCTGGGACGCCATGTCCGAGAAGCCCCTACGACGCCCGCGGCGTTTCATTTGTGGGAAAGGCGCTGCTGCTCCGAGGCCCTCCGAGGCCCTCGTTCTTCTCCGTGTTGAGAAGCCCGCGCCCCCCCCCAACCGGCGTCGAAGGGCCAGATGGCAACGTGACGATCGAAGCCACCCGCTCTAATTAAGCAACAGCGGCGATCCGCGCACGCAACGCCGCTGCGTTGGCCCCGCCGGGACACCTCTTCCCTTGACTCCTATCACGAAATCTCTATTTCACTCCCTGTGGCATCCAGTCCTAGAGCCGCTCCATCGCTTCAACCCGGCCCGCGCCCATCGAGACGCGGGCAAGACGTGCTTCAAACATTGAAACGCGCATACCACGGCAACCACCGGGCACAGCCCGGCTATCCGTAACGGAACCAACGTCACACATGGCAGTATCCGCCACCGCGCGCGCCCAAGAGCCCGCGCAAGACCACTTTCGGGGCGAAGATTTCGCCTCCCTCCTCGACGAAACGCTCGGCATCGACACTGGCTTCGACGGATCCGTCGTAACCGGCCGGGTCGTCCGCCTCACCGACGAATTCGCCGTCGTCGATGTTGGCCTGAAGTCCGAGGGCCGCGTCGCCCTCAAGGAATTCGGCCCGCCCGGCGCCAAGCCGGACGTCAAGCCCGGCGATATGATCGAATTGTATGTCGAGCGTTACGAAGACCGTGACGGCGCGATCATCCTGTCGCGTGAGAAGGCCCGCCGCGAAGAGGCCTGGACCAATCTCGAAAAGGCGTTCGAAGCGCAGAAGCGCGTCGATGGCACGATTTACGGCCGGGTCAAGGGCGGCTTCACCGTCGACCTCGGCGGCGCGGTTGCCTTCCTCCCTGGCAGCCAGGTCGATATCCGCCCGGTGCGCGACGTCGGACCGCTGATGGGCACCCCGCAGCCATTTCAGATCCTGAAGATGGATCGCGCCCGCGGCAATATCGTCGTCTCCCGCCGGGCCGTTCTGGAAGAAACCCGCGCCGAACAGCGCAGCGAACTGATCCAGGGCCTCAAGGAAGGCATGATCCTGGACGGCGTGGTGAAGAACATCACCGACTACGGCGCCTTCGTGGACCTCGGCGGCGTCGACGGCTTGCTGCACGTCACCGACATCGCCTGGCGCCGCATCAACCACCCCTCCGAGGCCCTGACCATCGGTCAACAGGTCAAGGTCCAGGTGATCCGTTTCAACTCCGATACCCAGCGCATCAGTCTGGGCATGAAGCAGTTGGAAGCCGACCCCTGGGAAGGCGTCGCCGCGAAATACCCGCCCGGCGCGAGATACTCCGGCCGCGTCACCAACATCACCGACTATGGCGCATTCGTGGAGCTGGAACCGGGGGTTGAAGGCCTCGTCCACGTGTCCGAAATGTCCTGGACGAAAAAGAACGTCCATCCTGGCAAGATCGTCTCCACCAGCCAGGAAGTCGACGTCATGGTGCTCGACGTGGACAGCTCCAAGCGGCGCATTTCGCTGGGCCTCAAGCAGGTGCAGCGCAACCCGTGGGAGCAGTTCGTGGAAGAGCATCCGATCGGCTCCGAAGTCGAGGGCGAAATCCGCAACATCACCGAGTTCGGCCTGTTCATCGGCCTGTCCGCCGACATCGACGGCATGATCCACATGTCCGACCTGTCCTGGGACGAAGCCGGCGAAGCGGCGATGGCGGGCTACGAGAAGGGCCAGACCGTCAAGGCGAAGGTCCTTGATGTTGATGTCGAGAAGGAACGCATCAGCCTCGGTATCAAGCAGCTGCGTGACGACCCGGCAGCGACCATACTCGACACCGTCCACAAGGGCGACGTCGTGACCTGCATCGTCAGCGCCGTCCAGGCCAACGGCATCGAAGTCAAGGTCAACGATGTGCTGACCGGGTTTATTCGCCGCGCCGAACTCGCCAGGGACAAAGGCGATCAACGCCCCGACCGCTTCGCCGTGGGCGAAAAGGTCGATGCCAAGATCACCGCGGTCGATCGTCAGTCGCGCAAACTGACGCTGACGATCAAGGGCAAGGAGGTCGAGGAAGAGAAGCAGGCAATGGCCGAATTCGGCTCGTCCGACTCCGGTGCCTCGCTGGGCGACATCCTGGGGGCCGCGATACGTCGCCGCAATCAGATCGCTCAGGACAACTGAGCGCGCAAACGAAGGTCAGCGCCAAGGACACCAGACATGTCGCTGGAGACTGACCTGCTCCTGGACAGGCGACGCCTCAAGCGTCGCCTCGTCTTTTGGCGGGTTCTCTCTATCGTCGCGGTCGTTGTCGGCGGCGCTGGCCGGATTGCACAATGCGGGCTTCGTGCCCACGGCTGCCCACATTGCCAGGGTCTCAGTCGACGGCCTGATCACCGAGAATCATAAGCTGACGGAGGCGATTGACGCCCTGGCTGACAACAGTCAGGTCAAGGCGCTGATCGTGTCGATCGATAGCCCTGGCGGCAGCGTCGCCGGCGGGGAAACCCTGCACGATGCGATTGCCCGTGTTGCCGCGAAAAAGCCGGTCGTCGTCACGATGGGCGGCCTGGCAGCATCTGCCGGCTATATGATCGCAATGCCCGCGAACCGGATTTTCGCCCGCGAGGCCACCCTGACCGGTTCAATCGGCGTCCTGCTGGAAACCGGAGAAATCTCCGGCCTCCTCGGCAAACTCGGAATCACCCCCGAGGTAATTCGCTCAGGACCGCTTAAGGACGAACCGAGCCTGGTGCGGCCGCTATCACCCGCAGGGCAAGAAGTAATGCAGGGCCTGGTCAATGATATGTACGACCAGTTCGTCGAACATGGTCGCTGCTGGCCGTCACATGGACGTCGCCAAAGTTCGCTCGCTGGCCGACGGGCGGGCCTACACTGGGCGCCAGGCGCTTGGACTTGGCTTGGTCGATGCAATCGGTGGCGAGCCCGAAGCCAAGGAATGGCTGGCGTCGGCCAAGGGCGTACCAGCCGATCTTCCAGTCCAGGATCTCCTCGATCGAGGCTTCGCCAGCCGTGCCATTTCCGGCCGGCTTAGAGCCATGCTCGAGGACGTGTGGAAAATGCTGATTTCACAAAGCCTTAGTCTTGACGGCGGCTGGGCCGTCTGGCAACGTCCCGGAAGCTGACGCCGGGGGAAGTCTTGACAAAATCCGAACTGATTGCGGAGTTGGCGGCCGCCAATCCGCACCTGCGCGGGCAGGATGTCGAAACCATCGTCGCCACGATCTTCGAGGAAATTACCTACGCGCTGGCTCGAGGGGAACGCGTGGAGTTGCGCGGTTTCGGCGCTTTCACGGTCAAGCATCGCGATGCCCGCACCGGACGCAACCCGCGGACCGGTGCTTCCGTTTCGGTCGACGAGAAATCCGTTCCCTTCTTCAAAGCCGGGAAAGAACTGCGGCTGCGGGTGAATTCCGGTAAGATCCCACGCGCCAGGGAGCGTAAATCGGCCTAGCGGATGATCGCGCGGGAGCGGAACGGCCGGACGCGCAAGCGGTGCGACTCAGCCGGCGCCGGACTTCTCTGGCCTGCTAGGTTGAAAGCGATCCGAGGGGTCCGCCATTCATGATTTTCCTCATCGTCACCTTCATCCTGTGCCTGCCCGTGGTGTTTTTTGCACTCTCAAACACTGAGATGGTCAGCCTTGGGATCTGGCCCACGGATTACCACCTGGAGGCCCATCTTTCGCTCGCCATACTGTTCGCCATGGCCCTTGGGTTCCTGTTCGGTGCTCTGGTAGTCTGGATGTCGGAACTCACCCAGCGCCGCCGGGCGCGACGGGCGGAGCGCACCGTGCGCCTGCTGGAATCTCAGGTCGAGGCATTGCAAGCCCGTGTCGACAAGCCGATTTCGCTGCCCCCGGTCGCCTGATGCCGTCCGGTAAAAAGCTAATCGTCGCGCTGGACACGGCGGATCCGAAACAGGCCCGCGCCTGGGCCAATGCGGTCGCACCGCACGCCGATTTGCTGAAGCTGGGCCTGGAATACTTCCTGGCAAACGGCGCCGAGGGCTTCAGGGCGATCAGCGATGCGCCGATCTTCCTGGACCTCAAGCTGCACGACATTCCAAACACGGTCGCCGGCAGTGTCAGGGCAGTGCTGCCGCTGCGGCCGAGGATGCTCACCCTCCATGCGTCCGGCGGCTCGGCGATGATCCAGGCGGCCCAACAGGCCGCCGCTACCGCGGGCGCCGACAGGCCCCTAATCCTGGCGGTCACTGTCCTGACCAGCTTCGGCCAGACGGATCTGCATGCGGTAGGCGTCCCCACCTCGCCGGGGGAACAGGTGCTGCGCCTCGGTCGCCTCGCCATCGAAGCTGGAGCCGACGGGCTGGTCTGCAGTCCTCTTGAGGTCGCCATGCTCCGTCAGGCGTTCGGTCCGGCCGTGAAGCTGGTGGTGCCCGGCATCCGTCCCGAGGGAGCCGCTTCCGGCGACCAGACCCGCACGATGACCCCGCCGCAGGCAGTCGCGGCCGGGGCCGATTGGATCGTAGTCGGCCGTCCAATTACCGCCGCGCTCGACCCTGCTGGAGCGGCAGCCGACATCGCCGCCAGCATTCGATGACAAAGGTCAAAATTTGCGGCATCAATAACCCGATCGCCTTCGACACCGCGGTCGAGGCCGGAGCCGACTGGGTGGGGTTCGTGTTCTTTCCGCCCTCCCCTCGCTACGTGACACCCGTAACCGCTGCCACCCTCTCTGCCCGGATTGTCGGCGGACCGCTGCGGGTCGGCCTGTTCGTTGACCCGACCGAGGCGGCGATTTCCCAGGTCCTGGACACCTTGAAGCTGGATATTCTCCAGTTCTATGGAGCCCCGCACCAGCTGGCCGCGATCAAGGCTCGGTTTGACCTGCCGATCTGGCGTTCCGTCGGGATCGATGGCGCCCACGACCTTCCAACCGACAATTTCGGCGCGGACCGCATCATCCTGGAAGCCGCGCCACCCGGCGGTGCGGATCGGCCGGGGGGCAACGCCACGAGGTTCGACTGGTCCGTTCTGCGCGGATGGGCCGCCCCCGCGCCATGGATGCTGGCCGGTGGCTTGACACCCGAGAACGTCGCCGATGCGATCAGAGAGACCGGGGCCCGCGCGGTCGATGTATCCTCAGGGGTGGAGAGCCGGAAGGGCGTGAAAGATGCGGCCTTGATCCGGGCGTTTATCGCGGCGGCTAAGGGCGGGACTTAGGATCAGCGGGCTAGGCGCCCTCAATCCTACTTTTTCTTTGCGATTTCCAGTTCCCGCCGTAGCCGCTCTATCTCCGCCCGCAGCGCCTCGATCTCGGATCCATGCACATCCGACGGGTTGGTCGGTTCCGAACCCCGGTAAAACGGGGTGAACAAGCTGAACGCACGTTCCATCATCGCCATATTTTGCCGGCCAACTTCCTCGATATTGCCGAATGGGAACAATGTCCCCATCGTTTTTTGCATCGCCGTCCGCATCTGCTCCTGCTGCTGAGCAAACGATGTCATGGCGTGTTCCAGATATTTGGGCACCAGCCCCTGCATCGAGCCGCCGTACAGCCCGATCAACTGGCGCAGAAAGTTCGTGGGCAGCAGGTTTTGCCCCTTCCCTTCCTCTTCGACGATGATCTGGGTCAGCACGCTACGCGTGATATCGTCCCCGCTTTTCGCGTCATAGACGACGAAATCTCGGCCTAGCCGTACCATCTCGGCAAGATTGTCCAACGTGATGTAGCTGGAACTCTCGGTGTTATAGAGTCGCCGGTTCGCATACTTTTTAACCACGACCGGAGGCTTTTCGCCAACTGGTGTATCCGGCAGGGTCTCAGCGGGCACAGCCATGCATACCTCGTAGCTACCCTCCCTCCCTACCGCGTATTTCGCACTTGCGATAGAGTGAATTCATCGCTGATCCGCATCTATGTGGCGGTTTGACGTTTTCGCCGCCGCCCGCCGCGCTTATGGTCCGGCCCGCGAGGGAGGAAGAATGCCGCATGACGGGGAGCGCCGGTCGCGACAACGCCGGACACAATTCGAGCGGACAGAACGCTGCGGGCCAGGACAGGCCCGGTTCCGGTGGCCCCGAATCACGGGCTCGAGTTCATCCCGGATCTGCCCGATGCCCGCAAACTGGCTCAGGATTGGGTCACGCTGTGGCAGAGCGAACTGTCCGCGATGGCCGCCGACCGCGAAATGCGCGAAGCATGGCAGACCATACTGGCTGTCTGGGCCGGGACCATGTCCACCATGCTGCGCGGCCTGCCACGCGCACCCGCCCCACAGTGGCACAGCAACCCTGCCGCTGATCGGCATGACCGAACGGACGGACAGCCCCGGACCAATGATGCGCCGCGGGCCGCGCCCGCTCATGCTCCATCTGACGCTCGCGATGCTGAGATCGAACGTCTCGCGCGCCACGTCGCCACTTTGGAACGCCGACTGGCGGACCTCGAGCGGGCCGGCGATCCTCCAGTCACTCCAAAACGCGGTCCAGGACGGAAAACACGAAAGTGAGTTTCCCGCCGCCGTGGTGGCAGAGACGCTGCGTCAGGATGCCGCCCTCATCGAGGGCATCGCGGCCTATCGCCGGCACCCGCGCCACCGCACCCTGATCGATCCGCCGGCCGTCTGGTCGGAGGGCGGCACGCGGCTGCTGGACTATGGCCCACCCACCGGCCAGCCGGTCCTGTTCGTCCCAAGCCTGATCAACCGGGCCTACGTGCTCGATCTGGCGGAGGGAAACTCCATGCTGCGCTGGCTCGCCGGCCGAGGTATGCGCCCATTCCTGCTCGACTGGGGTTGGCCAGAAGAGGCGGAGCGTCGTTTCAGCCTGACGGACTACGTCGCCGGCCGCCTGGAGCGTGCGATGACCGCCGCCGTCCGGATCGCCGGCACTCCCCCCGTGTTGGCGGGATACTGCATGGGCGGGACGCTGGCCGTTGCGGCAGCGCAGCGACGGCCCGACCTCATCAGTGGCCTGGCCCTGCTCGCAGCGCCCTGGGATTTTCACGCGCCCGACCCAGGCCGAGCGATTCAAGCGGCCGAAACCCTGCCGCTATTGGAACCTGCGTTGGCCTTCAGCCATACGCTTTCTGTCGACCTGCTGCAGTCGCTGTTCGCACTGCTCGACCCGTGGAACGTCGCCGACAAATACCGCGCCTTCGCCCGCCTGCCACCCAACAGCGACCGCGCTAGGTTGTTCGTCGACCTGGAGGACTGGTTGAACGACGGCGTCCCACTGGCGGCCAATGTGGCTCGTGCCTGCCTAAGCGAGTGGTACGGCGAAAACGCGCCCGCCCGGGGCAACTGGTTGATCGCCGGACTACCAGTCGATCCAACTTCGATCGCGACGTCCGCCTTCGTCGCCGTGCCGGGCCGCGACCGGATCGTGCCGCCGGAATCCGCTCGCCCGCTTGCTCGCCTGATCCCGGGTGCCGTCCTTCACCAGCCCGCCGCAGGCCACATCAGCATGACCGCCGGCGCTCGGGCTGAGGCATCACTGTGGCGCCCCCTGCTCGAATGGCTCCGCACCCTGGACAAAGGTTCTTGAACTATCCCACGACTGCTGGATCGGTGATCGGGCCCTTAGTCGGCAGCCCGAGCAGCCGAAGGGCCGCCCGCAGTGCGTCAAGGCACCGCTCTCCACCACCTTCGGCGGTTACGTTCAGTGTGTATCCAAGCGCATTTGGGATCCTCGTAGGAACGCCTCGCCGTGATTGCCTCAAGGATTTCCGCAGAGCAGAGCGTTAAGGTCGTCCTCGTCCGTAGAAGCCCCACCACGACGGGGTCTCGCACCATACGCCCGTCCAGAGGCGGCGCGAACCGTGCAACCTCATCCACCCCGCTTGACCCCCGCCAGCGACCAGGGTTTGTTCCCCCGACAAAGGGGAGGCTCTCATGGCAACCAAGCAACCCGTCGCGATCGTCTTCGACACGTTCGGCACGGTGGTCGATTGGCGATCCAGCCTGATCGCCGACCTCACCGCTTACGGCGCCCCCAAGAGCATCACTGCTGACTGGCCCGCCCTGGTCGATGCCTGGCGCGCCGCCTACCATCCCTCCATGGACCGCGTCCGCAAAGGCGAGCAGCCGTGGACGAAACTCGACGACTTGCACCGCGCCTCGCTGGACCGGCTGATCGCGGAGTTTGGAATTTCCGGGCTGACCGAAGACGACCGCGCCCACATCAACCTGGGCTGGCATCGCCTGCATCCCTGGCCCGACGCCGTTCCCGGCCTTACGCGCCTCAAATCACGCTTCATCATTGGGCCGCTGTCGAACGGCAACGTCTCACTATTGCTGAATATGGCAAAATTCGCGGCTATCCCCTGGGACATGATCTTTGGATCCGATCTGTTCGGCCACTTCAAGCCCGACCCCCAAACCTATCTTGGCGTGGCCAAATTGCTCGATCTGCGGCCGGACCAGGTGATGATGGCCGCCGCCCACAATGGCGACCTTGCCGCCGCGCGCGGGTGCGGCCTCCTGACCGCTTTTTTCCCCGCCCCCTCGAGTACGGCCCTCACCAGAAGCGTGACTACCAAGCCGATCAGGACTGGGACATCGTCGCGACCGACATCCAAGACATGGCAGCCAAGCTTGGCGTGTAATACCCATCTCGCTTTTCGCCCCCGCCTTGCTTTTCGCCGGTGCCTTACGCACTTGTGTCGAGGGCGGTAGCATATCGCAAGTCGCGAAGCACACCGCGGAGGAAAATAGGATATGGACGACATCGTAATCGTTTCGGCAGCTAGAACACCTGTCGGCAGCTTTAACGGCGCCCTGAGCACCATTCCCGCCCACCAACTGGGCGCGATCGTACTTCAAGCCGCCATGACCCGCGCCGCCATCGACCCAGCCGACGTGGACGAACTGATCTATGGACAGGTCCTGGCTGCTGGGGAAGGCCAAAATCCGACACGCCAGGCCGGTCGGGCCGCAGGCCTGCCGGATTCAAAAACCGCGTTCGGCATCAACCAGGTTTGCGGCTCAGGCCTGCGCGCCGTCGCGCTTGCCGCACAGCAGATCCGCACCGGCGAGAGCGCCATCGTCGCCGCCGGCGGTATGGAGAGCATGAGCCTGTCGACCCACGCGGCCCATTTGCGCAACGGAACCAAGATGGGTGGCCTGGAGTTCGTGGACACTATGCTGAAGGACGGCCTGTGGGATGCCTTCCACGGCTACCACATGGGCAACACGGCCGAAAACGTCGCTACCAAGTATCAGATCACTCGAGAGGAACAGGACGCCTTCGCCCTTGCGTCACAGCAAAAGGCCTCGGCCGCCCAGAAGTCCGGCCGCTTCAAGGACGAGATCACTCCGGTGACGATCAAGACCCGCAAAGGCGACGTTCAGGTAATGGACGACGAATATATTCGCCATGACAGCACCCCGGAAGGAATGGCCCGTCTGCGTCCGGCCTTTACCAAGGACGGCACTGTCACCGCGGGCAACGCTTCCGGCATCAACGATGGTGCTGCGGCGCTCATCCTGATGACGGCCGGCGAAGCCAGCAAACGTGGCCTCATCCCGCTCGCCCGTATCGCCGCGTTTGCCACCGCCGGTGTCGACCCGGCCGTTATGGGCACCGGTCCGATCCCGTCCTCACGCAAGGTGTTGCAGCGCGCGGGTTGGAAGGCCGACGACCTCGACCTTATCGAGGCCAACGAAGCCTTTGCCGCGCAAGCCGTCGCGGTGAACAAGGACATTGGCTGGGATACCGGCAAGGTGAACGTCAACGGCGGCGCGATCGCGATCGGTCACCCCATTGGTGCCTCGGGCGCGCGCATTCTGGTGACGCTGCTGCACGAGATGCAGAAGCGTGACGCCAAGAAAGGCCTGGCAACCCTGTGTATCGGCGGCGGCATGGGCGTCGCGATGGCGTTGGAGCGCTAAACCGCGGCGCCGGCGAAAGCCTTCTCGGGGAACGCCGGTCCACGGCAAAAATAGTCCGCGGACGCATATTCGTCGAGACAGTCAACACCGCGGCGTTCATCGCCGTCGGTGTTGACTTGCCGCGAGGGCTTTTACGCTGCGCACGCCGGCGCTGACTGCAACCTCGCCCGGGCATCGATCGTTGTCCAGCCTTGCAGGCTGTCAGCAGCATTGATCGGTGGGACCCCTTTGCAGAGTTGGCCGAAGTGCTAATAGTACCGACGGTCCCAACAACAACCAAGGGAGATAGCGATGGCACGTGTGGCACTGGTGACGGGTGGAACGCGAGGGATCGGGGCTTCCATCAGCACGAGGCTCAAGGAACAGGGCCGCCTCGTCATTGCCAACTACCACGGGAACGAACGGGCCGCCGCTGCCTTCCATGAGGAGACCGGCATCCGCGTCGAGAGATTCGACGTCAGACACTTCGACGAATGCCAATATGGGGTGAAGCGGATCGTGGAGGACGTCGGTCCGATCGAAGTGCTGGTGAACAACGCCGGCATCACCCGTGACGGCACGCTCGAGCACATGTCGCGCGAGATGTGGGAGGCCGTGATCGACACCAACCTTGGATCCTGCTTCAACCTGTGCAGGCTGACTTTCTCCGGGATGCGCGAGCGCAAGTTCGGCCGCATCGTCAATGTCGGCAGCGTCAACGGCCAAGCCGGCCAGTATGGCCAAGTCAACTACGCCGCGGCCAAGTCGGGCATCCATGGATTTACCAAGGCGCTGGCGCAGGAAGGCGCACGCTTCGGTATCACCGTGAACGCAATCGCGCCAGGCTATGTGGACACCGACATGGTGCGCGCGGTGCCCCCCCACGTGCTGGAGAAGATTGTGGCGCGAATCCCAGTTGGCACGCTCGGCCAAGGCGTAGACATCGCGCGCGGGGTGGCGTTCCTTACCGCGGACGAGGCAACGTTCATCACTGGCGCCACACTGTCGATCAACGGTGGGCAGCACATGTACTAGTGTTCTCGTCGCACCACAGGGATATAGTGGTCCCCACCTGAGCCGGCAGAAGCGAATCAAACCTCTCGGCAGCAGCCTCCGAGAAGCTTTGCAATCACGCTGAAGCACCGAGTTCCGGCCGAACAGAGCGACCAGCTCTTTCGCGGGACATACTGTCATCGGTGCTGATCCTCTCAGCCACGCGTGCTCGCAGCCGGAAGAAGCAGCCGTTGTCATTGACCTATATCACAGCGCGGGGTTCGAGGAGGTGCTAGGGATTTCCTTGGTCCGATCAACAACCAAGGGAGGGACCGATGGCACGCGTTGCACTCGTTACTGGCGGCACACGGGGTATTGGCCTCGCGATTTGCTTGGCGCTCAAGGCGCAGGGTCGGAAGGTCATAGCAAACTATCCGCCGGCCGATATTTTCCGTCTTAGCCGCGACGTCCCGAATGACACCGTGGCGGAGGCCTTTTCGAAGGAACACGGCATCCTGACCGTCGAATTCGATGTCAGCAGCTTCCAGTCTTGCCAAGCAGGCATCGGGAAGATCATCGCCGAACACGGCCCAATCGAGATCCTGGTCAACAACGCCGGCATCAATCGCGACGCTACCCTCGCCAAGATGACCCGGGAAATGTGGGATGCGGTGCTCGCAACCGACCTCGGCGGGTGCTTCAATACCTGCAAACTGACGTTCGACGGCATGCGCGAGCGCAAGTTCGGCCGGGTCGTCAATGTCGGCAGCATGAACGGCCAGGGCGGGCAGTATGGGCAGGTTAACTACGCAGCCGCCAAGTCTGGCATCCACGGCTTCACCAAGTCGCTGGCCATGGAAGGCGCGCGCTGGGGCATCACAGCTAACGCCATCGCGCCGGGTTATGTCGATACAGAAATGGTCAAGTCGGTCCCGGCCGAAGTGTTGAAAAAGATCGCCGCGAAAATCCCTCTGGGACGCTTGGGCCATGCCGCGGATATCGCCCGTGGCGTCGCCTTCCTGACCGCGGATGAAGCCGATTACATTACTGGCTCGACGATTTCGATCAATGGCGGCATGCATATGTACTAGAGCGTGAGCGCTGGGCGGCGCGTCCCCGCCGTTCAGCACTCGCATGTTCTGGCTCATCAAACGTGGGCCGACGCCGCATTCGCTGGCATGCGCAGCGCGCATCGATACGCTGGGGGCCGTTCGCCTTGGCTGGCACCAAGCCGGGCCGGTCGAAAGCGCATCCGCGTCGCAGGATGAGCGCTTGGACGGAACCCGAACGCGCAAACCCGAGCGCTTCGGGACGGCCACGCTCTGAACAAACCGCGACCAAATGGGTCTCGGCGAGCTGGGATTATGCAATCATACAGGGCAGGCGAGCCGAAGGTCGGCTCGGTCCTCCAAACTTGCGAGTCACCAGGGACTGGGGGCATCATTCCCATAAGGAAGGAGGCCTTCAGTTCATGAACGCGCCACGTAACACCCACTATCGCCACCTCGACGTCCAGAAGATCGCCGGCTCGCTCGGTGCCGAGGTTCGAGGCGTCGATCTTTCGGTCGACGTCTCGGACGAGGTGCTGGCGGAAATCCGCGCCGCATTGCTGGACAACCTTGTGATCGCCATCCGCGACCAGGACATCACCCCTGCTCAGCAACTCGCGTTCGCCCGCCGTTGGGGCGACATCCACCTCCATCCGTTCATGGAGGGCATGGCGGATTACCCGGAAATCCTGGCGGTCATCAAACGGCCCACCGACAAGAAGAATTTCGGCGGGTCCTGGCACACCGACCAAATGTTCTCACCAAGCCCTGCGATGGGCACGATGCTCTATGCCAAAGAAGTGCCGTCCGCTGGCGGGGACACGTTGTTCACCAATCAGTACCTGGCCTACGAGAGTCTGTCAGACAAAATGAAGGACGTCGCCAGCCAGCTTCGCACCGTCTGCGTTGGCGACAACTTCAAACAGGCCAACGGCCTGTCACGCAAGGAACGCTACGACCGGCAAATGAGCGAGATGAAGGTCAAGGATCCTGGCGACGTCCAGACCACCAGCATCCACCCGCTGGTGCGGACCCACCCCGAAACCGGCCGGAAGTCGATCTATATCGGCGGCCATGTTCAGCAGTTCGACGGCATGACCGACGAGGAAAGCCAGCCGCTGATCGATTTTTTCATGAATCAGTCGATCCGACCCGAACACACCTGCCGGCTGCGCTGGCAGACCGGGACACTGACATTCTGGGACAACCGCTGCACCCAGCATTTCGCGGTCAATGACTACCCGGCTGAAACCCGGATCATGCACCGCATTACCATCTGCGGCGACCAACCGTTCTAGAACGCTGCATCCGGCGTTTCTTCTCTACCGAAAGCACCAACACGGACGCATATCCAGAAACCCGGTCTCCCACGATATCCTGGACCAGAACTCCGATGCCGTGCGCGCCCAGGACTGCCCCCTATCCACTAAGCAGAGCCTGAGCGCATGCGTCCAGGATCGCGTCCGTATCCAGCCCATACTCCCGATACAAATCCGGGATATCGCCGCTCTGCCCGAAGCGGTCCGGTCCCAGCGGCACCACCCGCTGCCCCCGCACTGCCCCCAGCCACGCGTGTGTCGCGGGGTGCCCATCGAGCACGCTCACCAGTGCCGCCCCACGCGCCATCGACGCCAGCAACGTCTCGATATGCGACACCGCTCCCCGCTCCCCACGCCGCCGAGCGCGACACGCCGCCAACCACCCGGCATGCAACCGATCCGGCGACGTCACTGCCAGCAAGCCCGCCCCCGGTTCTTCGTCGCGCAATACCTCGAAGGCCGCCTCGGCTTCCGGCGCCACTGGTCCCTGATAGGCCAGCGCAATCCGCGCCCCCGACGCCGGAGGCACCACCCAGTGCGCCCCCGCGATCACGGCCGCTGCGTCCAGCGTGCGCTCCCTTTGCAGCAACGCCCGCGTCGACAACCGCAGCCACACCGCCGACCCATCCGGCCGCTGCATAAAATCGAACGCGTGCCGCAACAAAACGCCCAACTCATCGACATACGCCGGCTCAAAGCTCGCCAGCCGATCCGCGGCCATCCCGATCAACGGCGTGTTCACTGACTGATGCTGTCCGCCCTCCGGCGCCAAGGTCAACCCTGACGGTGTCGAAACCAACAGAAACCGGGCATCCTGGTAACAAGCATATAGCAGTGCATCCAACCCCCGATTGACGAACGGATCGTAGACCGTCCCCACCGGCAATACCCGAGCCCCCGTCATCCCAGGGGCCAACCCCGCCGCCCCCAGCAGCAGGAACAAATTCTGCTCCGCGATTCCTAGTTCGATATGCTGGCCCTTCGGCGACATCCCCCACCGTTGCGCCGACGCCAGCTTAGAGTCCCGAAACACATCGTTCCGCGTATGCCGATCGAAAATGCCCCGCCGGTTCACCCAAGGACCCAGGTTGGTCGACACCGTCACATCCGGGGACGTCGTCACGATATGGGCCGCGAGGTCCTTCAGTTCCTCCTGTCCCCGCCCAATTTCGGCAAGGATCTCGCCAAACCCGCCCTGAGTAGACATTTTTCGTCCACTCAACCTCGGCATCGGCAATGAGGGCGGCACCGGCACCGAAGGCGCCGACAGCATCCGCCCCTCCGGCGTCAACGGCGTGCCAAAGGGACAATCCTGAAGGAACGCACGCAACTCCGCCTCTGGAACATCCAACCCCTCGAACGGATCCCACTCATGCCCCGGCCGGATATTCATTTCCCGGCGGAACTGTTCCATCTGCTCCTTGCTCATCAGCCCGGCGTGATTGTCCTTGTGCCCGGCGAACGGCAGCCCCATCCCCTTGATCGTATACGCAATGAAACAGGTCGGTTGATCCCCCTCGGCATCGGCCGAACGCAGACAGTCGATGACGGTTTCGATGTCATGGCCGCCCAGATTGGTCATCAGGGCGCCCAGCTCCTCATCGTTCAGCTCATCGATGATCGCCCGAGCCTTTGATCGCCCCAGATCGGACAGCAGCGTCTGCCGCCAGGCCGCCCCGCCCTGGAACGTCAACGCCGCATACAAACTGTTCGGGCAATCATCGATCCACGCCCGCAGCGCCTCGCCACCCTCCCGAGCAAACGCCGCCTCCAGCTTGCGGCCGTATTTGATGGTGACGCAGTTCCACCCCATGTCCTGGAACAGCCCCTCGATCCGCCCGAACAGCCGGTCCGGCACGACGGAATCGAGGCTCTGTCGGTTGTAATCGACGATCCACCAGACATTCCGAACGTCGTGCTTCCACCCCTCCAGCAGCGCCTCGTAAATATTCCCCTCGTCCAGTTCCGCATCGCCGCAGATCGCGATGTGACGCCCGGCCGGCAGATCCGTCCGTCCCAGCCCATGCAGCCGCGTATAATCCGCCATCAGAGCGGCAAAACTGGTCATGGCCACGCCCAGCCCGACCGAACCGGTCGAGAAATCGACCTCGGCGCCGTCCTTCACCCGCGACGGGTACGGTTGAATCCCGCCAAACTGCCGCAGTCCCTCCATCTTCTCGCGATTCTGCCGCCCGAACAGATAGTTCATCGCGTGGAACACCGGCCCGGCGTGCGGCTTCACAGCGATGCGATCCTGCGGCCGAGCGACCTCCAGATACAGTGCCGCCATGATTGAGATGCACGACGCGCACGACGCCTGATGCCCACCCACCTTCAGCCCGTCCCGGTTCTGTCGGATATGATTGGCGTTGTGGATCATCCACGCCGACAGCCACAGCAGTTTCCGTTCCAACTGCCGGAGGATGTGCACATGCCTCGATTCCGGCGGCATCAGCGGCATGACCGCTGTCACTGGCGCGTCCATGGAGTTCTCCCGGCGGCGATGGTTTATCTGTTTCTCGCACTCTTCAGACGCGATGTCATCACCGGGAGGAACCGGTCGGGCAAACGCCGATCGCGGCATTGGGATCATCGCATCGAACCGTCCCCGTCGCATTCCGCGGCAGCCTCCGCGCTGATGTACGCGCTGCCGTCAGCCCTCGAAGCTTCGCGCCTCGGGCGTGGCCATAGCCCCGCAGCCGTGCGGCCAAACATGCCCGTGGCGGTAGCATGTAGGCTCGCGGTGATCATACACCGCGTGTAGGTCTCCCGGAACCGGTTGGAGACCGGAGTGGAGATTGTTGCCGCCTAGCCGGCACACGCCCCCAGGTCCACTCCGCACAATCGCATCCTGGACGTCGGGACCGGCCAGTCCGACACGCCCCCCGGTGAACGCTATTCCGGAGGGGACCACCTGCAGTGAGATTGGACGGCCGAACCCTCGTATCCCATCCTGGGGCGGAACAACGCCAGACCCTGAACAGAAGCGCAATCCAGGTGCGAGCCATGAAACATGGCCCGAGGTAAAATTAAGCCGTCCGGCCTTCCCTACTTTCCTAGATGCTTGTCGAAGAAACTGGCGATGTCGATGAAGGCTTCTTTGGTTTCGGGCGCATCAGGGTTAGACAAGTAATGTGCGTGAGACTGACCTTCATAGACATTTAGGTCGGCCTCGACTTCGGAGCGCCGCAGTTTTCGGTGCGTGCGTACGGTGTTGCTCAAGAACAGATCGCGTGTCCCCGTGGTGAGGATGGTTGGCGGGAATCCGCTGAAGTCACCGTAGATCGGCGACAATTGGGGTTCTTTCAAGTCGCGGCCGGCGGCGTAGAGCTTAGCGGCGTCGCCGAAGGAAGCCCGAGTAAGTGAGATCGCAGAGATAAGCACTGCCTCCGACGCCGAAGGTTGTTGGCGGCCGCGTGGGGCCCGCGTTCGCACGCCGACCGGTGCCGACGGCGCGAATCGCTTCTCTGCGATCTCACTTACTCGGGCTTCCTCTGCGCATGAAAGCGGAGCCTGAACCACACCGGCGGCGCCTGTGTCCCCGGTTCTAAGCCATGCGAGCCACGGCGCCCCAGGCCGGCGATCGTTGCCGCGGCCCGTGGGCGACGTAGAGCTTGAGAACCTCATCGCCTCCGTCAACGCGATCATGACGAAACCGAGCCACTGGACAGTGAAAGGAAACCCGCTGATGGTGCGACATGTCCGAAAAGGGTTCGGATTTACACCAAGGTCTATATCAGGCCGCACCCTCCCCGGCATAAGCCGCTTCCAGCGCCGCCACCTCCAGCTTCGACATTTGCATGAGCGCACCCATCATCCGCCCGACCTGTTCCCGGCTGCCGTCCTTCATCATCCGGAAGACCGCCTCGGGCGCGATCTGCCACGAAACGCCGAACCGGTCCTTGAGCCAGCCGCACGGACCCGGAGCGCCCCCATCTGCGCTCAGCACTTCCCAGTAACGATCGACCTCTGCCTGATCCGCACACGGAACCGAGAACGAGATCGCCTCCGAGAAAGTGAACTGCGGCCCACCGTTCAACGCCTGAAACCGCTGCCCGTTCAGGGTGAGCTCGACCAGCAAGACCGTCCCCGCCGGCAGATGCATGCCTTCGCTGTAATAGGAAACGGTGTCGATGCTCGAATTGGGAAAAACCGACACGTAGAAGCGCGCGGCCTCCTCCGCTTGTCCATCGAACCACAGACAAGGCGCGATCTCGCTCATGAACACCCTCCCGCCTTGCCAAACGCGTCACGCGCCGCGGCTGCCAATTCGTCCGCCGACATCGGCGGACGCTGCGGCGTCGCCACGGACCACAAATGCCCGAACGGATCTTCGATCAGTCCGTAACGGTCGCCCCAGAACATGTCCCGCACCGGCATTTTCAACGTCGCACCAGCCTCGACCGCGCGTTGAGCGACAGCGTCCGCATCCTTGACGATCAAATGGATCGTCACCGGCGAGCCGCCCAGCGCCTTGGGCGATAGCATCCCAAAGTCCCGGTTCTCGTCGACCAGCATAACGGACGATCCGTTGACGCAAACGCAGGCATGCATCAGCTTCCCGTCCGGACCGGCCAGCCGTACCATCTCCGTCGCACCGAACGCCGCCTTGTAGAAGTCGATCGCCGCCGCCCCCCCGGCACACACCAGATGCGGCGATAGAGCGTGCATACCCGCCGGTAGTCCTTCACTCATGATTTTCCTCCTGTGGTTTGATGGAACAAGAGCGCGAAATACCGGCGCAGATGTCCGATACTCTCGCTGGCGATCGAGGGATCATTCTTGGCCTTCGCCAGGATATAGGCCCCCTGCAGAACCGCCTGTGTATGCAGCGCGAGGCCCTTGGCCGTGACGCCGCCTGACACCCCATAAAATTCGATAGCCGCATCCAGATCGGTCTCTAAAGTCTCCGCATGGCCGGCGATGCTCGCGAAACAGGCATCCCGAATCGCTGGATTGGTCAGGAAAGTCTCCTGCGCCATCGTCCCGACCAGGCAGGTGAACTCCGCCGTCGTACCAGCGATCAACGAGGCACGAAAATCGAGGTAGGCCAACACCCGGTCCAGCGGGTCGGCAAACCCGTGATACGGCGCCACGGCGAACAGTTCGCCAGTCGTCGTCGACCAATGATCCGCCGCCGCGACCGCGAGATCCTCCTTGCTTTTGAAGTGGTGGAAGAACGCGCCCTTGGTGACCCCGGCCGCCGCACAAAGCTCGTCCACCGATGTGGCGTGGTAACCCTTCTCCCGAATGATCCGCAAAGCCGAGTCCAATAAGCGGGTTCGCGCCGTCTCGGGCTTGCTGGAGGTATCTTGGTTATTCGTCATGCGCACTCCATACCAACTAGTCGGTATGCATGTCAACCCTCGGACGCGCGCGCCAATTGATCTCCTCACCATTCCACCCCACAGTCACCGGAAAACAGGACCGCGGCCGGCGCGCCGACTATGGCCCGGATCTTGCGTAATTCAGTCGCGACGGAGACCGCCGCACGATGTCCGAAGCCGCCGCCGGCCCCCGCCTTATCGCCCCCAGAGTCGCCCCCAGGCGCCGCATGCGGCTGTCCTGGACCGACCCGGTGTTTCGCGCCCTCATCTGGCAGATCGTTATCATCGGCATGGTTGCGGCCATCGCCTGGTACCTGATTCGCAACACCTCCGAGAACCTCGCCGCGCGTCACATCGCCACCGGCTTCGGATTTCTGTCGCGCGTCGCCGGTATCCCCATCGGCGAGTCGGTGATCCCCTACAATCCGGCAATCGACACCTACGGCACCGCTCTCCTCATCGGCGTCCTGAACACGCTGAAGGTAGCGGTCATCGGCGTGGTCCTGGCCACAATCCTCGGCACCGTCATCGGCATCGGCCGCCTGTCGACGAACTGGCTGCTGGCGAAAATGACCGCCGTCTACGTCGAAACCCTGCGTGACATCCCGTTGCTCCTGCAACTGCTGTTCTGGTACACCGTTCTGCAAGGCCTCCCCGCCCCCAAACAAGCCTGGCACCTCGGCGGCATCGCCTTCCTCTCCAACCGAGGCATGAAGCTCTCCCTCCTCGACTGGCAACCCGCCCATACCTGGGCCGTGCTTGCCTTTGTCGCCGGCATCATCATCACAACCCTGTGGAACGACCGAGCCCGTCGGGCCCAGGAGGCCACGGGAATCCGCCCCGCCGTCTGGCCGGTCGCCCTTGCGGTCCTGGTCGCCTTCCCTGTCATCGTGTGGGCCGGGCGCGGCGCGCCATTCCAGTTGGACCGGCCCGTCCTGCACGGCTTCAACTTCCAAGGCGGCACCACCCTAAGCCCCGAATACTTCGCCCTCATGCTCGGCCTGGTGACCTACACCGCATCGTACATCGCCGAAATCGTTCGTTCCGGCATCCAGGCCATCCCCCAAGGCCAATGGGAAGCCGGCGCCGCACTCGGCCTCCGCCCCAGCACGGTCCTTCGCCAGATCATCCTGCCACAGGCCATGCGGGTCATCGTTCCGCCGATGACCAGCCAATACCTGAACCTGACCAAGAACAGCTCCCTCGCCGTCGCCATCGGCTTCCAGGACATCGTCTCGATCGCCAACACCACGCTGAACCAGACCGGCCAGGCGATCGAGGGCATCGCCATCATCATGGCGGTCTACCTGACCATCAGCCTCTCGATCAGCCTGTTCATGAACTGGTACAACGCGCACATCGCGCTGGTGGAGCGCTGACATGAGCCAAGCCACGGCTATAGCCGACCACGTCCCCACCGAAGCCCGAGCGCAGGAGGCAGTCGCGTCAATCGGCCCCTGGGGCTGGGCCCGCGCCAACCTGTTCGGGTCCTGGTGGTCGACCGCCGTGACTCTGGCGCTGGGCTACCTCATCGTGCGAGCCGTAATTACCCTGTTCTTCTGGGGGATCGTCAACGCCATCTGGACCGTGCCGTACAGCAACACCGGCATCGCCGACACCGCCATCTGCCAGAACCTGAAGGGAGTCGGCGCCTGCTGGGCTGTCTTGCACGACAAATACCGGCTGATCCTGTTCGGCCGCTACCCCTACGATGAGCAGTGGCGCCCCGCCATCGTGGTCGTGCTTTTAATAGGCCTGTACATCATCTCCGGCATCCGCCACTTCTGGCGCAAGGAGTTGGCGTTGATCTGGATCGTAACGTTGGCGGCGGTCGGCATCCTGATGTGGGGCGGCGTTCTAGGCCTACCTTCGGTGGCGGAAGACTACTGGGGTGGCCTTCCGATCACTCTGATCCTGGCCACCTTCGGTGCCGCCTTCTCCTTCCCGCTGGCGATCCTGGTCGCCCTGGGCCGCCGCTCCACCAAACTGCCCGCCGTCAGAATGCTCTGCGTCCTGTATGTGGAACTTATTCGCGGAGTCCCCCTGATCGCCGTCCTGTTCATGGCCAGCGTCATGTTCCCCCTCTTCATGCCCGCCGGCCTCAACATCGACAAGTTGCTGCGCGCGCAGATCGCCTTCATCCTGTTCGCCGGTGCCTACCTGGCCGAAGTCATTCGTGGCGGCCTCCAGGCCCTCCCCAAGGGCCAGGCCGAGGCCGCCGATGCGCTCGGTTTGAGCTACTGGAAAAAGACCGGCCTCATCATCCTGCCCCAGGCCCTCCGCCTGGTCATCCCACCGCTGGTCAACACGTTCATTGGCTTCTTCAAGGACACGAGCCTGGTCATGATCATCGGCCTGTTCGACTTTCTGACGATGGGCAAGGTCGCCCTCAGCGACCCGCCCTGGCAAAGTTTCTCCACCGAAGTCTACGTCGGCCTCGCGGCAGTCTACATCGCGTTCTGTTTTGCCATGTCGAAATATAGCCGAAACCTGGAGCGAGACCTCAACCACGCCCGCGCGCGCTGAGGGCCAAATATGAATGCAGCGACGCAAACGGAACTATCGGGACCGCCGGCGATTGTTCTCGATAAGGTGAACAAATGGTACGGCGCGATGCATGTCCTGCGCGACGTCAGCCTGACCGTAACTGAGAAAGAACGAGTTGTCATCTGCGGGCCGTCCGGCTCTGGCAAGTCCACTATGATCCGCTGCATCAACCGCCTGGAGACGCACCAGGAAGGCCGCATCATGGTCGACGGCACCGAACTGACCGACGATCTGCGTGCCCTCGACACCATCCGGCGCGAGGTCGGCATGGTCTTCCAGTCCTTCAACCTGTTCCCCCATCTGACGATACTGGAGAATTGCACTCTCGCCCCGATCTGGGTCCGCAAGATGCCCAAGGCCGAGGCGGAAGAATTCGCCATGAGCTACCTGGAACGCGTCAAAATCCCTGAGCAGGCGAAGAAATACCCCGGCCAGCTTTCCGGCGGCCAGCAGCAGCGCGTCGCCATCGCTCGGGCGCTTTGCATGAAGCCAAAGATCATGTTGTTCGACGAGCCGACGTCCGCTCTGGACCCGGAAATGATCAAGGAAGTGCTGGACACCATGATCGGCCTCGCCGACGACGGCATGACCATGGTCTGCGTCACTCACGAGATGGGGTTTGCACGGCAGGTCGCGCACCGCGTGGTGTTCATGGACCGCGGCGAGATTGTCGAAAGTGGCCCACCGAACGAGTTGTTCGAAAATCCGCGGACCGATCGATTGAAGCTGTTCCTGAGCCAGATCCTACGGGGGCATTAATCCACGAGCTTCACCCGCATGCCGTCAGTAACGCCAATCGGCGGGTTCAGGATAAGCCGATCGCCCGCGCTCAGACCGGCGCGCACATCGACCGTCCCGCCATTATCGGCTGCAACATCGAGATGCCGGATCCGCGCCACGCCATTCTCGTCCACCGCAGCCTGCAGCCCGTCCTTATCGAAGATGACCGCCTGTGACGGGACCGAGACGACCGGATAGGATTGCGGTTCGTCCAACCGCACGACCGCATAGATGCCCGGTGCCAGCGTGCCGTCCTTGTTGTCGACATCGACCTCGGCAAGCACCGTACGCGTGGCGTCCTGCAGTGCGCTCGCGTTGCGCGCAAGCCGGCCGTGGAACACCCGCCCGGGCAGTTCGGGCACCGTCACTTCGGCCTGCTGACCGTCTTTGAGGCGGAAGAAATCCTCTTGCGGCACGTAGATCTGCACCCGCAATACATCAGTATGCGCGATGGCAAATAGCGGCGTTCCGCTGTTCGCGTCAGCGGTAACCAGGCTGCCAACATCGATCTGTCGGCTGGTGATCACGCCGTCGAACGGCGCGACCACATTTTCAAACCCGGTAAGCTCTTTCAGCCGGTCCACCTGCGCCTGCTGCGCCTGCACATTGGCCCGCGCCACCCCGACGGCCGCGACACTGGCAGCGTAACTCAGCCGAGCCTGATCGCCCCCCTGCTGGCTGGTCCAGCCCAGGCTGGTCAGTTGCGACTGGCGGCGATCCGTCACCTTGGCAAGTTCCATATTCGCCTGCGACTGCGCGAGCGCGGCCTGCAGCTGGACCAGCTGCGCGCTTGCCTGAGCAAACTGCTGATCGAGATCAGGCGCCGCGATCACCGCCAGCACATCGCCTTCATGCACGCGGCTGCCGATGTCTACAAAGCGCTTGCTGATATAGCCGGTCGCACGGGCAAACAGCGTTGCGGTGTCGAATGCCTGCGCCGATCCGGTCAACTCGATCTTCGGCGGTGTACCAAGCGGCTTGAGGACCTCGGTTCGCACCAACGGGACGGCATCGCGTTCGGCCGCCAGCGAGGCATTCGCCTCCGCCTGTCGTCCCGCATACCCCCATGCGCCAGCGCCGACCAACACGGCCAACGCCACCACGGCTGTCAGTCCGGCCCAACGCGCCGCTCGGCGGCGGCGGCGTTCCTGATTGGGATCGGCGGGTGACTGTTGCACCTCCTCGGGCGGCAGGACTTCAGGCGGCAGTGACGGGATTTGGTTCATGGATGAACTCCAGAGTCCATCGGCAATTCCAGCGCATCCTTATAACGCGCTCGAACTTGCCGAAGACCGAGTAGAGGTAGGGGACGAACAGCAGAGTGGTGATCGTTCCGAGAGCGACACCGCCGATTACAGCCCGGGCGAGCACGGCGTTCTGCTCCTCGCCGGGGCCACCGATCGCCATCGGCAGCATGCCGACGATCATCGCCGCCGCGGTCATCAGCACTGGGCGCAGTCGCGTAGTGCCGGCGGACAGCGCAGCCTGGAACGCGCTCATGCCGGCCTCGCGCTGTTCGCGCGCGAACGTAACCAGCAGGATCGAGTTGGCCGAGGCGACGCCCACCGCCATGATAGCGCCCATCAGCGAGGGCACGCTGAACGCCGTTCCGGTTGCGAATAGTAGCAGGATGATGCCGCTTCCCGCGCCCGGCAGCGCCAGAATGACCGCGAGCGGGTCGACGAAACTCTGATAGTTCACCACCATCAGTGCGTAGACGAACACCGCGGCAAACAGCAGGCCGATCGTCAAATTGGTAAAGGCCTGATTCATGCTGTTGATCTGGCCGAGAATGACAATGTGGTCGGCCGGCCCGAGCTTGGCCCGCATCGCCTGTACTTCTTTCTGGATCGCCGCGGCGACACTGCCGAGGTCGCGATCCTGCACGCTGGCATAGACGTCATAAACCGGCTGAATGTTGGAATGGTTGTAGACCGATTGGACCGCCGTCCGCTGTGCCGTGGCAACGTTGCCCAGCACGTCCGGGACCACAGAGTTGCCCGCCATCGTGCCGGCGATTGGGGTGTTGTCTATGTCCTGTTTGCTGGCGACCCGGTACTCCGGCGTTTGCACCGCAAAGTAGTACGGAATGCCGTTTTTCGGATCGGTCCAGAAATTCGGCGAGACCTGCTCCGACGAGCTCAGGCTGATGTTCACGTTGTTGGCGACCGCAGCGACGTTCAGGCCGAGTTCCTGGGCGCGCGTGCGATTGACCGCGTACTCCAGCTGCGGCGCGTCCAGCTCCTGCTGCACATGCGAATCCATGATGCCCGGGATGGCCGCCAGCCGCTTCTGCAGCTCCTTGGCGATGACCTGGTTGGCGGCGCGGTCACGGCCCTGTACCTGCACGTCGATCTGCGAGGGCAGACCGAAATTCAGTACTTGCGTCGCCATGTCCGCCGGCTGGAAATAGAACTCTACGTCGGGGAACGCAGCCGGCAGCTCGCGCCGCAGCTTCTTGACGTACTCAGCGGTGGGCGCGTGGCCCTCATTCAGTTGCAACAGGATCTGACCGTCGTTGACGCCGATCGTGGTGCCGTCGGTGAAGGCCAGGTTAAACAAACGCGCCGGCAGCCCGATATTGTCCAGAACGAGGCTGAGATCCGATGCCGGGATTTGCTGCCGGATGTTGTCCTCGACCTCGTGGAAAATCTGCTCGGTGCGCTCGATGCGGGTTCGCGCGGGGGCGCGGACGTGCAATTCGATCAGCCCCGCGTCCACCTGCGGGAAGAAGTCGGAGCCGACGAACAGCGAAACCACGACCGCGGCTGCCACCACTGAACCCACGACCAGCGGGGTCAGCACGCGTCGGCGCAGGATGCCGCTCAGCAGCCAGCCGTAGAAGTCACGGAACCGGTCGAAGCCCGCGTTGAACCGGTCATGGATGCGAGCGAACCAACCTTTCGGGCCCGCATGGGCAGAATGCTCCTTGCGCAGGAGCAGGCGGATGATGATCGGGGTCAGCGTGCGCGAAATGCCGTAGGAGGCCAGCATCGAGAACACCACCGCCATGGCAAGGGGCGTGAACAGGTATTTCGACGCCCCCTGCAGGAAGAACACCGACACGAAGACGCAGCAGATCGCAAGCGTGGAGATCAGGGTCGGCACGGCGATGCCGGCAGCGCCCTCCAACACCGATTTATCGAACGGGTGCCCTTCCTCCAGCATCCGGTGCGTATTCTCGATCGTCACCGTCGAGTCATCGACGAGAATGCCGATGGCGAGCGCCAGCCCCCCTAAGGTCATGGTGTTGATGGTCTGGCCGAGCGCCGCCATCACCGCGATCGAGGTGAGGATCGACAGCGGAATCGAGACCATCACCACAAGAGTCGAGCGCCAGGAGCCAAGGAACAGCATGATCATCAGTGCTGTCAGGCCGGCGGCGATAGCGCCCTCACGCAGCACACTGGTGATCGCGCTCTGCACGAACACCGACTGGTCGAACAGCATGTGGATCTGCATGCCGGGGGGCGCCGCCTTCTGAATGGAAGGCAGTGCGGCCTTCACCCGATTCACCACGTCGAGCGTCGACGCGTCGCCGTTCTTGATGATCGTGAGCAGCACCGACCGCTTGCCCGCGGCGTGCACGATATTCGCCTGGGGCAACCAGGAGTTGGCCACATGCGCCACGTCGGACAGATACACGGTGGTGGGGCCGACCTGCTTGATCGTCAGGTGCTGCAGCGCCTCGATCGACAGCGGCATCGCGTTTACCCGCACGATGAACTGCTTGTCGCCCAGTTTGGCATCGCCCGCGGGCAGTGTGAGGCTTTGCGCGTTCACCGCATTGACTACGTCGTTTGGCGTAACACCTCGGGCGCGAAGAGCGTCCGGGTCGAGGTACACCATGATTTGGCGATATTTGCCGCCAGCCGGAGTTGGTAGCGTGATGCCGGGGATCGGCGCCAGTTGCTGGCGCACCTGATACAGGCCGTAGTCGTAAAGCTGCTGTTCGTTCAGCGTGTCAGAGCTCAGACTGAGCTGCAGCACCGGAACCGACGACGCGTTATACTGAACGATGATCGGAGGCTGGACACCGGTCGGCATCAGGGCGCGGATCGAGTTGCTTGCCGAGACCAGCTGGGCGATCGCAAGACTGATGTTCACGTTCGGCTGGAAGTAGACTTTTTCGACCGCGATGCCTTCCAGTGTCTGGCTCTCAATGTTCCGGACGTCGCTGACGCTCGCACTAATCGAATATTCACTATACGTCGTGATCCGCTGCTCCATCTCCGCCGGCGACAGCCCGGTGTACTGCCAGATCACCGTCACCACCGGAATGTTGATGGCCGGGAAGATGTCCTTCGGCGTAACCAGGATCGCGCTGCAGCCGAGGAACAGCATGAGCCCGGCTAATACGTAGAACGTGTGCGGGAAATCTCAGCGCAAAGCGGACGATTTTCATGGTCAAAAAAAGCTGGGGGTATCCAGTCGAATGGCAATGCTGCGTCGCAGCATTGCTCTTATGCGCCGGACGGTGAAATAGCGTTCGGCCCGTGCGGCCTCTGGAGCGGCTCCTCGAAAAGATCGGCCATCGGCGTCACCCTTCACTCCCCTTCATCTCACGCCGCGCATCCTCGATCAGTCGCCTTTCGTTACGATGAACAAACACAACAATCGCCAGCAAAGCAAGACCCCCGACCACGGCCAGCCCAATCCCCATTGGCCCTCGAATCCGTTTTGCCGCGTCACCCAACCCGTAAGCACCGAACCCGTACAGCGCCGTCCAACCGATTCCGCCCAGGGCGTTCCAGATCAGAAAATTGTGCCACGGCATACGGTTCGCCCCCGCGAGCAGCGCCGCGAACGTCCGCAGGAACGCGACAAAACGGCCAAGGAACACGACTCCGGCCCCATACTTTCGGAACAGAAACCGCCCGAGCTCCAGACGCTCATCAGACAGGCCAACGTTGCGCCCCCACCGCGCAAGCAGGCGATAGCCGATCCATCGGCCGAGGAAATAGCCGATCTGATCACCGCAAATCGCTCCGGCCGCGGCCAGCGGCACGAGGACCTGGATATCGAGACGGTGCGTTCCTGCCGCATACAGCGCCGCGGCGATCATCAGACTTTCCCCCGGCAGCGGCAGACCAGTGCTCTCCAGCAGGATGCCAAGAAAAACCGCGACGTAACCGTACTGTTCAAACAGGTTGTGAAACGAGTGGAACCCAGCGACCGACATACCGGAGAAGCCCCTTTGCGACCGATTCGGCGGCCGCTGTTGGAGTGGAACTGATGAGATCGGTGCACACTAGCCCTGATCGAGAGACGCCGGTCAGCGCGAACACCGACTGGTACCAAACTTCGCGCATGCCGGATTTGGCCAGGCGCCAACCCGCCGCCCAGCCCAGCCGCGTAAACCTCGCGGACCCGATCGCTCGCTCGGAAAGCCCACCCGGCCCGCGCTGGCAGGCGCATGCAAGATGACGACGTTGAGCCCACAGAAGGAAATTATTCTTGCAAATCAAGGAATGTTCGCCTACAAGGTTGCCAACAAACCCAACCCGAGGCCTGCTCAACCCCATGTCCAACGGCATATCCCAGGCACTTCCAGCCGCCATCCTGGACACCATCCTCGGCCGGCTTTCCCTGCTATTCCTGTCAGGCGCCGGCGGCGACACGGCCGCCGCCCGCCTCGCTGCCCGTCAGATGCTGGCCATTTACCAGCCGGAAACCGAGGATGAGTTCCGCCTCGCCGCCCAAATCGTCAGCTTCAGCTTCCACGCTCTCGAAGCCCTCAGCCAGGCTGCCTCCCCTGACATGCCGCTGACCCGTATCCTGCGCCTCAGGAGCAGCGCGGTCAGCCTCAGCCGAGAATCCCACAAGGCCCAGCGCCGCCTCGATCAGCTTCAGAAAGCCCGCCGTACCGGCGCTCCATCTCAACCCGCCTCGACCGACGCGCCACACTCAGGCTCCACGACCGAAAAGGCGCTCGCTCTGATCGCGGACACTCGCGAAGTTATGCAATCTGCGAAGAATGATGCCCAAACCTGGACCCAGGCATACCAGCAACGTCTGCGCGCCAAGCGAATAACCGAAAACCTGAAAAAACATCCGGCGCCCCACGTCGGCGCCGCACTGACCGACCCGCGGGGCGAAGCGCTAACGGGACTATTGAGCAGCGCATGATCACCCGGAGCGGTCAGCACTTCGTTAACGTTCGCTAACTGATGCAACGCGAGGGACGTCCGAGCCAGGCCGCCTCAACCCTCTGCTCAGCCTTCCCTGGAGGGCGCGTACCTGAAACAAGTGTCCGGACGCAGCCGCGCTGACCACTCACGTCAACGTGTGATACGTAACAGCCACCTTTGGTCCCTGCAATCTTTTCGTCATGACTGTGTCATCCGGCTTACTCATTGGGCGACCATACAGTCCCCGGATTTGCCACAGGGACTCCAATGAAAATCAATATACCCCGGATTCATCTACTCTCGACCACGACCGCTGTCGCGCTGGCCGCCCTGACTACCCACCAGGCCGCCGCAACCCAACCAATCGTCAGCGCCGGCTATGAGCACGTCCTGCTGATCAGCGTGGATGGCATGCATGCCATCGACCTCGCCAATTGGGTCCAGAACCATCCCACTAGCAATTTTGCCAAGCTCGCCCGCACCGGCATCATCTACCCGAATGCCTTCACCACCGCACCATCCGACTCTTACCCCGGCACGATCGCCCAGTTCACCGGCGCCTCGCCGAAAACCGCGGGCCTGTTCTACGACGACAGCTACGACCGCACCGAGTACCCGTCAGAAGCCTTCTACACCAGCCAGAACATGCCCGACCCCGGCTGCACCGGCGGTCCAGGCACTGAAGTGACGAACTTCGAGGAACTCGACGTCGGCTACAACTTCACCACCGCCCTCGTGACCGATATCACCGGCGGCGGCACGCTCGGCCAAGTCTATACGCAGCTGGACCCGAAGAACATGCAGCGCAAACTGGTCGACGGCCAATGCCAGCCAGTCTATCCCCACCAATATCTGCGCACCAATACCATCTTCGAAATCATCAAGAACGCCGGCGGCCTGACCGCCTGGTCCGACAAGCACCCGGCCTACGAGATTTTGAGCGGCCCATCCGGCAAAGGCATCGTTGACTTGTTCACGCCAGAAATAAACTCCCAGCTCCCTGGCGCGCCGGCGGGCGATGACTACACCACCAGCTACTCCGGCGTTCAGACCTACGACTCCGTAAAAGTGCAAGCCGTCATCAACTGGATCGACGGCCTGAACAGCACGGCATCCGCTCATCCCGGAGTGCCGGCTATTTTTGGCATGAACTTTCAGGCCGTCAGCGTCGGACAGAAGCTTGCCACGGCTGGCTTCGGCGACGACCCTAGCCTGACTGGCGGCTACCTCGACAGCAACGCCACACCTGGCAACGCCCTGACCCAACAGTTCCAGTACGTCGATGATTTGCTCGGCAAGTTCGAGGCCGAGCTGACCAAGCAGGGACTGGCAGATTCGACCCTCATCATCGTCAGCGCCAAGCACGGCCAATCGCCCATCGACCCGAAGGATCGTGTGGCCATATCCGACGCTCCGTTCCAAAAGACCCCCGGCTTCGGCACCCACGGCTTCGAGATCTGCGACGACGAGGGCCTGATCTGGCTGCAGCCGGATCTGCAGCAGGATAACTACGCCGCGGCCGAAGCTTACCTGCAGGCCAACGCCGGTGTGCTGCACATCCAGGAGTTGCTGGACCGCACCTCGTTGACCCCGCTATACGGCGACCCGTTCGAGAATAGCCGCGTACCCGATTTCATCGCGGTCACAGACCACGGCGTAATCTGCACCGGCGGCACTAAGCTCGCCGAACATGGCGGCTTCTCCAATGACGACCGCAACGTAGCGCTGATTGTATCTTCGCCCAAGATCAAGCCGCAGATCGTCGAAGCCCTCACCTACACCACCCAGATCGCCCCAACGATCCTGAGTGCGCTTGGTCTCGATCCGAATGAGCTCAAGGGTGTTCGCAAGGAAGGTACGCAGGTGCTGAGCCAGTAACACCGCTGCCGTGTTCGCGGGCCTGACCAACTCCGGCCCGCGAACACCACGACCGTGCGCGCTGACTTGAGCAAGAGGATCGAAACACGCCCTGATCACCTCATCGCCACATGCGGCAACTAGACCTGTCAACAACAGCACAGCCCAGGCAAACGGCCGAAATCAAGGGGAAGAATTGGCTGGCCTCCCAACGCCACGACAATCTGACCTGCCCAGCCCCGGCCCCACCGCGACACGTCGGCAAATCCGCGCTACACCTTGCCGACACCGGCGCCGGAACAGCCACTTCGGCGCCTTCATGGCAACCAAGAAAGCAAGGGATCAAAGGTATGGCCGATTCGTATTCAGGCGCATGTTTCTGCGGTGCAGTCGAAATCGAGGTGTCTGGACAACCCAATGCCATGGGCTATTGCCATTGCCGGTCGTGCCGCTCCTGGTCGGGCGGACCCGTGAATGCCTTCTCCCTTTGGTCGCCAGAAGCGATCAAGGTGACCAAAGGCGCTGAGCATGTAGCGACCTTCGCAAAGACCGAGATGAGCCATCGCAAGTTCTGCCGGCTGTGTGGCGGCCACCTGATGGCAGAGCACCCGCCCCTGAAAATGATCGACGTCTTCGCCGCGACCATCCCGGACCTCGCCTTTGCACCACAGGTCCACGTCAATTATGCCGAGACGGTCCTGCACATGCGCGACGGGCTACCCAAGCTCAAGGATTTCCCATCCGAGTTCGGCGGCTCGGGCGAGGTCGTGCCGGAGTAGGTAAACCCTTCAAGCCTCGAAAGCGCTAGACGCAGGCCGCAGAGCTGACCCCGCTGGCGTCGAAACCGGCCCAGCGATCAGTAAAATCCCGGGCCGACAAATCCCGCCGCGGCGACAGGACCGTTGTCGCCGCGGCGCCGATCTCGATCAGAGCCGCGTCGTCAACGAACGTAAACGCGGACCTGACTCGTCGCGAGAGTTCGGATCAGTGCGCAGCGCCAGATGGATCCGCGTGGCCGGCACCCGGTCACGCATGATCGCCCGCATCACGCCCGTCGCGCGTTCCTGACCCGCCGAGGCCTCTGACGTATCCTTCAGCACTGACACAACATCATACTGTACGTCGGCATCTCGGCTCTCCGCTGCCCGCACCGCATCGTGCAGCAACTCCCCGTAGTCAGGAGATGGCACGGTATAATCGATCGTTACCAGCGGTGTCCGCGCATCCAATACGACCGGAGCCTGGGGCACCGGCTGAGCCTTCGCTTCGGGTGACGGCGCGAACGTCCTCTGATCGATCAGGGTGCAGCCGCTAAAGCTCAGCAGCGCCACGACCACAGGCACAAGTCGAGTCATTGCCGATACTCCGGCGCATCGCGATCGAGTTGCCGCTTGATACTTTCCAGATGCAGACGCGGCGAGTCCCGCCCTCCCTCATGCCGCATCTGCTCAGCCGTCGCCTCTGCCACCGCGGAAGGGACAGGTACTACCAATCGTCCCGTGGATTGCGCGAGTTGCTGCACCTCGCAGGCCCGTTCCAGATAATACAAATCGTCCCAGGCCTTGGCGATCGAAGGGGCTAACACCAGCACGCCATGATGCTTCATGAATACGATGTCCGCGTCTCCGACGGCCGCCGCAATTCTATCGCCCTCCGACTCGTCAAGTGCCAACCCGTTGTACGCGTCGTCCACCACGGTCCGCCCGTAGAACTTCAGAGCACTTTGCCCGGCCCAGACCAGCGGCTCCCCTTCCACCATGGTCAGTGCCGTCGCATTTGGCATGTGCGTATGGAACGCCGCCCTTGCCCGCGGAAGCCGAGCATGCAATCGCGCATGGATAAAGAACGCGGTATCTTCCGGCACCCCGTCCCCCGCCACGACCCGGCGATGAAAATCACAGATCAACAGTCGCGAGGCGGTGATCTCACCAAACGACCACCCGTCTGGATTGACCAGGAACACATCGTCTCGCCCCGGCACCATGAACGAAAGATGGTTGCAAACGCCCTCATGCAGGCCCATCCGAGCGGCGGCGCGAAAACAGGCGGCGAGGTCCACGCGTGCCTGCCAAACCTCGGGGCGATCCAAATCCGAGTTGCTGATAGTCATGCTCGCAAACTTGCAGGAAGCCGCCCGCCCAGCAAGAGGAGGGTCACTGGCCCGATGTAGTTGTAAACGTTGCTCGTCTATATTTGCGGCAAAAACAACGCAGTCCTCTCATCATCGGGCCTACCACGCCATTCGATGATGGAAGCGGCAAGCGAGTGCTTTCCCGAATATACTGCGTTAGCTTTTCCTCGGACGACCGCGCATTTTCATCACCGGCACCTCGACCTTTCGGCCCAGCCCGCTTTCCTTGGCCAGCTTCGAACGCATGGCGGCGTATTCCGGCGCCACCATTGGGTAGGAATCAGGGAGGCTCCATTTGGCTCGATACTGATCCGGTGTCATTTGATGGTCGCTCAGCAGATGTCTCTTCAGCACCCTGAAGCTCTCGCCACAATCAAGACATACGATGCGGCCCCCAAAGACAGACTGTACCGCCGACGCGGGTTCGACCGGTTTTAGCTCGACCGGGGTCTCTGCGGCTGTGGCAAGTGCCTGGTGCACCTCACGGATCAGCGCCGGCAACTGCTCTGTTGTCACAGCATTGTGCATGATATGAGCAGATACGATGTTCGCGGTCAGCCTCATGAGTTCGGTTTCCACGAAAGCATCTCCATCACCCTCTCCGCTACATAGCGACTCGGCCAGCGCTAATTGATCGGTTGCCAATTTTCCGAGCCAGGAGACTGATATATCATGCATCCGGTCCAGGCAAGACCCAACCGACAGGCCGTTCTCATGACATTCGTAATGCAGCTGGTCCTTTATATGTTAGATTAGCAACAACATTCCCTGTTCGTTGGGATTCAGCAGGAGGGTTGGGCTGGCGAGCTTTTTTATCGAGACTGGAGCATTATTCGATGCATTGCCGCCAGGAGATCGGCGAGTCGTCTCCTATGAACATGCCGCCGGCGTCGATTCGTTTCTACCAGGCAGCTTGTTGGCCGGGGCGGCGGTCCGGCGAATTCAAGGGGCATCGCGGCAGAATAAGCCACTGACGATACTCCACCGGACCGGCCGACCTGGCCTCGTGGACCCCTCACTCAAGGCGAACGGCCTCACATCAACGGGTCGCCCGTCGATCCATATCGTGGCATCAGCGAGCGCCAGACCGCGATCACGATTGACTCGCTGAAGAAAACGGCAACGATTGGGTTCGAAACCAGTCACATCGACGAGACGTTCGTGCTGTTTGGCCTATGAAACCGACGCGAAGGGCGTATCGGTGTTGTCCGACTCGAAGCGCCGCGAGCAGATTTGAACTGCTGAACAAAACTCTAGGGAAACCGTGATGTCACCAGCCAAGAACATTGCCCCACAAACCAAAACCGCCGCCAAGAAGGCCTCGCCGCCGATGAGGGCCGCCACGAGTCCCAAAGGAGCGGCCTCCAAGAAGTCCGCCGCCTCCGCGAAGGGTGCCGCTGCTGCCAAAAAGGCCGCTCCGAGCAAGAAGGGGTCCCAGGCGAAGGCTGCGTCCCAGATCACTATCACGCTGAAGCAAATTGCGGCGGAACTGGCTGAGAGCCATGACCTTCCCAAGAAGCAGGCCGAGGCGGTATTGGGAGATTTAGTAACGCTCACCATGCGGCATCTGAAGCAAGGCGATAAGATCCGCCTGACCGGCCTGGGCATTCTCTCGGTTCACATGCGTCAGGCTCGTATGGGACGCAACCCCGCGACGGGTGAATCTATCCAGATAAAAGCCAGCAAGAAGATCGCTTTCCGGCCATCGAAGGAGCTCAAGGAAACAGTTTAGCCAGATCCGGCTGTGGTCGAGTGCCTCGCTCAAGGCGTCTCGCCCACCGTATTACTTGGAACCAAGCGTAGGCGGCGATTGCACGCCTGATCACTTATGTCTTTCTGCACTTACACGCGTGCCGGCCGCCTGCTTAGCTATGTCCGGCTGTTTGATTGTCTGCGGTCTCCCCCTAAATCACGCCCTCGCGCTTTAATGCCCGCAGTGTCGCTCGGAAGGCGTCGATGGTGACTGCCATCTCCTCCTCGCCATGCATCGCCGAGATGTATCCTGATGGGCCGGAGTTCATGTCGACACCGTTCACCAACAGCCCCATCCGCACTTTACCGGTGATAGCCTCGACCCGCGGTTTGGCGAGCATGGCCGGGTTGAACGCAGCCGCATCGAACTGGCTCGGCACGATGTGCGCCCCGTCCGGGTTCGTGTAAATGTGGATACCTGAGTAGGACCCGTGCACGGCCCACTTGATGCCCTCTTCCTCCAGCACCGCGTTCATCTTCGCACGCACTTCGTCGCCAAATGCGTTCGCACGAGCACAGGCATCAGTTGCGGCCAGGATCTCCAAGGTCGCGATCCCCGCGGCGGCGGATAGCGGATTGGCGTTGAACGTCCCCTGGTGCGCGATTTTTTCATTCCCGGCGGCACGGGTGACCGAGAAGTCGAGCCAATCCATAATATCCTTGCGCCCGACCACCGCACCGCCCGGCAACCCGCCGGCCATCACCTTAGCCAGCGTCGTCATATCCGGCATAATGCCCAACGCGCCCTGCACCCCGCCGGGCGACACGCGGAATCCGGTGACCACCTCATCGAAAATCAAAATCGTTCCCGCCTGCTTCGTGAGGTCGCGCAAAGTGGTCAGGAACGAGGGCAGGATTGGCATCCTGCCGAAATTCCCCCCTGTCGGTTCCAGAATAACGGCCGCGATATCCGCGTGGTCATTGAAGATTCGGGTTATCCCCGCGATGTCGTTCGGATCGCACAACAGCACGTTGTCGGCGACACCGGCGACGACGCCGCTGGTCGGGGTACCATCGAAATGACTGGCGTGCCCGCTGGTCATATGATCGTTCCAGCCATGGAAATGCCCACGGAACCGCACCACTTTCGATCGTCCGGTGCAGGCCCGCGCCAACCGCAACGCCATCAAGGTCGCCTCGGTCCCGGAGGACGTGAACCGCACCCGTTCAGCCGACGGCACCAACTGGGTAATCAACTCCGCCCAGCGCACTTCCCGGGCGTGGCAGGCGCCGAAATGGGTGCCGCTATCCAGTGCGTCATGGGCGGCCGCAATTACTGTTGGATGGTTGTGCCCAAGGAGCAGTGCTCCATGACCGCCGAAATAATCGACATACCGGTTGCCGTCGACGTCCCATTTCACCGGCCCCAGCGCCCGCTGGACATATAACGGATACGGATCGAAATGCCGGCCGTCATGCGCCAATCCGCTGGGCATCAGCATCCGCGCCTTCGCTGCCAATGCAGAGGAGCCTGGCGTCAAAGCCCGATAAGCCTCCATCAGGGTCGCATTTGGCAACGTAGCAGCGGACATGAAGCATCCCTCTCAAAATCGCTGCCGGCAGTTATAGCGCCTCCACAGTGTGCGCACACGTTTACCGACGCGGCGGGCGAAAAATTCGCACCGGTGCGTCGTCCCGCCGAACTGACTGTGAGTGTGATGACAACATCCCCGACTGGAGGACGACGCCGTACTCTGTCAAATTGTGGCCCTCGCCATTCTCGCCCCGAACGGCGCCGTGCGTGGCTCTGGTCCCACCGCAGGCGCGGATTCGAGACAGCCTGCGCGCGGCGGCCGATGAGAGGGCATGCCCTAACAAAGCCCCTCCCTCCCATGTCCGATGAGATAAGTGTACGCAAACGGCTTTTTGAAAATACTCGTAGAATAATTCTATCCATATTGGATGCTAGGGGAAATCATGCTCCATATCACTTGGTGATGACCGGAAACATGCTTGATTTTGGAGGTGGATCATGAACAGGCTGGTGATCTCTCCGCTTCCTCATATCAGCAATGTGAAGAGCTCCTCACACTCTTCGATTCAGGCTCGTCCCGGAGAGATTTCCGGCTGGATCTGGGCGTCTTTTGCCGAGGCGATTCGCCCGACTGCGAGCCGAGCGTTCACCACAATTACGTCGCGGTCCCCTGGAGCAGCGCATGCCATGGCCGAGCACCAGGAAGAGGCTCGCACTGTCATGAACAGCAAGCTTTGGGCGAAGGCCATCCATCCCGTTCGGGGCGCTGCCGCATGACGATCTTCCCCTCGGTCAACACGCTTCGGGATGAGATTGGCGTTTCTGGCCGTGGATGAGCCAGAACCACCGCCAATCTATTTTCAGATTTCGAAATAAGCCGGGTGATCGATATCCGCGATGAGCCCGGGCCCGGCCGGCTCCCAACCGAGCGCGGCGCGGGTGCGCGTGCTCGATGTTGGAGCATCCATGCCTGCGAACATCGTGAACCAACCGAAGTGCTTGGCGGCTTCATCGGCAGATTTCGAGACCACGGGAATATTCAGTCGGCGACCGATGACCTCTGCGATCGCCTTGAACGGCACGCCGTCTTCGGCGATGGCATGGAACGGGCCACCGGCGGCGCCCTGCTCCAGCGCAAGCCGATATACGCGGGCGGCGTCGAGCCGATGCACGGCCGGCCAGCGGTTGAGTCCATCGCCGATATAGACGGACACGCCCTTCTCCCGAGCGAACTGGACGAGCCGTGGAACGAAGCCGTGATCACCATGGCCATGAACCGACGGGGCGAGCCGGACGCTCGATGCGCGCACGCCGCGTTCCACCAGCGCGGCCGCCGCTGCCTCCGATTTGCGCGGATAGGATGGAGAGTTGAAAGGCGGCACGTCCCGCTCGGTCGCCGTGCGGCCGGGAGCAAGAAGCGCCACACCCGACGTCACGAGCAGCGGGCGGTCGGAGCCTTCGAGCACCGCGCCGATCGCTTCGATGGCGCGCTGATCCTCTGCGCAGTTCGCTTCGAATTTTGAGAAGTCGTGGTTGAAGGCCAAGTGTATCACCCCATCCGATTGGGTGGCGCCGCGCCTGAGGCTGTCCAGATCCGCCAACGATCCGCGATGGGCTTCGGCGCCGGCCGTGGCCAGGGCCTGCGCCCCTTTCTGCGAACGGGTCAGGCCGAGTACCTGATGGCCGGCGGCGATTAGTTCTTTCACAACGGCCGAGCCCACCCAGCCGGTGGCTCCAGTGACAAACACACGCATGAGGAAGATTCTCCTGGTCTCGTTGGAGGCATATGTGTGACGGACTATCGTGGTAAAGTAGTGAGATTATCGTGGTATAATGGCTAACAGGATGAGCGAGCACGCCACCGGCGGAAACCAGCTGGCGACCTATTTGAAAGGCCGTCGGGCGAAGCTTGATCCGGCCGCGTTCGGCTTTCCCCCGGAGCGTCGCCGTACGCCCGGACTGCGCCGCGAAGAAGTAGCTCAGCGCGCCAACATCAGCCCGACCTGGTACACGTGGCTTGAACAAGGTCGAGGCGGCGCACCGTCGGCCGATGTGCTCGACCGGATCGCGCGCGCCCTGATGCTGACGGATGTAGAGCGCGAGCACCTCTTCCTGCTCGGCCTCGGTCGCCCGCCCGAAGTTCGCTACCAGAAGAACGAAGGCATTACGCCACGACTGCAACGCGTGCTCGATGCGCTGGAGCCCAGTCCCGCTCTCATCAGGACCGCCATATGGGATGTTGTCGCCTGGAACCGGGCGGCGACCGTGATGCTGACCGACTATGGATCGCTGCCGCCGGAGCAGCGCAATATCCTGCGCTTCATCTTCCTCGATCCCCGGGTCCGTGCTGCGCAGTATGACTGGGAAAGCGTGGCGCGGTTCGTCGTGGGTGCGTTCAGGGTAGACGCGGCGCGCGCGGGGGCCGCCGCGGCGGTCGAATCTCTCGTCGATGAACTCTGCCGGCTGAGTCCAGAGTTCAAGGCAATGTGGCGCGACAACGACGTTCGCAGCCATGGCGAGGGCGTCAAACACATACGGCACCCGATTTTAGGCACGCTCGCCTTCGAATATTCGGCCTTCGCCGTGGATGGCCGAGCCGATCTCAGCATGGTGGTCTACAATCCGGCGACGCCGGCGGATGTGGGACGGATCACGTCGCTGATCGGATCGCGGTCAATCAACGATTCCCCGTGAGACCGCGCCGCACACAGGAGCCAACGCGTTCCGCCTGAAGCGTCCGCGTGAACGTCCGGCTTTCAGCAACTCTGGAGGAGCTGCCGAGCAACTTAACGGGCCTCTCGACGGGACCAGTATGCTTCGGAATGACCGGTTCGGGTGGAATACCGATGGTCCTCTTGTCTCCTCTGCACTCAAGTCACGCGGCGCCTTGAACCGCGTCGGGTTTACCGGAGGCTCTGAACCTTGAGAGGTTGGAGCCATGGAGAAAGTACAATCGTCTGTCCGGTATCCGGGCCGAGGTCCGTTCGCGTGCTGTGCGCAAGCCAAACGCCGCGACGCGCATCAGGGCAATAGCAGTTGTTACATACGGGCTACGTATCGTCCGCGCCAAACAGTCCGCTCGGTCTGACAACACGCGGAGCGAGCTTGCTCTCCTGTTGCACCGCACCACGTGACGGCTGTCAGTCAGACACAAGGAATAAAATGTCCTATACAACACATACGATGACTAAAAATGCCTTTTCGATGCTTGATATGATGGTGAACATGCAGCGCCTTAGTCTTCAGGCGGTGTCGGCCTATCAGCCGCTTGTCTCTGCTTTTTTGGATTCCACAAAAACCGCTGAACACGCCGCACGCCCCTTCTTTGCCGCCGCCGCGCGCGCCCGTGTTCCAGAATACCGCGAATCACATGATTCGAATGAGGAGCAGGTCATCGGGGTCGGCGAAGAGGTTCTGAACGTCGGAACCCGGATGGTTGCTGGTAAAACCACGCGCGTTCGCCGCGTCGTCGTCCAGGCCCCTGTCCAGCAGGATGTCACCCTGCACACCGAGACGGTTGTCCTGGAGCGTCGCAAGCCGATTTCCAGCAACGGAAATGAGGTGCTGACAGAGGTAACCGTTGAAATGTCCGATTTCAACGAGGTACCTGTCGTCTCCAAAGCGGTGCATCTCATCGAAGAAGTTCTGCTGCGAAAGGAAGTCACCGCTCGCACCGAGACGATCCACGACACCGTCAGGCGCGACAAGCTTGAGATCGAACAGCCGTCGAATCTGCCGGTCGTGTTCCAGGCTGCCGCGAAGCAGGAGGAAAAGAAGCGGGAAGAAAGCGCCGCTGCTGATTCCCAGGACAAGAAGTCGCTGGTGGTCAATCCGGCCCAGCCGGGTCAAGCCGCAATGAAGACCGACCAAAAGCGCGCGTAATACCAGCCGCCCGAAATACCGACCCTTCGGGCGAACGACGGGCAGCTGGTATCTTATTGATTTCGCGCGCAGCCGCCACGCCAACCCTGCGCGCATACCAGTCAGCCCTTCGGGCCGCTGGTATAACAGCAAGCCGTGCCGCTGCTGCAGGCTGAGGCAAAGTAAGCCGCCAGAGGTGCCGCCCGCAGGGGCGGCCCTTTCGTTCAGAAACCGGTTTTTGCTGCCTGCGCCCGCAAAAGTAGCTTTTCGTCAAAAGAAAAGCGCGGGGTGGTTCTGAAAAGCGCGCCGATGGTGTTGGCACTCACGAAAACGGGTTGCCTTAAAGTGTGAACTACCACACATTTCGCGCGTTTGAACAAGCAGCGGCGTTAGTGATCGAGGGTATTAACCTGTCAATTGTTGCATGCCCGCTAATGGTTAATTACTCGGAATATCCAAATGCCTTCGAAAGAAATGTCGGATGCCGACGAGCCTGCAATCCCGTTGCTGGCTGAAGACATCACAGTGGCACGGCGATCGGTCGCTGGTGACACCGTACGCATTGAGACGAGTACGTGCACGCGGGATCATCACGTCGACGAACCCCTCTCACACACCCGGATACAGGTCGAACGTGTCCCGATCGGAAGGACCGTTGCCGCCGTACCGGCTGTGAGGGAGGAAGGCGACACGACAATCCTGCCTGTAGTCGAAGAAGTGATTGTTGTCGAACGCCGCCTTATACTCAAAGAAGAAGTTCACGTACGCCGTGTGCAGGTGGCCGAACGCCACACGGAAACTGTAACGACACGTGCGCAGACTGCCGAAATCTACCGAATAGAGGCGGGTTCTCCTGAATCCGAAAATAATAGCGATCCTCTTTCAGACGCGAGTGTTTCCACCTAACGAGGATAGAATAATGACAGAACAGACCATCGTAGCCGTTTACGACAGACGCACCGACGCCGAGGCTGCTGTGCGGGATCTTGCGGCGGCGAGCGTGCCGTCACAGGCGATCAGCCGGCACGAGAACGGAACCGAAACGACAGCAGAGATCGCGGCTCCTCGGGAGGAAGGTTTTTGGGCACGTCTCTTCGGAAGCGAGCCGGACCACGACACTTCGGTCTATGACCGCAGCATTGAGGATGGATCATCTGTCGTAACGGTGCGGGTTTCGAACGATCAGGTCGACCACATCAGCTCGATCCTCGAGACCCACAACCCTGTCGATATCGAAGAACGCTCGGCCCATTACACAACCTCGGGCTTAGGCACAACGAATACCATGAACCCTCCGTCAGTGACCGGGTCCCTGGGCACAGCCGGCTCAGCGCCTACGACAGCGGAGACCACACAGGAAAGCGGCGCCATGCAACTGGCCGAAGAGATCCTTGGCCGTCGGTAAGCGCGCCGTAGGCGGCGCAACCACCCGCGTCCGCCGCTTCGTGGTCGAAACACCGGTGCAAGAGCAGGTGAACCTCCGCGACGAGTCCGTCACGCTGGAGCGTCATCCGGTGACTCGACTCTCGTCCGGTCGGCACTGGGGATTTCTCCGACAAAGTCCTCGAAATGACCGAAATGAGCGAGCAAGCGGTTGTTTCGAAAACGGCGCGGGTCGTGGAGGAAGTCAACCTGCGGAAGGACGTGACCGATCGCGTCGAGACCGTAAGGGACACGCTTCGCCGGGATGAAGTCGAGATCGAGAAGGTGCCGGGTGAAACAACAACCCTTGGCACCACGGCTCCGGTCACGCCGGCGTCATCCCCGAAAATCTGAACCACATCGAGCCGTCAAAGCCGGAGGCCGCAACGGCGTCCGGCTTCCGGTAAGGAGATCACCTTGTCCTCTAGGTACATTCAGCGATCGGCCTGCGTCCGTCACGACGACGGCTGAGGCCATGATGCCGCACGGGAGCGGCGCGCATATCCACCGGCGAATATCCTGGGCCGCGGTCGTCGGCGGCGTCGTTCTCGTCGTCGTTCTACAGCTTCTTTTCAGCCTGCTCGGCGCGGGTGTCGGTCTCAACACCGTCAACACCAATGCCGGCAGCACGCCAATGGCCAGCACGCTTGGAATTGGTGCCGGAATTTGGTGGATCCTCACCAGTTGCCTGGCCATCGGCATCGGCGGCTTTGTCGCCGCCTGGTTTGCCGGTGTCGAAATGCGCTTCGACGGCGTCCTGCATGGCCTGGTGACGTGGGGTATCGCAACGATACTGACGATCTGGCTGCTGACCTCGGCGGTGGGCAGTGTCATTGGCGGCGGCTTCTCTGCACTTGGCAGTGCCGCATCGGCGACCGGCAGCAGCGCCGGTGAAGCGGCGAAACCGCTCGCACAGGCGGCTGGCGTTTCACCTGACATGATCCAGCAGCAGGCACAGGCTTATCTGCAGCCGACCAATCCTGATCCGGCCACGATGAGCCCGCAGGATGCACAAAAGGCCGTTGCGACGAATCTGACGACCTATGCCGCCGGCGGCGCGGACGCACCCGCAGCCAAGGACCGTGTCATCGACATCATGGCCGCTCAGATGAAGATCAGCCACGACGACGCAGCGAAGAAGTTCGACGACACCCAGGCGAAGCTGCGGCAAACCCGTGACAAGGCAGTGCAGACAGCGAAAGACGCAGCGGATGCCAGCGCATCGGCAGCCTCAAAGGCGTCATTCGGCGGGTTCATTGTGGTTTTCCTGGGTGGTCTCGCCGCAGCTTTTGGCGGGTCAATGGCCGTTCAACGCCGCTACCTCGTCTCCCAGCGCACGGTAAGAACCGGTCGCATTTAACAACCCCCAGCGTAAAACAAGGAACACAAAATGGAATCCGAAGTTCGTGAACTCCTCAGCGAAGAATTGAAGGATGCTTACAGCGCCGAGAAACAAGCTCTGCGCTGCATGCAGAAGGCGCTGAAAATGGCGAGCGCTCCGGCCCTGCGCGAAGGCATCCAAATGCATATCGAGCAGACCCAGGTGCAAATCGAGCGGGTCGAGCAGGCGATGGAAAAGATGGAAATCCGTCCCGGCCGCAAGGTCTGTGAAGCGATGCGCGGCCTGGTTGAAGAGGCGACGCACGAGATCGCTGATCAAGATGGCAAGGGTCCGATCCTAGACCTGGTCATCGTGGCCAGCATGCAGCGGATCGAGCACTACGAGATCGCAGCCTATGGCACCGACATCGCTCTGGCCAAGGCACTGGGTGAAAAAGAGCTGGTCGAGCTTCTGACGCTGACACTTGAGGAGGAAAAGCAAACCGACCTCAAGCTTACCGAAGTAACCGAACAGCACATCATCCCCGCCGCCCTCGGCGAGGACGAAACCAGCGAGGAGCCTGCTGGCCGGAAAAAGCCAGCAACCCGCGCGAAGGCTGCGTAGGTTTCATCAGGCCAGGGCAACGGCTCCCGCGCCTGGGCGATGGTGGCGGCGCCAGCAAGCGCCGCCTCGTTGCCCTGCCGCAGTTGCTCAAGCCGCTCGTTCGCGGCGGACTCCGCTTGCTCGGCTGTGAGCCGGGCCGCCTTGGCATCGTCCCCCTCTGCTGCTGCAACATCTCTTACAGCGCTTCGGACGACCCTCGACGGCGGCGATCCGTTTGACGGCAACTGCTTCGGCGTGGACTACAGCCCTTGCCGGCCGGGGAATTTCTTATAGGTGCTGTGGGCGCGCCGGCCCAGGGCCGAACACCAGCCCCACCAGCGCCAGCAACGCCAGAGCGCCCAGTATTCCCGCCAGCCGCGACACCGCCGGCGACAGCAGTTCCGCCGGCTGCGGGCCCTGCACCAACGTGATGATCACGGCGAACGCCCCCTGCGCGCCGACGGTCGCAATCTTATGTCGTCCAAATTGGATCTGCGCAGCCACCGCGGTGCCCGCCATTAGCAGCAGCAACCATGGCACCAGCATCGCGCTCGCCGGCAGCGTCAGCACCAGCAGCGCGGCGCCGCCACCCAGGAGGCAGCCCGCGACCCTTTGCGCCATTCGCTCCGCGACCAGCCGCGCGTCGCGCTGCGGCTCGCCGGTCAGCGCAGGAACCCCCATCGCCGCCGCGACCGAGATCGCCATCTGGCTGAGATCCGGCAGCTCAAGCACGCGCCAAACCACGGGCACCAGGGCAACGGCGAGGCCGGTGCGCAGGCCGTGGTTCAACATGTACCAGTTGGGGCCGAGCAGGCTACGCCAGCCAGGAGCCGCCGGTAGCACCGCCTCGCCGGCCGGGAGCAGGTTCGCCATCAACAACGCGGCCAGACAGCCGACCACGATCGCGGCGAAGCGCATGGCGGCGATGGAGAGCGCGCGGCTCGGGTCGTCGATCGCGCCGAGGACGATGATGACCGTGGTGAGGCCGCCGAGCAGCCACGGATAGGGATGGGCGCTCACCAGGTTGCCGAGCACAGCGAGGGTGCCGGCCGCGAACAGCAGCAGGAGGATGCTCGCGGTGTCGAAACCACCGAAGCAATACATCAGCAGTGAGACGCCCGCGCCTAGCGCGGTACCCACGACGCGGTGAAATGTCTTGTCCAGCAACATCGCCCGGGTCGGCTGGCTGGAAACAAACGCCGAGATGCCGGCCCAGTACGGCTGGTCGAGCCGCAAGGCCAGCGCCAGCACCACGGCAAGCCCCACCCCAAGCCCCGTTGCGAGGCTGAGGCGGGCAGCCGGGCCACGCAACGTGAGGTCCTGGAATTCCGCCCGCATGGACGCCAGCAGCGGCGCCACCAGGCCGCTCATGGGAAAATCAGCGTGCGCGCGTCGGCACCCGAGTAAAGCGTCAGGTCGGCGGGCGGGTCGACCAGGTTGATCGTGACGGGGAAACGGCGTTGCAGTCGGATCCAGTCGGTCGTCGGCGCCACGTACGGCAGCAGGCCACGCCCTCCGGGTTCGCGACTGATGCCGCGGCCAATGCCCGAAATGCGGGCGCGGTAGAAGTGCCACGGATGCGAATCGAGCCACACCCACGCGGTCTGCCCCTCTTGCAGGTCGCGCAGATAGTCCTGCTTGTAATTGGCAATGATACGGAAGGCATGGGCTGCGACGATGCCGATCAGCGGCGTATCCACATGCGCGGTGTCGCCCAACTGCAGGTCGAGATTGTTCACCGTGCCATCCACTGGCGCCCGGATGTCTGTACGGTCGAGCTGCCATTGTGCGATGGCGAGGTCGGCCTGTGCCCTCGCCACGGCGTTCTGCTGCACGCCGAGCAGCGCCTGCGTCCGCGCCAACGCCGCCTGCGCCGCGTCCACCGCCGCCTTGGCCCGGTTCAGCACCGCCGCGGCGTCATCATGTGCTTGGCGGGAGGCGAAGTCGTCGCGGGCGAGGGACGCGATACGCAACTCAGAGGTGTTAGCATCGGCGAATGTTGCATTGGCGGCGGCAAGCCCTGCCTGCGCTGCGGCGATGGCATCGTTGTCGGCGCCGACCTGCGCCGCCGCCTCGCGGAGCGTCGCCTGCTTGGCCTCCAGAGCGAGCCGAAACGGCTCCGGATCGATGCGGGCGAGCAGGTCGTGCCGTTTTACGGTCTGGTTGTCGACGACGGCGACCTCAATGATGTGGCCGGTCACCTGCGACGCGACCGAGACGAGATCGGAGCGCACATAGGCGTCGTCGGTATAGGCCACGTAGCTGGTCAGTACTTCCCAGGCTGCAAACGCGAGAACGAGGGCGACAAGGCCGATAATCACCCGCCGCAGCCGGCGCGCCTCAGGGGGCGGCGGCCCGGCCGGCACAGCCGGTTCCGCCGCCGGCGGAGGCGAAGCCGCGCTGGCCGTCTGCATATCCATGTCGCGCGTCACCGGGCGTGGCGGGGGAATAACCGTCATCGGATCAACTTGGCTGCCGCGCAGAGTCTTTCCATATCCACATTCCCCAGGCAACCGCCACACGAGCCAACCGGAGGTGTCCGGCCTGAATGTTCACCCAGGACCCGACATCGGCCCGCGACAATTCGCAGAGCGGCATTCCCGCATGGTGTCCCTCACCGTCTGGCAGATTGCACCGGTTCGATGTTTTCCGGATCTTGGGACCTAGCCTCGTTGCATGCCACTATGCAGACCAAGTTGTCCGGGAAACCACGTTGGGCCCGAGAGGAGAACATGAGATGGCTATATCGATCCAGCCAATTCACCCCGGGTTTGCAGCGGAGGTCACCGGCGTGGATTGCCGCAAGCCGCTGTCTCCGGCTGAGACAGCGTCTATCGAGGCTGGCATGGACCAATACGCGGTGCTGGTGTTCCACGACCAGCCGCTCACGGATAAGCAGCAGATCGACTTTACCCGGCATTTTGGAGAACTCGAGGGCTACAACACGCCGGGCCATATTCGTAAACAGCATGACTCACGGCTTGGCGCCGGGATCGCGGATTTCTCCAACCTCGACAAGTCCGGCAAGATCATGTCGGACCAGGATCGGGTGTGGTTCTTCAAATTGGGCGATCGGCTGTGGCACTCTGACAGTTCCTTCCGGCCAATTCCCGCCAGGTATTCCCTGTTGTCCGGACGCGTCCTGCCATCCTGGGGCGCCGACACGGAATTCGCCGATATGCGCGCGGCGTATGACGCGCTGGACGCTCGCACGAAAAACGAAGTCGAGGACCTAGTGTGCGAGCACTCGTTGATGTTCTCGCGCCAGGCTATCGGCTTCACGGAATTCACCCCTGAAGAGCGGGATGCCTTTCGCCCTGTCCGTCAGCGGCTTGTGCGCATCCACCCGGTGACGGGGCGGAAGTCATTGTTCCTGTCTTCTCATGCCGGGACCATCCTCGGATGGACGATACCGGAGGCCCGCATGTTCTTGCGCGACCTGACCGAATTCGCGACTCAGGAACGCTTCGTCTACTCCCATCGATGGCGGGTGGGCGACCTCGTGATATGGGATAACCGCACCACGATGCACCGCGCCCGCCGGTTCGACCGTTCCGAGATACGCGACGTGCGACGCACCACCCTGGCCGGCGACGTCGCCACGATCGAGCAAGCCGCCTGACCGCAAATCGCCGCGACAGCGCGGCGCGCCAACAATCCTAATCGTCCCCCACCGCGCGGAGTTTCTCTGACGGGTCCTCGCTGGGGATGTTGATGCCGCCGCCGCGCCGGGCGGCAAGGTTGGCCGGCGTGGCATCGCCCGCAACGACCGAACGCCCGTAGGCCGGAATAGGCGGAATCGCATCCGGCGCGAGCGGACGCATCCACTTCTTCCGCTTCAAAGCCGCCTCGATATACGGCGCCAGTTCCGCCTGTTTACGGGCGTCACGTGCGGCCTGATCCGCTTTCAACACCGGCATCACCTCGGCGGCGAACAGTTCCAGCGAGGCGATGATGTCGTCGTGTGTATTGCGCCCCGCCTGCTGGACAAAGATCACCTGATCGACCCCGGCTTCCTGATATTGCCTCAGCCGGTCGATAAGCTGCGCCGGCGTGCCGATGCCGTTGCCGACCGAGGGCGGCATCGCGTCGCGCCCTCGCTCGAACCGCTCCCACACGTTCGTCACGCCAGGGATGTGCTCGCCATAGACGTAGTGGTGGCCGAGCGCGAAGCCGAAGAACTGGAAGCCTTCGCCGCCGCGGCGGATCGCCTCGGCTTCGTCGTGATGCACGGAGAAGCCGGTCGCCATGGCGATGTTGGCGTTCACCGTGTGGCCGATCGGCACGCATTCCTCGGACTTGATGATTTGATAGTATTCGCCGGCCCATTTGGCTGCCTCGGCGGGATCGACGAAGGCGAAGGCGAGCGCGCCCACCCCGTTGCGGGCGGCAACATGGATCGTTTCGCGGTTCGAGCAGGCGAGCCAGATCGGCGGATGCGGTTTTTGCAACGACTTGGGGATGACGTTGCGTGCCGGCATCGAGAAGAACTCGCCCTTGAAGCCGGGATAGGGCACCATCGCCATCATGTTGGCGCTCTGCTCGGTCGCCTCCGCCCACATCAGCTTCTTCTTCGCCGGGTCGACGTTGAAGCCTTCCAGTTCAGCGCGCGATGCCGAGGAGCCGGTGCCCCATTCGGCGCGGCCGGAGGAGACAAGGTCGAGCATGGCGATCCGTTCGGCCACGCGGGCGGGCGGGTTGTAGCCGGGTGGCGAGAGCACGACCGCGTGGCCGACGTGGATCTGTTTGGTGCGCCCGGCGGCGGCGGCCAGGAACACCTCGGGGGCGGAGTTGTGCGAATATTCCTCAAGGAAATGGTGCTCGTTGGCCCAGACGTAGTCGAAGCCGAGGCGGTCGGCGACCTCCACCTCGACCAGCGCGTCCTGGACCATCCGGTGCTCGGAGTCCGCATCCCACGGGCGCGGCAGTTGCAGCTCGTAGATCAGGCCGAACCTCATGGCATGCGTCTCCTGCGCGTGGTCGGTGTGTGCTACTGATCAGTAGCGAAGGCTGGGTGCGACGTCCAGCGTCCCTCGGTGGTGGGTCGTTTTGACCGTCGCCTGTCGACCCAAGTAGGCCGTTCCGGCTCGGGCCAGCCCGTCCGGAAAGCAGTCGCAGGAGAGGCTGGCCAGAATAGCCGACGGTGACCGCAGGCGCTGAAAGCCCACAGCAGGGGCAGCGGCTGGTTCCCGCCGAAGGCTTTTGTGCTGAGCTGCGATAATAGCCCAGCGCAATGCTCGAAGTTCAACGCCCACCGCGTCTTCCACGTTTCAATGCGGTATTGGCCGCTCGCGGACAAATCCGTTTTCCGCAGCGTCGGGAACCAACCATTGGCAGCCGTAATGTGGCGAGGAACAGCAGTACGTGCAGGAAGCAGAGCACGCCAAACGCTTCGGCGAACGCGTCTGACGTCACCGCAGGGCTTGGCGCTGCCGACAAGCGCCACCCAAGGAAGGTCGCGCAGAGCGTCGTCATCGTCGGCCCTCCAAGACGCTGCACAATGTTAAGAGAGGTGGTCGCCATCGGCAGGTCACGCTTTTTGACCGAAGTATACGCGGCGGAGATGGAAGGGATTCCCACTGCGCTCAGCCCTACGCCCCGCACGAAAAGAGTGCAGGCGAGCACCGCGACACTCAGTCCGTGACTGGCGAGCCAGACAAGTGGCAGCGTCCCCGCGAGTGCTAGAAATGCTCCTCCGGCGGATAGCTTTCGAATACCGAATCGCTGCGTAAGCGCTCCCATCCACGGATAAGAACAGATCATTCCCACGCCAAGAGGGGCCAATAGCCAGCCGGTCGCACTTGGGGAGCGGCCACAGGCGCGGATCAGATAGATCGGGATCAGCATCTGACCCGCGAACGAGATTCCGTTCGACATGAATTGCGCGACCGTGGCGGCGGCGAAGGTCTTGCCCTTGAATAATTGAAGGTCGATCAGGGCTCGATCTCCTTTGCGAATTGCCACCGTGAAGAACATCGCAAGCAGGACAACGGAGAGAGCCACAGTTATTTGGCCGATGCGCTCGCCCATATGCTCCGATCCATACAGGAAGAGCACAAGGCCGGGAGAGAGCAGGGCAAACCCAACCAGATCCAGGTCGCGACGCTGCGTCTCTTCGCGGTCGTTCGGCAGAAAGAAAATGGCCAGTACGATTGCCAATACGCCGACCGGCAAGTTGATGAGAAAGAGCCAGCGCCAAGAGGCGAACTGCAGGATAGCGCCGGCAATCACGGGGCCGAGTAGCGGCCCCAGCATGATGGGCACAGCGGCATAGCCGATGACGCGCGCCATGTGTTTGCCGGCGGCGCGCGCCATCATCATCTGCACCATGGGGGCGAGCAATCCCCCGCTCATCCCCTGCAGGACACGGAAGGCGATGAGGGAGTTCGCTGACCAGGCCACGCCGCACAGTGTGGATGACAGCGTGAAAGCCACGAAGCACCTCAGATAGAGCGCCTTGGCCCCGATGCGATCGACCAGCCAGCCGGTCAGCGGCAGCATCAGGGCCAGCGCGAGCAGATAGCCGCTGGTCACCCACTGGATCGCCGAGAGGCTGGCGTGCAGCTCCGCCCCGAGGCTCGAGAGCGACACGTTGACCATGGTCGTGCTCAGCTGCGCCATGAAGGCGCCGGCCACGGTGACCGCAGTTATCTTCCAGACGTCGGGACCGAGCCGGTCGGCTTCACCGCCGCCGCCCGGCGTCGAGCCGTCGTTACTGTTGTCGTGCGCCCTGGCCGTTATGTCGTCGACGGCCATCCCTCAAAGCTCGATCTCGTCGGCCTTCGCCACCCGGCCGAGATGCGGGAAGATATGCTCGAAGGCGAAGGCGTGCATCTCGGCGGAGAGGCTCGTGGCGGCGTCTTCGGCCAGCACGACCGCATAACCGTGCTCGTGCGCGGCGCGGGCGGTCGACTCCACGCCCATGTTGGTGGCGACGCCGCCGATCACCACGGTGGTCACGCCGCGCCGACGGAGCTGCAGGTCCAGATCTGTGCCGTAGAACGCGCCCCACTGCCGCTTGGTGACCTTCAGGTCGGAAGCTTCGGCGAGGCCGTCCGCCAGTTCGGACCAGTCTTCCGGGAAGCCGCCGGGCGGCGCCTGCATCGGCCGTTCGACCGGCGCTTTCAGGGCGTCGCTGAAGTCCGGGGCGAAGGCCACGTTGACCAGCACCACCGGGGCCTTGGCAACCCGAAAGCGCCGGGCCAGTTCCTTCCCCTTGGCGAGCACGGCTTCGAAGGAATAGGGCGCGAGCTGATAGGCGGCGATCCCCTTTTGCAGGTCGATGAGAATCAGTGCTGTGCTGGCGGTGGGCAAGGTGATCATTGGGGTGTCCTTTTGGCTAGTGGGGCGTCCATCTCCACAGTTGCCTGTGGCGAAAGGGACCGCTATTAACTTGAGGGATCGACTCAAGCAGCATATCTATTTGAGGATATACTCAACTTTGTCAAGCCAAAATCGTGCGCCGCTGGAGCCACAGCGCGACGTCGGCCGCCAGCGCGTCGCCGAACTGCTTCAGGCTGCCGCCGCCGTGATCCAGGAGCGGGGGTTCGAGGCGGCGACGATGGCGGAGATCGCCGCGCGGGCCGATGCGAAGATCGGCTCGCTCTACCGCTTCTTTCCCAACAAGGATGCCGTGGCCGAGGCGCTCATGCGCCGATACGCCGAGGCTCTGCAGGCGGAGTACGACGCGATCCACGCGCACGCCGCCGACGCTACGCCGCAAGAACTCGCCGATATCCTCATCGATCTGATGGTGAAGCTGTATCCGCAGGCGCGGGCGTTCGCCGCTTTGTTGGACTCCCGCACCGACTGGACGGAAGTCCGCCAGCAACTCCGCGCCCAGACATTGGCCGGGATCAAGACGGCGTTGACAATTTGCGCGCCCGATCTCGATGACAAGGAGGCCGAGGATGTCGCCGCCGTGGTGCTCAACAATATGAAGACCATGGTGGGCATGACCATGAAGGATGCGCCGACGACCCCCGGCGCACCTGACCAATTGCGGCTGATGAACCGGCTCTATCTGGCAGCAGTGCTCCGGCCCGGTCGGCCGACCGCGCAATAGCGGACAAGCTGAAGGGGCGGTCGCGAGCTGCAAGGAATTCCTGACCTCAGTCCATGTGAACGCTGTCTTCGGCGCACCATAGGCAGCGCGCTCGCAAGCAGATCGTCCCCTTCCGGTTCGGTCAAGCTACCAGACGAACGACCGGGTCTTGGTCTCGTCGTTGCAGACCGGACCGTCTCGAGGCCACCCTGACCGGGTCAGGGTGCCAACGACCCAAGTCTGTCACTGAGCGGCTACCGAGCCATTCCAGAAAGCTGACATTCGCCGTGGGCTGCGCCGACCACCTCGCGCCAATCGCGGTCATCCGGCAGGAGTAAGCTGCGGACGTCATGCCCGCGAGGTTCTCTCGGCGGCCATACATGTGAGGCGCTTTTCTAGCCTGGCACGACGCCGGCCATGCGCACTCCTAACGCCGCGCCCACAACGATGACCGCCAGCACGAGTGCTGCGATGGCGCCGAAGCGGTAGTCGCGTTCGCAGACGAAGACGACGACCATCAGCAGAACACGCAACGCCGGCAGAAGGATGAAAAGCGCAATGCCGGCCCGGACGATCGCTACGGCCGCGGTGGGTAGCGATGGGGGCTCGCCGGTGGCGGACAGGACCCAACCCACGGCGATGATGCAGGAACCGACCCAGGTGCCGAACTGCAGCGTCGCTGCCAAACGCCGCTCCAGGCCAGACGCCGGCTTGCGATCGCCGCTCATGTCATTGGCAGCGTCGGATGGCCCTGACAGGCAGCTTGCAGCATTTGCGCGGCCAGGGCGATCGATGACGATGACGAAGAGAAGGCGCAGCCGGTCGCCGGATACGGCCATCAGAAAGCGTGCCCCAAGCACCGAGCCGATGACCGATCCGAGAGCGACCGGGCCCGCGATTGCCGGATCGATGTCGCCACGCGCAAAGTAGGCGACGCCGCTTGCGGCCGCCGTCACGCCGATCATGAAGTTGGACGTGGCGGACGAGACCTTGATCGGCAAGCGCAAGGCCGTGTCGAGCGCAGGGATTTTGAGGACGCCGCTGCCGATGCCGAGCAAGGCGGAAATCAATCCTGCCCCGTACATCAGCAGCAGGCCGGCGGGGACCCGTCGCACGCGGTAATAGACATCACGGCCGAGAGCGTGGTCCGGATAGGTCGCGTGCAGGCGCAACACGGTCGCCCAGTCCCTGCCGAGGAACTCCGTCGCCGTCACCGGTGCCTGTCGGCGCCGTTGCATCATCTGCCGCGCCGAAACAAGCAGGATCGCGGCGAAGAGGACTTGGAGGAACGGCACGGGCAGGACGCCCGCCAGAGATACGCCCGTCAACGCGCCGAGCGTCGTTGCCGTTTCCAGGACGATGGCGACGCGGATGTTCGTCAGGCCGCCCCTGAGGAACGGTGCCGCGCTCGCACAGGAGCAGGCGATCACCGACACGATGCTGCAGGCAACGGCAGAGTGTATGCTGACGCCTTCGAAGAGCGTCAGAAACGGCACGATGAAGATGCCGCTTGCCATCCCCAGCGCGCCGCCGAACGCGCTGGCGCCAATCGACACGACAAAGAGATACACATCCGACTCAGCGTGCATGCCGCCCTCCTCGTGTGCGGGCCGGCGCGCGCCGGCATCGCCAATCGCGAGAACATTGCCTCACCGATCTGCGCTTCCGGCTTCGGCGCGCGCGGCAACAGCGTCGACCTGGGTCGTCGCACGGCCAAGCGCGTGGGACGCTGAGCCGCCGGACTTCTTCTTCGGCGTTCTGCGCAGCCATCTCGCGATCTCGCTGTCCGCCGCCCAAGGCCCCGATCCGCCCATGACCAGCGCGGCGAGGCACGCCAGATACAGCAGGTCCGTTTCGTAGCCGGGCGGGCCGAACTGAGGTCCGGAGGACGTTATTGCGAGCAGCTTGATCGAGGTGAAGCCGAAGGGAAGATGCACGGTGAACGCGGCCACGAGCAGCACCGCTGCCATCGGCACGCTGAGCGGCACGACGAACGCGCCGAGCAGCAAGGCGATACCGCCGAGCAACTCGATCAGGATCGTCAGCCACGCCATAAAAAACGGCTCCGGCACGCCCATGGCGTGCACGATCGCGACGAACGCGTCGGGACCCTTCATCAGCTTGGCGTAGCCGTGCGCCATGAAGCCGTAGCCAACGATCAGACGCAGGGGAAGCGGGGCGTAACGGGCAAGTTTCCGCTGCCACTCCGTATCGGCGAAGAACATCTTTCGTGAGCTCCCAATTGCGGAAAATGACGTGGACGTCTGCGCACCCCCGACCCCGAACAGCCGCCGGACGGCGTCGGGGTTCGTCGCGCGTGCTCTACGGGCGCCTTGCTGCGCGCCGCATGAGCCTGGTCTTGAAGCGGATGTGGTCGCCCCTGTAGTGCAGCTTTTCGTAGTCGACTGGCCGGTGTCCGACCGAGTAGGACGTGCGCTCGATCAGAAAGATCGGGCTTCCAGGCGATACCGACAGAGCCATGGCCACTGCGGCGTCCGCGATCGACGCTTCGAGTTGGTATTCGGCTTCCAGCAGCGGCGTGCTGTATCGTCTGCTCAAGCAGCGAGAAGATCGGCTCCGTCACGAGATCGTCGGCCATGACTTTCCGGCCCAATTCCTCCGGCAGATAGGTTTCGTCGAACGACAACGGCACTCCGTCAGCCAGACGAACGCGGAGGATTTGCACGACGTCCGTCCCGAGCGGGAGCGCAAGCTGCCGTGCGACGGCCTCGCTTGCCGGAACGACCTTCTTGTCCAGCAGCCGCGCCGTCGCATGCCGACCCTGGATCTGCATGTCCTCGACAAAGCCGGTGAGTTCCGTCAGTTCCTGCGTGATTCGGGGCTGGGCAACAAACGTCCCCTTGCCCCTGCGAATTTCGACGAGGCCCTGCCGCACGAGGTTCTGGATCGTCGTCCGGATGGTAGTCCGGCTGACGTTGAACTCGCTGACGAGGCTTTCTTCCGAAGGCAATTGATGGCCCGCTGGAAGCGCGCCGCTTGCGATGCGTTCGGTGAGCGCGTCCTCGACCTGGACATAGAGCGGCAGGCGGCTGGTTGGATCGTACGACATAGCGACATCATGATGTCATGATGTCTACGTGTCAACAGCTTTTTGAGGCAGGGGAAACGTCGGCTTTGGGTGGTCCACAGTTGCCCCTGGCAATCTGAACGTCCGGTTCTTCCTGAGGGACGCTCCAACGGGTCCCTTCCAGTGTCGGCCAATCCAGCCACCCCGAATGTCCGGCTTTTGGTCTCGACGTCGCAGAGCGGACCAGCCGCTATCCACTCTTTGCGGACATTCAGACTGACCCATTCTCCGCCCCCGTATGCTAGGGGGATTGCGCTCTATCCTCTCGTGGAAGAACCCCTCGGCGCGGGCTTCGCGTTCGTTAGCTCGATCCATGTCGGTGCGTGATCGCTGGCCTTTTCCCACCCTCGCACATCTCGATCCACGCCCGCCGCTTTGAGGCGCGGGGAAATCGCGGGGCTGAGCAGGAGATGATCGATGCGTAATCCGGCGTCGCGACCGTAGGCATTCCGGAAATAATCCCAAAAGGTGTAGATACGCTCGTCCGGATGCAGTTTCCGCAGCCCGTCGGTCCAGCCCTGGGCAACGAGGCTTCGATAGGCCTCGCGGACTTCCGGTCGGAACAGAGCGTCGTCCACCCATCGCTCCGGCTTGTAGACGTCGAGATCAGTCGGCATGACGTTGTAGTCACCGGCGAGCACAACCGGCGCGCCGCTGGCGAGAAGCGTCTTGGCATGGGTGGCGAGCCGCTCAAACCATCGCAGCTTGAAATCGAACTTGGGACCGGGCGCCGGATTGCCGTTGGGGAGATAGAGGCAGCCCACCAGCAGACCTTTAACCGCCGCCTCGATATAGCGGCTGTGTGTGTCGTCGGAATCCCCCGGCAGGCCGCGCCGCGTCTCGATAGGATCGGCCCCGCGCGCCAGGATAGCGACGCCGTTCCAGCTTTTCTGACCATGCCAGATCGCGCCGTAGCCGGCATCACGGATTGCGGCTACCGGAAACTTTTCCTGCGCCGCCTTCAGCTCTTGGAGGCAGACGATGTCGGGCGCCGCTTTGTCGATCCAACGTAGAAGGACGGGCAGCCTGCCATTGACGCCATTGACGTTGAAGGTGGCCAGCTTCATGGCGCACTACTATGGGCCAGAATATTGACAAGTTTGCCGAAGGGGTCGCGCACATAAAAGCGGCGCACGCCCCACAGCTCATCGACGGGTCCATATTCGATCGGAAAGCCCGCCGCCCGCATCGCATCCGACGCTGCGCCGATGTCATCCACCTCGATTGAGAGATCGGGAACCGGCGTCCCCGAGCCACCTTCGCTGGCAATGCTGATCTGAACCGTCATCTGCTGGCGTGAGCCGTAGGTTGCGATCCAGCCGAGGTCCATCATGACCTCAAGGCCCAGCACGTCGTGATAGAAGCGCTTCGCCGCCGCGACGTCATCCGCGGCGATGTTGCTGGTGATACGTTTGACCTTCACTTCGTTCGCACTCCCATACGCCGCGAGGTCTCCTGGAAGGGCGGTTCCACGCCGAATACGCTGCGGCCGCCATACTCGTGCGAGCGGGCGCGTTCCTCGGCAAACAACGACTCGACCGACGCCCCCGAGGCGTGCCCCTCCAGCCGACGCGCCTGGTCATCCAGGCGCTTGATTGCGGCGAGTTCCTCCGATTGGCCGAGTTTGGCTTTTCGCACGGCGGTCTTCATTACATCGATCGTGCGATCATAAACCTTCAGCGGCACTGGATAGGGGTGCCGGTCCTTGCCGCCATGCGCGATCGAAAACCGCGCCGGATCGCTGAAGCGGTAGGGTGCGCCGTGGACGACCTCGGCGACCTGGGCCAGTGCACGGACAGTCCGAGCGCCGACGCCGGGAACGAGCAGAAGCGCTGAGAAATCCTGCGGGCCGCATTCGGCGGCGGACGCAAGATTGGCGTGTAGGCGGCGGGTGACGATGTCTTCGGGCCTGACATCGTGATGGCCAGGCATAACGAGATGCGGGAGCGCCGGCTGGGCCTGGGGACCCGACCGCCCGACGCCCCTCCCCTCCAACTTGGCGAGCTGCCGTTCGACCCCGTCCGGCCCAAGCTCGCCAAGAACATCGAGCTGCCGTTGGCGCGAAGCCTCCGCGCGCCGATCCGTCAGATTGACGATCACACCCTGGTCGGCGCCGTCGATCGCGGCGTGCGGCGTGTCCACGAAGCTCTGCAAGCCTTCGGACAGCCAGTGATAGCGCCGAGCCTGCCGCAGATCGCCGTTCATGCCTTGCTGGACCACGACCCAGTGCCCGTCATCGGTGACGATGAAGCCATGCAGATACAGGTCGAAGCCATCCTGGAGCGCCGCGCTGTCGACCTTGGCGACAAGCCGGCTGGCCTTGGCGAGCGCCGCGCCGTCGAGCCCGACCCGATCGCCGATCGCGACCAGTTCATGCGGTGTCTGGCGCGAGTGAGTGCCGCGCCCGCCGCAGACATGGATGCCGAGATCCGCGGACAGTGGCGTCAGGCCGCGCTTCAGCGCACCGATGACGCTCGTGGTGATACCGGAGGAATGCCAGTCCATCCCCATGACCGCGCCGAACGACTGGAACCAGAAGGGATGCGCCAGCCGACGCAGCAGTTCGTCGCGGCCGTATTCGAGGATGATCGCCTCGGTGATCACCGCGCCGAGCCGTGTCATACGATCGCCCAGCCATTTGGGCACGTGGCCACCGTGGAGCGGCAGGTCGGCGCTGCCCGATCGGTGTCCCATCAGCACGCCCCCGTTGCGGCGACGCGCGCTTGAACTGTTGCCCCACCAGCCCCGAACAGCGGCAGCGCCTCGTCGCTATCAGCTGGCGCTGGGTCAAAATTCGACACGGTGACGCCGAGCAACCGGACGCCCTTGGCGCTCGGCAGCACCGTACGGACCAGCTCGGCGCTTGCCTGCCGCAGCAGATCGTGGCGCGCGACCGGCGCCGGGAAACTTCGGCTGCGGGTGACCTGCTGGAAGTCGGCAAATTTCACCTTCACCGTCACGGTCCGGCCGTAGGCCTTGGCTTTATCACACCAGGCCCAGACCTCGTCGGCCATGGCCTCAACGCCCGCCTCGATATCGGAGGACGTGGTCAGGTCGTGACCGAACGTTGTCTCGGAGCCGGACGATTTGCGCGGACGATCGGCGACGACAGGCCGGTCGTCCTCGCCGTTCGCGATGCCGAGATACCACGTGGCTGATTTTCCGAAGTGCTGCTGCAGAAACGCGAGCGACTTCGCCCTCAGATCGGCGCCCGTTTGGATTCCGAGGCGATGCATCCTCGCCGCGGTCACCGGCCCGACGCCATGGAACTTGGCGACCGGCAGGGATGCGATGAAGTCCCCGCCCATTTCGGGCGTAATGACGAACTGGCCGTTTGGCTTACGCTGATCGGACGCGAGCTTGGCAAGGAACTTGTTGTAGGAAACCCCCGCCGAGGCCGTCAGACCGGTTTCCTGGAGGATGCGGGCGCGGATCTCCTTGGCAGTGGCCGAGGCAGTCGGCAGGCCACGCCGGTTCTCGGTGACATCGAGATACGCCTCATCCAGTGACAAGGGCTCGATGAGCGCCGTGTAGTCCGCGAAGATGGCGCGTATCTGGTGCGAGACGGTGCGATAGACATCGAAGCGCGGAGGCACGAACACCAGTTCGGCACACAGGCGCATCGCCGTGACGGACGGCATGGCAGAACGCACGCCGAAAGCCCGGGCCTCGTAGCTCGCCGCCGCGACCACGCCCCGGTTGGCGCCATGCCCAACCGCGACGGGGCGCCCGCGAAGCGCCGGGTTGTCGCGCTGTTCGACCGACGCATAGAACGCGTCCATGTCGACGTGGATGATCTTGCGCATCGGCATACCCCAACCATATCAGACCGGAAACAGAAAGAGAACTCCGGTGTGTCAAGCGGGCCAGCCGCCGGGTCCTCGGCCCTCGCACCGGCCGGCGGCAGCCAAATGACCCGGGTCCAACGAGCGAAGATCAAACGTGTCTGCGGCGCAATCTGATTTGTTCAACCGACCCGCTCTTGCAGGCTTGGCGCAAGCTGAGGCGGTCGTCGTGCCAAGCGAGGAACAGGCACTTATCGCCTGCATCAACGCGGTAGAACTGTCGCCGTTTCGGTTTCACAGGTGGTTCGGGAAACGCCTCACCGCCTCCTACGGCTGGCGGTACGACTTCGAGACAGGAGACTTCGGCCCGACCGACCCGATCCCCGATTGGCTGCTGCCGCTCCGTAAGAGGGCTGCGCTGTTCGCCCAACTCGCACCGGATAAGCTCGTGCAGGCCCTGGTCATCCGCTACGATCCGGGCGCCGGCATCGGCTGGCATCGCGATCGGCCCGTCTTCGAGCACGTCATCGGCATTTCGCTCGGAACGCCAACGACGATGCGGTTCCGGCGACGAAGGCCTGGCGGCTTTGATCGGGCGTCGGCGTTGCTGGCGCCTCGGTCGATGTACCATCTCACCGGTGAGGCTCGTTACGGGTGGGAGCACAGCATCGCCGAGATGGCGGTGACACGCTGGTCCATCACCTTTCGCAGCCTATCCGTCGAGCCAGGCGCCTTCCACACCGGGTGATGAGGGGCGGTCGAAGCCACACGGGCGCTCAAGGCGCCGATTTTAGACATACGCCAGGCTGGCAAACGGAGCCGGGCGGTGCGGTTTTGTCATAGACAAAACCGGCACCGGGCGCGTGGCCTGATGTACCCCCATGACCGGCGTGGCCAGCGTGGGAGGCGCTGCTGGAGGAACCGCTCGCACCCTTTGCGCTCGCCGAAACGGCTGTGCTGTCCAACAGAATGATCGCACACACGCCGATCGTACCAAGTTTTCTTATCATAGCGTCTCCGTTCCGAGTTGATCCGGTCAGCCGGGATGGCACGGTGGGCCGCGGCGAGAGGCACCCGGCCGGAACACACAAGCTGGTTCAGCGCCGGCCCTGGGACAAGGCCGTCCTTGTGGTCTGCGCCCCGCTGTCCACTGAGATCCGCGGATCGGGCCAGAGGTTGGGCCGACGGCCGGGCCACTACCAAGGCCCGGAGGCACCAAGCAATCGTCTTCACAGCCGGCCATCTGCCGGTACCCGCGTGCACATCTGCCAACGCTTGAATGCCGAGGTGTGCGCGACCGTCAGGACTGCACTTCTCAGGGGAATTGTTGCAAATAGAACTTGGTTCGCCAAATCGGCCAGCCGAGTCACCACTTCCGAAGAAGAGGCTTGCAGCCACCGGAAATCCACAAATCCCCGCGCGCGTTTACGTGGGCAAATCGCTCCAACCGAAGCGTTATTGTGGTGGTGGTGGGGGTGGTGGCGGTGGTGGGTGTGAGTGCTGGCCGGCGTTGTACCCCTTCTCGTAAGACTCCTGCTCGTTGTTCTTCCAGGAATTGACCAGCAATCCGCCAAGCAGGCCGGCGCCGGCCCCGATGCCCGCCCCAAGTGCGGCGTTGCCAGCCAGCGCGCCAATCACCGCGCCGCCAGCCGCACCAATGCCGGTGCCGGTTGCGGCGCGCTGCTCTCCGGGGGTGAGGTTGGAGCAACCCGTAAGCAACAGGGCTACCAGGACCAATGCGACGAAACCATTCTTCATGACCAGCTCCTGCGTTCTTGCCGGTGCCTCATTCACTTCGCCCCAGCTGAGGCCGGGCGCGGACATGGGTATTGATGCGTGAGGAACCGCACCAGGCCAATGGCCGGTGGCTCATCCAAACGCTTCGGATTTGCGTTCGCCCAGGTCGAGAAAGCGCTTACGGCTTCATTGTGTGACGGCCTCTGCGCAGGCAAGCAGAACGGCCGCCGGTCTTTGCGCGCGACAGTCTCATAACCCAGCGCAAGCTCGACAGCGCCCTCGATGAAGCCGTTGCAGAAATTGACCGCCGCAGTCATCATCGCATCATCCTTGCCCGCGCTGCAAAGTGCGATCAGGTCTCCGGTCGTGTGCGGCGGAAATTGGTCCTGAACGAGCGCGGCCTGTCCCTCCGAAAAAGAGAGAGCAGCGCAGACGACTGTCGTACAGACAGTTAGGGCAGTACGTATCACGTCGACGTCCCTCCGGTCATAGATCAGCCGTGGCCCAAAATGCTGCCTCGACTGGGGCTTTGGGACAACTTTGAGCCACCCCGTTCCGGGGATCAATCCCTGCCCGGCATAAACTTCCACTACCCCGCAACCCGCGATTGCCCGCCGCGAGACTGGATGGATCGCGCCACCACCAGCCGATGTCAATTCCTCCCGTTAACCTTCCGTTAACCTGCCGATGCCACAATCGACCTCCCTCCGCCGGCAAAATGCGAGGCGAAGAGCACCAGGGAAAAATGTCCGACATCGCGCTGCGCCGGTCCGGCTTTGTCCATCTGCTCGACCTTGGTCCCTCCCGAGTGCTGGCAGTCCATGCCATCACCCAGGCGCGTGTTACCGTCACCCACCAGGTCGCGCGATTGATCCGCTTCTTCGACGAACCGCGTTCGCTGGAAACCGCGCTTTCTCAACTGGAGGCCGCTCTCGGATCGGACGCCGCAACGATCCGAGCGTGTGCGGCAATGCTGCTCGACCGAGGCATCCTGACCGACCGCACGCCGGACGAGGAAACCGCCGACACCGTCAGCACCCTCGCTGATACGCACGGACGCGATCCGGCAGCCCTGCTGGACCTTTACCGCCGCACTCGTATGGAAGGTGCCCATCCCTACTGGTCGGTGGAGGCTCCGCACACGCTGGATGACCCAGGGCGCCTCTGCCGCCGCATCGATATCCTGCTGTTCGGCGACTGCGACATTCAGATGGAAACCGATTTCCTGCGCCAGGAGGCCGCCCGCCGCGGCGTCGATTTGCGCGCAGCCGCGTCGTTCGCCGCCGACACCGGCTTGGCCGCCGAGCGGGTCCACGACGCCATCCTGATCGGCGCCCTGCAGGCCCGTCACGCGATCATCGCGGGCGATCCTGAACATCACCGTGGCGACCCCGCATTGGTGTACGTCGAGGCGGTTGAGACCCTGCTAAAGAAGCTGCGAACCCTCACCGCGGCGCCGATCCTGATCGACGGCCTGGCGGAACCGACACTGCAACCGCTGGGCTTCGCCGATCGAGGTATCCACAGCCACCGCAATCGTTTCCGCCGCACCAATTTGGCCCTGACGCAACTGGCCGAGAATTATCCCGACGTGCATCTTGTGGATGTGGCAGCGGCGCTCGGTGCCGCGGGGAGCTCCATGCTGCTGGATGATGGGCTGGTGTCCTTCACCCATTTCGGGTCCCCGGGCTGGATGTTGCAACGGCCCGCCAGCGAGCTTGCCGCAGTACATAACCAATTTCCCGACCTGCAGCCATTGGCGGATCATATCGGCGGCAATCCATACCGGCGGGAGGCCGTCATGGCCCGCACCCACATGGACGCCATCAGCATTGTGCTCGGCCTGAACCGGAAGAAATGCGTCATCGTCGATCTCGACGGCGTGCTGTGGCCAGGCGTGCTGGCGGAAACCGGCAGCCCGTTCGCTTGGGCTCCGGAAATCGGCGCCCCGAATTCCTACGTCGGGCTCTATTTCGGCATCCACGAGGCGCTGCGCACGCTCCGTCGCCGCGGCATCCTCCTCGCGTGCGTCAGCAAGAACGACGAGGCGACGGTCAGGGCGCTGTGGCGGTACGGGCAGCCCTATCCGCGGCACCGCCTGCTGACGCTCGATCATTTCGTCTGCTCCCGAATCAACTGGTCCGACAAAGCACAAAATATCCAGTCGATCGCGGACGAGCTTGGCTTTCCGCCCGACGCCTTCCTGTTCGTCGATGACAGCGCATGGGAGCGGGAAGGCGTGCGGCATGCGTTGCCCGACGTCACCGTGCTCGGCGAGGACCTGTTTTCGCTGCGGCGCACGCTGCTCACCCATCCCGGACTGCAGCCCGTCCGGATCACGGCCGAAGCGTCACGCCGCGAAAGCCTGGTAAAAGCGCAACTTGACCGTTCCCGCCTGCGGGAACGGGTCGGGGACGAGCGCTCGTTTATCGCCTCGCTGGAGGTCGTCTCCTCCGTGGAGGTGGTGACGCCGGAAGCCACGCAGGTGCTGGACCGGGTTCGCGAACTGATCGACCGCACAACGCAGTTCAATACGACCGGAGCAAAGTTCACCGAAAACGACCTGCGCCGCGTCATCAGCGCCCCCGGCGGCCGGCTTCTCACCTTGCGCATGCGCGACCGATTGTCGGATCACGGACTGGTCGGTGCGGCGATCGTCCTGAACGGTGAGATCCTAAATTTCGTGCTCAGTTGCCGAGTGATTGGTCTGGGAGGGGAACGCGTTCTGCTGGACGCCATCATCGCGGATGCACGCACCGATGGCCGTACGCTGAACGGGCGGATCATCCGAACCGACCGCAACGTCGCGGTCCGTCGTCTCTACACCGATCATGGTTTCACGGAACGCGGACAGGATAACTGGGCAATGATCCTACCTCACAAGCCCAACGAACCGATCTTGGAAAGAGAGTGTGTCGCCGATGCTTGAAACGACATCCCTGCCTATGCAGGTGGGCGACCGGCCGCCCCTGTGCTACGGCATGTCGTCTGACCGGCTGTTCTACTCGTTCGAGGAACAATACGGACGCCCCGCCGTGCTGATTCTGGCCGGCGCGAAGTCCAGGCAGCTGGCGGCCGTCGCGGCCGGCCTGGTTCCCCATCTGAGCTCGTTTCTTGCACGCAATGCCGATGTGCTCATCCTGGCGGCTGAAAATCCGGACCGCCTGTTTGGCGGCATGCTCGCGTTGCCTCCCATCCGGACGATCGATTGCGGCGGCTTCCTGTCGCGATGTGGGGTCGGTCCAAGCGACCTGCTGGTTTTGGTGCTGGACCGCAACCTGCGGATCGCGATGCGATTGGAGGCTGAAAAGGACACGGACACTGCCCTTGCCTGCCTCGCGTGCCTGGACGCGCTACCCTTCGAAGCACCCCGCGACATCGCAATGCCCGCGCCGGTCATCCTGCTGCCGAACCTGCTGCCGCACGCGCTCTGCCGCCATCTCATCGACCTGTTTGAAACCAGCCCAACCATCGATGGCGCCGTCGCTCGGGTCGATGCTGCCGGACATGCGTGCAGCGTGGTCGATCATCAGAAGAAGCATCGGCGCGACATGATGATCCAGGAGGACACCGAACTGCACCGGATGCTGCGCGACATCCTGCTGGCCCGATGCGTGCCGGAGATCGCCAAGGCGTTTCAGAGCAACACCGCCTACACCGATCGGATTCTGATATCTCGTTACGACCATGCCGCCGGATGGTTTCGCCGCCATCGCGACAACGCGGCGTGCAATGTCGCGTTCAGGGAGTTCGCGCTGTCGGTGAACCTGAATACCGGCGAATACGAAGGCGGCCATCTGTCGTTCCCGGAATATAATGACCATCGGTACTGCCCGTCGGCGGGCGGTGGGGTGATTTTCTCCACCGCGCTGCTGCATGAGGCGGCGCCGGTCACGGCCGGCCGTCGTTATGTGTTGTTGACGTTCCTCCACGGCGAGGCGGCGGAGGCTCGGCGCCTCGCTCGGGTCGCGCAGGCCCAACATTCGGGCGTGCTCGCACTGGCCGGCGATTTATCCAGGCGTTTGTCTTGCAATCCTGGCCGAACGCCGCGCGTTTCTGGTGGACTGTCCGGTGAAGACGCTGGTGCGTGTACCGGCAGCGAAAACCCCATCCGATCGCTGAATGGATCCCGCAGCGGAATGTGATTTACCGTGACGGCGACTAACCGAGCATCCCTAGAAACGTCTGCAACGCCGGCACGACGACTTCCGGCGCATCCTCCTGGATATAATGCCCCGCGCCCGGTACCCGCACGACCGGTGCATTCGGCCACAGCCCGGCGAAATCGGCCAGCGCCAGAGCCGGTGGGATCGCGCGGTCCAGCATTCCCTCGATCATCAACGCCGGTTTTTCCCGCAAGGCCGCCACACCAGGGGCCCCTTCGCGCACGAAATCGCGGATCCGTCCTAAAGCCAGATCCAGCGGAAATTCGATTGCCCCCTTGCAGTCGGCGGGTGTCGGGAATGCAGCACCATAGGCCCGGATGAACGTCGGATCGACCCGGTCCAGCCGCTCCAGCCCAACGATCTGCATCACCGACAGGATCGTGGACCCGAGCTGCGACAGTACCGCCTCGGTGCGCCCAGTGGGCAATCCGTCGCGGATCCAGCGGAACCAGGGCGTCTCCATCGGATTGGGGAGATCACGCCGCCCCGCGGCGCCGTAGCCCACCACGGTGTTCATCAGCACCAGGCTGCGGATCCGCTCCGGATGCCGCACCGCGTAGCCGACGCCGATCGGGCCGCCCCAGTCCTGCATCACCAAGGTGATATCTCGCAGATCCAGCGCTTCAATGAGAGCCGTCAGATTGCCGACATGGGTGCGAAGCGTGTACTCGCGGTCGGACGGCGTCTCGCTTTTGCCGAAACCCATATGATCGGGGACGACGACCCGGTGCGCTGACGCCAGCGCAGGTATGAAATTGCGATATATGTAGCCCCAAGTGGGCTGTCCGTGCAGCAGCACAACTGGCCGCCCCCCGCCCTCATCGACGTAGTGCTGCCGGAACCCGGCAGCGTCGGTGAAATGCGCTGCGAATGGCCAGGTGTTTTCGAAGGTCTCGTTCGCCGGAATCATCGCTGGTGCCTCCCCATGCCGGGGAAGAGTGTGCCCGCCGACAGAACCGGGGGAAAGGTTCGCACGCCGAGACGCCGGACTCTGGGATTTGATTGAGGAGTTGGCAAAAAGGACCGTGCCGGGATACATTCCGACCCAAGCCTACGCGAACGCCCAAGTCGGGAGCCCGGTGAAGTGTGGGCGGGATCCAGTCAGGCTAAAGGGCTGGCGGCTCTCAACCCAGTCAAAACAAAGCGCCGCGTAGCTGTTGTCTTAGCCGCGATCAGTCCAGCAAGTCCAAGCCCAAAGATAGCAAGTGCGCCAGGCTCCGGCACCGGCAAGCTACCGGTAAAGGGATCGTTGTGCAACTCACCTCCACCGACAAACGTGTTGGCGTACACAAATCCCTCGATATTGCCGCTTGCGATTTTAACCGAAGCATCGGGGGCAAGGATCGACGCTTCCCAATTATTCAGTGTCACCGTTGTGGCATCATAGAAGTTGAACAGCACATCCTGCAACGCCGGGGCATTCCAGTTGGCGCCTGAAGGATCGACAAAATTGCCGTCCACATTGATGATGATTGACTTGGCGCCGTTTTGACTGAAGGCAATATTGCTGACGCCCGAGAAGTCAGCTTGAAGCGTTGCAGCCGTAAACGAGAACACGGCAATCCCATTTGCTCCAGGCGCGGCATTGAAGGTCAGTGTGTTGTTTGTTTTCGAAACGGTACCTGTTGGAAGTTAAGCCGTCCAGTTGGGTCGAAAGCTGATTGAGCGTCGTTGTAAACGAGGACAGTGTATTCGGAAAGTTCCCCTGCACAGCAGTTGCACCGCCGTTCAGGTTGAAATGTCCCGTATTTGTACCGTAATGGACAAGGCCACCGTTGTCGACGTTCAGGTTGCCTATGTTGGAACCGTAGATGTCAATTTCCGGATGCGTGGGCTGATTGCTATTGAACACCGTTGCGCCGTTGAAGTTCCCGCCGATAACAGCATTACCTTGGATGTCGGATTGCGTCGTCGCATTACCCTCGGTCACGAGGTTGTAGCCCGCGAGGATCTGGCTCGCCGTGAGCGGCACCGCATGGGCCGAAACCGTAGATAACGCTGTCACCGTCGCCGCAGCGATTGCCGGAAGACGCACCATATCGTTTCTCCGTTCGGTCAGACATGATATACCACGGGGGTACGAGGTGATCGATAACAGACTCGTAACGGACCGTCAATTAAAAATGTTAAAACTGAGATAAAAATGAACTTTTAGTACGAGGCATCACGGATAACTGAATCATTTCTCAAGGGGCACCTGGGTTTGCTCACGCTGACAAAATCTCTAATTCGCGCAGAATTTCTCACTTAAACAAATACTTACCGCACGCGTCCCAGGAGCAGCCGAAGCCCGCGTGACAATCCCCAGGACGCCAAAATTGGACGGAGATCACTGATGGAGAACGAGGTGCGATAACTGACGCCGCTGATGCCCGGCGCGATAAGACGCCCAGGGCTAGGCGAGCCCCCGATCAGCTCACTTTCTTGCCGCTGACGACCCGACGCACCGATCGAGCGCACACAAAATCGTGATATGGGTTAGCACAAGATTGGCGCTGTGCAGATCACAACAAGCTCGGTTTTCTTTTGACGCCGAAGCAGGACCGGTGCGGGAATGCCAACTGTCGGCGGAAGATTTGACCAAAACGGGTCGATTCCTGGCAGCCATGACGGGTGACTTAAGACCGCCGATGGCCCTGAAAAGAGCAATGCGTGACCGGGGAGGGCAGTTTAAATGCATCGGCGGCCATGCACGTTGCCCTCCGTCGTCTTCTACTAGAGAAGCGCGAGCTTTCGATAACCCCCAAGGTCCCATTGACGGCCCGCCCCAACGAAGCTCGATAAACACCGCGTTCGCGAGGGAGAATTTCCGCCGGCGTTCAGCCTTGAAGCCACCAGCAAAGTCACAAAAAACCGGGAGGCTACAAATGGAATTCAACGTCTTCGAATACTTCAAGGACTACAAGCGCACCACCAACGGTCCAACGACCCCGGAAGCACAAGGGACTGCTTACTTCCTTGGCGGTCCAATGGGGGCTCGGATCCGCCATCACGCCGAACCCTACGCCGATAAAGCCGGAGTGGCGCGCCGGGATTTCTTCGGGACCGCGGCGGGATTTGCCGCCACCATGCTGGCAGTGAACAAGCTCACCGGCATGCGCTTCTTCGAAGTCAGCGAGGCCGAGGCCGCCGATACGGCCGCCGCCAAGGAGATCCAGGTCAGCCGCAAGTCAGGTCCCGACTTCATAGTAGACGTTCATACCCATATCTGCTGGCGCAAAGATGGCTTTATCCAGGGCGTGAACACCACCGAGAAAGGGATGTGGTTCGTCGACCTACTCGACAGCGCTGGCAAGACTATGGGCCTGGCGAACGGAATCAAGGATATGAACGTTGAGAACTTCGGCAAGCTGATTCTGGAAGGCAGTGATACCAGCGTCGCGATTTTCAATCCCTTCGGCTTCCGCGAGGACTACGGCGGCAAGGACATGGTCCCGATGGACGAGCAGGCGGAAATCAAGCAACGCTGGCCCGACCGCACCGTCATGCTGGCCGGTGGCCTGACGCCGAACCAAGGGCTCAGTGTCACACTCGAACGTCTCCAAATGTACGTCGAACAGTACAAGATTTCCGGCTTGAAGCTTTATACCTTTGATGCGACCCCGGCCCGCGGCTGGTGGTTCGACGACCAGAAGCTGGCTTATCCAATCTGGGAGAAATGCCGCGAGCTCGGTATCAAGAATATCGGCTGCCACAAGGGCCTTCCGTTTGGCCAGTTCATGGCCCGCTATTCTCACGCCGACGACTTTGACGCCGTCGCTGATGATTTCCGGGATCTCAACTTCATCGCGTATCACTCGGCCTGGCCGTACCAAAACGACCTGGCGGCGTTGAAAGCGTTCAAGCCCTATCGCCAGAACCTTTACTCCGAGTTGGGCTCGACCTTCGCGGCGACTGTCACCAGCCGGCCACTCGAGTGCGCGCATATTCTTGGCACCCTGCTCCGCGACTTCGGTCCAGACTATGTAATGTGGGGAACTGATTCCTGCATATGGGGAAGCCCCCAGTGGCAGATCGAGGCATTTCGGAAATTCCAAATTCCGGATCAACTCGTCGAGGGACACGGTTATCCGAAACTTACACCCGAAATAAAATCGAAGGTGTTTGGCCAAAACGCGGCGCGAATCTGGAACCTCAAGACCACGGCCTAGAGCGTTTCCACTCTGGCTGGAAACGCCCTAGGCTCTATTTCGCGAGCAATTTCATCAGCCTGAGGGCGCTTCGCGCTTCGAGCCAGGCTGATATTGCTCTAGAAGATATACTTCGCGGGTGGTCACCCGGGTCACCTGCTCTCGAGGACAGCCATGCCAACCTATCAATATCAATGCGAGCCATGCCTGATTGTCTACGAGACAATGCATGGCATGAACGATCCGCCGATCGAGCGCTGCCCGAAATGCGATGGCTCAGTTTCACGATTGATGTCCGCGCCGAGGCTCAATCGCTACGGCTATTCTAGCCCGACCCAGGCGAAATACGCGAAGGTCTATCCAGAGCACGAAATTGCCAAGGAGAAAGAGCTGCAGAAGGTCTACGAGCGGGTCTGGTTGCCTCCGCCGGTCGTGCACAGCCCGTGGGACTAGAGCAATATCAGCTTGGCTCGAAGCGTGAAGCGCCTTCAGGCTGATGAAATTGCTCGCGAAATAGAGCCTAGGGCGTTTCCAGCCAGTCCCCCCGGCCCGTGCCGGGCACCACGATGAAAAAAAATGCTGGTGCGGCGAGCCGGTTGTTCCGACCTCTATCGCGATCGTGTGAGGCCGAACACTCTGTGGTGGCTACAGACCCCGTCAGTCAGTCCGGCTCGCGCCGCGTTGCGGTACCGCATTTTGTCGCTCCCGCCTACGGGAAGCACTGTAGCAGTGGAGCGCCTCGGCTACGTCGTCTCGATCCAGCCCAAGGAAGCCGCTCCGAGCCCGATCGAGGCAGCTGGATAGACCCGCGAGGCCGGGGGACCTATTTTCGTAGCAGAGTGGAAACGCTCTAGGGAGCACGGACGACCGATCAGCTCATCCAGTTGCCACCGTCAATATTGTACGTCTGTGCGACGATATAGTCGGCGTCCGCGCTCGCCAGGAAGGTCGCCAATCCGCCGATCTCATCCGGCCGAGCCATGCGCCCGATAGGGACGCTGGCGCCCACCAGACGTTTCTTTTCCCCCGGTGCGAGCCCCTCCTGCCCCGCAAATAACCGATCGACATTGTCCCAGTGCTCATTGTCTACGACGCCCGGTGCGATCCCATTAACGTTGATGCCGTGCTTGATCAAATCGAGACCGGCGCTCTGCGTCAGGCTGATCACCGCGGCCTTGGACGAGCAGTAAACCGCGACCAACGCCTCCCCCCGTCGCCCCGCCTGCGAGGCGAAGTTAATGATCTTGCCGCCGCCGCCCTGCGCGATCATCTGCCTTGCCGCCGCCTGCAGGGTGAACAACAGGCCCTCGACGTTGATCGCGAACACGCGGTGGTAACTCTCGCGGGTGATCTCGACGATCGGCGCCAGATCGAAGATGCCGGCATTGTTGACCAGAATGTCCAGCCGGCCGCGCTGAGCGACCACCGCAGCGATCATGGCGTCGATCGACTCCTGGCTGCACACGTCCAGCCGCAACGCCGTCGCATGCTCACCGAGTTCGGCGGCGACGGTTCGCGCTCTTGTCTCATCGACGTCCGTGACGAACACAAACGCCCCCTCCGCAATATAGCGCCCGCAAATGGCTCGACCGATCCCGCGTCCGGCACCTGTCACCACCGCGACCTTGTCCTGCAGCTTCATCTCAGCCCTCCCGCACCACCGCGGAAATTCCGCTGTTCAGCCCCCGGTACATGGCGACCCGCGCCACATAGGCCGCGGTCAGCGCGGGATCGGGAACGATCGTCTCCGCGCGGGCCGGCGGCAGGCACACCGTCTCCGGTGCCTCTCCAGTAACCGCCATCCGGGCCAGCCTGGCCGCCCCGAACGCGCCACCGGTCTCACCAGCCGCAAGACGGGACAGCGGGATCCCCAGGACAGATGCCAAGATCGCAACCCAGACATGGGAGCGGGAGCCGCCGCCGATCACGTCCGCCGCCTCGATCCGCGTCCCCGAGGCAACGAGCGCGTCCAGGCAATCCCGCAACGAGAAAGCAACCCCCTCCAGCACCGCCTGTGTCAGCAGGCGTCGATCGGTGCCATGCGATAGCCCGGCGAAGGCGGCGCGAATCGTGCCATCGTTATGCGGCGTCCGCTCACCCCCGAGGTACGGCAAGAACAGGGCGGGACTCGGCGACGTAACCTGGCCGACCTCCGCCAGCAAATCCGCCTCAGACAGTCCGGTGACGCCCGCCCACCAGGCCAGCGAGTCGGCCGCCGACAACGTTACGCCCATTTGGTGCCAGGTGGCTGGCAGCGCATGACAGAATGCGTGGACGGCGGCCTGTGGGTATGGCCGGAACCGGTCGGTCGTGGCGAACAGCACGCCCGACGTGCCCAGCGAGACGAATGCATCCCCGGGGCGGATCGCCGACAGCCCCACCGCGCCCGCGGCGTTATCGCCTGCTCCGCCCGCCAGAACCGGCCTTCCCGCCATGTGCCAGCGAGCAGCGAGTTCGGGGTGAAGGGATCCCGCGGCCCCATTGCCCTCTACCAGGCGCGGCATGGCAGCGCGCGACAGCCCGCTGGCGGCGAGCATAACATCGGACCAGTCACGCGCCCCAACGTCCAGCCACAAGGTGCCGGACGCGTCCGACATCTCCTCGATCATGTCCCCGGTCATGCGATAGCGGATGTAGGCCTTCGGCAGCAGAACCGTGCGCACCGCGGCGAAAACGGCGGGCTCGTGCTTGCGCACCCACAGCAGTTTGGGCGCAGTAAATCCGGGCATCGCAATGTTGCCGGTCACCTGCCTCAGGTCAGGGACTGCGTCCTCTAACTCAGTGCATTCGGCGGCCGAACGGACATCGTTCCACAGGATGGCGGGACGCAGGACGGCACCCGCGCTGTCCAGCAGTACCGCTCCGTGCATCTGACCTGAAAGCCCGATGCCGACAACAGCCGACAACGCCGCCGCATGATCGCGCCCAAGGGCATCGACAGCGTCCAGCGTCGCCTGCCACCACGCCTCCGGATCCTGCTCACTGTGACCGACCGCCGGACGCTGCACGGACAGCGCCACACTGGCGCTCGCAACCACGGTTTGCGCATCGTCCACCAGCAGCGCCTTGACCGCCGAAGTGCCGAAATCCAGCCCGAGGAACATCGTCTCCGCCGCTCAGGCGGCGAGCGGATGCCGAACCAGTTGCGGCAGCGCTTGGCCCGCCTTGTCGAACAGATGGCACGCGGCGGGATCAACCGCCAGCCTGATCTGATCGTTTGCTCGGGTGGCATCGCTGCCCTCGATCTGCACGATCATCGGCTGGTTGCCTTGCCCGGTTATGTGCAGCAGCGTCAGGCCGCCCAGGCGCTCGACCAAGGCAACGGTTGCCACGATCGGACCGTTCGGATCGAGCCGCAGTCCTTCGGGGCGGATGCCCAGGGTGACCGTGTCGCCAGTCCGAGCCGTTCCGGGCTCGACCGGAATCGAGATCCGCGGGCCGTACGGCGTCGACACCGATGTCCCCCTCGCATCAGCTTCGACGACCTTGGCCTCCATCAGGTTCATGCGCGGAGACCCGATGAAGCCCGCGACAAACAAATTGGCCGGATGATGGTAAAGTTCGAGCGGCGAGCCGACCTGCTCCACCCGCCCCGCTTGCAGGACCACGATCTTGTCGGCCATCGTCATCGCCTCGACCTGATCGTGCGTGACGTAGATCATCGTAGCGTTCAGGTCCGTGTGCAGACGCAGCAACTCGATCCGCATCTGGCCGCGCAACGCAGCGTCCAGGTTCGACAGGGGCTCGTCGAACAGAAAGACTTTCGGCTGACGCACGATCGCCCGGCCGATGGCGACACGCTGGCGCTGACCGCCAGACAGATCCTTCGGCCGCCGCTCCAGATAAGGTTCCAGCTGTAGAATTCGCGCGGCCGCATCGACCTTCCGATCCCGTTCGGCCTTGGCCACATGCGCCAGGCGCAAGGCGAACGCCATGTTCTGCCGCACCGTCATGTGCGGGTACAAAGCGTATGACTGGAACACCATCGCCAGTCCGCGATCCGCGGGGCCGACCCGGTTCACCTTCTTGCCGTCGATCATCAGATCCCCGGAGGTGATTTCCTCCAGGCCCGCGACCATCCGTAGCAGCGTCGACTTGCCGCACCCGGACGGCCCAACGAAAACCACAAACTCCTGGTCGGAGATATCGAGGTTGACGCCTTTGATGACCTCCACCGGTCCGTAACTCTTGCGCAGATTGCGCAGTTGCAGCGTTGCCATGCGCGAGCTCCCTTGTTTACCGCGTCATTCACGTCCTCTGACCAAGGCCTCGGACGATCACGCTCTATTTCACAGCGCCGAAGGTCAGACCTTGCACCAGTTGCCGTTGGCTGAACCAGCCGAACACCAGGATCGGCGCAACCGCCATCGTCGATGCCGCCGACAGCTTGGCGAAGAACAGGCCTTCGGGGCTGGAGAACGATGCGATGAACGCCGTCAGCGGGGCCGCACCGGCCGATGTCAGATTGAGGCTCCAGAACGCCTCGTTCCAGCATAGAATCAGCGACAGCAGGCCGGTCGAGGCAACCCCTGGCAATGTCAGCGGCAGCAGCAGGAACCAGACTTCGCCAGCGGTTTTGGCGCCGTCCATGCGGCCGGCCTCCAGGATTTCGTTCGGCACTTCCTTGTAAAAGGTGAACAGCATCCAGACGACGATCGGCAGGTTCATCAGCGCGTAAATCATCACCAGGCCGCTACGCGTATCCAGCAGCCCTGCGGTCCGGAACAGCAGATAGATCGGCACCAGCACGCCGACCGGCGGCAACATCTTCGTTGACAGCATCCACAGCAGGGTGCCGCGGGTCCGCTGCGTCGGGTGGAATGCCATGGCATAAGCCGCCGGGATCGCAAACGCCAGTGCCAGGGCGGTGCCTCCCACCGAGATGACGATGCTGTTCAGCGCGAAATTCAGGTAGTCCGCTCGTGCGAACACTTCATGGTAGGATTCGAGAGTCGGGCTGAACACCAGATCCGGCGAGACCGCCTCGCGCTCCGACTTGAAGCTGGTCAGCACCATCCAGGCGATCGGGAAGAACAGCAGCAGCGCGACGAGCCAGCCGAACACGCCGGCCAGAATACGTTGCAGCGGTGTGGCTTTCATGCCTAGACCTCCAGCCGACGAGCGATGCTGCGCACCAGGAAGAAGGCGACGATGTTGGCCAGGACGATGGCGACCACGCCCCCGGCCGAGGCGCCCCCGATATCGGTACTGCAGCAACGCCCGGGCATAGATCAGGAAAGCGAGATTCGTAGTCGCGTTGCCGGGTCCACCTGAGGTCGTGACGAAAATCTCGGCGAACACCGTCAACAGGAAGATCGTTTCGATCATAATCACCACGCCGATTGCCCGAGACAGATGCGGCAGCGTGATGAAGAAGAACTGAGCGAACACTCCCGCCCCGTCCATGCGGGCCGCTTCCTTCTGTTCATGGTCAAGCGACTGCACGGCAGTAAGCAAGATCAGCAACGCGAACGGCAGCCACTCCCAGGAAACGATCGCAATAATGGACGCCAGCGGGACTTGCGCGAACCAATCGACCGGCTGAAAACCGAGCGTGCTCGCGACGGCGCCGAACACCCCGTAGATCGGGTGCATGAGAAGATTCTTCCAGATCAGCGCGCTGACCGTGGGCATCACGAAGAACGGGGAAATCGCCAGCACGCGGGCGATGTTCCGGCCAGGAAACGGCTGATTGAACAGCACGGCAAGCAAGGTGCCCAGCCCGACCGTGACGACCAGGACGGCGGCCAGCAGTATCAGAGTGTTTTCCAGCGAAACCCAGAAATCCGGATCAGTGACCAGGTACGCGTAGTTATCGATGCCGGCGAACCCCTTCGTCGTCGGGTCAACCAGATTATAGTATTGGAAAGAGAACCACAGCGTCAGTACCAGCGGGACGATCATCCACGCCAGCAAAACGATCACCGATGGCGCCAGAAGCAGCGTGCCGACCTTGCGGGTCGGCGACGCCTCGGTGTCTGGAGCCGGCAGTGACGACGCTGCACCCGGAGTTGTTGCCGACATGACCGGCGCTACTTCTTCGGATAGCCCGCTTGGCGCATCGTGCGCTCGGTGGCGGCCTGCGCGGTCTTCAGCGCCTGATCGACCGTGCTCTGGCCCGTCAATGTCCCTGCGATCGTCTGCCCCACCTGGGTGCCGATACCCTGGAACTCCGGAATCGCGACGAACTGAGCCCCCTGATAAGGCCGCGGCTGCTCTGTCTGACCATCCGGATTGGCGACCTCGATCGCCTTGCGGACGAATCCTGCGAACGGCGCCGCCTTCTGGTAATCCGCGCTTTCATAGGTTGACAGGCGCGTGCCCGGCGGAACCGATACCCAGCCATTCTCCTTGGCCACAAGCTGAATGTACTCCTTGGAGGTCGCCCAGCTTATGAAAGTCCCCGCTGCGTCCTGCTGTTTCGAGGAAACCGGAATGGCGAGGTTCCAACTCCAAAGCCAGGTCGGAGCACCCTTGAAGCTGCCCGTCGGCATCGGAGCGAACCCTACCTTATCGGCGACTTGCGATTGCTTCTTGTCGTACAGCAGGCCGCCCGCCACCGTGGCGTCGATCCACATGCCGCAATGTCCGCTGGCAAACAGCGCAAGATTTTCATTGAAGCCATTCGAGGTCGCGCCCGGCGGCCCATCGGCCTTCAGGATCTCATCATAGAAGCTGACCGCCTTGTGCCACGCGGGCGTTTCAAGGGCCGGCTTCCATTGCATATCGAACCACTGGCCGCCCTCGGCGTTCACCAGTGACGTGACGTAGGCCATGTTCTCGCCCCATCCGGGCTTGCCGCGCAGGCACATGCCGTAGATCTGGTTCGCCTTGTCGGTGATCTTGTCGGCAAAACCGCGGATCTGCTCATATGTCGGCTCGTCCGGCATCTTGATGCCAGCCTTCTGGAACAGATCGGTGCGGTAGTACGTCATCGCGCTTTCGCCATAGAACGGCAGGCCATAGATCTTGCCGTCATAGGTCAGCCCGGCCCGTACCGGCTTCAGCAGATCGTCGACGTCATAGCTCGCCGGCAGCTTGTCCATCGGCGTCAGCCAGCCCTGCTTTGCCCAGATCGGGACTTCGTAGTTACCGATCGTCAGCACGTCGAACTGCCCAGCCTTGGTGGCGATATCCGTGGTGACGCGCTGGCGCAGCACGTTTTCCTCCAGCACCACCCAGCGCAGGTGGATGTCGGGATGCTGCTTCTCAAACTCCGAGGATAGTTTCTGCATTACCACCATGTCGCCGTTGTTCACTGTCGCGATGGTGATGGTCGAGTTGGCGCGGGCGCTCCCGGTGCCGGCATAGAGCAACGCGGCGGCGGAAACGACAGCCGTCAGGCTATCCCGGAGAATGTGGGTCATGGCGTGCCTCCTTTGGTCTTCTTCCACCTTTAAGTTGGCGGCTTGAGTAACGGTCTCACGGACACGGGACGCGGTCAACGCCCCGTTGCGGATATTTGCATCGGGCCAGAGGTGGCTGATGCAGACCGCTAAATCTAACGGACGACGCCGGGCTCACCGGCGATGGGCGTTACACGGCAAGACCCCCGTAGACGCGACGTTTGAACAGCGCGATATTCGGCGGCAAAGCGTCCCCGAACCGGAGGAAACGGCGGTGGATGTCGCAAGCTGGCTGCAAAGCCTGAATCTTGAACGATACGAGGCGACGTTCCGCGAGAATGACGTCTCTGTCGAACTTTTGCGCAATCTGACAGCCGACGACCTCAAGGACCTAGGGATTACCTCGGTCGGCCATCGCCGCCAACTACTGGAAGCGATCGCTGCGCTGCGTCTGGAAGGGACGCCGGCGGTTGATCCCGGCCCGTCGACGAGTTCGCCCCTCAACTCGTCTGACACCAGCACCGCTGAGCGCCGCCCGCTCAGCGTGATGTTCTGCGATCTCATCGGCTCCACCACCTTATCGTCCCGTCTTGATCCAGAGGATCTGCGGGAGGTTATCCGCACCTATCAGGCGTGTGTCGCCACGACGATCCGGCATTTTGACGGCTTTATCGCGCGGTATGTCGGTGACGGAGTTCTGATCTATTTCGGCTGGCCAGAAGCGCGCGAGACCGATGTCGAACGTGCCGTGCGCGCTGGTCTCGCCGTTGCCGCCGCGGTCAGAGACGTTCCGGTGAGCGGCGATCCGCTACATGTCCGCATTGGCATCGCAACAGGACTTGTGGTCATCGGCGAGCCCATTGGCTCCGGTGATTCGCGCCAGCAGACGGCCGTCGGCGAGACGCCGAACCTCGCGGCACGGCTGCAGGGCCTCGCCGGGCCTGATCAGGTGGTGATCGATGCCGCCACCCGCCGGCAGATTGGCGGCCTGTTCGAGTGCCAGGACCTCGGCACATTCGACCTCAAGGGTCTTCCAGCGGCTGTGCCAGCCTGGCAAGTCGTGTCTGAAAACCGCACGCTCGGCCAGTTCGAGGCGCTACGGTCGGGCGCCACGCCGCTGGTCGGCCGTGACGAGGAAATGGAACTGCTGCTTCGCCGGTGGGCGCAGGCGAAGGCCGGCAGCGGGCGCATGGTGCTGATTTCCGCCGAACCGGGCGTGGGCAAGTCGCGCCTCGCCGAAGCGCTGGCTGAGCGGATTGCCGCCGAACCGCACGTTCGGCTGCGGTATTTCTGCTCGCCGCACCATCAGGACAGTGCACTCTATCCGGTGGTCTCGCAGATGGAGCGAGCGGCTGGCTTCGCGCATCCGGACGAGCCGGCGACGAAGCTCGCCAAATTGCGAGCGCTGCTTGCGGCTACCGAGCCACCGATTGAAGACGTTGCGCTAATTGCGGAACTGCACGACTTGCCATCAGCCGATCTCGCGCCGCTGGTTGATGTCACGCCACAGCGTAAGAAGGAGAAGACGTTCGAGGCGCTGTTGCGGCAGGTTGAGGGTCTTGCGCGGCAGCAGCCCCTGCTGATGATTTTCGATGACCTTCACTGGATCGACCCGAGTTCGCGTGAATTGCTGGACCGTGTAACGGAGCGGATCGGCGACTGGCCGGTGCTTCTGCTGGCTATGTTCCGCCCCGAGTTCCAGCCTCCGTGGACCGGACAACCGCATGTGACGATGCTGACGCTGGCACGGCTCGACCAGCGCAACACCGCCATGATGGTTACGAACGTCGCCGGGAATGCGGCGCTATCAAGCGATATCGTAGAGGAGATCGCCGAGCGCACCGACGGCGTGCCGCTGTTTGTGGAAGAGTTGACCAAGGCGGTGCTCGAAGTCCGGCGTCCAGAGTGCGGCAGCGTTGTCCTCAGTGCCGCATCTGGGGCTGGCGGTGCCAGCGACCTTGCACGCTTCGCTGATGGCGCGGCTGGACCGACTGGGACCCGCCGCGAAAGACATCGCTCAAACAGGCGCGGCGATCGGGCGCGAGTTCGAGTTCGGACTGCTGTTGTCAGTTTCCGATATGCCGGAGCAGGGCGTTTGCGAGGCGCTCGATCGGCTGGCGAACTCGGGCTTGCTCCTTCGTCCGCGGCACGCCGCCACAGTCGAGCTACCTCTTCAAGCACGCGCTGGTACAGGATACGGCCTACGGCACATTACTGCGCAGTCGGCGCCAGCTTCTGCACAGGCGTATTGCGACCACCCTTGAAGATCTTTTTCCGGATATCGTGCTGGCGCAGCCCGCGCTATTGGCCCAGCACTGCGCCGCGGCAGGTGCCGCGGAAACGGCCGTCGCTTACTGGCTGAGGGCCGGTCAGCAGGCGATGGCGCGTTCGGCAGTGATCGAGGCTGTGTCTCATCTTCGCCAGGGGCTGAATTTGCTGTCGGCCCAGCCCGACAGTCCGAAATCTCAGCAGCAAGAGCTGGATCTGCAAATCGCTCTCGGCCGCGCGCTTATAGCTTCCCGTGGCTACACCGATACGCTAGTGGGAGAAACCTATGCCCGGGCACGTCATCTTTGCGAAAAGCTCGGCCAAAACGAACAACTGTTGTTGGTGATATTCGGCGAATGGCTCTACTATGTTTTACGCGGTGAACTTGAGCCGTCGCTCGAAATGGGTAAGGAACTCCTTCGCGCCGCACAGGATCAAGGCAATACAAGTTTCCAATATCTAGGCCATAGCGTCTGTTCGAGGTCATTTTTCGTCCTGGGTGCGTTTACCGAAGCTCGGTCGCACGGCATAGAGGCCCTGAATCTCTACAATCCGGCGTACCGTGAGCAACTGACCTCGTTGACTGCCGAAGACCCGCAATGTGCGACGCTGGCGTTTTCTGCTTTAGTACTCTTTTGCCTCGGGCACTTCGACCAAGCGAGCAACCATCTCAAAGATGCTATGACAATAGCCCGGTCGGGAGGCGAGGCTCCAGTTATTGCTTACACACACGGCATCGCCGCTTCTGCCAAGCGTCAATCCATAACTCGGAGTCCTTGTCCGAGCATGCCGATGCAGCTTTGGCCTTGTCGACCAAATACGAATTGCCATTTTGGGAGGCATGGGGTCTCTTCTTCCAAGGGTGCGGCCTGGCGATGGCGGGACGCCCTGACGATGGCATCGAACTAATGAAAAAAAGCTCGGTAGGTATCGATGCGATGGGAATGGTGTGCTACCGGCCACTTCGCTTGATACTGCTGGCAGAGGCCTACTGTGCGGCGGGTTTGCCAAACGAAGGACTTTCGCGCGTTGGCGAGGCTACCGACTTAGTGGTGGTAACGCAGGAACGTTGGCTCGAAGCGGAAGCGCATCGAATACGTGGGGAGCTTCTGCGCAAAGTCGGAGACGAAGCGGCAGCGCAGAGCAGCTTTGAAAGCGGCATCGCCGTTGCGCAACACCAAGGCGCAAAGCTTTGGGAACTGCGCACTGCGTTGAGCCTCGCCCGCCTCTGGCGCGACGAGGGCAAACGTGCGGAAGCCCGTGATCTGCTTGATTCTGATCTATCACTGGTTCACCGAAGGTTTCGACGCTTCGGACCTGAAGGATGCGAAGGCGTTGCTGGATGAACTGGCATAAGTGGTCTCCTGGCCGTGAGCCGGGAGGCGGTCTACGTCGATGCTCTTCAAAGGCCTCCCGCTCGTTCCAACCGCCCCCGGTCCCATTGGCCAAGCAATTAACCGTGCAACAGTGCCGCCGCTATGAATGAGTAGGGAGAGACGAAATCGTCCTCCCCGGGCTCGCCCTCGTCACCGAAGACGGCCCCCAGGAGCAGCGCCAGCAGCAGCACGCAACCTGCGACAACAAAACTCATGACCGCCTCCTGATTGAAACTGCGCTGCTGGACTGCTAGCCCCAGCCGAATCCAGTCGGCGCCAGCGCGTCAGATGATGTCGCCCGGGCCGGGGCCGACAGCGAGGGTTGCTCCGCGGCTGCCGCCGCTTGGACATAATCAAACACCGTCGCAGCGAGCGGATCGGCGGAAACGGGGTGCGCCACGGAAAGAACACCGGCAAGAGCAACAACAGAAAGGACAAAGCGGACCATGTGATTTCTCCCGGCGCTGGCCAAATCAGACTGGCAACCCGATGGCGCCAACCTAGGCGTACGGGTGTGCCAACCCTATGAAACGCTTCATGGGTCCGAGCGCGGGGTCTTCTGGTTATGCCGTAAAGCGTCGCTGGCATTCATTTGAATCTCCTGATGGATCCGCAGCGCAGCAAAGATAAGGGTCAGGCACTCTGTGGCTCGACCAGCCACGACTGCTCGATGCTGCTTGCTGGACAGGTCAGGAGGGACCGCATAATGCTTTGCCAGGGGTCCGACTGTGCCAAGGAGCGGCAATGAACGTCGCCGACTGGCTACGAGCACTCGGTCTTGAACGATACGAGGCGGCATTCCGGGAGAATGACGTCGATCCCGAGCTTCTGCCCAATCTCACCGCCGACGACCTCAAGGATCTCGGCGTCACCTCGGTAGGCCACCGTCGCCGTCTGCTGGAAGCGATCGCCGCCTTGCCCCTCAAGGACCCAAAGGCTGCCGATCCCCGCCTACCGGGCCATCAGGCCGAGAACTTCGACGGGCGTGAGACTACCGCCGAACGCCGCCCCATCAGCGTGATGTTCTGTGATCTCATTGGGTCCACCGCACTTTCATCGCGGCTCGATCCCGAGGATCTGCGGGTGGTCATCCGTACCTATCAGACGGGCGTCGCCGCAACTATCCAGAAGTTTGAGGGCTTCATTGCGCGTTACGTCGGCGACGGGGTGCTGATCTATTTCGGCTGGCCAGAGGCTCGCGAGACCGACGCCGAACGCGCTGTGCGTGCCGGCCTCGCCGTTGCCGCCGCGGTCAGCGAGGCACCGCTCGGCGGAGAACGACTGCAGGTTCGCATTGGCATCGCAACGGGTCTGGTGGTGGTCGGCGAGCCGATTGGCTCAGGTGATTCTCGTCAGCAAACCGCGGTCGGTGAGGCACCCAACCTCGCTGCACGCCTGCAGGGCCTCGCCGGGCCTGGGCAGGTGGTGATCGACGCGGCCACGAGGCGGCAAATCGGCGGTCTGTTCGAGTGCCATGACCTCGGCACGTTTGAGCTCAAAGGTCTGCCGATACCACTGCCGGCCTGGCACGTAACGTCTGAAAATCGCGCGCTCGGCCAGTTTGAGGCGCTGCGTTCCGGCGCCATGCCGCTCGTCGGGCGCGACGAGGAAATGGAGCTGCTCCACCGCCGCTGGGTGCAGGCAAAGGCTGGCACGGGCCGGGTGGTGCTGATCTCCGCCGAACCTGGCGTCGGCAAGTCTCGCCTCGCCGAGGCGTTGGCAGAGAGGATCGCCGCCGAACCGAATACCCAGCTGCGGTTCTTCTGCTCGCCACACCATCAGGACAGCGCGCTCTATCCGGTGATCGCCCACATGGACCGAGCCGCGGGCTTCCAGCACGGGGACGAGCCGGCGGCCAGGCTGGTGAAACTGCAAACACTGCTCGGGGCCACCACGCCGCCGACGGAAGACGTGGCACTGATCGCCGAACTGCAGGGGCTGCCGTCGGCCGATCTCGCCCCACCGCTCGATGTCACGCCGCGGCGCAAGAAGAACAGGACGTTCGAGGCGCTCTTGCGGCACTTTGAATGTCTTTCGCGCCGGCAGCCGGTGCTGATGGTATTCGACGACCTTCACTGGATCGACCCGAGTTCGCGCGAACTGCTGGACCGCACAATAGAGAGGATTGCCGACTGGCCGATGCTGCTGCTGACGATGTTTCGCCCCGAGTTTCAGCCTCCGTGGGCCGGACAGCCTCATGTGGCGATGCTGACGCTGTCCCGACTCGACCGGCATAACACCGCCGCGATGGTTACCAACGTCGCCGGGGATGCAGCGCTACCTCCCGATATCGTAGAAGAGATCGCCGAGCGCACTGACGGTGTGCCGTTGTTCGTCGAAGAACTGACCAAGGCGGTGCTCGAAGTCTGGCTTACAGGCGCGGATGGCGCTGTCGCTGACTCCCACGTCCGGCACTTTCAGTACCCGCGACCTTGCACGCCTCGCTGATCGCGAGGCTCGATCGGTTGGCGGCCGGCCGCCAAGGAGATTGCGCAGATCGGTGCGGCGATCGGCCGCGAGTTCGGGTATGAGTTGCTGGCCTCCGTGACCGATCTGCCAGGGTCGCGGCTGCCCGAGGCACTCGACCGACTGGTGAGGCCAGGTCTGGTGTTGCGCGCGGCACGCCGCCTGAGGCCAGCTACATCTTCAAGCATACCCTGGTGCAGGAGGCCGCCTACGGCACCCTGTTGCGTGGCCGAAGACAACGACTGCATCGCCGGATCGTTACCTCTCTGGAAGGCAACTTTCCGGAAGTCGTGTTGGCGCAACCTGCACTCTTAGCCCAGCACTGCTCGGCAGCCGGATTGGCCGAGAAAGCTGTCGGCTATTGGTTGAAGGCTCGGCCAGCAGGCTTTGGCCGGCTCGGCGATGGCCGAAGCGGTCGCTCAGTTACACAAGGGTTGGAGGTGCTGGCCGGTCTGCCGGACAGTCCAGAACGCCAGCAGCAGGAGCTCGACCTGCAAACCGCGCTCGCATGGGCGCTGACTGCGACGAAAGGCTGGGCAGGGGCGGAAGTGGAGGAGCCCCTCGCGCGGGCCCGTGCGCTGGCAGAGCAGCTCCCACGGCCCGACTATCTTGCGCCACTGGTGGCCGGCCAGTGGACGTTTCATCAGGATTGCGAGCCCAGACAGGCTGGCGCTGTCGTTGGGCGGGCAGCTCGAACAAATCGGCGAGGCTCAGAACAATTCTTCGGCTCAACTGCTGGGTCACCTGTTCCAGGTGCCAGCCGCTTTCTTCTCTGGCGAGTTCGATTCCCGCCCGGGCGCTTCTGGAGAAGTATGGGCCTTGCTGATCCTGAGCATCGCACCTACTGTCGGCAGTCTATGCCGATCGATCCTTACCCGGCACTGCTCTCTTATCTGGCCCTGACCCTGCTACAGCTCGGCTACCTCGAACAGGCGCGACCGAGATGGAAGAAGCGCCCGTCGGCGCCTTCCAGCTCAATTACGTTCATAGCTGCGCTTTCGACGTACTCGGTTTCGCAATTCGGCTCGCCTGGCTGACCCGCTCGCCCTATGGCGCACATTGAGCACTCGACCTTATCGACCAAGCATGATTTTCCCTATTACTTGGCTGGGCGCAGGCCACCGGGTCATCGCCGATAGCGCTGGGTGCAGGCGGAGGAGGGCCTTGCCGACCTTTCACAGCCTCCAGGCAAATGGAATGGAGCTCTTGTTACCATGTCATGTTGTTCTGCTGGCTGGGGCCCAGCCAATGCGGGGCGGCCGGAGGAAGAGCGAAACTTCTCGACGAAGCCGCGCGAGATGTCGAAACAACCGAGATCGCGTTTCTCGAAGCTGAATTGCATCGCCTCCGGGGCGATCTGCTAACATTCAGCGGGCGAGAGTCGGCGCGGAGGTCACTATCGCGAGGCGTGCTCATTGCCAGCGGCAGAACGCGAAACTTTTCGAGCTGCGCACCTGCACGCAGCCTGGCCCAGCTCTGGCGCCACCAGGATAGCGCTTCGGAAGCCCGTGATCTTCTGGCCCGATCTATGGCTGGTTCACCGAGGTTTGATGCACCGGATCTGAAGGACGCGAAGGCGCTACTGGACGAGCTGGTGAACGAAGCGGCGTAAACTTGCTCGGAATGAGATAGCTTTGGGAAAATTCAAGGTTGAGAAAACCGATTGTCATCTACACGATGGAGATGGTTACAACGCATGGCCCGTGGCAGACTGGGCCTCCACCATCGCGGTTCCGCGTTCGGCTACCGAATGGCCTCTTTTGGATCAGCGCTCCGAAAGCTAGCATCCGCCGGCCGGTGTTGCATCTGCCGAGTTGGCCTTGTTTGTCGCGCGGCCGCCAGGAAGCCCCGCGACAATTGAATAATTGCACGAACAGTTAAATCTTAGAGAAATGGGAGGATGAACGATGAAGCTATCTCAGTGTTTCATGGCGCTCGGCAATCGGTAGCGCTCTGCCGATCGCCTGCAGAGAGCGAGCGCGCAGACGCACACCGTCAAACGCGCCGGGGATCTCCGATACCGAGATCAAGATCGGCCAGACCATGCCGTATAGTGGACCCGTTTCCGCGTATGGCATGATTGGCCGGGCCGAACTCGCCTATTTCAAAATGATCAACGCCAAGGCGGCATACACGGCCGCGATCACCTGATCAGTCTCGACGACGGTATACAGTCCGCCCAAGACAGTTGAGCAAACCCGTGAACTGGTCGAGGACGACAAGTCGCCTTTATTTTCCAAAGTCTGGGCGACGTCACCAACGGCGCGATCCAACGCTATCTGAACGATCGGCAGTATCCCGCAGCTCTTCCTCGCCGATGGCAGCGCCAGTGGGACGACCCCAGCATTTCCCATGGACCATGGCCTTGCTGCCGTCCTACCGGACCGAAGGCCATGTCTATGCCAGTACATTCTCAAACCACAGCCCGATGCGAAGATCGCGTTGCTGGTTCAGGATTTCGCTCGGCGGAAGGACTACTCGGCGGGTCTCGAAGAAGGGCTTGGCGATCGAGCAAAGACGATGATCGTCAAGGAGCTGACCTACCAAGCGAACGACCCGACCATCGACTCGCAGATCGTCTTGTTACAGGCATCCGGGGCCGACACCTTCTTCGATTTCTCGATGCCGAAATTCGCTGCCCAGGCAATCCGCAAACTGTGATATCAACTGGAAACCGCTGCATATGCTGACACTGGTGTCGTCCTCGGTTGGCGGGACCCTCAAGCCGGCGGGGCTCGACAAGTCGGTCGGCATCATTTCGACGGGCTTCCTCAAGGATCCGACTGATTCGCAATGGACAGCGATCCAGGTATGAAGGAATGGCGAGCCTGGATGGACAAGTACTATCCGGACGGCGACCGGAGCGATGGCGCGAACATATACGGCTATCTGATCGGTCAGACCCTGGTGCAGGTTCTCAAGCAGTGCGGCAACGACTTGTCGCGCGAGAACATCATGCACCAGGCTGCCAACCTGCATGATCTGGAGCTGCCGCTGCTACTGCCGGGAATTAAGATCAACACGAGTCCCACCGATTACCGCCCGGTCAAGCAATTGCAGCCTATACGTTTCAACGGCCACAACTGGGACTTGTTCGGCAACTTGCTGGCGGGATGAACTGGCTTCGATGCGCCACTTTAGCCACGTGGCTGCCTTAGCCGGGCAGCCACAATCCTTCCTTCAAAAGCGAGTATGGAGAGATGGGATCGTCCTCCCCAGGCTCGCCCTCGTCATCGAAGACGGTCCCTACCAGCAGCGCCAGCAGCAGCACGCAACCTGCGACAATAAAACTCATAATCGCCTCCTCATCGAAACTGTATTGCGGGACCCGCTAGCCCCACCCGAATCCTGCCGGCGCCTGAGCGTCAGAGGATGTCGCCCGGGCTGGAGCCAACAAAGAGGGTTGCTCCGCGGCCGCCGCCGTTTGGGCAAAATCAAACGCCGTTGCAGCGGGCTGATCGGCGGAAACCGGATGCGCCACGACCAGAATGCCGGCCAGAGCAACAACAGAAAGGGCAAAGCGGACCATGTGACTTCTCCCCGCGCTGGCCAAATCGGATTGGCAACTCGATGGGGACAACCTAGTCGCGGGGGTGTGCGACCCCTATGAAACGCTTCACGGGTTCGAACGCATGTTTCGGCGGTATCGATGATGCACTGGAGTGCCGGCGAAACTCCGTCGCACCGGGGCTGCCAACACAGGCGTGTCGCTCACCACGACGGATGCGCCCCTGACCGTGCGGCACACCGGCGAGGCCAGGACGGTTCGGCACTGGTCTCATGGTCGTCCGGCCGCCCGAAAGTGGCGCGTCAGCCCGGGTTCGATCCTGTGAAGCGTTTCATACGAATTAGGCCCGCGTCCGACTAAATTATGAATTGAACATTATCGGCACTGGAGAACTCAGATGCTCCGCTCCGTCCTTTATGCGATTGCTCTGGCCGCAATTCTTGCGACCGCGCATCCCGTTTCCGCCGATCCGCTTGCCGCGACGGCGTGCGATCATACCCAGGCCGCGGCCGCCGCGACGGAGCCGCACGCTTCCCCGGTAGCGACCTCGCCGCGGTCATTGGACGCGACCGCGCCGGCAAGTGCCGGCCCTGGCAAAGAGGTCGGCATCGTCGGGTTTGGCTGGGGCTAGCATCATCGCGCTGACTGGCGTGTCGTTGGCGGAGCCAGGCTCCCGATAGACGACACTGCGGGGAACATCCCAAGCGCGGCAGTGATGCAAGGCAGAAGAACACTTAGACCATTCCAGCCTGCACAGTCAGGCTGGAATGGTCTTTCTGGTATAGAAACGCTTTTCCGGCGAGGAGAGCGGGAATGACCTTCATTGTCGCAGGCTGCGCACTATTGTTGGCGTTGCTCGTCGGTATCATCCTCGACGATATCGGCGTCAGCCCGCTCTCGAAGCTTCGGCTTGGTCATTCCCGGGACCTTTTGCCAGGGGTGACCGATGAGGCAGATGATCCGCGCGACTAAGGTAGGCGCTTCAGGATAGTGATGCCCGACAGACGGCACCGTGCTTCCTCTATGTTGCGCGATCTGGCCAGGGCAGCACGGCTGAACGCCCGCCTTCCCGGACACAATTCGATCACCAGTGTGACGCAACGCTAAATGGCAAATCGTTTCACGGCGGCCTCGTCCCACGCGATACCTGCGCCTGGCCGGTCAGGAACGTGAATCGCGCCGCCGCGGACCTCAAATGGTTCCGCCAGAAACGGATTGCCCCAGTCTCGCCATTCCAGCCAGTCGGCGGTTTCCGTGGCGCGCATAAGATGGGCGGAAAATTCCGGATAGAGATGAGTCGACATTGGTAGGCCAGCGGCGCCGGCGATCGCGGCGGATCGCAACCAGCCCGTGACGCCTCCGATCCTTTCCAAGTCGGGCATGTAGCAATCCGCCGCGCCCGCTACGATTGCCTGTAGGAAGTGCCGGGGGCCATAGATGTTTTCGCCAATCTGCAACGGAGTTTTGAGCTCATTCGCAAGCCGCGCACAGCCGGCGAAGTCGTCGAATATGATGGGCTCTTCGAACCACTCCAACCCCTGATCGTCGAGCTGATGCAGCCGGCGCAGCGCCGCACTGAAGGACAGACCCTGGTTAAAGTCGCTCATCAAAATGATATCCTCGCCCGCCGCTCGGCGCACTTCCGCAATGGCTTTCAGGTCGTCTTTGACGTTGTCGCGGCCAAGCCTGATTTTGAGCGCCCTGAAGCCTCCTTCGGCGACGAGTGCGTTTGCTTCATCCGCTATGCGCTCAATGGGAATAAGCCAAAGTCCGTTCGTATTGTAGGCACGGACCGGCCCAACCGTCCCGCCGAGCATCACGACCAAAGGCAGCCCCATCGCTTTGGCCAGGGCATCCCACATGGCCATATCCAGGGCCGCGATGGCAATCAGCATCACGCCCTGGCGGCCCAGCAGATGCAGCGAACGCATAGCCTCTTCAAACCGATCGAACGGAGCCACCGGCTTGCCACGCTGTTGTTCCGCCATGTCCTCGATGAGAGCGACGATCGATTTGGCCGCGGTAACCCGGTATGGCTCGAGATAGCTATGGCCAATGACACCTTCTTTCGTATACACGTCCGTCAAGATGTACGGGAAGTGCGTGAACTCGCCAAGCTTTGCGACAATCGGACGGCGCAGGGGCACATGGATTACGCGCACTACGACCTTGTCCAACGTAAGCCGCACCGAGGGTGTAGCGTTCATTTTTGGTATCCTCCTTTCTGCATCAAAAGCGGGTCGCATGGCCGTGCGTTTTGCCAGCGACGCTCCATCGACCGCTTACACAACGACCTCAATCAAACGAGGACCCCGATTGACCATCGCACTTTCGAACTGGGCGACGAATTCCTCGACTGACGTCGCGCGGCTCGCCTCGACGCCCATGGCGGAAGCAAGTTTTACCCAATCAAGAACGGGATTGTGCAGATCGAGCATCGAAATGGCCTTGGGCCCGGGATCGCCGGCTCCAACCCGCGCGAGTTCGATGTTCAGAATCGCATAGGAGCGGTTGGCGAAAATCAGCGTAGTGACGTCGAGCGATTCTCGCGCCTGCGTCCATAGCGCCTGCAGCGTATACATCGCGCTGCCGTCGCCTTGGAGGCAGACGACTTTTCTGTCCGGGCAGGCGACCGCGGCGCCCGTGGCGACGGGTATGCCCTGCCCGATTGCACCACCGGTCAGTGAAAGATGATCGTGCGGCTCGATCGTCGCGGCAAATCGATGAACGCCGCCGCCCGCCGTGGCGCCTTCGTCAGAAATGATGGCGCCACTCGGCAGATAATGGGCAATAACCTGTCCGGCTGTGAGTGGATTGAGCGGGCCGTTCGGAATATCGGGCTTTTTGGACGCGCCGACATGTGACGGCTGTTTCGGCGCCTTCACTGCGTCGGCTAGCGCGTCCAAGGCAACCGTGCCGTCCTCGTTCGGATGGGCGAGGTAAAGAATTCTGCAATCCCCGGGTGTGCACCAGGACGGTTTGTTGGGATATGCGAAGAAACTCACCGGAGGGCTCGCGCCGACCAAGATCAGTTGCTCCGTTCCTTTCATAAATTCGACGATCTGTTCGGCGAAATAGGGAATGCGCTCGACCTCCACGCGTCCGGCGCCACGCTGGCAACGGGGGGCAAATGTGTCGCAGGCAATTCGCGCGCCGCTCGCAGCAGCAATCCGGCCGGCTGCCGTTAGCCCGCGTTCCTTCAATGCAGCTCCCCGCATCAGTATCATGGTTTTTCGACCCGATCTGAGTGCGTCGGCGGCTTGCTCAATCGCCTCGGGGGATGCAATCGCCGGCATTGGTTTCGGCAAGGCGGGCGCTGCGCGGTCAGCCTCCAGCCACGCCGTGTCAGCGGGTAGGATCAACGTCGCTATCTGTCCAGGATATTGCAGCGCTGCCTGCACGGCTCGTGCGCCATCCGTGGCGACAGCACGTGCACTCATAGATGACTGCACCCAACCGGAGACCGGCCGGGCGAACCCCAGAACGTCCGACGCGAGCGGCGCGTCGTATTGCGCGTGATAGGTTGCGTGGTCGCCCACTATATTGACGATCGGCGTCGCCGCGCGACGCGCGTTGTGGAGATTGGCGAGCCCGTTCGCCAGGCCGGGCCCCAGGTGCAGCAACGTGGCGGCTGGCTTCTCGGCCATGCGGCCATAACCATCGGCCATCCCGGTCACCGCGCCTTCGAAAAGACCGAGCACGGCCCTCATGCCCTCGACTCTGTCGAGCGCCGCGACAAAATGCATTTCCGAGGTGCCTGGATTGGCGAAACAGACTTCGACGCCCGATGCGACGAGCGTCCGTAGAAGGCTTTCCGCGCCGTTCATATTTGTGCCTCGTCCGTTTTGCTGGGAGGTTCACGGCGGTGAATCGGCTCCCAGTTGTTGGGGTGTTCGTGTCAAACGAAGGCGCTAAGTCCGGTGATGGACTTGCCGACGATCAACGTGTTCATCTCCCGGGTGCCTTCGTAGGAGTAAATCGCCTCGGCGTCGGCGACGAAACGGCCGACGTTGTAGTCCAATAGAATACCGTTGCCACCCAGAAGCTCGCGAGCCCAGCCGACGGTCTCGCGCATACGGACGGTACAGAAGGCCTTTGCAAGCGAAGCGTGTTCCTCGTCCATCTGACCGGCGTCCTGCATTTGTGACAGGCGTGCAACCATGCACTTCGAGGCCGTCACATTACCCAGCATACGCACCAACAGGTCCTGCACGAGCTGGAAACCGCCAATGGGACGGCCAAACTGTTCGCGCTCGAGAGCGTAACGAAGCGCGTGCTCGTACGCCCCTTGCGCACAACCCACGGCCTCCCAGGCAACGCCGGCGCGGGTCATCCGCAAGACCCGCGCCGTGTCCTTGAACGAGCGAGCATTGGCCAAGCGGTTCTCCTCCCCAACGCGGCAGTCGTCCAGCCTGATCCGGGCATTCTGCACCGCCCGGAGCGCGATCTTGCGTTCCATCTTCTCAGTTTCGAATCCTGGCGTACCCTTCTCGACCAGAAAGCCCTTTACCTGGCCATCCTCGACGTCGCGCGCCCAGATGATGACCACGTCGGCGAAGGTGGCATTGCCGATCCACGCCTTCTCACCATTAAGGATCCAGCCACTGCCGTCGCGGCGCGCGCTCGTGGTCAGGCCGCGTGCGGCACCTGAGCCGACCTCAGGCTCCGTCAGCCCAAATGCGCCGATCTTCTCGCAGCGCTGCATCGCCGGCAGCCACCGCCGCTTCTGCTCTTCCGAGCCACAGAGATAGATCGATCCCATGGCCAGCCCGCTGTGCACGCCGTGGAAAGTTGCGATTGAGCAGTCGATGCGGGCAAGTTCCAACATGACGAAGCCGTCCAGGAGCGTGCTTCGGCCCGCGCATCCATAGCCACTATACCCTGCACCCGCGACCCCCAGGGCGGCGTAGCCTGGGATCAGCTCGAAGGGGAATTCCGCTCGTGTCCAATATTTCGTTATGACGGGCGCTACCTCCTGTTCCATGAACGTCCGCACGCGGCGGAGCAGCGACTGGTCCTCTGCGCTGAGCAGGTCGGCAACCTTGTAAAAGTCCCCGCCGACGATGTCTGCCTCATGCCGATGATCCGGCTGAGCCTGGTTCCCGCCAGTGCCATGCTGCGTTGGCATCACTTATTCTCCCTCTGTTTTTGCTTCAAAATGCGACAGGCTACGGACGTAATGGTGGTTCGGCCTGCCGCCATCGTGCCTACTGCTTCAGCACGTATTCACCAGGTGCCGCCACAATCGGCGCATACAGCTTGTTTCCAAGCTCCCGAGGCGCCGGTTTTTTTTCGCCTGACCGGGCAGCCAGCCATTCGGCCCAATGAACCCACCACGAGTCGGAATGTTCGCGCGCAGACGCAAGCCATGCGTCCGGAGATCCTGTTGGGCTATCGCCAAGATAGTATCTCGCGCGCGGATTGCCGGGCGGGTTGATCAGGCTTTGGATGTGTCCACTGCTGCTCAGGACAAACTCGGTCGATCCACCGAACAGGGCGGTGGACTGGAAGACGCCCTTCCACGGCGTGATATGGTCGGTCACGCCGGCAACAACGAACTTGTCGACATCGACCACGCTCAGGTCGATGGATTTGCCGAGAATGGACAAGGTACCGGGTTTACGTAACAATTCGATACCAAACACATCGAGCAAATCGGAATGAAACCCAGCCGGCAGGCGCGTGGTATCGCTGTTCCAATACAGCACATCGAAGGCCGGTGGCGGATTACCCAGCAGGTAGTTGTTTACCCAATAGTTCCACACCAAGTCGTTTGGCCGCATCCAGGCGAAGATCCTGCTCATCTCTTCGCCTTCCAGCACACCCTTCGCCGCCGAGGCCATACGCGCGGCGGCAATCGTTTCCTTCGACGCGAACGCACTGAGCAGGGATTCGTTCTCTGGCGCCAATACCGCGACCATCATAGAAACGGCGTAGACCGGCTTCTCCTTCTTTGCCGCCAAATATCCCAGTAAGGCCGATATCGTGATCGCACCTGAACACGCGGCGTGCAGGTTGACGTCCTGGCTACCCGTTATAGCTCGCACCGTCTCGATTGCTTCAAGCAACGACGATACATAGGTCTCCATATTCCAGTCGCGCTGTTCGGCGGTCGGATTGCGCCAACTGACGATGAAGGTCTGGAACCCTTGCTTCAACAGGTGCTCGACGATGCTTTTGCCGGGTGCCAGATCAAACACGTAGTAACTTGTTGATCTGCGGCGGCACGATCAGATGCGGTCTCGCGTATACCTCGGTCGTTTGCGGTGTGTACTGGATCAGCTCCAGCACCTCGTTGCGCCATACGACCGCGCCGGGCGACATCGCCAAATTGCCGCCCACCTTGAACTTTGACTTATCGACCTGCGCGGGCATCGCGTTATTGGTCGCCAGGTCGTTCAGCAGGTTGCACAGACCGTTCGCCAAGCTTTGCCCCCCGGATTCCAGTGCCGCTTTCAGCGCCGCCGGATTGCCTAGAAGCGTGTTGGTCGGCGCGCTCGCCTCAGTCAGCAGGCTCATCACAAACTGGGCGCGGCGTTGTGCCGCTCTGTCCGGCTCGATGTCCCGCGCGAAACCTTCCATCGCCCGGCTCCAGGCGAGATAGGCCTGCATCGACATGTGATAAAAGGGATTCTTGCTCCAGATCGGATCGGCAAAGCGCTTGTCGCCCTTCTGGGCCTCAATCTCGGCCGTACCCGTGAGGATCGACAACAACGCGCCCACGAACTCCATCTCGCGATTGAGCGCGGACTGGGGCGATCGCAGTACCCCGCCAGCGATGCGCTGCATCGTCTGCAGGATGTCGGCCGGACTTAAGCCGACGAGGGGGTTGGGGCCCAGGATGTCCAGGCCCTCCAAGGGTATAACGTTGGATTTTTCGGTCGGCATATCGATCCTCCTGGGAAAGGTCAGAAGTCGATTTCGCGGAGCGTGCTGCTCGGGACTCCTGCCTCTGATCAACGTCACTATTGCAGTTAACTACTTCTCTCGTTTCAGGCTTTCGGTGCAGCCGGCTGCGCGAACCACTCGCGCAACACCTTCTTGTCCTGCTTGCCGACGCTCGTCTTCGGCAGCGCGTCCAGGACATGGATCTGCTCGGGCAGGGCATATTTCGAAATCAGTCCGCGCTCGGCAAAACCACGAAGGAAATCACGCAGCTCGTCCGATGTGACTGTCTTGTCGGGTCGTAGAGCAATCACCGCCAGCGGCCGCTCGCTCCACTTCGGGTCGGGCACGCCAATCACAGCGGCGTCGGCGATCGCTTCGTGCTTCAGGATCAGGTCTTCAAGGTCGAGCGAAGAGACCCATTCGCCGCCGGTTTTGATCACGTCCTTCAGACGGTCTGTGATCTTCAGGTAACCGTGCTTGTCGATCGTTCCGATATCGCCTGTGTGCAGCCAGCCGCCGGCCCACAGTTTCTCGGAATTCACCGGATCCTTCAGATAGCCCTGCGTCAGCCAAGGTGCACGAACGACGATTTCGCCCGATGTCTGACCATCGTGCGCGACATCGTTCATCGCCTCGTCGATGATGCGGATCTGTACCATGGCGATTGGCCGGCCGGCCGTGGTCCGGTACTCGACCTGACGAGGAATGTCCCACGCCTCCATCTCCGGCCTCAGATGCGCCAGGGTCAGGATGGGGCCGCTCTCGGACATACCGTATCCAGTGAACACATCGACACCGTCTTCAAGCGCCCGCGTGGCCAAGGCGCCCGGCAGGGCGGCGCCGCCGATCACGACTTTCCAACCGGCCAGCTCTGTGGACCGCTTCTTGGCGGTATCGAGAATCATCTGCAGGATCGTCGGCACGCAGTGAGAGAAGGTCACCTTCTCCTGCGCGATCGCATCGACGAGCGCGTTGGGCAGGTAGCGGCCCGGGTATACTTGCTTTACGCCAAGGCAGGTCGCGACATATGGCAGGCCCCAGGCGTGTACGTGAAACATTGGGGTGACCGGCATATAGACGTCGGCGACGGTGAAACTGCCGTGGCCCGCCCGGGCGAGCGCCTGCTGCGTCGCCATTGTATGCAGCACAAGCTGACGATGGCTGAAATACACACCCTTGGGCAGGCCTGTCGTGCCGGTGGTATAGAAGGTCGTCGCTCGCGTGTCCTCGTCCAACTCGGGAAAATCGAAATACGGATCAGCGCCGGCCAGCAATGCTTCATACTCGCCTTCCAGCGATAGTTCGGTGTTCGGCATTTCGCTGGTGTCGCTGAGGACGACAAATTTCTTGCCGGCGTCTATCCGGTCTCGGATCTGCTCGAGCATCGGCAGGAATTCGACGTTCACCAGGATCACGGCGTCATCGGCGTGATTGATCGTGTAGAGGATCTGCTCGGGCGAGAGGCGGACGTTCACCGTGTGCAGAACCGCGCCCATCATCGGGATGGCGAAGAAGCACTCGAGATAGCGTGGCGTATCCCAGTCCATGACTGCGACAGTTTGACCGGCGGTCACCCCGATGTCAGCGAGAGCCGAGGCGAGGCGGTGAACACGTTCGCCGAATTCCCGATACGAACGCCGCACCACTCCGGGCTGTACAATCTCTTCCAACGTGTCGACGCTCATCGCCGACCGAAACAGGCTGCGGATCAGCAGCGGAAAGCGATAGGCCGATTGGGCTTTTTCGATGATGTTTGCGGACATTGCAGGTTCCTCCATAGAGCGTTCATGTCTGTCGTCCCTGGCGAATTTGCCGTCGGAGGCGGCGGAACTGAATCCCCAGAAGGGGGGAGCGGAGGGCAACCTTTCAGGGGATCTACGCCGTCGCTTGCCTCACCATCGGCATTTGGACAGGTCACAACGGAACGCGTCGCTCCAGCCAGAGCAGCCTCACAGAAAACTCGACGGCATTTCCCAACTAAGGGGATTGCCGAAAGTCTGGCACAATTGCCGGGTGAGGGGATGGATTTTCGCCGAGGGTTTCAGTCCCGCGGGTAGGCTATGAGGAGCTGGGTGCTTTCCGGGGGCAAAGCCAATACCGAGCGCGCGCGACCGGGATCTCATCCAGCACAATGAAAGTGGGCACGAGCACGATCGCCAAGCCGACGACTGCGGCCTCCGGGGATCGACATACCTTGGGCGCAACACCCGCACACCCGCCCGGCTTCCAAACCCCCCAAGTCGGTTTCTCGATGTCCACAAAGGATCGCTTAGCGACCTCCGGGAGCTGCGACGCTCCTAGGAGCGTCGCGTTCGGCGACGTAGCCCGGCGAGGCGCCGAGCGCACGGCGCCTAATCTGCGACCAATGTCCCGATACCAGACATTACGGTGAGCATCGTATCCTGCACCACATCCTCTGCTTACGCACAATTATCAGTGATAAAGATTATAATGCACAACAGATGCTCGCCCGAATAACTACGCTGCGCCCTGTCGCGCCTTGAGCGCTGCGGCAATCTCCGCCACCCGGCGGCCCTGATAACGTGCCGCAGTCAGATCGTCCTCGGTCGGTGCTCCGTTGGGGGGCACCACCGCGGTAGCGCCATATGGCGTGCCGCCTTTGAACATCGCTGGGTCTGCGTAACCTGTCGGCACGATAATGAGCCCGAGATGCGCCATTGTGTTATACAGCGTGAGCAGTGTGCTCTCGTTCCCACCGTGGAGCACCGAGCTGGCGCTGAAGGCCGATCCTGCTTTGCCGTTCAGCCTGCCGTGGAACCACGCCCCACCGAGGCTGTCGATAAACGCACGGAGTTCCGAACTGGCGCCGCCGAAGCGTGTGGGCGAGCCGAACACGATCCCGTCGGCCCAGATTGCGTCATCGACAGTGGGGGCTGCGTAGGCGTCGTTCATACGTGCGGCCGCCTCGGCCCAACCCTGGACGCTTGCCATGATTTCGGGGCCGACCAACTCGCGGGCTCGACGCAGGCGCACCTCGGCGCCAGAGTTACGGGCGCCCTCGGCGACCGCTTTGGCCAGCGCCTCGGTGGCGCCCCCACGGGAATAGAAAGCGATCAGCATTTTCGTCATCGCGGTGACTCCTTCTTTGATACGGATTGATGGGCGAATGTGGGCTGGCGTTTCATCGAAAGAACTGCGATATTTTCGAAGTCATCGATCGATATTTTGGATATGCCAGAGACCGGTATACCCACCTTGGATCAGCTGCGCGTGCTGGCCACGGTCGCTGAGACCGGGAGCTTCTCGGCCGCCGCACGGCGGCTGAACCGCGCGCAGTCGGTGATCAGCTATACGATTGCAAACCTGCAGCAGGAGCTCGGACTGGCGTTGTTCGAACGCGACGGGCGGCGGCCGGTCCTGACTGAAGCGGGACGGGCACTGGTAGCAGATGCGCGGCGGGTTGGGCTCCTGGTGGATGAGCTGAGGGCACGCGCGTCGGCCCTCCAGGGCGGGCTTGAGGCGGAGCTTGGCCTCGCAGTGGACGTGCTATTCCCCACCACGCGCCTGGTTTCAGCACTGAAGGATTTCGCGCGCGAATTTCCCACCGTGACGCTTCGGCTGCGGATCGAGGCGCTGGGCGGCGTAGCGGAGCTGGTGGAGCACGGCATCTGCCGGATCGGCATAATGGGGCCGCTGGGTGACGGTTGCTCGCAGCTCCAACGGCACGCGATCGGCACGGTGCGGCTGGTGCCTGTGGCCGCTCCGGGGCACAGGCTGGCACATGCGACCCGGCCAGTCCCCAGTGCGGTGGTGCGCGAGCACCTGCAGCTTGTGCTGACCGACCGAACCTCGCTGACCGAAGGGCAGGATTTTGGGGTGTTTGCGCTGCGGACCTGGCGGTTGGGAGATCTCGGCGCGAAACGTGCGTTACTGTTAGCCGGCCTGGGATGGGGGAACATGCCGGAGGAGATGGTGACCGAGGACCTGGCCGCGGGGCGGCTGGTCCGCTTGGAGCTGATGGAAGGGGATCAGCATCACTTCCCGATGAGTTTGGTGCAACGGACTGATGCGCCGCCGGGGCCGGCCGGACAGTGGCTATCGGCGCGGTTAGCATCACAGATGCGCCAAGCGAGTTCGACCACCGTCCCAACTTTTGCCATGACCACTCAATAACCCGGCTCCGATGGCAATCCAACCGGTCCGTTCTCTTATGCCAGCGGACCCGGAACGTCCGTTTCCGAGATAGGGCTTTGGACTGCCATATCGGACTTGGGTCGAAAACAGCCTACAATGTGAGCCACCATATGGCCAGTTTCTCAGAACCGCTATATTGGTCTCGCTGCGCGGTTCGTGAGACCCGCCCGCGCCGTATGGAGGCGTCTCAGTAATGCGAAGCGGAATCGCGCCGGTGTTGCTGGCGACGAAAATCCGTCCGCCCCGGATCCCGAACGGTGCCGTTGAGCGGCCCCGATTATTGGCGCTCGCCGATGGCGTGAAAGCAAAGCCGTTTACGCTCGTTAAGGCTGCCGCCGGTTACGGAAAAAGTTGTTTCGCTGCCGCGCTAGCCGATCGGCTGCAGGAGCAGGGCGGATCTGTTGCCTGGCTGACGATCGACGCGATGGACGACGAGCCCGTGCAGTTCCTGTTCAACGTCGTGAGCTTGCTAGGGCGACGCGAAGATGGTGCCCGCTCCGAGGCGGCCGATTTCATTCGAGAGATGTCGCTTGCTTCGGCCCGCACCATCCTCGTGATGCTGATCAACGAAATCGCCGACCGGGACGACGAGGTGTTCCTGTTCCTGGACGACTATCAGCTGATTTCGCAGGATACGATTCACAATGGCATCATGTTCCTGTTGAACAATGCGCCATCGAATTTCCATCTGGTGATGCTCACCCGCGCCGATCCGCCGCTACCGCTGGCGCGGTTGCGGGCGCAGGATCAGGTTCTGGAAATTGATGCGGGTGATCTGCGTTTCGATGCAGAGGAAATTCGGCGTTTCCTCGAGCAGGCCAATCCGGATGCGACGGTCCCGGATGAGTTGCGTGCCTGGGCTGCGCGGCTGGAGGGCTGGCCGGCTATGTTGCGTATCGCGCTTTCGACCTACGGTCACCGGCCGATGGGTCGAACCGGGTCGTACATGACGGCATCGCGGCAAATCGAGAGCTACCTCGCGGAGATGCTGGCCGGACTGCCGGGGGAATTGTCCGATTTCATGATCCGTACCGCAATCCTGGAGCAAATAACGGCACCTCTGTGCGATGCCGTGCTCGCAATCGCGAACAGTCGCGATGCGCTACGGGATATCGAGGCGCGGGCGTTGCTGTTGATCCCGCTGGACCGTGAGGGCACCTGGTTCCGCTTCCATCCGCTACTGCGGGATTTTCTAGTCGAGCGGTCGAACTCGCTTCCGGCGGCCGAACGCATTTTGCTGCATGGCCGGGCAGCACAATGGTGTGCCGAGCAGGAATTGTGGACCGACGCCGTGACCCATGCCCTGGCCGCCGGAGAAGAGCAGCGCGCTGCAGCCTGGGTAGAGCGCTGCGCGACGGGTATGCTGAAGCGCGGCCAATTGCTGCCGCTGCTGCTGTGGCAGCACGCTCTGCCCGCGAGGTTGATGCGAGGACAGATCAAGGTTCGGCTTGCGATCGCCTGGGGCCTCGCCTTGGTCATGCGATTCGATGAGGCGATTCGTGAGGTTGGATCGATCGAGTCCGACCCAGCCACGGGCGTGGTCATGGATCCCGCGGATATTCAATACGAATGCCACGCAATTCGCGCTGTTGCCTTGACGCTCAGCGACGATAGTGCCACCGCGCGGCCGATCGCCGAAGCGGCGCTGGAACAACCGCCACGGGACGCGTCGACCTTCAACGCCTTATCCGATGTGGCATTGTTCTGTTATTGGAAGGCCGGCGACCTGACGCGGTTTCATGCGGTCCCGTGGATGCCATTCTCGGCGGAACAGAGTTCGCCGAAACGTCTTTGTCGAGGTCTATCGCCATTGCTTGCGCGGCCTGGTCATGCATGAGCAATTGCGGCTTGCGGCCTCGGAACGGCATTACCAGGATGCAATCCAGTTGGCAGAGCTTCATGTCGGGCCAAATTCGGCTGCTTCGGCAATGCCAGCGAGCTCACTTGCTGCGCTACGCTACGACCAGAGTCGGCTGGACGAGGCGGAGACCTTGCTGATCGACCGTCTTCGAATCATTGATGAGATCGGGATGCTGGAGTGCGTCGCCCAGGCTTATTCAACTCTGGTCGCCGTCGCCGTGCGCCGGAACCAACCGGATCGTGCGTTTGCGCTTCTGAACCGCGCCGAGGCGGTGGGACGCGAGCGATACTGGGGACGTCTGATGTCGAGCGTCAATCTGTGGCGGGTGCGGCTGTTCGCGGCGGCCGGTCAGCTCGGCGATGCGGCGGAGTGTTTGGCGACGCTGGGCCGGCTCGCCGAGCAGCATCCCACCCCTGGGCCGTGTGCCTGGTCTGCCATTCACAGCCAGGCGGCCGAAGCCCGAGCAGTATTCGCCCTGGCCGACGGACGAGCAACCGACTCCATTCCGCTGCTTGGCCGGATACGCGCCGCCGCCCGTTCGGCCGAGCGTCGCGGAGAGGATTTGCGCCTTTCGATATTGATGGCCAGTGCGCTCGAGGCGGCAGGCGCCGGTGAAGAGGCCGTTGATGCCGTAATCGAGGCCGTGACCCTCGCGGCGCCGGTTTCGCTGTTGCAACCGTTCGTTGACGCGGGACGCGACGTGGTGCGGGTGTTGCGCCGGGTCGATCCCGGACGGGTACCTGGCTGCGAGGCATTCTTGAGGCAATGCTTCACCGGCACCAGCGCGAGATCGGAGGAGCAGGCCTCGGGCTCCGGTGCGCCAGCACTCAGCCCGCGGGAGCGGTCCGTCCTGGCGCTGTTGGGCGAGGGGCGATCCAACAAGGATATCGCGCGTGCGCTGGCCGTCGCCCCGGAGACTGTCAAGTCGCATGTGAAGAACATTTTCGGGAAAATCGGTGTCGAGCGGCGCGCTCAAGCCGTATCGCGGGCGATAAGTTTCGGGTTGATCAGGACAGTGTAGCGGCTTCCGCATCCGCGGTATGCGGCGCATCCTGCAGGAATGAGTCGATGATCGCCGCCACCTGGTCCGGACGGGTCAGCATAAACAAGTGGCCGCAATCGATTTCGACCAATCGGGCATTTGGCAGCAGGGCAGCGAGGATCCGCCCGTTGATCGGGGGCACAATCGGGTCATGCTTGCCGATCATAACCAAGACCGGCTGGCGGACACGGCGCAGCCAGTGAATGCTCGTCCAACCTGCGCCGGCAAGTAACTGCATGATGTAGCCGATTTTACTTGGCGGTTCCGTGCCGCGCAGCAGAAGGTCCGACAGGCCGGGCTGGTCTCGCAAATCACCCCCATAGAGACTGCCAGCCGCACGGGCCATGAAGTCCGGATCGGTATAGCGGCGCGGGCTGACCATGTTCAGGATGACGCCCAGGCGGCCCGGGACCATGACCGCACCAGCCGATGTCGCGGCGAGCACGAGCCTGGCGCACCGGTCCGGGAAGTCCTTGGCAAATTGTTGCGCCAATGCGCCGCCCCAGCTGACGCCCAGGACATCGACGGAGCCATGAATGCCGCTCTCATCGAGAATCGCATTGGCGAGCTTCGCCAGGTCGGAGAAACGGTACGGTTTCAGCGTCCTCTCGGAGCCGCCAACGCCCGGGATATCGAAGACCAGGCACGGAATCCCGACCCGCCGCATGGCTTCGGTGAAGGGTGCGACAAGTTCAATGCTGGCGCCAATGCCATTGAACAACAGCAGAGGGCGACGCGGTTCGGAAACCAGTGTGGTCGCGACCCGGATAGAATAGCCGAGCACTGAGATCGTGCTGGTATGCATGTGCCAACCAATGAGTGACAAGGGTTTCAGGTGCTCGATCGGCATGCCGAAGCCGTACGGGAAAACGCAATATTTGCGCTTCTGGGATCGGCATCCATCCCCCAGAAGGGGGATCGCGTTTGGTGAGGAGGAGCCTGTTATATCCTCCCCGATACGCCCATTAGTTCTATCCATGCCTCAAGAGGTATTCTATGGAGTTGTCGGCAGGGTTGAGGCTTCAAGCACATCCCAGGCAAGATTTTTGGTGCGTCACTCGTCGCTGGGACGTGCAAGCCGCGGGCCACCTGTGAACCAATTCGACGAAGGTCACTGGCAAGGAAATGGCCGATATCCTGGGGACCAACGCCTGATGTTTGGCAAGATGATCCCACTGGAAACTGAAGACAATGCTCCCGTCAGGGCGTGACTGGATATTTTCCGCGAAGACATTCGCCGGGGCGATGCTGGCGCTCTGGATCGCTTTACGCATAGGTCTCGACCGGCCGTATTGGGCGATGGCGACAGCGTATATTGTCGCCCACCCGCTTACCGGTGCGATGCGCTCCAAGTCGGCTTACCGCTTCTACGGGACATTGGTCGGGGCGGTCGCATGCTTAGCGCTCATCCCCAATCTCGTCGATGCACCCGTGCTGTTGATCGCCGCCCTTTCCCTTTGGGTCGGGGGCTGTATCTATTTCGCCGTCCTGGACCGGACTCCGCGTAGCTATGTCTTCCTCCTGGCGGGCTACAGCGTGGCGCTGATCGGCTTTCCCATCGTGGACGCACCCGGCACAGTCTGGGACGTGGTGCTGGCGCGGGCCGAGGAAATTACTCTTGGCATTGTCTGCACCACGGTCATCGGCAGCATCGTCTTACCGATCCCTCTCGGCCCTGCCCTGACAGCGCGATTGGATAACTGGATTGAAGATGCCGCCGAATGGACCCTGGGCGTGCTATCAGGGGCTCCGGAAAGTGCCACCACCGCGGCAGCTCAGCGCAAAGTCGCCGGCGACGCTGGCGAGATCGCGGTGTTGGCAACGCATCTCGCCTACGATACGTCCAATTTGCAGACCGCTACCGTGCCACTGGCAATCCTGCACCAGCGAATCCTCCTGCTGCTGCCTGTCGTGAGTGGTGCTGCCGATCGCATCCGTATCCTGCGGGAGATCGGTGGGATCACCTCTCCACTCCGCTCGTTACTCGATCGCTTAAGCGCATGGATCCAGTCCGGCCGCGGCGCGGACTTGTCGGAAGCGGCCGCGGTGCATGTGGACATCGATGCGCTGGAGCCGAAGATCGATGCCTCCGCCGACTGGAAAACTGTCGTGCTGGTGGGGCTGCTGGTGCGGTTGCGCGAGCTGACGGACCTTGTTCATGATATCATGGCACTCAGGCGGCAGATCAGGGCAGAGGAGCCGAGGCTGGCCGAGTTGACGTTCGCCCACGGCGAGACCATCCACACGATGCAACATCGCGACCACGTGATGGCGCTTCATTCCGCGCTGGCTACGATGCTCGCAATCGGACTGGTCTCGGTGTTCTGGATCGGGTCCGCCTGGCCCGAAGGCGGCGGCGCCGCGAGCCTGGCGGCCATCGCCTGTGCCTTCTTCGCCGCCCAGGACGATCCGGTGCCCAATATCGTCGGATTTCTCGTTGCGGCGGTCATCGCAATCGTTATCGACGCAATCTACCTGTTTGCAATCCTGCCGCGGGCGCATGACTTCGAGATGCTGGTGCTGGCGTTCGCGCCGGTGTTCCTTATCCTCGGGGCATTGGCCAGCATGCCGGCGACCGCACGGGCGGGCGGTCCCATCGCCCTCATCGCTGCCACCCAGCTCGCGCTTTCCAGTAGCTACAACGCCGACTTCACGACGTACGTCAACGGTTCGATCGCCGCCATCGTCGGCCTCGCCGCCACCGCGATCATCATCCGCATCTTTCGCTCGGTGAGCGCCGAATGGACAGCATGGCGACTGCTGCGACGTAACCGTGTCGAAGTCGCAAATATTGCCGCCTGCAGAAGTTCAACTACCCTTGACGTGTTCGCCACGCTCATGCTGGACCGGCTCAGCCTTGTCGTCCCACGACTCGCCCTCGGCGCCGAGGCAGCCACAGCCGCCCTTGCCGACGTTCGCGTTGGCGTCAATATTATTGAACTGCAGCACGCTACGGCGCACCTGCCGGAACAACTTCGCCGTGCGGTCCGCACAATGCTGGACGCAATCGCAACTCACTATCGGCGGCGCAACCTGGACCAGGCAGATGCCGCACTGCTTAGGGCCATCGACCGAGTCATTGCCACCGCCGTTCAGGACCCTGCCATGATGAGCAGAGAGCTGTTGCTGCAGCTCGGAGGGATCAGGCGTGGGCTATTTCCCAACGCGCCGCCTTATGCCCGAGAGGTAGAGAAGACATGATCGGCGAAATAGACGTCTATGGCGTTTTCATTCCCCCCTCCTGGTATGGATAGGGGCGGCACTCCCGCTGACGGCAGCGCTGCGGCGATTGTTGCGATGGTCCGGCTTCTATCGCCTCGTGTGGCATCGGCCACTCTTCGACTTTGCGTTGCTGGTCATCGTGCTGGGAACCGTGGTCGCTGCTTCCGCGCGCTGGGTGGCACTATGAGGCTGCTCGCTCGCATGCGCGAACGGGGGCACGTGAGCTCCGCCGCCACCCGGTTCGGGTGGTTCCTCAGTCGCTTTGCAATCACAGCGATTACTGTTGGCGTTGCTGCGGTCATTGGGTGGCAGCTTTGGATCTACTACCTCGAGGCGCCGTGGACCCGCGACGGGCGCGTGCGTGCCGATGTCGTCCAGATTGCCGCCGACGTCTCCGGCCTGGTTAGCGGTGTCCTCGTCCATGACAATCAGGCCGTCAAGAAAGACGAGGTGTTGTTCCGTATCGACCCCGCTCGTTTCGAAATCGCCCTCAGGGATGCGCAAGCCAATGTCGATAGCAAACTCGCTGCCGCCCAGGAGGCCGAACGCGAGACGAACCGGTTTAACCGGCTCAATGCACTGTCAGTCTCCGAGGAGCAGCAACAACAGCGCAGCTCCGTTGCTACGGAGGCGCAAGCGGCTTACCAGCAAGCCCTCGCCAGCCGCGATGTCGCCGCGCTTAATCTCGCTCGGTCCCAGGTCCGGGCGCCAGTCAACGGCTTCGTCACCAATTTCGACATGCGGCCGGGCGATTATGTCGACGCCGGGAAACCGCTTTTCGCTCTGATTGACAGCGACAGCTTCCGTGTGGAGGGCTATTTCGAAGAAACCAAGCTGCCGCGAATCAAGATCGGCGATCCGGCTCGTGTTTACCTGATCGGCGAGAATGCCGTGATCGAAGGCCATGTCGAGAGCGTTGCTGGCGGCATCGCGGACCGCGAGCGGCAGGGAAGCGCCGATTTGCTCGCCAACGTAAACCCTACCTTCAGTTGGGTGAGATTGGCACAACGCGTGCCGGTCCGCATCGCGCTTGATCACGTACCCGCCGACATGCGTCTGGTAACGGGCCGCACCGCGACTGTCGTCGTCGTGCCACAGGGTCAAACCGCACAGAAAGCAAACGGTCAGTAGTTGGCTGTCGCGTGACGCCGGCGGTTAAATTCTCGAGCAGGATTGGCCATGACGGCGTTCTGGTCGGTGACCGAGGCGCCCAACTGCGATAGCACGGCCGCCGGCAGGCTCACCGGGCAACAATCGAGTACGTGTGGCCGGCGCGGGTGCCGACTAGCATATGGAGCATTCGAGTAACGGAAAACTTCTGTATCATCTCGCCTGAAAAGTTTCCGGTTCTACGCTGAGCGGTATAGTTCCCCCCTCAGACAGAGATTTTGGTGCTCGGCATTCACGGACTCAGGTTGGCCGGTTCGGCATTGCGTGCGAGATTTCTCGATCAACAACCACTCTGGAGATAATCATGAGGAATTGCAGCGTACGCATAGCATTTCTGCTTGCTGTCATAGCCTTTTGCCTGACGCCTGCTATCGGGGCACCGGATGCAACCCCAAAAGATGAAAGTCTGGTGTTGTCCAAAATAGATACCGACCACGACGGGTCGGTTAGCTTGGCCGAGGCGAAAGCGGCGGCGGCGGCGAAATTCGATGCGCTGGACACGGACAAGGAGGGCACATTGGACGCGAACGAGTTGACCGGGATCTTGAGCCCAAACACGGTGACCATAGCCGATAAAGACAAGGACAAGACTTCGATAAATTTGAATTCCTGGCGCTGGTTGAAAAAATGTTCAAAGCGGCCGATCAGGATCACGATGGAACCCTCGATCCAACTGAACTCTCGACCGACCAGGGCCGCGCGCTGGTAGCACTTCTAGCGTATTGATTCTGTCGTCGAGGTCGCAACCACTTTAGTATCAAGCGTCAATATCACCATCACAACCCCGGCGACCGGCCGCCTGGCATCCCCGCACATCAGGGAAAGCTGGGGCTGACCTACCATGTCACCGATCAAAGGACGGTCGGCGCCGTAGCCATTGCGCAAAGCAGCCAGTTCTCGTCGGCGATGAGGCCAACCTGACGCCCCGCTGCCCGCCTGGGTGACTTTGAACCTGACCACGAGCTATCAGCTTACACCCGCCTCGAGTTGTTCGGCTCTGTCGAAAACGTCACGGATGAAAAATACTACACCTTCGGCACGTTCGTTCGGCTGGTGGCCGGGCATTACGGTATCAGACTGACAGACGCGGAAGATCGCACGTGCGTTGTTAAGAACGTCACGCTCGAGTTTAGAAAGGCCTACGCTTTTTCAATGTCGGAGGCCGATATGAATGACTGTCCGAAATAGCCGGGTGGCTGCGAGTCCACCGGCAGGTTTTGTTTCGATGCGAACCCACCTCTTGCCGCCACACCCCCACAATGCCACCGTCCCCCGACCGGCATCCAAGCCGAACGAGGGGGAAACCGACCTGCATGCCCACGACAACCCGCCGCATGCTGGCCGCCTCATCCTCGCCGCATCATTGGCCATTGCCACCCCCGCCACCGCGGCAGCGCCGAACTTCGTGGTCGCCTGGGCCGCCTCGGCCCAAGGTCCCTATCCCGTCGGCAACGCCACCGCCCAGCCCGAACTCCGCTTCGCTTTCCCGGACGCAACCAAAGGCGCCACGGACCAATCCTTCCGCCTGATTATCCGCCCCGACATCTGGGGCAAGCAGGCCCGCATCCGCCTGTCCAACGCCTTCGGGACAAAACCAGTCACCTTCGACGCAGTTTATATCGGCCTTCAGCAGAGCGGCAGCGCGATCCTGTCGCCGGCACCAACCGCCCCGTCTCCTTTGGCGCCAAAACCAAGGTCACCGTCGCCCCCGGAACCTCCGCCGTCAGCGACCCCGTCACGCTGCCCTTCGTCCGAGACCCCGACGACAAAATGCTGACCGGCCGCCGCCTCGCTGTCTCCTTCCACGTCAGCGGCGACAGCGGACCGATGACCTGGCACGCCAAGGCACTGACCACCTCCTACATCAGCCCACCAGACAGCGGCGCCAAATCCGCGGACGAGGCTGAACAGGCGTTCCCCTATTCGTCCACGTCCTGGTATTTCCTCGACGAATTGGACATGAGTGCGCCTGCCGGCACCAAGGCGATCGTGGCATTCGGCGACTTCGATCACCGATGGCACCGCCTCCACCATCAATGGCGACGACCGCTGGCCCGACGTGTTCGCCCGCCACGTCCACGCGCTGTATGGCAACCAATACGCCGTCGTGAATGCCGGCATCGGTGGCGGCAGGGTCATCAGCCCGTCCGACTACAAAGCAAACCCATTCCCCGGCGGCCCAGCCGCTACCGCAACGGCTGGACCGTGATGTCATCAGCCTGCCCGGCGTCAAGACCGTCATCTGGCTGGAGGGCATCAACGATTTCGGCAACGCCGGCGCCAGCCCGGACGACGTCGACACCGGCGTACGCGACGTGGTCAAACGCCTGAGGAAGGGCATCCCCGGCGTGCGCGTGTTCATGGCGACCCTGACATCGTCGCTGAACAGCACCAACGGCGGCTACGGCACGCCGGCAGGTCAACGACAAGCGGCAGGCCTACAACCAGTTCATCCGGAGCGCCGGCATTTTCGATGGCGTGATCGACTTTGACGCCGTCACCTCCGACCCGAATACCGGCGAGCTCAAGGCCGAGTACCAGCCCAACTCCTCGACCGGCGGCCCGGGCGACAAGCTGCACCCGAACCGGGCCGGCTACATGGCGATGGGCCTTTCCATCGATCCGAAGGCTATCGTTGGTCCGTAACCTCCACCCTGGCGAAACGTCGCGGCGCCCCCACATCCGGCAAGAACGCACAAGGACCGCACGTGAACCAGGCCTGGCTCAACCGCATTGCCACGGCGGTCCCACCGCACGATATCCACGCCGCTTTCGTCGAGTTCGGCCGGGACACGCTGGCCGATTGGCATAAGCGCGCGTTGTTCGACCGCATGGCCAGTCTGGCCGACATCGAGCACCGCTACGCCATCTTCGAACCGGGGCCGAAGCCGCGCGACATTGTCCTCGATGCCACCGGCTTCTACCGCCGCGGCGCTTTCCCCTCCACCGCTGCCCGCATGGCACTTTATGAACCGCACGCCCTTGACCTCGCGATGCGGGCGGTCCGAGCGCTGGAGCCCGACGGGGTGACACACCTGATCGTCGCCAGTTGCACCGGCTTCTCTGCCCCCGGCCTCGATTTCCAGATCATGCGCGCGGCCGGCCTGCCCGATAGCACCCAGCGCACCATCGTCGGCTTCATGGGCTGCTTCGCGGCGGTCAACGCTCTGAAACTGGCCGACCAGATCGTCCGCGCCGATCCTTCGTCGCGCGTCCTGGTCGTCAACCTGGAACTCTCCAGCCTGCATCTGCAGGAGGATTTCCAGAATGTGCCCAAAATGCTGAGCTTCCTGCTGTTCGCCGACGGCGCCGCCGCCGCCCTTGTTACAGCCGACCCGACCGGCATCGCCCTCGGCCGCTTCCAGGCTACGCTGATCCCGCGCAGCCACGACCTGATCACCTGGCACATCGGCGACACCGGGTTTCAGATGCATCTGTCCGGCCAGGTCCCCGGCCGTATCCGCCGCTGGCTGCCGGAGTTTGGCCGCGCTCTTCTACCGCCGGACCCGCCGGCGCTGTGGGCCATCCATGCCGGCGGGCGGTCGATTCTCGACGCCGTCCAGCAGGGCCTCCATCTGGGGCCCGAGGCGCTGCGCTACTCGCGCGAGATCCTGCGCGATTACGGCAACATGTCGTCGGCCACGCTGATGTTCGTGCTGGCCAAGATCCTTGGCGACAGCGACGCCGCGGGCCGGGCATGGCGATGGCGTTCGGCCCCGGCCTGAGCGTGGAAACCTTTGCCTTCCAACGGCCATGAATCTGTCCCGGCGCAGCACGCAATCGGAACGCATGGACACCGATTGCGTCGACTTCGACGATTACAGCCGCTGCCTGCGCGACCTGTCCCGCGTCAACGTCGTCACCATGACCCATCGCCCTACGCTGTCCTGGTTAGCCAAACACGCCAGCGGCGACTTTTCAGTGCTTGACATCGCCTGTGGCCGCGGCGACGCACTGCGAAAGATCCGCCGGCGGTTTCCCGAGGCGAAGCTGACCGGCATCGACCTTAACCCCTGGGCGCTGGCGTGCCGCGAAAGAAGCCACCGACCCATCCGCCCGAATCGACTTCATCAACGATGACGCCTTCGCCTACCGGCCGGCGCAAAAATTCGACTTCATCATCACGTCGCAGTTCACCCACCACCTGCCGGACGAGCAGGTCGTCACGTTCCTGCGATGGTTGCAACAGAACGCCGCCCGCGGCTGGTTCATCAGCGACCTCCACCGTCACGCCTTCGCCTATTACGGGTTCCCCCTCCTCGCCCGCCTCGCCTTCTGGCACCGATTCGTGCGCGAGGATGGCCAGATCTCCATCGCTCGGGCCTTCAGGCGCGCCGAGTGGGAAGCGCTGCTCCGCGAAGCCGGCATCACCCATCAACAGGCGTTCGTCGCCTGGCACATCCCGTTCCGCCTGTGCGTCGGGACCCGCTGATCATCGGCGCCGGACCGGCCGGAACCGCCGCAGCCATCACCCTGGCTCGAGCTGGCCACCAGCCGATCCTGATCGAAAAGACGGCCGGTCCGACGGATAAGGTCTGTGGCGACTTCCTCAGCCTCGACGCGATCCAGCGCCTCCAATCGCTCGGCGTCGACGCCGAGAGCCTCGGCGCCGCGCCAATCCATCGAGTCCGCTTGACCCACGGCGAGCAAGCGGTTGACGCCGCTTTGCCTTTCCCCGCCCTCGGGCTGTCCCGGCGCACCCTAGACGCGGCCCTGCTGAGCCACGCCGAAAGCGCGGGCGCTATCCTGCATACGGGCCAAACGGTCCGTCGCCTGACACACGACGGAAACCAATGGCGCATCCAGATCGACACCACGCTAACGGCCGAAACCGTTTTCCTGGCCACCGGCAAGCACGACTTGCGCGACGCGGCACGTCCGCACAGCGAGCGTGATGCCATCGGCATGAAGATGTATTTCGCACTGGCCCCGGAAGCGGCGCGAGCGCTGGAGGGCACGATTGAACTGACCCTGTTTCCGGGCGGCTACGCCGGGATGCAGTGTGTCGAGGCTGGCAAAACCGTGCTGTGCATCGCGGTCCAACGCTGCCGCGTTCCGGGCCTATGGCGGCGGCTGGACGGCTCTGATCGCGGCCATTGAGCGCTGCAGTCCGCGTTTTACCAGGATGATCACCGGTGCCCGTCCGCTGCTTCCCCGACCGCTGGCAGTGGCGGGCATTCCCTACGGTTACCGGGCTTCGGCCAGCAACCTGTTCCGGGTCGGCGACCAGGCGGCGGTGATCCCGTCGCTTACCGGGGACGGAATCGCCATCGCGCTGCACAGCGGACAACAGGCCGCAGAGGCGTGGCTCGGCGGCCTCGATGCCCCTACGTATCAACGCGCCCTCGACCGTAGCCTTGCCTCGCAAATGCGCCTGGCCTTGCTGCTGCATCGCGCCGGCATGAGCGGCCTTACTCAAGGCAAGGCGATCCCCCTTGTCCGCCTGTTCCCCGGCCTACTCCGCCACGCCGCGAACCGAACCCGCGTGCGAACGGCCCGCGCGCCAGACCCCCTTCGATTGTCGGGAACAGGTGCCCGGCTTTCGGGGTCGCAGCGGCCGGCCGCTCCTGACGCACTTTGAGCAGTCTCGTCGTCAAAGCAATGCAGCGGCGATTTTGGCGATCCTGTGCTTATAGCAATGTTCCGAAAGCACTCGCTGCCGGCCCGCGGCGCCGATGTCCGAGGCGAGCCGCGGCTCCCTCCTGAGCCGGCCGTATATGTCCTCGAGTTCGTCAGCGTTCCGATAGATCAGGACCTCGCGGCCTCGCTCAAAGCAACTGCCCAGATCCGGTTGATCGTCGCTGACCACCGGGGTTCCGAGTATGTACGGATCGAAGCTGCGCTGATTGAGGCCATGCACGATGTTGGCCTCATGGCGAATGTTCAGCACACCGATATGACGGCGATAGGCAGCCGCGAGGGCCTCGACGTCAAGCCGACCTGCATGGATGACATGGGCCGCCAGAGAAAAAGGTTGCCACCCAGGCCCGTACAGCTCGACAGGGGTCTGCACTCGATTAAGCATATCAACCCGATGCGGCGTCGGATTGGCCACGAACACCAATCGGGGAATGCGAACGGTGGCGTCAGGCTCGCCTAGGCGCGAGCTGGCGGCATGAGGCAAGTAAATGCAGCGCGAATCAAAGGCCATGCTTTGATGCTGCTTCACGAAGAAACTGTCTGTGTAGGCAACAACATCGTACCAATGCCGCGGTCGATCTGTCCGTCTCGAAGAACGAGTTGCCGACCCAGGCCGCGAGCGGCGGCCGATTGGGAAGTGATTTCAGCCGCTCGAGCACTTCGCGCGGCACCTCGAAACCCCTCACCGCCAAAATCAAGTCGGGATGGAACTGCCTGATTTTTCGGACGATCAACGCGGCTCGTGGGGCACCTAATGCAGGCGCCAGCAACAGCTGTTCTATCGTGGCGCTCAGCCTCGGGTTCCGCGTCGGACAAATCTCAATTTTGTGCCCCGCCGCAGCCAAATCTGCGGCACAATCTTCCAGCCAGTGGGTCACGCTGCCGATTTTTCCAATGACCGAGATTTTCATGTCTGGTCCTCCTGCCCCAACGCCCGAGGCGCTTGGCACGTCGCCGGTGTCTTCGTCCATCGACTGGAACTCATGGAGGGACTTTCTTGACCCCCGACAACCTCCCCATGCTCCGGCCTGACCATGAGGCGGATCAAGATCCAGCCGGCAAGGCGGATTGGGTGCGGAGCAGACACTGGCTCAAATTGCCCTCTACGTCCGCCCTGCACCAGAACCCCTTTGCCCTGTCGCCAACACCCGTGGCACATGCAAGGATGCCGCAGGCCGTCGTGTTGGCCAGCCCAAGCGGATAATGTGTTGCAGCGGACTGGAAACTACCATGCCTGAGCCGGTTGACGTCGTGATCATCGGTGCTGGCGCCTCGGGCGGCGCCGTGGCCTGGAGCCTGGCCGAGACGCGAATGAAAATCCTCTGCCTGGAGCAAGGCGATTGGGTCAAGCCCACCGACTATCCCAGCAACTTCCGTGACTCGGAAGCTCGGCAGTTGGGGGCGTTCAGCGCCAGTCCCAACCGGCGCGCCGGAACGGTGGACTATCCGATTAACGAGGACAATTCGCCGATCAAGGTCGTCAATTTCAATGGTGTCGGCGGCGGCACGATCTTGTACGCCGGGCACTACCCGCGCTTTCATCCTTCCGATTTCCGCGTGCGCACGTTGGACGGCGTGGCTGACGACTGGCCGATCGATTACCGCGCGTTGGAGCCCTGGTACGCAGAAAACGACCGGATGACCGGGGTATCGGGTCTCGCAGGAGATCCGGCCTATCCGCCGAAACAGCCGATGATGCCGCCACTGCCATTGGGCAAGTCGGGCGCGACTTTGGCGCGTGGGCTCAACAAGTTGGGCTGGCACTGGTGGCCCTCGGACAGCGCGATCGCCTCCACGGATTATGAGGGCCGCGCCGGATGCATCAATCTCGGCAATTGCGTGGGTGGGTGCGCGCAGGGCGCGAAAGCCAGCACGGACATCACCTACTGGCCACAGGCGATCCGAGCCGGCGTCAAGTTGCGGACGCGGTGCCGGGTCAGGGAAATCGTGACCAATGAGGCCGGCATGGCTTCCGGCGTTGTGTACTACGATGCCGAGGGGACCGAGCAATTCCAGCCCGCGGAGGTGGTGATCGTGGCCTGCAACGGGATCGGCACGCCGCGAATTCTGCTGAACTCAGCGTCGTCGCGATTTCCCGACGGGCTGGCGAATTCGAGCGGCCTGGTCGGCAAAAATCTCATGTTCCATCCTTACGCACAGATCTACGGTTATTTTGAAACGGAACTGGATGGCTATCGCGGTCCGGGGAACTGTATCTGGAGCAAGGAATTTTACGAGACGGACCCGTCGCGCGGCTTTGTACGTGGTTACACTTTCGAATTCAACCGCGGTCAGGGTCCGGTACGAACGGCGATCACCGGCATGGCGTCGGGACGTTTGCCGTGGGGACCAGCGCATCACGACGCATTTCGAAAACTGTTCTGCCACCGTACCGGAATGATGGCGATCTGCGAGGATCTGCCCGAGGAGCACAATACCGTAACGCTCGACCCGATGCTGAAGGATAGCAGTGGCATCCCCGCGCCGCGGATCGATACACCTTTAGCGACAACAGCCGCCGGATGCTGGATCATGCGGTGACGCGTGGAATTGAGATCCTGCGGGCGGCAGGCGCCGACGACGTTGGGGTCAAGTCACCGGTCGTCGAAGGCGGCTGGCATCTGATGGGGACAGCCCGCATGGGCAAGGATCCGGACCGTTCCGTTGTTAATGAATGGGGCCGCAGCCACGATGTGAAGAACCTGTTCATCGTCGACGGCAGCATTTTCGTGACCTCGGCTGGCGTGAACCCGACCTGCACGATCCAGGCACTGGCGCTGTATATCGCCGACAGCATCAAGCGGCGCCTGGCCACTCTGTTCGATTGAGGCTGCCATGCCAAAGGATGATCCAGTGTTGACGGCGAATGAGATCCAGTCGCTGCGTTGCGTGGCAGAAATGATGGTCCCGGCCAGCGCCGTGCATGGAGTGCCCGGTGCGGGGGATGACGCGATCTTCGCCGATATCGTGGATAGCATCGGGCTCGATAGGGCTATGGTGAAACAGGCGCTCCAGCATCTGGATGCGATGGTTGGTGGCGTCTTCGCCCACGCCGATCCAGCTCGACGTGAGGCGGCCGCGGCGGCGTTGCAGGACGCGGGTGGCGAGCCGTTGGTGGCTCTGACAAGGGTTATCGTGCAGTGCTACTACCGCGATGACCGTGTCATGCGCTCTCTGGGCATGGAGGTCAGGCCGCCATTTCCGAAGGGCTATGATGTCGAGCAGGGCGACTGGTCGCTGCTTGACCCCGTGCGTGCGCGCGCTGCGTTCTATCGTCGGACGCGCTGAAATTACGCAGTCCAGTTTCGCGCATCAAAGCAGAACGCCAGCGAGATCGCGCCGACCAGGACAAGGCTCGCGGCCCATATCGATATCGAAATTGAACCAACTCCGTGACAGGAATTTCAAGCCCAGATAGCGGTAGACCAACCATGCCGATAATCCCCCGGCCGCGATCATTGCAACGGAGTGGACGACGGAGACCAGGACCGCCATGCCTAGATCGGCGCTGATGAGCGCACCGGCCGCGGCATGTGCTCTATCAAGACCCGCCGTCCGGCAGAGCCCGAGATAGATCGGCACCAGCATCAAGCCGGCGCCGTGAGCGATTGCAACGGCAAATGACCAAAGCCCCAGTTGTGTCGGTCGTATGCGCGCCAGGGCTCGCGGATGGCGCCGGTTAACGAGACGGAAGATGCCGAACCCGATCACCAAAAGACTAGCGCCGATCTGGATCTCCCGTTGCCAATACACGAGGGCAACCAGCAATGAAAACGGCAGGATCACGAGCAGCATCGCGAGCAGATGGCCGACCGTGAGCGGCTTGAATGCCGCCACGAGCGCGTGCGAACTTTTTTCCATCAGCCCGGCCGAAACGGCGAGCGGCCACCCCATACCAGGATTTACCCCGTGATAGAGGCCGCTCGCGATGATCGCCAGCCAAAGTCCGGTAGACGTCCAGCCGGCGTCGGCCTCGTTCACGCCGAGGGATAGCAGAACGAATCCGTCGAGCAGTCGCCACCCTCGAGCCGGATTTGATGCGCCCGGTAGCCATCGGGGAAGTCCACCCAGTAGTCCTTTGCCAACGTCAGACCGCCGTTGTCGCCGGCAACAGCCATGACCTTGGCCGCTGGCACGCCCTCGGGATAGAATTGGTTGTCCCAGGTGGAATAGAGCGAATTGGTCCAGTAAACCCGTTTGCCGTCGCGGCTGATCTCAACCATCTGCGGGCCGCCTGCGAGGACCTTGCCGTTCGGGTGGGGGGTACGGCGCGCGATGCCGCCGACGTGAACCGAGCCCGCGAGTTTGGGCTTTCTTGGATCGGTGACATCGTATTGGCGCATCTCGCCGGTGCCCCAGCAAGAAACGTAGAGAAACTTATCGTCCATCGACAGGTCGATGTCGGTCACCAGCGGCGGCACGGCGCCAAACCCCTGCAGCAAAGGCGGCAATTGGTCCTTCGGCGCCGGCTCCGGCGGGATGGTCGCCGTTTTCTCAATGTGGAATTTTCCGCCGTCGCGCCACCAGGTCCAGATCGAGCCTTCAAGGTTCGTGGTGTCGACCACGACACCGAGGAATCCGTACTCGCGCACGGGATCATGCGCCGGCCTCACCTCCAGCGCCATCTGGTGATTGGCGCCGAGATCGATGGTCTGCACATTGCGCCGGGCGCGAAGATCCCAGAAGTGGATGTGATGGCCGTACTTGTTCGCGAGCAGGTCTTCCGGGACGATCCCGTTCTCGAACTGCGGCGGGAGGCCCCACTCGCTCGTTACCATGTAGTCACGTGGCAGGTTCCACCAGAAATCATAGTGCAGCGTCTGGGGCCCGCGGTCGATCTCCCACTGTCCGCGGATATCGAACGACTCACAGTCCATGATGAAGACGCCAGGGGGGCCGTCGGTGCCGTTCTTGCCGCCACCGCCGAGCGTGCTGACGTAGATGCCTTCCGGGCCGCAATGAACGGTATGAGGTCGCGAGTAGCCGGTCTTCCTGAAGATCTCATCTGGCTCGATGATCTTGTGGATCTTCGCCTGCGTCGGGTGGGGTTTCGTATCCACCACATAGATGCGCGACGAGCGGATGCCGGTGATAATCAGATAGCGCCGTTCTACGAAGGCGTGGCCGGTAAGCGGCGACAAGGCCGACGAGCAGGCATTCCAGCCAAAATGATGAAACTCGTCGCCCTTGTACGGCATTGTGACGGTGTGGACGACCTTGCTATAGGTGGGCGAGCCGGGCTTCACGTCGATCACCGCGAGCGCGTCGGGCTTCGAGAAATCGGGGCTGAGCAGCAATGTGTATGCGAAATCCTCCGCGGGTGCTTCCATCGCCAGCTTCGGCGATGCGTAAAATGTCGGATCAGGCCTCATTGTCATACGAAACACTTTCCTGTTTGGGTCAAGGTTGCTCGCGACGGCGAGTTTTGTCGGTCACGGTGCGGCGGGCGCCGGATACCGGTCGATCCAGTGCCGCGCGATTTCGATCCGCCGGCAGATCCACACGCGCTGGTGCGCCAACACGTAATCAACGAACCGAGCCAGTGCTTCCGCGCGGGCCGGCCGCCCGGTCAATCGGCAATGCAGGCCAACCGACATCATTTTCGGCTCGGTCTCGCCTTCGCGGTACAGGTTGTCGAATGCGGCTTTGAGATAGGTGAAAAAGTCATCGCCTGAGGTCCAACCTGGACTTAGTGCGAATTTGAAATCGTTGGTGTCCAGCGCGTAGGGAACGATCAATCTCGGTTTCCCGGCAACGAGTGTCCAGTAAGGCAAATCGTCATTGTAAGAATCGGAGTCATAGAGCGTCTCGGTCTCTTCCATCACCAGCCGGCGCGTGTTGGGACTGAAGCGGCCCGTGTACCATCCGAGCGGCGGACTTCCCGTGATCTCACGGATCGCCTGCACGGTCTTTCGTATGTCTTCGCGTTCCTGATTTTCGGGCATGTCGGCGTAGTCGATCCAGCGCCAGGAATGGCTGGCCACCTCGTGCCCCGCCTCGACCATCGCGATTCCGGCCTCGGGGTTCCGCTTGAGCGCCAGGCCCACGGCCCAGGCGGTGAACGGCACGCTTCTCTCGCCGAACACTCTCAGCAACCGCCAGAAGCCAGACCGGCTGCCGTATTCGAACATCTCCTCACTTGAGAAGTTGCGTCGTTCCACTGGCGGTGTCCCACCAATCTCCGGGGTCACATAGATCTCGGCATGGGGGTCGCCGTCCATGACATTGCGCTCACCCCCTTCTTCGTAGTTCAGCACGAAGCTTACCGCTATGCGGGCGCCGCCGGGCCAAGCCGCGGGCGGCGGGTGTCGGCCGTAGCCGATCAGGTCCCGGGGTCGTGGGTCATCCATGGCTTGTGGCCCCCTTTACTGACTGCGCGCCAGCATCTATCAATTTGCTCATTGGTTCCCGCTGTTCCTCTTGGCTCTGCCTCTCTGGAGGCACGCGAGCGAGGTACCAGTGTCACAGTCCCACAGTCGCCGATCGCCGTCACTAGCAGCGTCACCATTGTGGGAACCCGTTCAAGGGGGCACAAACACGATGCATAGTGGACGGCCGATCCCGGACCGCAGTATCCCGGACCGCAGTATTGCGGGCCGCCGAGGGTGCCCCAAATACCAGAAGGAGACGCCGCGTCGAGGGGCCCCCGGGTCCAAACCCGGCCAGCAGTATCGACGATGTCCGTTGAACAGGATAAATCTCGACCGGCGCATCTGGACTGTGACGCCACTAACAAGGATGATCTGGGCAAATAGACGTTGAGGATCCTTTCATGACAACACATCGTTTGGCTAGACGAGGTATCCTGGCAGCGACCGCGGCCATCCTCACTCACGTTGCATCCCCACCGCTGGCATTCGCGGATGTCCCGGTCCTCGTGCCAGCCCATCAACTGATCAACGGACTGCTTCGGGTGATGAAAGCGGGACAGGGCACGCCGTTCTCCCAGCGCTTCGATATGCTGGCGCCGGTTATCGACCAGACCTTTGACCTGACCGCGATCCTAAAGGAGTCAGTTGGCTTCGCCTGGGACTCGCTGCCCCCTGACCAGCAAACGGCGCTGACCCAAGCTTTCCGCCGCTATACAGTCGCGTCCTATGTCAACAGTTTCGACGAGTTCAATGGGCAGCGTTTCCTCGTAAATCCCGAGACGCGGAGCGTCGGCAGCGAGGAGGTCGTTCGGACCCAGATCATCCCGACTACGGGACAAGGGCATGATCTGGATTATGTTATGCGTGAGGGCCCGGCGGGTTGGCGTATCGTCGATGTACTCGCGGATGGCTCTATTAGCCGTGTCGCCGTACAGCGGTCCGATTTCCGTCGGCTGTTGAGGGATGGTGGGGCGTCCGCTTTGGCTCAGAGCCTGCAAAGCAAATCGGCAGTTCTTGCGGGGTGATGAACCTGTGCGCTGCTAAGTCAGCACGATTGTTTTTCATCAGCGGGTCGGCGGGCTGCCGCAGAAGCGAGCGTGCCCGGTGTATTTTGTATCTAGTTGGTAATAAAATCATGATGATGACAGAAGCGTCAGCTGCTGCCCTTAGAGAATGGATCTCCTAGCGGGATGATTAGGTACAAGTTGTCGAAACGCGCTCAAGGCGATTTGTATTCGGCCGTTTCCGAGGCCTTACCAATATGGTCTGGCCAGGCATTGGGTTAGCTGGTCGACTTCTCGGGGGAGCGTTGATGACAAAAGTGCGAGCAAGGGGATCTGTCGTTCTCGCGGCCGTGGCGTTCGGGCTGATGGGCTGGTCCCTGCCGGCTCGCGCGTTACCTGTCGAGGGAAGCTGGGTGATACGCGACTTGGTGCTCGACATCTTCAACTGCCAGGGATCGGTCTGCGGAAAGGTCGCCTGGACGAAAAATCCTCAGCAGCGCCGAACCGAATGCGGCCGAACGATCGTGTGGGGCTTGTCCCCAGACGGCCCAGAAACCTGGTCGGGCGGCTCGATCTTTGATCCGACCGACGGCAATACGTATCGACTTTCGGCGACTCTCGAGTCCGACGGTACGTTGCATGCGCGGATCTATCGCGGCGTTCCGCTGTTCGGAAAAACCGAGGGTATCAAGAGGGTGCAGCCGCGATCACTCGACGGCTGGTGCGCCTGACACGAGCCTGTGCGCGCTAGCAGCTAACAATTCGGCGGCTGCGGCGACCTCAGTCCACGCGTAGGGCCTTGCACGCAAGCCGACCAACGCAATCTGCAGGACGGCGCGCAACCCCGCCAGAGCAACGGCACGGCAGGATAGACATCGGCCGAGCGGCAGGGCAATCGGGTGCAGCAATTCTCGTTTTGATTTTCCGACAGATGGATGAGTTTGTCATCGTCAATGGCATACAGCGCGGCGTCAGGTTGAGGCCTCCCTCACGGAGGGATTGGCGGCGGCTTTGCGAAAGCAAGGGTGAGGAGCAGGTCATCCCAGGATGGGAAAATCAGGTAGATCGTAATCGCCGCCAGCTTGTTGAAGAAATTATAGCGTGGCCCGAGTTTATCGCGCGCGCCGCGCCAGAGTTGGTTGCCGATGTCGCAGACGGTGTGGAATGCGAACGCCAGCAGGTTCAGGCTCACCAGAATGGCTGCGAGATTGTGCTTCCCGTGCCCGAAGCAGTGCTCAAGGTTGTAGCCCTTGTTCTTCAGGACGTTGAACGTCTCATTCTCGATCTTCCATCTGGCCCGGCCGCAGGCGGCAAGTTCGACGACATTGTCGGCAGCAACCGCCAGATCGGTGACGAAGCTGTTGCGGTAGGTCGTCTCGCCGCGCGCGTTGATGATCTCGATCTCGAACCAGTTGACCGTCAGTGCGTCGAGGCCGTCGCGCAGTGGCACGTCATGCAGCCAGCGGTAGCGATGGACGAAGCGCTGCTTGCCGCGTTTGACCGTCTGCTCGACCATTGGCAGTCCGATACCGGTGAGATAATCCTGGATCAGCGGATGCGACGATGGCTTGCAGACGAAGATGAAATGCCCGCCGGCGTCCAGTACCGCCTGACAGAGCGGCTGGCGAGAGAACAGATCGTCGCCGAGATAGACGGCCTCGAGTGCCGCGTAGCGCTGGCCGTTGGTGGCCAGCCAGCGCTTGGCCGCCATGTTCTCGCAATCCTGCTTCTCCGCGCCGTCCTGCGGGACGATGAATTCCGGCTCCAGCGGGATGACCTTCTCATGCCCGGGTGCCACCAGCGTGGCCGCCAGCATGGCATGGTAATATTCCGTCCCACCCCTGCCCCTGACCCGGGTCAAGCAGTGCTGGCAATGGATCTTTCGTGAGCAATGATACTCCGTGCCGTCGAGCGCGATCAGCACCCGTCGGTCGAGGCGGTGGAACACCTCCAGTCCGCCATCGATCCGCTGAAGCTGATCGACGGTTTCAGCGAATACCGGACGCAACAGCATCGGCGAGGCCGGATCGAGCATGTCCCGAATATGATTGTCGCAGGGGATTTTAGCGATGCCGAACAGACTGGCGCAGTTGGAGCGGCCATGCCCCTGCTCGAACCGCCGCTGATGTGCCAGGAACGACGGGCTCTGCATGAAAAACACCGAGAAGGCCGCCATTCCGATGTCGCCCATGCCAAAGGTCGTATTCATGCCACGCCGCTTGTCCGGAAACCGGTCCAAGCAGCCTCGCAGCGACCCAAGCAGGGAATCGAGCAGACCCACGCACCCGACGAATCGCATTCGAGGGTTCTTGCGAATCCCCTATTTTGGTGCGGCCAAACGTTTCACCCCAACTGTTGTATTCGCGACTCACCGCCGTTGCCGCGACAGCGACTCAATCGCATTGAGAACTGCTGAATTGGGTGAAGGATGGGTGACAGACCCTTAGATGCTGATTTGATATGGCTTCTGTCGATTCGCTCTAAAGGACACTGACCATGGACAACACACTGACCGAATGCGCCGCGGTCGACGAGACAGTGGTTTTTCTAAACTACTTCAAGGATCTCCACGATCCCAGGCAGCAAGGCAAGGTGTGCTATCCGCTGGAGGAAATCCTTCTTCTCTGCCTGTTGGCGGTCGTCGCAGGGGCGGTGACCATTACCGAGATAGCCATCTTTGGCGCCAAGAAGCTGGACCTGCTCCGCCGCTTCCGTTCGTTCCGTGACGGCACGCCCACGCACGATCATCTCGGCGACATCCTCGCCGTGCTGGACGCCGGACAGTTCCAAAGCTGCTTCGCCGCATGGGTTGCGTCGATTACGGGGATACCGGAAGGCGTCATCGCGATCGACGGGAAGACGTCTCGCCGGTCCGGTCTCAAAAAAACAAAGGCAAGGCGGCGATCCACATGGTGTCCGCCTTCGCCGCGCGCCAGCGTCTCGTGCTGGGTCAGGTCAAGGTAACCGAAAAATCCAATGAGATCATCGCTATTCCAAAGTTGCTGGACCTGCTGACCATCGAAGGTGCCATCGTCACCATCGACGCTATGGGGTGCCAGCGCGAGATCGCGCAAAAGATCATCGACAAGAAGGCGGATTACATCCTGGCCCTGAAAGGCAATCAAGGCAGTCTTCGTGATGACGTCGAACTCTTCGTGGCCGAGCAAAGGCCGTCGGCTTCCGTGATGCCACGGTCAGCCACAGCGAGACCATTGATGGCGATCACGGCCGCATCGAGACACGCACCGTCGTCGTTATCCACGACATGGCCTGGCTCAACCACCGGCATGACTGGCCCGGGCTGAAAGCCGTCGCCGTCGTCGACAGCACACGCGAGATCAACGGAAAGACCGAGAAGGAGACCCGTTTTTACATCACCTCCCTGACTGCGCCGGCGAGTCTCGTCGGACCGGCAATCCGCGACCACTGGAGCATAGAGAACAGTCTGCATTGGGTGATGGATATGGCATTCCGCGACGATGAATGCCGGGTCCGGACGGATCACGCACCCGCTAATCTGGCGGTGATCAGGCACATGGCACACAACCTGATCCGGCGCGCACCGGGGAAGCAGTCACTCAGGATCCGACGCAAGGTCGCTGGCTGGGATGATGGTTACCTCGCCAGCCTTCCCCTGTGAGCGAGAGCGTCCAGCCCTTCAGGGCAGGATCTCGGCACCACAAAGGCGTCCTTCCCACCCCGGGCGTTCGACCTGGGCAATTTGCTCGTCGATCAGGTGCAGGGCATCATCGAGATCGCCGGTCAGTGCCATGCCTTCGGCCAGGAACATTTTCAGGGTCTGGGAGCGGACCTTCCCGCCGCTCGCTTCGTAAAACGCGATGCCGTCCTTGAGCGGGGCAATTCCCTCGGTGGGTTTGCCTTTCAAGATGAGTGCACGACCATATAAAATGGGGGCCATAGACGACCACAAAACGGGCAGGCTGTTCTTGCGGCCTAGCCGGTCGCATTCTTCGGCGCGCTTGAGCAGGTCCTCGACCGTGAAGCGGTGACCGAACTCGTGCGCCCCAAACGTCAGTGCAAATCCGAGATAAAAGGGGTGACCGCGCCGGCGTGCGTGCGCGTCTTTTTCATCACTCACTCGCAATGCTCGGTCCGGGTAGCCCAATATCCAGGTGCTGGCCGAGCCGACGATACCGACAGCAGTTCTTGGATCGTGGATGAGGATATCCGCCAGATGTCCATGCTTCGTGGCGTCATAGCGGTCCAGAACTTTGTCCGCGGCTCTAAGGCCCTGCTGAACTCGCCCAGCCAATGGTAGCCAACGGAGGCGGTCATGTGCCCCGCAATCAGGTCAGCGTCACTTGTCACCTCAGCGACATCCAGCATCTCCTGCGCCCACGGCAGGCACTCCGCTACGCGCCCTTGCGTCATGACGTTGGCGAACAGTCCCCAGTAGATGGGCACGAGGGGGGCGTGGCGCGCCAGCGACTTTGCCAGGGCAAGGGCCGGATGCAAGCTGGTCCAGACTTCCGGGGTGCTCCAGCCTTTGAGTGCCGCCCAGGCGGTGCCAGGGAGGGTGCGCAATTCCAGTTCGCCCGCGTCTCGTTGCGATGACTCCGGCAGGGCGGAGACGAGTTCGAGCCCCTGGTTGAGATGAGCGATGGCCTCGGTCAGGGCCATGCGCTTCGATGCCAACTCACCAGCCGCCTGCCAGAGCGGAATGGCGGCTTCGGCAAGGCCCGCTTCGGTGAGGTGATGGGCCAACACCTCGGGTTCGGTAGTCTTGGTATTCGGGAAGCGTGCCTCAATCACGCGGGCGATCTTGGCGTGCAACTCCTGTCTGCGACTCTTCAGCAACGAGTCGTAAGCCGCGTCCTGCACCAGCGCGTGCTTGAAAGTGTAGATCGCCTCGGGCGGCGTGCCGCGACGGAAGGCCAGTCCCAACTCGCTCAGCCGCACCCGGGCGTCATCAAGCTGGGCCTGCGGCATCGGCGCCACCGCCTCGATCATCTCGTAGCTGAACTCACGCCCAATCGCCGCGCCGATCTGGGCAATCTCCCGCACCGGCGCGAAGCAATCCAGCCGCGCCATGAGCGAGTCCCGCAGCGTGGCCGGAATGGTGACCGTGCGAGCGGAGCCAGCATACTCGTAATGATCACCGGCCTCCTTCAGATCGCCCGACTCCAGAATGGCCTTCGTCAGTTCCTCGACAAACAGCGGCACGCCATCGGTTCGTGTCAGGATCTGCTCCCGCAGCGGCTCAGGCAACGCCTTGCCCGCCAGCGTGGCGATCATCGCCGCACTCTGTGCCCGGGTCAGCTTGGATAGGTTCAGTGCACCGACATGACCTTGCCCGGACCAGCGCGACTGAAACTCCGGCCGATGGGTCAGCACGATCAGCAGCGGCACGGTCTTCACCCGGTCGATCAGCAGATCCAACACTTCCAGCGTGGTGGGGTCGGCCCAATGGGCGTCCTCGAACAGCAACACGCTGGGTTGCAGACGTGCGGCCGCTTCAATGAGATCGGCCAAGGTCCGCAGCGTCTCATCCTTATGATTCTGCGGCGTCATTGGCAGGGCGCCGCAGCGCACCTCGAACGGGATGGACAGGATTGAGGCAATGAAGCGCACATCGGCCAACGGCCGCCTATAGTGTGTGACGATACGCGTGCAACAGGCTGCGCAGTTCCTCGGGGTCGAGCTTTTCACTCAGGGCCGTCGAACCCACCAAGTCGCAGAACATCACGGTAATCTGGCGACGTTCGCCCGCAGATAATGACGGAAGGTGATCTTCGGTCGGCCTGACCGGTTGAGGTGGCGCAATGTCATCCTGCAATTTAGCAATTGCCGCCAACAGCAGACGCCGATGAGCGACCGCGCCAACGCCGAGTTCCTTGAGATCGTCCGCGGTGAGAAGGCCCAATACCTCAGGCGGGACGTCATTCTCGCGGAACGTCGCCTCGTAGCGCTCCAGACCTAGGTCTCGCAGCCAACTTGCAACATCCACCGCCGTTTTCTCTGGCTCGGTGACGCTCGCGGCGGACCATTGCCCAGGTGGGCCAGCCATGTCCAGGGACGAACACTCGGTGAGCGCGGAGCGGCACCGCCGGCTCGATGACGCCACCGCGTGGGAGGCGTGGCTGGCTCGGCGGCCAGAATGCCCTCCCTTCCCACGTTGCCCGTTCTACGCCAAACTGGGTCATGCCGCGTCCCTCCAGCGTCACCTTTTGGGACCTGATGGATCGCTGGGATGTATCTGACGACCAGGCAATGGAATTGGTCGGCTACGAGGGAAAGCTCCCCACGACCGATCGGCGACCTCGTTTCAGGCTCTCGACCGAGCAGGCCCGTATTGTGGCGAACTTGTTGGAGGTCGATAGCGCCCTCGCCACCGCTGGTCTGGACCCTTCGTGGCTACACAAACGGTCCGGAAAGCGATCGCGATCTCCGTTGGACCTGATGCGCGCTGGGGCAATGGATGAGGTTTTGCAGTCTCTGACGCAGGCCGCATTGTTGGCATCAGTGCAGAAGAAAACGCATTAATTTTCGACACCACACTGAACTCAGAGCCACTTGGGCGGTAATGCCAGGGTGCCCTGGACAGTTCGAGCTTGACAGAACCATGTTCTGCCCGCGGCCCAACGGGAGGAGCGGCGATGGAGGTCGCGGAGTGGCTGCAAGCGCTCGGCCTTGAACGATACGAGGCGGCATTCCACGAGAATGACGTCACTGGTGGACTGTTGCCCGATCTGACTGAGGACGACCTAAAGGGTCTCGGCGTCGCCTCTATCGGCCATCGCCGCCAACTCCTAAAGGCGATCGCCGCGTTGCGCATTCAAGGCACGCCGGTTGTTGAGCCCAGCCCGCCGAGCAGCCCGACCGGGGACAGTGGCTCGCTTGAAACCACCGCCGAACGTCGCCCGCTCAGCGTCATGTTCTGCGATCTGGTCGGCTCCACCGCCCTTTCGTCGCGCCTCGATCCTGAGGATCTGCGGGAGGTCATCCGCAGCTACCAGGCGTGCGTCGCCGACACGATCGAGAAGTTTGACGGCTTCATTGCGCGGTACGTTGGCGACGGGGTGTTGATCTATTTCGGCTGGCCGGAAGCGCGTGAGACCGATGCCGAACGCGCCGTGCGGGCCGGCCTCGCCGTCGCCGCCGCGGTCAGCGGCTTAGACGTGGGCGGCCAACGCTTGCAAATCCGCGTTGGCATCGCAACGGGACTTGTGGTCATCGGCGAGCCCATTGGCGCCGGTGACTCGCGTCAGCAGACGGCGGTCGGAGAGACGCCGAACCTCGCGGCACGCCTGCAAGGCCTCGCCGGGCCAAACGAGGTGGTGATTGACGCGGCCACCCACCGGCAGATCGGCGGCCTGTTCGAATGTCAGGACCTCGGCGCCATCGAACTTAAAGGTCTGCCCGCGCCCGTGCCGGCGTGGCAGGTAGTGCGTGAAAACCGCACCCTCGGTCAGTTCGAGGCACTACGTTCCGGCGCCACACCGCTGGTCGGCCGCGATGAGGAGATGGAACTGCTGCTCCGCCGCTGGGCGCAGGCGAAGGCGGGCAACGGACGGGTGGTGCTGATCACCGCCGAACCGGGTGCGGGCAAGTCGCGCCTCGCTCAGGCACTGGCCGAGCGGATCATTGGCGAACCGCACACTCGGCTGCGCTATTTCTGCTCACCGCACTATCAGAACAGCGCGCTTTATCCGGTGATCACCCAGATGGAGCGAGCGGCGGGCTTCACGCACGCCGACTTGCCGGCGGCCAGGTTCGCCAAACTGCAGGCGCTGCTCGCTGCCACCGCTCCGCCGATGGAAGACGTGGTGCTGATCGCCGACCTGCACGGGGTACCGTCAGTCGATATCGCCCCGCCGCTCGATGTTACGCCCCAGCGCAAGAAAGAGAAGACGTCTGAGGCGCTGCTGCGGCAGATCGAAGGTCTTTCACGGCAGCAGCCGCTACTGATGGTCTTCGATGATCTACACTGGATCGATCCGAGTTCGCGCGAACTGCTGGACCGCACGATGGAGCGGGTAGCGGACTGGCCGGTGCTGTTGCTGGCGATGTTCCGCCCCGAGTTCCAGCCGCCGTGGACCGGACAGCCGCATGTAACCTTGCTGACGTTGGCCCGGCTCGACCGGCGAGACACTGCAGCAATGATCACGAACGTCGCCGGGGATGCCGCGCTGCCAGCCGAGATCGTCGAGGAGATCGCCGAGCGCACCGACGGCGTGCCTCTGTTTGTCGAGGAACTGACCAAAGCGGTGGTCGAGAGCGGAACGCAAGCGCCCACGGCGCTCGCCTCCATGCCCCATCCGGCGTTGTCGGTGCCAGCCACCTTGCACGCCTCTTTGATGGCGCGGTTGGACCGGCTGGGACCGGTCGCCAAGGACATCGCCCAAGCCGGCGCTGCGATCGGGCGCGAGTTCGGGCACGGGTTGCTGGCGTCCGTCGCCGATCTGCCGGAGCCGGAACTAAACGAGGCACTCGACCGGCTGACGCACGCTGGCCTGTTGTTCATCCGCGGCACGCCCCCACAATCCAGCTACATCTTCAAGCACGCATTGGTTCAGGATGCGGCCTACGGCACCTTGCTACGGAGCCGGCGCAGGCGGTTGCACAGCCGAATAGCCGCGACTCTAGAAGACCGCTTTCCGGAAATCGTGCTAGCGCAACCCGGGCTGTTGGCCCAGCACTGCGTGACAGCCGGTCTCACGGAAAAGGCGGTCGCTTATTGGTTGGAGGCGGGTCAGCAGGCGTTGGCGCGCTCGGCGATGACGGAAGCGGTTGCCCAGTTGCGGAAGGGGTTGGAGGTGCTGACCGGTCTGCCCGACGGCCTGTGGCGCCAACAAAAGGAGTTGGATCTGCAAATCGCACTCGGACCGGCACTGACCGCGACGAGAGGCTGGGCGGTGGCCGAAGTGGACGAGACCCGCGACCGAGCGCGCGCGCTGGCTGAGCAGATCGATCGGCCTGAATACCTGGCCCGGCTGATCCTGAGCCAGTGGGGATTTCATTTAGTGCGAGCCGAGTACCGGCAGGCGCTGTTGCAAGGCGAGCATCTCGAAAAAATCGGCCAAATGCGGAACGATGCGGGGGCGCAATTGCTGGGCCGCCTCGCGTCAGGGGCGACCCGGTTCTACCTGGGGGAGTTCCTTGCCGCTCGCGTTGTCCTGGAACGGTGTATGGGTTTTGGTGATCCTGCGCATCCCACAGTCAGCGGACTGTCCTTCGACCCCTACGCCGCGTTGCTCACATACCTCGCCCTCACCCTGGCGTGCCTGGGTTACGTCGATCAGGCGCGGGCGCGCATGGGCGACGCGTTGTTGGAGGCCCGCCGGTCAAAACACGTCCATACGCTCGTTCATGTGCTCGGTTTCGCGAACCGGCTCGACTGGCTCATCGGTTCGCCCGACGTGCACACCGATGAGGTTCTGGCTCTAACGACTGAGCACGGGTTTCGGCATTACATGGGTTGGGCACTGGCATTCCGCGGACGATCGTTGATGGTGCTCGGGCAAGCACAGGAATGCCTTGCGCTACTCACGCAAGGGCTGGCGGAACTGCGTGTTTCCGGTGGCGTCGCAAACACGCCGATGCTGTTCACGTGGCTAGCCCAAGCCTACGCTATGCTTGGGCAGCCTGCCGAAGAACAGGACTGCCTCGCCGAGGCTGCACGGCTAGTCGAGACCACCGAGGAGCGGCAATTTGAAGCTGAGCTACTGTATCGAATACCAGGCGATCTGCTGAACGCCGCCGGCGATCGATCGGGGGCCGAACGGTACTATCGTCAGGCCATCGCTATCGCCGAGGGGCAGAGCGCGAAGCTCTTTCAGTTGCGGGCGTCGGTCAGCCTCGCCCAGCTCTGGTGCGACGACGGCAAGCGCGGGGACGCCCGTGGTCTGCTCGCACCGATCTACGGCTGGTTCACTGAAGGTTTCGATGCGCCGGACCTGAAAGACGCCAAGGCGCTGCTGGATGAGTTGGCATGAACGGTTGCGTCAGACGCCGTGTTCAGTTCGATCCTGCCGCGCCGCGTTTTGATCACCCGGCGTAGCGCGCGGTCGGAGCGCTGGCTTATATCGCCGATCATGAGCACGATGCTGAAGGCAATGATCGCCGGGGTCACGACTGCCGAGAGCGGGACTACATTCGCCGCAACAACTGGGTGACCAGCTAAGCCGTGGCGTCGGGCGGCAGGTGAATAGGATGATCCCGTTTCCACTGCCACTGGTCCGCTAGTGCGTTGATCTCCTGTGACGTTCGGAAGCAGCCGGCGAAGAGAAGCGCGTTGTAAATCTGAAGTCTATCCACGGCGGAAATCGCCGTGCTCTCGCACGATAGGAGATTGTCGCCACGAGCCCGGAGTTCGGCGGCTTGCAAAACGAGGTGTTCTATGCCGCGCCATGAGATTGCGTGATCGCTGTCATCAAGATGTAGGCAGAATACATCCTGTGGCGAGGCAAAGGTGCTCCACCTGGAGGAGGCGGATCATTTGCGCCATCATCTCAGCAGGCTCATCGTCAAAGACCTCAATGCACTCGCTGAGCACGGAAAAAACATCCTCAGGCAGCCGAGGCGAAGACCAGCCCATCGGCTGGGATAACGCCTGCTCCCGATCGAAGGCTCCGTTGGGCCGAAAGTAAGGCGTAGAGTATACAGTCCTCACCAATCTCAGATAGAGCCAGGGGAAGCAGCTCGGGCCCGACGTTGTCGCCTGTCGTTTGCGAGTTGTTCCGTCTGCTTAATTTGCCGCCTGAACATGTAGATCGTCACAGCGGCCCCCATCGCAATGATCCCGAACATGGCGAGAGCGCAAAGCGTCCGTCTCCCGCTGCCGTATCCGTTCCCGATGACCAGCCGCGCCGGCGCCCGGTGTCGTAGAAGTCAGCTCCCCGATGAAACCCGCCCAGCGAAACGGCGTTCATGTTTTGGCGTATCCTTTCCCCGCCTTGGCTATGGCGGGGTTTTTTCTTGCCGCCCAGTCTCGGTGTAGTGCGACGGGGGTGATTTCCTCCACAGAGGTCAACACCGATAAACGGGCAGAGTTCCGCGGCTTTGAGGTGATTTCGGACGAATTGGAGATCGAGGGGCCGAGAGGATCTACTCGGCCGGATCATCAAAACGCCGCCCAGGTGCCATCGCGCAACCACCCGGAGACGAACTCGGACAGCGCAACCTTATCGCGCAGCGGCAGATTGCGGCGATGCCGTACTTCTGGATCAGTTCACGGATACGGGCATCGCTCGGCGCCTCGTGGCAGGATCGCTCGATCTGCAAGTAAGAGCGGCCACGAAGTGAGCCAGCAAACAAGAACGCGCCTCGCGCCGGACCTCCTCTATACGGTGATGACGCAGGCCAAAGAAGACCTCGTCCTTTTCCATACATAGCGGTCGGCGGAACGCCGCTCCTCACTGCGAATAATCCTCGGCTCTTCAGCATGCGATCGGATCTTAACCCGCAAATACCGGTGGACATTTGGAATACCCCTCTGAGAATGACGGTGACAAGCCTGTCATCTCAGAGGGAGGGGCGCGAGCCGCGTCATGTCGGCAGTTCCTGCATTGGTGCGCGGAGGGGATTCGAATCCACCAGCCCTTGGATTGAAAGCCTAGACTCCCGACCCGGCGTCCGCACTCGAAGAGGATCGCAGCCTAACCGAGTCGAAGCCGAGAGGTTAAGTCGTCTCTCATGACGCGTGCGCCGCGACGTCCATCCGATTCTCCTGGCTGTCGGCAAAATCCAAAACAATCTGAGCCTTGCTCACGCCCGCAGCCAGCGCGTTCTCCCAGCCCGCCGCGCCGGCCGGATCCGGGACGCGCCCCAGCACATTATGATATAACTCGGTCACGAAGTCTGGGATCGACAACCCGGCGTAGTCGGCTTGGAACTCCGACGATGCAACAAAGTCGCTGGCCATCTGCAACGGCGACAAGCCATGCTCCAACCCGTTGATCCAGGCCACGTCACCGCCAGGATCAGGCGCTCGGTCAAACGCCGCTTGGCATAACCGATACACCTCAGCCGCTGGCGAACTATCCGATGCCGACGTGGGCGGCGCGACAAACTGCGACGGCGGGTCCGCCAGCACAGAGCCCAGCAAACTGGTGTTCGACGCCTCAAGCACATAAACGTCAGATGGCGACGCCGCCTCTACCTGAATCGCCGCCGACGAGGTCAGCCTGAGCGCGTCAATCGCCGTGCCACCAGCATAGATCGTCAGCAGGCCAGCGCTGTACGTGTAGCCGCTCGCCCCGGGCAATCCTTTCAGATCGATCTCAGACGAGGCACTGCTGGCAAGGACCACCGTGCCAGCGAAGGCCTGCGGGTCGTCCAGGGTGAGTTTATTCCAACCCTCCCGCACCATCGATACCGTCTGCCCAGCCGACACCGCCTGGCCAAACTCCAAACTGAACGTCGGCGATTCAGCCCAAGGTGAAAACACGAAGCTGCCGGTCCCGGTGACAGGGACATCAATCACCGCGCTGTCACCGACCGTGCTCGTCCCGTCATTCTCAAATGACGCACCCGCACTGCCGGTCACCGTCAGGTCATCCCCGCCATACCCCCAATGGATCGCCTCAGTCTGGGTCATCGTGAACGTGCCGACCCACGTCGCCCCGGCCGCCAGCATGACGTTGTCCACGCTCCTGCCGTCGCGGGCGTCATCAACGCCAGGATTTTCCCCGGTCAGTCCCGTTAGAGACAGCTGATCCGTTCCCGACAGCGTCAGCGTCACCGCGATCGGCGCATCCAAGCCGCCTGTCAAATTCTGCACCGTCACAGTGTCGGACGCGCCAGCAAGCGTCACCGTGCCGCTGTTGGTAATCGATAGCGTGCTCATTTGCCTGTTTCCCCCAGGCGGTAAGACATAGCCTTCGCCGAGGGGAGAGTGTTGATGTTTGATAGCGTGACGCGCCCCACGCGCTCAGACATGGTCGTTGCCGATTATAACTTCTATATGCGAGCGTAATCCCGTTCCTAGTCAATGGTACATGCAATACTGCCTCTCTGTCTATTTGTGTATATTTGCTGTCACTGCGGTGCGGGGGCCACACACCTTGGGGGACCGCCCACGCAACGCCTCGCATTCATCTGATCGGGCCGCTGATGGCGACGCCTCGGGGCTCATAGTACAGTCCGGGCGGTTTTCCGATTAGAGAGTAAGGACGATCACATGTCAGGCTCAACTTCCACACCGCCTTATGCCATGTCGCCGATCGGGCTGAACGGGTTGCCGCTGCTGGAATTCATCCAACCGCTGCCGCAGGCGACTGTGCAGCTGTCGTTTCCGACGCTTGCGGAGACGATCGCCGAGAACATCACGGCATCCGGCGTCCTCAACACGAACACATCCGGCGGCAGCAGCAGCCCTCAGCCGACAACCACAACGACTACCGGCACGCTGGCGAGTTCGATATTGCTCCGCAAGGGTTCTTCGGTATGCCAACTGATTTCGGGTAATAGATATTGGAAAAGCTGGAGCTCTCCAGATTTTGGCGGATCAGCTCCTAGGCTGGAGATCGCTGCTGCCGCCCCGCAGGGTGGCGCATTGATCTGGATCAACCCCCGTACACACACCCCTCAACGCTTGGAAGCCTGCTCCCTCAGCACCTTGTTCTCCTCGATCAGGCGGGTAAGCTCGGCTTCCAACTTGGCGACACGCTTTTGCAGGTCCACAACCATAGACCTTAACTCGTGCGGCTTCTCGGTCCCCGACATGTATTGCCCTCCCTCAAAAGCATTGATCGCGTGGGATGCCATCCTACCGCACCCTGATACCCGCCAGCCTCTTCGGCGATATCGCCGTGCCTGCCTGGACCAGCCGGACATCGACGCCATCGTTGATCAGCGCATAGCCAGCGCCGTGGCGCAGCATATGCGGATGGATCGCGTCCCCCAGCCCGGCCGCCACCCCGGCCTCGCGGATAATGTATTGAATTGCGTCGACGGACACAGCGGGCCACCGCGTTCAGTCTCGAACACCCACGGGCCGTTGGTTTCCTTGCGCATCTTCCGGAGCGCGCTCAAGTCGTCCCTGGCAACCGTGTGGGTACTCCCCGCTCACGCCTCGAGAAACTGCAGATCGTTGATGATGGTCTAATTCAATGGGCTGGGTAAGATCGCTTCGGTCAGCGGGCGCGGATTGCCATGCGCGAACTCCCGGGCCCCCGGGGCAGCCACCGCAGCCTTTACATTCGCGGGGGCGCCGGACCTGTCCTTAAGGTCACGTTCGGCGGCGTCTATTGAAGACTGTTGGCCTATCAGAATGGATCTAATATCATCGGCTCGTATCGTGAACGAGACCTCCATGCCTAATAAGCCAGTCAGGGGCACCCGGGGATCGAATAGGAAGCACCTTCCAACCGAGGCAACACGCGGTTTGGTAAAGGGCTGCGTTGCATGCGGTGCCTCGCAGGAGAGTATTTGCAGTCTTCTTGATAATATAGCGTTGCCAACACTATATAAATATTATCGCGAAGAACTTGATACTGCGATGGTACGGGCTAATGTTACGATGGCCCAAGCGCTATTCGACAATGGGGTAAAAAGCAATAACGTAACGGCCCAGATATTCTGGCTGAAAGCGCGGGCTGGCTGGGTTGAGGCGCAGCCGGCGGGCGACGACCAAGATGATCAAGTGACGACAATCCGGATCATCGGCGGATTGCCGGAATGAGCGGGCGCCGATCACCGTCCGCGAACTCCCGAACCCCCGGGCCAACCGCTAGCCTTTGCCTTTGCACCAGCGCTGGAACCTGTCGTTAAGGTCGAATATCGTTGGGATTTCAATGGGCTGGGTAATATCGCCTCGCGTGCGCGGAGGGTAAAGGCGGAGGATGGGGCTATACACCGCGTTTGGCGGTGGCTGGATGTTATCCCAACGCTCGGCGATCGTCGCGCAAGCAGCCTTCATGTTGCTGAACCGAGATACGGAATCAGTAGGGGCTTGATAAAGTTTGCCACCCCACGCATCCAGCGTGAGGCACAATTTTGCCTCGGGAGTGCTGGCTTCTGAATTGTGTGTCTCGGAGACACCCATATAAAAAAGCGGATTGCCATGCACCCACAGCCGGGGAAAGTGGCTTGTTCTTCGCATACCGCAGCATCATGCCGCCGTTCTTGACGGTGTTCTTCTGGGTAACGCGCCGCAAGCGCACGGCCAGCTCTACAGTAATCGTCAATCCATTAATAGTGATCGGATCGACCTTCCCTGGCACCAGTGGCGAGCCCGGCAAGTTTCCTATCTGAGGCCATACATGGGCGAACCAGAGATGTAATCGGCATTGTGGTCGTATAGGTCTCGATCAAACGGGAAATCGCCAGCCGATCTCGGAGACGCGTCGCCTCTTCGTCCAGCCATGAAAAGTAAGGTCGCCGTTGCGTATAAATTTTGATACTGTACCTTAGCTTCATCATGCTGCATCGCACGGGCGGTGGAGACAAACTTGCTGCCGCGAACGATGGTGCGCCGGGCTTGCTCTGACGCTTCCATGTAGTCGGCTAGGTCTCTTGCCGAGATTTGTGGAGACTTGCGGGACTCGATGCGTCTTTTGTTCGCTCACGAAATTATCTACCAAACCTAGCGGGGGAACCGGAATGCTAGAATATTATTTCAGTTTACGCCTGGATGGCGACAAACTGCTTTGTCTTGCGCCGTTGACGGAAAGGCGTCTCGCTGCCTCTGGCCAGTCGGTGTCCGATCGCGGGGGCTATTTCCTCTACGAACAGCACGGCGAAGGTGATGAGGCTGAAGTCGAAATTTTGGCCCAAGCGCTATCTGATGAGGCCGCTTTGAGGCTTCGCGATCTGTTTCGGATGACATAGTCAGGCAGTGTACCCGCAGCAGTCATGCCGCGGATTGAGGCGTGGAAAAGCGGTCATGGCGGCGCTGATGAGCTGGCGATTGTGGTCGCCGCCTGCGTCCCTCACCCG
>CAVTFL010000036.1:0-17346 GCA_963733925.1 uncultured Alphaproteobacteria bacterium | reverse complement strand
CGTGGGAAGCCGCCCCACAAATCGGAGGACCACATTTTTCTGTACTGTCTTTGCCGACGACGGGGATCGATCCGCCGTAGCCCTCACGGTGTTCCGGCGGGGCACGCTTCAGGCGTATTGCTTGGTCCCGGAGTTGACTGGTTCGGCGTCATCCTGTTGTTTCCAGTTCCAGGGCAGCAGTCTGTCGAGTTGGTTTGTGTTTAGTCTGCCCGGACGCGATGCGTTTCAGCACGTCGGTCAGCCAGGCGATCTCGGAACCGAACATTCGGAATGTGGCCGCACGCTGCGAACCGATGGACTGGCCCCGGTGTGCCGGGCGGCGGCATCGGTGCGTCAGGATTAAGCACAATAGAGGGCGGTGCGGCCCTCCGTTGCCCGGTTCAGCCAGGAGGGGCCAGAAATGGCACGCTGTGCGCCAGGCAACTAGCCGGATGACCGTCCCTTCTGTCGCTATAGGCACACCTCACCGCTGAGCTCTTTCAGGGGGTGGCAATGATAGGGTGGGTGCGTCGGCGGCAAGCCCACCGGCCTTCGTCAGGAAGCGCGCCAGCAGGGACGAACCGTTGCTCTTGCTGCGACCAAGGGCCAGCGGAATCGTCGGCGGCTTTCCGCGCAGCGGTCGCGCCACGACGGACGGTGGCAGCAACCGCGCCATGTAAGCCGGCAGGAACGTTACTCCACCGGTCGAAAGCGCAAGCGAAATTACCATCGGCAACGTCTCAGCTTCATGCGCCGGCATCAGATGAACGCCGGATCGCATTAGGTAGCCGTCGATGACGTGCCTCAGCATTGGGGAATACGTCGCAGAGAAACTGATGAATGTCTCGCCGCGCAAGTCCTCCGCGCGAATTGCCCTGCGCTTCACCAGGCGATGACCGGCCGGCAACAACGCAAACAAATCCTCATCGACGAGGTGTCTGAATTCCAGTTCCGGTACCGTCCCGTCGGGCCGCAGGAACGCGACATCCATATTCCCGTAAATCAGAGCCTGCATCAGTTCCGGCGACGAGGCGCTGTGGATGATCAGTTCTGTTCTCTCCAGTTCCTCTCGGAGGATCTCCAGGACCTTTGGCAACCAGCCGATCTCATGACCGGTGAGAAAGCCGACGGTGAATGATGCTTTGGCAGGCCGGGCAACCCGCCGCGCTGCATCGATCGCTGTTTCGATCTGCGCCAGGATCGTCCGCGCATGATCCAGAAAGACCTGGCCGGCCGGCGTGAGTTCCACCCCACTGGACGGCGGATGATTAGTTGCAAACCGAGGGTGATGGCAATATTGGTTTTGTTGAGCCGACCGAAGAGGAGAAGCGTGCTCCCGCGGAGTTTGCAGCAAGGCTTGTCGCCTGGGCCCGGACGAATGCCATTGTGGTCCCGGCTATCCCAGACAGGGACATGACGTCGGACGTCCGCCGCATCGGGGAGCTGGCGCACCCATCGATAATGGACACGATTGTCGCTGCGAGCGGGAGCGGGCGCGTCCTGCTGTGCGAGGACAGGCGGCTGCGGCAACTCAGCGAGGAGGTCGGCGTGCGCAAGTCGGTCTGGCTTCAGCCGGCGATCTCAGTCTGCTTCTCGGCCGGAAATCTCTCCAGGGGAAGCTACGACGACATGCTGCTCGACCTCGCCTTGTGGGGTCGTTCGCTCATATCCGTGGATGGAGCGTCGCTCCTTCGGGCGACCCAACGCTGGGGGGCGAACTCCCCGACTTTATTTCAACGGGTCGCAAGAACCGTGGAGTCGCCGGCCCTTGAGCCGAACTCCCTGCCCACAGTCTGCCTCGACTTCATCCAGAGGCTGTGGAGGCAGCCGAGTGCGAGGAGCACGAACGAGAGCCTGACCGCAATCCTACTGGCCTCCTGCCGCCGGCTCACCAGGAGACGCGAGCTTTTCTATGTCTGGTGCTGCAACGGGCCCTGACGGAACAGGGGGCCATGATAGCTGATGGCCGCCAGCTTGCGAATGCTCTGCGTTACATCCGAGAGTGGTCAATTGCCAATCCGATTAGGCCAACGGAACAGTCCGACGATAGCTCGACGCAGGCTCATTTGCGTTCCGTTGCAAAATCGCGCAGCGACCTAGGCCCGGTGACAATCGGCGAAGCAGCTGGCGCGATACGGCGCTGAACGTCCGCTTCAGGGATTTACCCGACGAGCCGTCGAACTCGTCGACATGGGTCGAAGGCGGCTGTCCCATGCTGGGCGGCACAACGACGCCCGGTTTCTTCGACCGTGGTGGGTCAGGAGCGTATCGGTCACACCTTGAAAAGCCGCTCCAGAGACCGCCATCGTGTCGACCGAGGAACGCCCGATCTAACCTGCTGCCCCGTGTGGCGGCCCGGTCATCGTTCCGGGTCGTCGGGTCATGGTCGGCGCCATCGGGTCTCCTGAGCAGAGAGCAGACCAGGAAATGCTCCAGGGCCGAGCGAAGGACGTAACGAAAACGGCCAGCGACCCCGCTGTCGCGGTGTAGATCAGCAAACCACAACGCAGCGGGTCCGACTGAACGAAACGGAGGTGTCCAGGCCCCGTCGGGGCGCTAGCCCATCTTATTCAGCGCATGGCAGGGATTCGTTGGCGGATGTAGCGTAAGCGTCTGATTTGAAGCAGAGATTTGGGTGTCGAAGCCAATTTCCACCGAATCGGACGCTGCCACACCCGCCATGGTCGAAGATAACCTCCTGCCATTCAGTTTCCCAGCCGTCGAGCGCAAGAAAGTCACCGCCGCATTTGATGGCGGACGCATAACCTCCGACGGCGGCGTGATGTTGCTCGCCGCAATCGAAAAAGACCTCGGCATCGCCGACCGGCTTGCACCGCTGATGACCGATCCGCGCAATCCGCTGCTGGTGACACACAGTGTGGCTGACATCCTGCGTGCACGCATGCTGGCCATTGCCTGTGGCTATGAGGACGCCGACGACCTCGACCACCTGCGCACCGATCCTGGCTTCAAGCTGGCCTGCGGGCGTTTGCCCGACAGCGGCACCGATCTGTGCTCGCAGCCGACCGTGTCGCGATGGGAGAATGCACCGACCCTGCGTGAGGTGGTGCGCATGACCTACGCCATGGTCGACACCTATTGCGCCAGCTACAAGCGGCCCCCGCGCGCGGTCACCCTGGATATCGATGACACGCTCGACGTTGTGCATGGCCATCAGCAGCTTTCGCTGTTCAACGCTCATTACGATGAACGATGCTTTCTGCCGATCCACGTCTACGACACCGCCACATCGCGCCCCGTGGCGGTGTTGCTGCGCACCGGCACGACGCCGTCAGGGGTGGAGATCCGCGGCCACCTGCGGCGCCTGGTGCGCCGGATCCGCAGCCATTGGCCCAATACACGGCTGACCATCCGCGGCGACGGCCATTACGGTCGGCCTGAAGTGATGGCGTGGTGCGAGGCCAATGGCATCGATTATATCTTCGGCCTGGCTGGCAATGCGGTTGTGGATCGCCTGGTGGAACCGATCGCGGACGATGTGCGGGTGCGCCGCGCGGAGGGAGAAGCCCCGGTCGTGCGCCGCTACTGCGAGGTCCGCTATGGTGCCCGGTCCTGGCGCTGCGAGCGGCGGGTCGGCGCACGGATCGAGGCCACGGCGCAGGGCCTGGATATTCGTTACGTCGTCACGAACATCGCCGGCGGCAGCGCCCAGTGGCTGTATGACAGTCTGTATTGTGCTCGTGGTCAGGCTGAGAACCTGATCAAACTGCACAAGACCCAGCTTGCGTCCGACCGCACCAGTTGCCGCTCTCCGCTCGCCAATCAGGTGCGTCTGCTACTGCACACCGGCGCCTACTGGCTGATGCTCAAGCTCCGCGATGCCATTCCCAGGCCGCAACCGCTCGCTACGGCCGAGTTCACCACCTTGCGGATGCGCCTGATCAAGATCGCCGCTCGCATCGTCGAAACCGCAAGCCGGGTCCGTGTCGCCTTCGCCGCAGCGCATCCCCAGGCCGCGCTGTTCGCCAGCCTCGCACGCTGCCTCCAACCGGCCGGGCCGTGACCGTCGGGGCCTGTGCCCTATAATCGCCCGCCCCCTTCAACCGCAAACGCCCATCAGATATGGTCCGGACCAGCGACGAAAAGCCGCATCGGGGAACCGCGCCCGGTGTCTCAGAACGCCCTTTGTGCTTCAGTCCACTGAATAAGATGGGCTAGACCGATCAGTGCATCACCCCCCTGCCGCTCCACGCCCAAGCGGCCCCACAAGGCTCTCCAGGGGCGGCGCAGGCCATCCCAAATCGGGGTGGACAAGGCCCTCAGGCGGAGGCCCGCCCCGGTCCAAAGACATACTGCCACACCGCCTCGACGTTCGCAGCTCGAAGCCATAGACCACCAGGCCCACCCCCTCATGCCAGATCATCCAGCAGTGCCTTCGCGTCCTTCAGGTCCGGCGCATCGAAACCCTCGGTGAACCAATCGTAGATCGGACCGAGCAGATCACGGGCATCCAAGCGCTTGCCCTGGTCCCGAAAGAGCCGGGCGAGACTGGTCGAGGCCCGCAATTGGAACAGCTTGGCACTCTGCCGCTCTGCAACAGCAATGGCCTGACGATAGTGCCGCTCGGCCGCTGATCGATCGCCGGACGCACTCAGCAGATCACCCCGCACCCGATGCAATTCAGCTTCATATATCCGCTCCTCCGTGGTCTCGACGACCCGGGCTGCCTCGGCGAGGGAGTTCAATGCTCCGGCAGGCTGGCCGAGCAGAGCGCAGGTCTCGGCGAGCCACGTCAACAGCATTGGCGTATTCAGGATACTTCCCGTCGCACGCACATGTGCCAGTCCTTGCGTCAGCAGGATAAAGCCTTCCTTGGCTTGCCCGAACACGATCAATGACCGGCCGCGCTGCGCTAGGACAAAACCGTGAAAGAACGGAAACCCGTGCCCGGTCGCAGGGCCAGGGCTTCCTCGGCGTGGATGTCGGGTGCGCCGGTGAGCCAATCGAGCCAACTGGCGCAGAGGAGCTGGGCGGCCAGCACATTGGCGTTGTTGAACCGGCGAGGCCTCCAACAACGCCTGGTCCATGCGGGACAGCGCCTGGTCGATGTAGCCCAGGTGCGCGAGGGTCAACGCGAGGTAGGCGAGCATCGTCGGATGGGGCAGTAACCCGCCGGTGCGACAGGCTGGATCACCAAGGTCCAGATACCGTTCCAGGACGGCGCGGGAGGCGACGAACTCCCCCAGAAAAAAATGCGTGACCCCCAGGTTAAAGAGCCCCCCAACTGGGTCGGAACATCGTTCCGCCCGGTGCCGATTTGTTCGAGCTGCTTGCCCAGGCGCAACGCCTGCCGGTGCTCGGCTCGCCCGACATGAAACGCCAGTGGACCTGAGATCAGCTGCACCTGGTACTCGGGCCGATCGACCTGTTCAGCCAGCGCGTGCGCTCGGTCGAGAAAGTCCTGGCGACTTCCCCCGCCGACCAGCCTTTCGTGGCAGTCAACGCCGGTACTGGCTAGCGTAACGGCACGAGCCGCATTACGGTACCCTCCCTCTACTTCCAGCCTTGGTATCCGCCGGGGAATTTTGCATACTGCGGCTGCATCGTTCAAGGACATGAAAGATCCGAGACGCACAATCATTGCAGTTCAGGGGATAGTTGCTCAGCAATTCTTCCCAACCAGGCGCCCGCAGCTTAGGTTTTTGATTTGGGGCAGCACTATTTCGCAGCGTAGACGACCGGAACGAAAATGGCCTCATTGCAAGATCGCCCGACAAGCCTGGACGCCGAGCGTGTCCTCCAATTCTGGCACGAAGTTGAGTTCTTCATCCCCTTCGACCTGCAGCAGCAAGATACTGGAGGGCAGGGATGCCACCTGGGCGGTGCGGAGCTGGTCGCTTCGACAGTTGCCACGCGGGACCGATAAACTTTGGACCTTCAAGGTGCCACGCGGGCGCAAACTGGTCGGCTTAGACATATTCCTCGGCGTCTTTGACAAGTCGGTACTGACGCAGGTCGTGCAAGATGCCCTTTCCGAGCAGGAAGCAGTCGAGCAGGACGAGCGAGGTGAGCTGGAGGGCCTAACCTGCATGGCCAAGCTCAAGGCCGGTTCATCCGGCGAACCCTTGTTGGAGGAGGTCTCGGTTTCAACCGCCCCCTGGGCGCTGGGGCGCGTCCGGGTAGAGGGACTGTCGGGCCTGGATATTGAAGATTTCCAGGACAGTATCGAAGCCCTGAGGCTCGATCTCCGGCAATTCCGCGCTGCACGGGCGGCGGAAGTTGGGGCGCAAGCACCCAGAGAAGAGGATGAAAGACAAGAAGCGGCGGGCGAGCTCGCGCCAATGCCCCTGTCGGGGGACGAGCTGAGAGCCCTGCTGGAACTATTCCAGCGCTGGGCCGGCTACGGCCTCGAAGCCCTGGGGCCGGATCAACCTATTCTGGTCATCCGAGCGAAAAGCGTCGAGGACCGTCCTAAGAAAGGCGGCGCCGCTACGTCCCGCGACCCGCCTCAAGCCGACGAGGACGACCACGAACCGGACGGTGACGAAGCGGAGCTGGAGATCGATATCCTCAACAGCTTTTTCGCCGAGGACATTGCCAGGGCCATTCGATCATTGGAACGGCAGGAGGACTGCGCGGCACTCGGGGCTTATCTCTCCCCTATCCCTGAGAATTGCCGCCTCGATCTGTATAGCGCGAAAGGCCGCGCTCACATCCGAGAGACCCTGTCACCTACCTGCTTGCCCACAGGCCATTGGCCGGACGAGCCCGACCGCGCCATGAGCCTGATGCAGCAATTCGCTATGAACAGCCTGGTGGAGCGGTTGGATCAGGGCGGCATCTTCTCGGTCAACGGGCCGCCAGGAACCGGCAAAACCACACTGCTGCGCGACGTGTTCGCCGAATTGATCACCCGCCGAGCACGTGTCCTGGCCGGACTGGGTTCGCCGAGGGATGCTTTCCGCGGACGGAGGCAAATCAAATTCCGTGACGGCACAGACTGTGACGTCAGCTTTCTCTGCAGTGAGCTGACCGGCTTTGAAATGGTTGTGGCCTCGTCCAATAATGCCGCGGTCGAGAATCTGTCTCGCGACTTGCCTAAGGCCAAGACGCTTGGGCGAACCAGCCGGTCGCGCAGGGGCACGTCATGCAGCCAGCGGTAGCGATGGACGAAGCGCTGCTTGCCGCGTTTGACCGTCTGCTCGACCATCTGGCAGGTCCGATACCGGTGATGATAATCCTGGATCAGCGGATGCGACGATGGCTTGCAGACGAAGATGAAATGCCCGCCGGCGTCCGAGCGCCGCCTCGACAGAGCGGTCTGGCGCGAGAACAGATCGTCGCCGAGATAGACGGCCTCGAGGTTGCCGCGTAGCGCGGGCCGTTGGTGCACGCCAGCCAGCGCTTGACCGCCATGTTCTCGCAATCCTGCTTCTCCGACGCTGTCCTGCGGGACGATGAATTCCGGCTCCAGCGGGATGACCTTCTCATGCCCGGGTGCCACCAGCGTCGCTCGCCAGCATGGCATGGTAATATTCCGTTCTCACCCCTGCCCCTGCACCCGGGTCAAGCAGTGCTGGCAATGGATCTTTCGTCGAGCAATGATACTCCGTGCCGTCGAGCGCGATCAGCACCCGTCGCCGCGTGGCGTGACGAGGAGGGGGGCGCCAAGGTACGCTATCTCCAGACCATCGCGAATAACATCGGGGCCGGCGAGGACAAGCACGACTTTCCGAACGAAAACGGCAGGGGCGACGACGTCCCGTGGGGCTTGATCGCTGGTGCCTTGGGCAAAAAGGCCAACCGCGATCGTTTTTCGTCCCGCTTGTTCTTTGATGCTAGCAAGACGGATCCCCCTCCCAAATGGTTCGATCCGGAGCTTTATCAGTCGCTGTGGACTTGGCGCAATCGCACCGACCGGGCGACGTTCGCGACGGCCCGCGGGGCGTTCAATGCCGCCGACCAAGCCGTCTCAGGGCGAATCGCGGCATTGGAGCGCTATGCTGCCCTTGAGGGCCTGGTGCGCGGCCAGAGGGTTTTTATCGACTCGACGAAGGCGACGCATAGGCAGGCAAAGGTGGCAGTTGCTGACGCCGAAGCGGAGCTGGCTCGCCTGACAGAAGAGATTGGCCTCTGCAATAGGCAAATGGAGGTGCTGCGCGAGAACGAGCGCCTAACAGATGCGAGCCGCCCGCTTTGGTGGGCACGACGGTTTCAGTCCAAGCGGGAGCACCGGTGCAAGACCGAACTGGAAGCCCTCCGTCAGCAAAAGAGGGACCCACTAACCCGACTGTTCAATGCCCAGCACGGTCAGGGGGAGGCTTCGGCGCGATTAGCTTGCGCCAAGTCGGGACTCGAAAATTCGCAGGCAGCCCTGGCCGACGGGCTGCGCGAGTGGGATGCGCTGCGGGGTGAGCAGCGTGAATTCTCCCGGGTCTTCCCGAGCGTACACATTCCGGTCACCGATGACGAACTGGAGCAAGATCGCTGGCAAATCGATGGACTATGGAAGGATGTGGAGCTGAACCTGCTACGCTCGCGTCTGTTTGCAGCCGCTTTGGGTCTGCACGAGGCCTGGCTGGGGGCGGTCCTGCAACCAGGCTGCGGCTTTGGGGGAAATGCCGTTGCCGTCAACAAGCTACTGTCGGGTAAACGGCTAAATCATGACACAGACGCCCTCGTCGTCTGGCAAAGCCTGTTCATGATCGTGCCGGTCGTTTCTAGCACCTTCGCTTCCATCGCGGCGCAGTTCCGGGGGCTGGGGCCGGAGAGCATCGGCTGGCTGTTCATCGACGAGGCCGGGCAGGCTGTCCCGCAGGCGGCTGTGGGTGCCTTATGGCGCTCGAAGCGGGCAGTGGTCGTCGGCGATCCGATGCAAATCGAACCTGTATTCACAGTGCCAATCAGGTTGATTAATGCGCTTGCCGCGGAAGCAGGGCTGGCGGCCAAGTCACGAATGGCGCCCCATCAGGTCTCGGTCCAGAACCTGGCGGATAACGCGAACCGCCTGGGCGCCAGGGGGGCGATTGGCGAGGAGATGCAGTGGATCGGCTGCCCCTTGCGGGTTCATCGGCGGTGTGTGGATCCGATGTTCAGCATCGCCAATGGTATTGCCTACCAGAACAAGATGATCTTCTTCAACCCTGACAACCTGAAGAGCCGGCAGCCCCCGGCGGGCACTCTGGACCTGGGGCCGAGCTCATGGGTTAGCCTGGGCGGCGCCGCGCTGGACAGGCAGGTCGTTCCGGAACAGGTGGCACTGGCTCGTCAAGTGGTGCAGAACCTGTACAGGCGGACGGGGAGGCTGCCCGACCTTTACGTCATCTCGCCGTTCCGCCGCATCAAACGGGCCCTGATCGAGGAGATCGCAGGTTCAGAACAATGGCCCTCGGATAGCCGTCCGAAAGGCGGGAAGCTCAAGGAATGGTGCCGGGCGCACGTCGGGACAGTCCATACTTTCCAGGGTAAGGAGGAAAGCGTGGTTCTGATGGTATTGGGCTGCGATCGGGTCAGCGCCGGAGCTGCCCGATGGGCCGCCAGTAAGCCCAATCTGCTCAACGTCGCCCTAACCCGTGCTCAGCATCGCTTCTTCGTGATCGGCGATCCGGACCTTTGGGCGGGGCTCGCGAACTTTGCCGATGCCAGCATTCACCTACCGCGCATCACTCCGGCGACCTTCCTGGAGCGGGCGCAAGGCGAACCAGTGCCGAGACCGCTTCCAGAGCCGTTTCGTTCTGGGCCCGACCAGTTGTCGAACGAACGAGCTCGGCCAGGACAAACTGGGCTATGTCCCTTCGATCCTTCGGGGGTTGAATTTTAACGACCGGACGGCTCCCTCGTTGTTGCCGTTGTCAACGCTCCGGCCGGGTGGAAGCTGTGGTCGCCTCCTTGCCGATTGTAGCACCGCGATGTATCACCGCGACCACAGCCGGGAGTGAAAACCCGAGGACTTCTGCGGCGTAGAGCGAAGGTCGGTCGTTTCCCCTACGGGACGCCAATTGAATCAATGAGTTCCGACGCACCTGGCCTCGGAACTGTGGTCGAGCAACAAATTTACCAAGAACCCTACCAAGAACGCGCTTCGTGGACACGTGCGGACGGTGGCGGTTGGGTTGCGGCGCCTGCCGGCCGTCTCGGGCCTTGCCAATTGAGGCATTGCAGCCTCCGCCGCGTGACATGCGGATTCCGACGAAGCCAGCCATCGATTCCGACCGAAACCAGCCACCTGTTCCGATTGAAGCCAGCCAGGCATTCCGACGGAAGCCAGCCGGGGTGGCGGTGTGGTCTGAGGGCGGCAACATTCGGCTCAGGAGCCAGCCGTCTCGTCAAGTCTGGCGGCTTTCGCGGCGCGCAGTTTGCGCAATGATTCGCCTCTGAGCTCGATACGGTGCGCGGTGTGGACCAGGCGGTCGAGCACGGCGTCGGCAATGGTCGGATTGCCGATGTGCTCGTGCCAATGCGCGACCGGCAGTTGGCTGGTGACCACGGTGGAGGCGCGCCCGTGGCGGTCGTCGACGATCTCCAGCAGGTCGCGCCGCTGATCGGCGGTGAGTGGCGTGATGCCCCAGTCGTCCAGGATCAGCACCTGCACGCGCGCCAGGCTCTTGAGCATGCGGGCATAGCGGCCGTCGCCGCGGGCCAGGCCAAGGTTCTCGAGCAGCCGCGGCACCCGATGATAGAGCACCGAGCGATTATCGCGGCAGGCACGATGTCCCATGGCACAACTGAGCCATGTTTTCCCCGTACCGGTCGGACCCGTGATCAGCAAATTCTCATGGCGTTCAATCCACTCGCCGCCGGTGAGTTTCTGGAACATCGCACGGTCGAGGCCCCGGGCGGCGCGATAATCAACATCTTCCGGCGTCGCCTGCACGCGCAGCCCGGCAAAGCGCAGGCGGGTGTGCAGGCGCTTGGTGTCGCGCTCCAGTCGTTCGCGGTCGACCATCAGGGCGAGCCGATCCTCAAAGTCGAGAGCGGCGCTGTCCGGCTGGCGCCGCATCTCCTCCAGGGCGCGGGCCATGCCGACAAGGCCAAGTTCGCGCAGGTGGTCAGTGGTGGGATGGTGAAGCAAGGTGTCCTCCTCAATGGTAGTAGCGGCCGCCACGGATGTTGCTGTGCTGAACGGGCGGCTCGTCCGGCACGGACTGCGGGCGGTAGGCCCGGTCGAGGTTGTTGCGCAGGATCGAAGCGATCGAACTGTAGCTACGGGCGCCAATATCGATGCCGCGCTGGCAGGCCGCCTCGACGCGTTCGGCACCCCAGGCACGCACCAATCGCAGGATGCCGAGACAGGCCCGGAAGCCCTGTTCGGGGTGCGGCTTGGCATGCAGGATCTGCTCAACCAGGGCGGCCGTGGACGGGCCGATCACCGCCGCCTCGCGCATCAACCGTGCTGGCGTCCAGTCAGCGTAGCGTCGGTGCGAACTCGGCATGTGTTCGGCGATTGTGGTGTGTCGCCCACGCAGTGGACTGCGGAGATGGCTGGCGACGCGGGTGCCGCGGTGGAACAGTTCCACGGTCTGCTCGGTGATCCGCGCTTCGATCGCCTCGCGCATCAGCCGGGATGGCACGGAATACCAGTGTCCATACACCTCGACGTGGTAGTCGATGCCTGCGCGGCAGCGGCGCCATTCGGCATAGACGTATGGCTCTGTCGGCAGCGACAGCAATGCGCTGCGCTCGGTCGCCTCGAACAGCGCGCGGCGACTGCTGCCCAGATGACGCATCGGGCGGCTGTTGAGCGCCTCGATCAGTTCGCCGATCGCGCCATTCAGCTCGGCCAACGAGAAGAACCGCCGATGCCGCAGCCGGGCCAGCACCCAGCGCTGCACGAGCTGAACCGCTACCTCGACCTTTGCCTTGTCGCGCGGCTTGCGCACCCGCGTCGGCACGATGGCAGTGCCGTAGTGCGTCGCCATGTCGGCGTAGCTGCGGTTGATGCCGGGTTCGTAGCGACAGGCCGCGGTGACGCCCGCCTTGAGGTTGTCGCACACCACCTGGCGCGTGACGCCGCCGAGGAAGGCGAAGGCGTTGACGTGGCAGCCAATCCAGTCCGCCAGCCCCTGTGTCCAGCGCGCTTCCGCATAGGTCAGGTTGGAGGCACCGAGGGCGGCGACGAAGATCTGTGCCGTGCGCACCTCGCCGGTGATCGCGTCAATGATCTCCACGGTTTGCCCGGCATAGTCGACGAACAGCCGCTCACCGAGCGGATGGCTCTGCCGCATAGTCGGCGACAGACGACCCCGCCAAGCGGCGTAGAGATCGCAAAACCGGCTGTAGCCGTATCCATCCGGTTGCCCTGCTCGATACTCCTCCCAAAGCAGCAGCAGCGTGACGCCCGCACGGCGCATCTCGGCGTGGATCCGCACCCAGTCCGGCTGCGGACGCACCGTCTCCGCCGCCATCGCGCCGGGCGGCGTGAACAGCTTGCGCTCCAGCGCCGTGTCGTCGAGGTCCGATGGCACCGGCCAGGTGATGCCAACCACCGCCGCGCGGCGCAGATACTCGGCGACCGTGTAGCGGCTGATACCGACCGCGGCGGCGATCCGGTGGCCGCTCTGGCCGCAGACATACTTGAGGCGAAGAACTTCTCGAACCTGACGCATCGGCAATCTCTCGGCTGGCATGGCGCTCCCCTTGGGTCAGGGAGGCAGCATGCCGTCGCTGGACGACTGCCCTCAGACCGCGCCGCCAACCCCTTCAAGAGCGGCTGGCTTGCCTCGGAATCGGTGGCTGCTTTGCGTCGGAATCACCGGCTGGATTCAATCGGAATGCCCGGCTGCTTTGCGTCGGAACGCGCAGCCGCGGATGCAGTCTCCATTTCGAGCGTAGCAGTCGCTCGCGTCATCGGCGCGACCCTCGACGTTTGCGATCGAATGACAACATGCCGACGTCTACGAAGCCGCCCGCTGCCTCTCTCGCCCAGCGACACCTTACCTTCCATGGCGCAGTTGGGGGGCACGGACCGGGCCCGTAGACGGAGGACACCGGGACCTCCGTCGATCGACACGTCCGGGGCCAGGGCCTCCAGCGGGGTGAGCAGGGCGGCAGCGATAACGGTATCAACTCGTCTGCATCGTCAGCCACCAGATACGCCGAAACAGCGTCCCAGCGATCCAACTGTTATAGTTATATATTTCAGTGTGACCTGCGGGTTGGCTAACGATAACCAAAGCCTGCGCTCTCCCTCGCGGCCGCCGGCGCGCCCCCTCGCGGCCGGCAGAACTACCTCGACCTCCCCGGGGCGCCCCGACGCTGAAGTCAGCCGACGGCAAACCCAGGCGCCCCTTGTGAGGCGAGCCGCGGTAGCTGTTGCCGTTCGCCTGCCCAACAACGTCACCTACGTGATCGAGCGCCACAACGCCCCCTTCGTCGGATGCCATGGAAGATTGCTGCGGCGAGCCGTCGGGCCAACGGCTGCGAAAGATCGGCGCGTCGGTCGGCCGGTAAGCGCCCGGAGACGACTATACTGAAGCCTCGCTTCGCCGGCTGGATGCCCTAATCGTGCATGGCCTGTCCTGATTGGGAGCGCCCCGACTGCTGCCGCGCTCGCTGGGGGCCGGAGCCGCCTTCGCCCGACGCGCTCCTCGTTTGAGGGTTTCGGCATTCCGCCGATTAACGAGAAGCCGACGCGGGGGTGACCGGCGCCGTCGACATCCAGACAATGACAGTTCGCCCGCCCAGCGCGCACACGTGCCGCCGCAACTCGCCGCCTTCATCATCAGACCGCTCGCTCGGCGGACATTGAGCGTGTGTCACCAACCCTGGCGCATCCACTCGTCGATATCGCGTGACGGGAGCACCTTCTCCCGCGTATTCCCAGTCGAGACCTCGATCATCGGCCACGTCGCGCATGTAGCGAAGTTCCATTGCTGGCCTCGTCCTATTGACCCGCTGCGAGAAGTTCTGAACCGCCGTGCGATCCTTCAGGATGGCATCAATCCAATCATCCTCGAACGAATCGGGAAGCTGACCGAGCACCGAAAAGATGTCCCCGAAACGGCTGGACAACGCCGCGTAGACTGATCCTCGACAGTCCCAGCGTAGCGCAGGTTCAGCATATGGACATCGTCGCGCACTTGACCGATGCGCTGGACGCGGCCCTTTCGTTGTTCCAGGCGAGACGGGTTCCAGGGCATGTCTATATTGACCTGCGCTCCCAGGCGCTGGAGGTTCAACCCCTCGCAGGCTGCGTCCGTGGCGCAGACCAACCTGATTTCACCGTTCTGGATGCGCGTCTTGATCTGCTCGCGCTGTGCCGTCCGGCGGTCCTGACCGCGTTGAACGAAGGAGGCGGCGCCGCCGGCATACAGCGCGACCGGCTCCTCGGGATACGCGGCGCAAAGCGCTTCCAGAACCCATTCGGCCGTTGTGAGATACTGGCTGATCTGGGCGGAATGGGTGCGCGACTTTATCCCGCACGATCCCAGGGCCCCGGATCGAGCTCTGCATACCACCGGCCTGTCATGGGTCGATGAAAATGGACAGTGGCGATCCACCATGAACGTCAAGGGCAATCTGGCTCGACCCGGCGAGATGATGGAACATGCAGCTGGAGATCGTATGCGGCGGTTGTAACAACGGGTGGATGAGCCAGCTACAAACGCGAGCGAAGCGTTTTTTGGAGCCGCGACTTCAAAGCGATTGGTCACAGCCCCTCGGCGAATGGGGTCAGAGGACAATCGCCGTTTGGGCCACGATGTTTACAATGGTCGTAGCATAGGCTGATCCAAACACCATCGCCATTTCCCAGCAGGATCGCACGACCCTCAAGCTAACCCGCGATCCGGTGCCCGGTTGGATGATCTTCTGGGGGCGGAATAGGGGAGTGCCCGGAAAATTTCTGCACATTCCTTCAGGCATTGAAGGCCCCGGGTGCACTCGGGCGCTGCTATTGACGCCATGACCGACCTCAACATTCGCGAGCGGCTTGGCCTGATTGTCCGGCCCGCAAACCGGCAACGGATTGCAATCAGACCGGGAGGAGATGCTTGCTCATATAGACGGTCGCGCCGAATTGGGGGTGAACTTCCTCACGGTCAACTCGATATCCCACGTGCTTATAGAGCTTAATGTTGTCGGTAAAGCTGCCATTCGAGTAGAGGCGCACCTCCTCTAGTCCGAGCGATTGGGCGAGTTCTTCTGCGTGGCCCAGTAGCGCACGGCCATAGCCATGACCCTGATGGGCGGGCGACACCGCGACGTTCACAATAAGCAGGTGGTTAACTTTGGGCCGCATCTCGATCAGCGCCGCTAGTTCGCTGCCAAGATGCAGCAGGTCCACCATGTGGTCGCGAACGGCCAGGTCATAGTCGGCGTTCATCGGCCGCGGCTCCCGACCGATGACAGGCACCCACCTGGCATAAGCCGCCCGCGTTAGATCACGGACAGCTGTGGCGTCCGCCGGAGTCGCGCGACGCAAACCCGCACGGATCGTGTCAGTCAGAGGTGTAGTAGGGGAGGCCAGACTCTCCGATGGTGACAGCTTATTCTGCACGGTCGTCTCCTGTGCGAAGGGCAAAGAAAACCTCCCGAAGCTCAATCGTCAGGATTACGTAGTGAGATTATCCTTTCGGCAGCAAATCCCGCAGCAAGCTAAAAACCGCCTAATGGGCATTATGACAACTCGATCAGCGGCCCACAGCCGCGGCAAATAGACACCACGCCCCCGGCTTGGGGTGACTGATTAACTTTTCGAACCGAAGTGATCAGATTAGGCGGAAGGTAATGACAATTTCGGTGCGGGTGGCATTCAGCCGCGGACATCGACGATATCGTCAGGCTCCACCGTGGCGTCTAGCAGCTCCACGCTGAACTTGCGCGTCCGTCTCATCGAGTGCGCGCTATTGAAGTAACGGGGCTTCTACACCGCGAATTCCGGATTTAGCTCTTGGGCCTCAGCCATGTCAGAACCGCTGCGTGCCGGGGTCCAGTCCCAGCATAACGCGGCCGCCAGTCTGAAATTGAAAGGCAGATTGACCGGCGTGATGCGACATTGCATGTGTGTCACGCCAGCACCACCCAAGGCGGCCGCGTTCGCAGATCCCGCCCGCTCCGCCTGCCGCGAACATCATGTCCACCACCTGAACTGCAGCAGCGGCCGCGTGCGACCCCGCCATGCGTGCAAGGACCCGATCGCGCGTGGTCGCTTCACCAATCTCCCCCGCCTTCCACAGCGCCTCGATCGCCTCAAACACAAACGCCCGCGCCGAACGCAGGATCGCCTCGGCACGCCCGACCTCCATCTGAATGGTGACATGCTCCCTTAGAGGTTCCGTCAGGGTTCGCGCCATTTTGCGTGGCCGGCCGAGATTGGTCTTCGGTATAGATTCTCCTCCAGCAGGGGGGACGGGGGATGCGGTGTGTGAAGTGCGGCTCGTCGGGCGTTTCGGAGCGGCCTGAGCGCACGGCCCAGGGTTACCGGCGGTTCCGCTGCCACGCCTGCGGCAAGCAATTCAACGAACGCAGCACCAGCCTGCTGAACCGAACCCAGTATCCTTCCGGCGTCGTCGCCTCGTTGTGCTATGACGTTTGCGCTACAAGCTGAGCCTGCGTGATCTGGCTGAGATGTTCCTGATCCGCGGCATCGTGTTCAGCTACGAAGCGGTCCGCGACTGGGAAGCCAAGCTCACGCCGGCGCTGGCCGACAGTCTGCGCCGGCGGCGGCGACGCGGTAAGGTTGGCCGGAGTCGGACGTTGACGAAACCTACGTCAAAGTTCAAGGCCGCTGGTGCTACCTCTATCGTGCCATCGACACATCGGGAACGTTGGTGGACGTGAGGCTGAGCGGGACACGCGATATGGCGGCCGCGCGGGCGTTCTTCCGCTCCGCCAAATCGGTCACCGGCATCACGCCAGCCCGGGTCACGACAGACGGACACGACAGTTACCCGAGAGCGATCGATACCGAACTCGGCGGACACGTACGCCATCGGACAAATCGCTACCTAAACAATCGGATTGAGCAAGATCATCGCGGCATCAAGGGCCGATACCAGCCAATGCGCGGGTTCAAGAGCGGCCGATCCGCTGCAAGGTTTTGTCGAAGCTACGACGAACTACGAAACTTCCTCCGCCGCCCATCAAACCGCAACCAACCTATTCCCGCCAATGACCGCCGACTGCACATCCTCTCCCGCTCCCTCACGGTGCTCAGCATTTTGCAGGCCGCATGAAGGATCGGCGCCGTCCTGCACATCCAATTATACTTGTTGGCGCGAACACTGACAGAACCCTGCCGACGGGTGGCCAAAGACTTCGAGAATCTCAACCATAACGCTCTCGCATTCATCCAGCTTGCGTCAATCAGGCTGATGCTGCGAAAGCTGAGCAATTCCAAATGATACTTCTCGGACAGATTTGGACGTCGAGCACCGATTAACAGCTGCAAGATCGCGTCGCCTCAAC
>CAVTFL010000035.1:30000-383522 GCA_963733925.1 uncultured Alphaproteobacteria bacterium | reverse complement strand
AGAGTATCAAAGCCACTGCGATTATGACCACCAAGCGGCGCATATCACCCTCCGTCAGCCCTCCCTCATTTACGTCGCGGTCGATGTTGAGGCAATGACCCGTCCATCAGGTCGGAGCATTTCTTTTGAGCCATTCCTGCAATTGAAGCAGGCGTTCTTGGTCGATCGAATTCGTCTGGCTGCGCAAGCAAGTCCTCGCTTCTCCTCTGAGCCGCCGACACAATAGGTAGCCCGATCCCGCCGAACCCGGACTATTGCCGAGTGATCCCGCCAGATTTATTTCGGAACGGATGTGCGCCCGCAGTTCGTCTCGCTCGCCGCCCACCACGCGCTGATATTTTGCAATTTGGAGTTGTGCTAAATACAGGTGAAACATTCCAACGTACTGTTCTCGGCGATCTTCGAAGTCCGGTACTCCAGATAAACAATCGACGTCTTTCAGTACGGCATCGCCGCTGCTATAAATCGGTCAGGCGTGGAGACGATGCTCGACAGTCCATAATCCTCTCCCGGATCGGCAAAATCTTCGGGCAGCAGCAACTCGAATAGGTAATATCGCTCAGTCGCGTATAGAAAAGCCAATCGTCGGCCTAACTGGCTGTGCAACGTGCGGGGCGCAATCCGACGACAAAAACGCTGCCAGGCATCCGGGCTTCCGACGTCTAATAGCGCGGCCATTTTGTCAGTCATCTGCTGCTGGTAGCGAACCAAAGCTCGGTAAGTCGGGTAAGGCCCCCGAAGAAATACGGAAGTACGACTCGCTGCGAGCATGGCACGCACCTCGTACCATCCTAGTTGGGGATTCAGGTCAAGTTGTATATTGCTATGGTTATTACGAAAGTTCGTCAGCCAGCGTTCAGCGCCTCGACGCCGCTCTCGACGAGATCGATAGCTGCCATGTAGTAAGCAAGCATCATCACTGGATACGGTGTGGAGCCCAGGTTTACGTGTGAGTAAGGATAATCGGGACCCACATCGAGGTCCAACCGGCTGGAAACCTCTTTCTCGTCTGCGCAGTCGACCTTACCGCCCCATCATAAAAACCTATCCCACCAGCTATATCAGCAATTTGACGACTAAGATCGACTGCAGCCGCCCGAACTTTCGGAAAATCGGGGTCGATTGGGAAACCCTCAGTTCCCCGCGCAACGTAACAGCAAGAGAACGAAGGAATGGCCCTATAGAAACAGTAAACAGATGATAGTCTTTCACTTTATCCTGGTACCAGTTAATACAATTTGGGAGAGGTCGAAGAAGGTGAAGGAACCATCTATCTGTGTCAATAGAAGTTTGGCCTGGATCCGGAAAAATTATCTTCTGAGCTCGCTCGGCAGTTTTGATGTAGACATCTAAGCTTCGTTCACCATTGATGTACGTGTCCACTGTCTGCTCGCTTCCTGGCATATGGCTGCCGAATTCCGCAAGCCGGGTGTACGTCAAGAAAGCAATGTAAGCGCGTTCTCGATCGATACTTGAGAGGATATAAAAATCTCTCATGTCCGGCCCGATTTCGTTTATCTCTCTACCACCACGTTCGATATTATCGGCTAAATAAGTCGTATCGCTGAGCCGGTCAGCTCCCAATTCAGAAGTAGGCGGGATGTGTCCTCCAATGTAGAGTTCCCCTCTCCCACGGGTAGTTGCACTAAGGGTTAACGAAACTCCAAATGCTTCAATTTTATTGGCGTTATTCAGCCATTTCCCAAGATACGGAAGCAATGCCACCACCAACAACGCCGCGGCGAGCATGATCGTGAGCAGCCGGTATCGGTCGAAATCGACGGTATTGCCACTGATTTCTGGGTCCGGCGTCGGTTGATCCGATGTGGTCGCGGCTTGTCCCTGATGCGGAGTAATGTCGCTGGCATTCTTATAATCAGTTGAAACAGGCGCCGGGGGTTGCGCATCTGGTTGGTGCATTCTTCGGGCGAAATGCAGCCAGACCCAAGGAGCAGCGATCACCCCGATCACTGATCCTATTATGAAATCATGCTCGTCGCCGACATCCGCGCGAAATCGCAGGAAAATTGCTGTAAGTATCCAAAGCAAAACGACAAGCACGATCGCCTCGACATGCAGCAATCGCGTGGCTGCCCATAACGGATTGGGGCGTTGGAAGAATTTGTCCCGGCGTGCCTGCGAAAACGCCAAATGCAACTCGTCACAAATTTGCTCTACGGTCGAGGCAGTTGCAATCATCCCGAGGACTGCACCAATAAGGAATCCTACAAGATGCCACCACGATAGCATTCACCGTCTCCCACGGTTGATTATGCACAAATAAATACGGAACAAATCGTAGCGCGCTCCCAAAAAACGGGGTGCCAGCCGAAACTGGATTTGCCCTTTGCTGACTACGGTCCGCGACAGACGACGTTGAGCAGCGCCTGACGTTTTTCGACGGTGACGGCATAGAGCGCGCGTTCGAGTGCGGCCGGCAACCCGGCCGGGTCCTCGACCCGCTCGCCATAGCCGCCGGCAGCAGCGCAGACCCGCTCGAACGCCGGCAATTCGTCGAGGTCGATCAGCGGCGGCTTGTTGCTGCGCATCGCTTCGCCCCGTGGGTACATCCCCATCGTGGCGCGGCGCACCGCCCCCCACATCGAATTGTTCATGATCACAAACAAGACCGGCAGGCCGTGCGCCGCCGCGGCGTGATGCACCGCCACCGGGTTGCCGAACAAATGCGAGCCGTCCCCCAATCGTCGCGATAACCAGCCGGTCGGGAGCGGCGAGCTTGGCCCCGAGCGCCGCACCCCCGCCCCAGCCGAGCCCCGAGGCCGGGCTCGACCCGAAATAAGTGCCCGGCAGGTTCGACCCGCAATATTCCGGCATCAGTGTGTATTCGTTGACTAGGATCGCATCCTCGGGCTTGGCGTCGGCAATGCAGGCGCTGGCCCAAGCCATGTCGATCGGGCGCATTCCGGCGGCGGTCTCGTGGGTTTTCCGCCACCCCGCGTGCAGCACTTCCCGGAGCCGCGCCACCCGCTGTCGCCGCGCCTCGACAGCACCTGCACCCGCGTGGCGATCGAGTGCGGCGGCGAGCGCCGGCAACGCCGCCGCCAGTGCGCCGGTCACCGCCAGATCGCACGGAAAACCGCGAATCGGGTAGCGCTGGAACAGCGGATCGACCCCAACATGAACGACCCGGCATTGCGGCGGCGGCGCCTTTAGGCTCGGGACCCAGGGCACATCGCATTCGAGCACCAGTATCGCGTCGGCATCGTCGAGATAGGGGGTGGCGTCATAGCCGAGATGGCAGGGATAATTCGCCGCCAGGCACAGATGGCGCGGCCGGTGCTGCACGACCGGGATCGCGAACCGCTCGGCGAGGTCGGCGAGGGCTGCCGCCGCGGCGCGGTCGCGGCCGGCGCTGGCGGTGATGATCAGCGGGTTCTCGGCCGTGGCCAGAATGCGCGCCGCCTCGTCGATCGCCGCCGGGTCGGGGCCGGGCGGCGCCGCGGCAAGCCGGCGCGTCGGCATGTCATAGGAAAAGCCGGGCAGCGGCTCGGCCAGTACCTCGCGCGGCAGCGACAGATAGACCGGCCCCCTGGGCTCGCTGGTGGCGACGGCGAGGGCGCGATCGACAACGGTTTCGAGCTGATGGCCGTTTCTCAGCTCGTAATCCCATTTGACCAGTTCGCGCACCATCCCGGCCTGGTCGAACATCTCCTGCGCCCAGTGGATGTAGACATCGCGGGCGCCCGGCAGCCCTTCCTCGGTCAATGGCGAGCGGCCGGCGGTGAACAGCAGCGGCACGTTCTCGCGCGCGGCATTGAAGACGCCGCACACGCCGTTCGCGGTGCCAACACTGACATGGACCATGACCGCCGGGACCCGGCCGGTCACCATCGCCCAGCCATGCGCCATCGACAATGCCAGGTTCTCGTGGGTGGCGAGGACCGGCCGCGGCGCCGGCGCGCCGGTGCGCGCCGCTTTGGCAAAGGCCTCGACCAAGGGTGCGAAGTCGGTGCCGGCATTGGCGAACAGATATTCGACCCCGCGCTCGGCGAGCAAGGTCGAGTAAGCCTCGGCGACGCTGTCGACCGCCATTTCCTTGCGCGCCATCCGAACCCCCAGGCACTGGTTGTGAATGGATTACCATAGCGCACTCGCGCCGCGTGGGCATGTTCCCGTCGGCCCCTTTGACTGACGGCTTTGCCAAACCATTATAGGCAACATAACTACTGTAGCGATCACCACCTGGAGCGGGCGATGGACGATAGCGTTTCCTGATAGGTGTGGGATGAGCGAAACGCACGAAGATCCATACGCGATGGCGAATTTGCGGCCCGCCGATACCAGCCTGCCGATGGTGGTTTGGGTGTCGGAGCGCGGGGGCGCGCGGCATGACGTGCGTGTTAAGGTGAGCCGCAGTCATGGCGACCGCGCCGATTGGTTCAATACCGCAAGCGTCGCGGTACGACCCCAGCCTCATGTCGCCGCGGGGCAGCTATCGCCGGCCGATCTACAGGTTGTCGCCGAGTGGGTGCGGCTCAACGAGGCGGTGATCCTCGACTACTGGGAAGGAAGGATTTTCACCATCGAGTTGTTACAACGCCTGCAACGACTTCCTTGATCCGACAGCTAGGGCGCTTAGTCACTGTTTGCGCCGAGCGCCAGCGGGTGGCCGTCGAGCCCATCGGCGCTGAGGCCGAGATGGCGCAACACCGTCGGCGCGATGTCGATCAGCGACGAGCGGCCATGGTGGATGTGGGGCGCGAAGCCGCCGCCGGACACAAACAGAAACGGGCTTTGCTCGTTGACGCCGAGCCCGCCGTGCTGGCCAAAGCCGGTGATCTCTTTCGGTTCCTGCTGGTCGCGCACGATGTGGCTGTGACCCAGGACGCCATAGGGGTTGGCGCGGTCGTCGCTCTTCATCGAGATCGCGATTTGCGCCGGCGACCCCGTCGGCAGCCCGGTCGCGGCCAAACCGGCGCCGGCAAAGACCCGGCCGATCCGATCCTGTTCCTCCAGAAATCGCGCGACCTCGCCGACGCGAGCGCTGTCGGGCTCGGTGAAATAGAGGAGCGCCGCGCTGCCGTTGGGGGCGACGACGATATCCGACGAGCCTCGTGAGCGTTTGAGCCCAGCGTCGATCAAGAGCCGGTCGAGATCGATCGTCTCGGCGACGCTCTCCATGCCGTGGTCGGAGCCGACGACGAACAGAATCTCCTCGCCGCCCGGATCGAGGCGGGCAACGGTCTCGGCGACACGGCGGACATTGGCATCTGCCGCGGCGATCGCGCGGCGATGCTCGGGCGAGCCCAATGGCCTGTGGTGCCCGGTGTAATCGGGCTCGGACAGCCACAGCATGGCCAGCACCGGCGCCCGCTCGCGCAACACCTCGGTGCAAAAGCGCTCGGCGACGGCGTTGTCGCCAGCCTCGCCCTTGCCGACCGCGAGACCCTCATCGGCCGGCAATGGCCGACGCCCGGGGCCGAAACTACCGGCGGCGTTGTAGACCCAGCCATAGCCGTCGGGGTCGAGGAAATAGGCCGCACCCGGCGACACGTTCGAAAACGCGATTGCGCTCTCGCCGACTCGTGCCAGCCGCTCGGCCATCGTCGGAATGTGCAGGGTGCGGCCGGTGGCGCGCTGCAGCCGGTCGCGGAAATCGGGCCTGCCGACCGACAGGCAGACGAGCCCGTCGCCCTCGTCGATCGCCATCGTATTGCCGAGCAACCCGTGCCTTGCCGGCCGGCAGCCGGTGGCGATCGAGGCGGCACTCGTCCGCGTCGTCGACGGGAAGACGCCGGAATGATTGGCGAATTGCGCCGAGCGCTGCCCCAGCTCGCAGAGGAACGGCGCATCCTCCGGGGCGATCAGGTCGCGGCGCAGGCTGTCGCAGATGACGATGACGGCACGCTTCATTCGGATGCCCTTTCGTTGCGCCCGGCCTCGCGGGCGCCAGGGTCGCGCGTCAGCATAGCGCGGCGCAATGGATCGGGCAGCGGGGTCTTTTCGCCGGTGGCGTTGACGACCAGGATCAGAGCGGCGCGGCCCTGCGCGCACAACCCCCGGCGCCAGACCGCGTATTCCATCTCAAAGCTGGTGCGCCCGAGCCGCACCGTGCGCGCGGTGACGAGGACCTCGTCGCCATAGGCGAGCGGCCGGTGATATTGGGCGCCGGTCTCGGCCATGACCGGCCCCGGTGTCGCCGCCGACAATGCCGGCAGGCCGACGGCTTCGAGATAGCGGTTGCGGGCCTCCTCGAACCATTCGAAATAGGCGCGATGGTTCGCGTGGCCGAACGGGTCGCATTCGCTCCATCGCACCCGGTGCCGGATCGCAAACCCCCACCCCGGCTCGACCCCGAACCCCGCCAATTCCGCCGCCTCCGCCTCGATCATGCCGCGTACCCGCCATTTGCTGCCGGTCGCCCTGCCGTCCTTTCCCGCGCCCGCTTGCGGGGAGAGGGATGGGGTAGGGGGCGCGTTGCTCACGCCATCAATTTTAGAGCAGGCACCGTAGCCGCAGCAAAACGGAGGTTCGATCACCGCGCTATTCCTCTTCCACTCGGACGCCGCGCAAGCCCACAGATCGGCTCGGCGAGATTGGGTTCCTGAGACTTGGGCCCCTGGGTTGCAGGCCGATCTCCGAACTTGCTTGCAGCAATCCTCCTGTTGTGCTGCTAGCCAGTCCCGGAACTGCCTCGTTCAGGAGCGACGCGGTTCGCGGCTCAGCCCGTTCGCCGCCAGCGCGTCGACATAAGCGCGCCAGCGTTGGTCGCGTTCGACGCCGAGTTGGTGGAGGTAATTCCACGAATAGATCCCGGTGTCGTGCAAATCATCAAAAATGATGCGCACAGCATAATTGCCGACCGCCTCGATCCCGATGATGCCGACATGGGCGCGGCCTGGAACCAGCGTCTTTTGTCCCGGCCCGTGGCCCTGCACCTCGGCCGAGGGGCTCTCGACCCGCAGATATTCGGCGGCCAAGCGAAAGTTGGCGCCGTCGTCAAAGCTGATTTGAAGCAGCTTTTCGGCCTTTTTGAGCCGGAGCTCGACCGGCCAGCGCGTCGAACCGCCGCCGCTCACCGCAGTCCCCTCAGGACGAGGTCAGCCTTTTTGTCGTCTTTTCGTCGTCGCGCAGCGGCCGCGCCTCGTCGACCAGCATGATCGGGATGCCGTCGCGGATCGGATAGGCGAGGCCGGCTTCCTCGCTGATCAACTCCTGAGCGTCGCGATCGTAGCGCAACGGCGCCTTGGTCAGCGGGCAAACCAGAATTTCCAACAGCCGCGGATCGATGTCCGACGATCCTTCCATCCGTCCCTCCGTGCCGATCCCGAGCGCGTCAGTGGCGCGCACCGCCGCCCTCGCTCGGCCGGTCCATAGCCGCCATTTCGACGATCGCCGTCAAAAGCTTGGCGCGCTCGTCGAGGTCTCGGGCTTCGAGCAGGGCCTGTTTTTCGCTGGGGTCGAACGGGCAGACCATCGCGATCGAGGTGACGAGGCGATCGCCCGGCACCGAATTGATCGCCTCCCATTCGGCCTTGATTTGATGCCGGTCGAAATAGGCGCGCAACCCGTGGATCAGACGCTCCCGATCAAATCCGGGCTCGCGCGGATTTCTCAGATCGCCGGCAAATTCGTCCCATTGCGGTGCGATCCGGCGGTAGCCGCTGACGAGCGGCAGTTCCTCGCGAACGCGAAACCGGCACAATCCGGTCAGGGTGATCAGATAACGCCCGTCATCGGTCTCGGAAAACGACGTAATGCGCCCCGCGCAGCCGGTCGGGTAGATCGGCGGATTGCCTGAGGCAGGCTGGTTGGGATCGCTCGGCTGAACCATGCCGATCAGCCGGTCGCCCGCCAGCGCATCGCGCGTCATCGCTAGATAGCGCGGCTCGAAGATGTTGAGCGGCAGCCGCCCGCGCGGCAACAGCAGGACGCCCGCGAGCGGGAAGATCGGCAAGGTCTCGCACAGCGCAGTCGCACCCGGCCGCTCGCTCATTTGCGTCCCTCCCTCAGGAAAACATCAGGGCCGACAGCCGCCGCCGCGCGCTCAAGGTCAGCGGATCGGCACTGCCCATGATTTCGAAAAATTTGACGAGCTGCTTACGCGCCGCCTGCTCGTTCCACTCGCGATCGCGCCTGTACGAGGTCAGCAGTTCCTCGATCGCGGCGTCACGGTCGCCGGTGCCGAAGAGGGCGGTGGCAAGCTCCAGCCGTGCCTCGTGGTCGTTGGGGTTCTGCGCCAGCCGGGCGCGCAGCTTGCCGGCCGAGGCCATCGCTTTCTTCGCCTGCTCGGCAAGGTCGAGCGCTGCGCGCGCCGCGGCGATCTCGGCATCGCCGGCATGCTCCTTCGCCACCCGGTCGAGCAATTGGCGCGCCTTCGCGAGATCGCCGCCGGCAATCAAGGCGCGCGCCAGCCCGGCCTGGGCTTCGACATTCGTCGGCTCGCGCTGCAAGATCTGCGAAAATACCGCGCCGGCGCTGCCGTGGTCGCCCTGCTGCAGCGCTTCCTTGGCCATCGCCATCGCTTCTTCGACCGGCGAGGGACCGCCCTTGCCGCCGCTGACGCGCTGGACGAACTGCTTGACTTGGCTCTCGGGCAACGCGCCGACAAAGCCGTCGACTGGCCGGCCATCCTTGAACGCATAGACCGCCGGGATCGACTGGACGCGCATCTGCTGCGCGATCTCGGGGTTCTCGTCGATGTTGAGCTTGACCATGCGCACCGCACCATTGGCGCCGCGCACGGCTTTTTCGAGCATCGGCCCGAGTTGCCGGCACGGCCCGCACCACGGCGCCCAGAAATCGACGATGACCGGGGTTTCGAACGAGCCGTCGACGACCTCGGCCACGAAGTTCTGGGTGGTGACGTCCTTGACGGGGGTGGCAGCAGTGCCGCCGATTAAAGGTTCGCTCGGCATCGCTCTCCTCTTGCGAATTGCACTACAACATGGCCGTACGGCGCGGCGAAGACAAGCGCCCGTCAGGCGATGCTCGGCTGCAAGGGCCGCATTCCGCTCAGCCGGCCGGGCGGCGTTCGATGTCGGCAAGCTCGACGATCCGCGGCTGATGCCCGCAGGCAGCGATAAAGCGCAACAAACCGTCGGGCGAGACTGCGGTGGTGCGGTCGTTCGAGAGCGGGTGATAGTTCAGCGGGTCGTGGTTCAGCATGTCGCGGTCGAGCACCGCTGTTACGCGATGCGCGGCATCGTTGACCAGCGCGAACGGGGTGACGCTGCCCGGCCGCACGCCCAACAGCGCGTAAAGCTCGTCGGCGCCGCCGAACGAAAACCGTGGCGCAGCGAGGCGGGCGGCGAGTTTGACCAGGTCGGTGCGGCGCTCCTCGAGCATGACCGCAAGCCAGAAGCAACCCTTCTTGTCTTTGAGAAACAGGCTCTTGCAATGGCCTCCCGGCAGGCTGCCGCGCAGCGCCGCGGCTTCGGCGACGGTAAAGACCGGCGGGTGGGTCGCGGTCCGGTGGGCGATCCCCAGGAAATCGAGCTGCTGGAACAATTCCTCGGGCGTCAGGGGTGCGGCAGACATGACCCGACGATGCCAACGGTCGCCTCGCCCGGCAAGCCCGCCGCACGCAAACCTTGCAAACCCCCGTCGCGCCGTTATCATGAGGGCTCTATGATCGTGGCCTCAAGGCCGCCGCGGCGGAGCGCGGGCGTAGCTCAGGGGTAGAGCACAACCTTGCCAAGGTTGGGGTCGAGGGTTCGAATCCCTTCGCCCGCTCCAGATTTCCAAGGAAACTCAATGTTTTGCCTGTGGGTGACCGTAAAGAGCGGTTCGTCCACTGGCGCGAAACTGGCGCGAAGCCGGTCGAACAGCAGGTCGATGGCGCGGACGGCGCTGTCCAGATACGCCGGATCGAACGCGGCATAGAGTTCGGTGGTGCGGTAGTCGCGTGACTTGTGGCCGAGCTGCGCTGCGACCTCCCAGGCCGGAACCCCGTTCTGCCGCAGCCAGCGCGCCACGGTGTGCCTGATCGAGTAAGGATTGACCTCGGCGTCGAGCCCCGCCGCCTCGCGCATGGCGCGCCATGCCTTGTTGATCTTTTTCACGGGTCGCCCGCGAAAGGTCACAAGCCGCCCCGAGGGCGCGTTCGCGAGGAGGCGCGCCAGCGCCTCCGGCATCTTCACCACGGGCCGGAATTTCTTGGTCTGGGGGCGGCCGCGCGGATTGAGGTCGATCAGCCGGTCATCGAAGTCGAGCTGTGCGCCGGTGAGTTCCAACGCCGCCTCCGGCCGGCAGGCGGTGCCGATCAGGATGATAAGCATGAGCCGCAGGTGTTCGGGCGCGGCCGTCAGCAAGGCCGCGAGTTCGGCGATCTTCAACGGCCGCCCCAATGGCTCGCCGTAATCGACCTTGACGCCCGGGATAAACGGGACCGCCGCGATCTCGCCGCGCTTCCAGGCGCGTTGCAGCGCGGCCTTTCCGACGCCCATGATGCGCTGGACATAGGCCGTCGCGAATCCCTGCCCGGTCAGGTGTCCGGCGAAGGCTTCAAGCTGCGCCGGAATGACGGCCTCGGCGACGCTGGCCTCTCCGAAGAAATCGACCCAGTAAGCGCACGACGTGCGGATATTGCCGGCGCTGCGGGTATGGCTCCCGTGCGTTTTATAATAGTCGAGCAGGATATCCGCGAGCGTGACCGCCTCGACAGGCGCGTTCTGCGGCCGGTGCTGCTCCAGATAGCGCTCTAGGAGTTTTTGCCGGGCCTGCTCAAGATCGTCCGTGCCAAGGCTGACACGTCGCGTGCGCTTGGCCTCGGAATTGTAAGAGGTGGCGTACCACGCGGGGCTTCCGCTCCGCTGGGAGAGCCACCATTCCCCAATCTGGAATTCGTGTCTGGTATAGCGCGGCATGGTCTGAGTTGATCGATGAGATAATCGGCGATCTGGAACCCGAAATAGGCGATGGCGCGGCGGCCCTTGGAGATATAGCCGATCGAGCCGGCGAGGCGGAGCTTCTTGAGGGTGACCGGGTGGAGGCGCAGGAACGCGGCAACGTCAGGCTCGGAATAGTGATTGTAGAGCGCAAAGCCGTGATCCTGCGCGATCTGCCGCCGCAGAATTTCACGGCTGGGTGAGAGATCGGAGTCCTCGACTCATACCGCTCGATATGAGCCCTGACCGGATTCAAGCGCCTCGTCCCCTCCTCGCCGATCCCATCGTCAAACTCCGGCACAGGCTGAAGCCGCGCTCAACGCTCCTATTTGACAAATGCGAACAAACTCGGCTCGGCATAGCGTCCGGCGGCAGTGCGCTCAGGTATCGGACGGCAATCCTCCTTCATTTCGAACAGAACGGGCTGTTCTACCCTTGACGCCGCCACCTGCTCGCGGCGACGCTGCAAAAGCGCGCGCCAGAGAAAGCGCTTGCCGTCGATGTCGATGAATTTCGGTGCGGGCATAAGCCTCCTCCTCCCCTTCCGGGTGTCAGCGCAGCGCTGCGCTGCACCCCTGCCCGTCGGCGAGACCGGGGGTAGCAAGGGGAAGGGCGGCGGCCAGGGAGGGGGATCGCCCGGGCTGCACAAGCCCCGGATTGCGATCCGGGGCGCGGAAGGCCGGGGATACCCTGGCCGGCGAGCGGGCAAAGCCCGCGCCCCCTTCCGCGCGCGAGGGGTTGATCCCCTTAGGAAGTTAACGTGCGAACGAAACGACCATGCCTGCGGTGAATTAACCAGGCAGTGGCGTAACCGAGCGCGAAGGCCGCGACGACCGTGACAAAGGTCTGTTGGTTGAACTGGCCCGCTTGGGACCTGCCCTGCATGCCGGCACGTCCAACTACCTTGCGCGACCGCTCCCGCGCTTCGTCTGTTGTGGCATCCGCGTACGCATCGCCGGCCCTTTCGCCGATTGATTTGCGGTCTTGTTGGCAATCCTTGCGTCCGGCCCGGCCGACGTCGCAACCGGCCGAACAGGATGCTCACGGGTGTCCGGCGGCGGACTCCCCGGCCTCTCGCCAACCGACTCGGCCGCGATCGGGCTTGAATAGGCTTCCTTATCGTCCATGGTCATCTCCATCAGCTACGCGCATCTTGTGGAGATAAAACAGGCCTCAACTGGTGAAATTCCCGGCGTAGGAACCGGAGATTTCCGCCGTTTCGCTCAGCAATGTCTGGCCACGGTGAGTGTCAGCGCTCAACCGTGGAAATTATCGAACCGGTGCAATCGATCAGCGCCAGCGTTTGCTCATCGGGCTGTCCGCCGCACCAGCGATCGAGCGCACGGCGGAACGGATTGTCGAGGTCCTCTGCCGCGCGCGAGAACAGCGTCATGCACGAACGGAACTTCAGATCGTCGGGCGACCCGAAAATCGCATGAACGGATGGGCTCTCGCTCGCAAGCACGATCCTGACGCACAGATCGAGCCTTGGACCGAGCAGCGGATGGGCCAGATAGGCGCGCGCTTCATCGATGGAGCTGACGCCGTAAAACCGGGCCGTCGAGGATCGTCCGAGACCCGCCAGCTGAGGAAAGACGAACCACATCCAGTGAGTTCGCTTGCGGCCCGCGCGCAATTCGGCGAGCACGGTCTCGAACACAGGCGCCTGCGCCGTGACGAAGCGCTCCAGATCGAAGCGATCAGCCTCTGTCATCGCAAGCTCTCCTTCCCGGACGCCGCGCTCGGCCCGGTCGAGCCTTTCGTCGGTTCCGCCAGTTCGATCCAGGCGGGGGCATGATCGCTTGCGTGTTCGCGGCCGCGCACCTCACGGTCGACACCCGCTGAGATGAGACGCTTCGCCAAGGACGGGCTGAGCAACAGATGATCGATGCGGAGACCGGCGTCACGCGCGAAGGCGTTTCGGAAATACTTCCAGAAGGTGTAGATCCGCTTGCCCGGGTGCAGAGCCCTCAGCGAGTTGGTCCAGCCCTGCTCGACCAGGCGGCGATAGGCGTCCCGTACCTCGGGCCGGAAGAGTGCATCATCGACCCACCTCTCCGGCGCATAGACGTCGAGATCGGTTGGCATGACGTTGTAATCGCCCGCAAGCGCGACCGGCTCGCCGGTCGCGAGCAGGCTCCCGGCATGCTCCGAAAGCCGGTCGAACCAGCGCAGCTTGTAATCGAACTTGGGCCCCGGCGCGGGATTGCCGTTCGGCAGATAGAGGCATCCGACGATCAGGCCGTCGACCGCGGCTTCGATGTAGCGGCTGTGCGTGTCATCGGGATCCCCCGGCAAGCCCCGACGGATTTCCACGGGCTGGGCGCCCCGCGCCAGGATCGCGACGCCATTCCAGCTTTTTTGCCCGTGCCAGATGGCGCCATAACCGGCGGCGCGAATCGGGCCTGCCGGAAACTTCTCGTCGGGCGCTTTCAACTCCTGCAGACAGACGATGTCGGGCGCGGCCTGTTCCAGCCACCCCAGCAAATTGGTCAGCCGGCCGTTGATGCCGTTAACGTTGTAGGTCGCGATCCGCATCGCCGCCTCGTTAGCTCATCGACCAACGCAAGGAACCGCGAAAGTGAGCCGTCGCCAACCGAATAAGAGAGCAAGCTCTCCATTGTTGGCTTAACCAACAGGCGGTTCTCGAAATCGAGCGCCATGCGATCCCCGGATGGCGCTTCTAACTTTGGAAGCTATGCCCGCTGTCAATTGACCACATGCGCTCGGCGTTGGCCCGCTCGTCCCCGAGCAGTTCGGGGGCCTGCCGGAGCAGGTCCGCGACGTACTGCGCCGTGTATTCGGGGAAGGAATGCCCCATCCACTTCTGCAAGCGGGTTATCATGACGCGGCGGCGGAGGGCGTGCACGAAAAAGCCGTGCCGGATGCCCTTGGGGACGGCGTGAGGGCCTTCTGGAATCCCGGCTTCGGCGATCACGCGCCTTACCTGCTTGTGCAATCCCTCTTTGGACAGAGGCCACACCCGTTCCCCGGCTTGCAGACCGGCCCGCTGATGGCGGATGCCATGCACCTCATCGAGGAGATCAAGGAAGGAATCCGGCACGGGAATGGTCCGCGAAAATTGGGAGTGGTGCGGGCCGGGAAAGGCAATGACCTTGGCGTCAAAGTCTACCTGTTGCGGCGTGAATTTCATGGCCTCGGTGAAATTGCAGCCAGTGTAGTGCAGGAGGCTGCAAAACGTTCTGGTCTTTTGATTTTCCGCCCGGTCGGTGGTCTGAATAAAAGATATGCGCTCTTCTTCATTGAAAAAGAGGCGCTCTCCGTGCATGTTGAAAAGGTGTGCTCTCATTTGGAAAACTTACGTGAAAAACAGAAAATAGAAAAGGCCCCAACCGGGGGCCTTTTCTTTCGCAAATGCTGAAGATCAGGCTTGGAAGTGGATATAAAGACCGCAAACATTGTTTGTGGTTGTTGTCGTGTAGGTGCCTCCTGTGCCCGCCGCGCCTGCAACTCCGCACGTAGCTCCTCCGAAGGCCCGGACTTCGCCGGTATCAGGCGAACCATCGTCCAGTTTCGTGTCGATGCGAAGCGCCTGATCGGGTCTTAAACCGAGTGTAGCAGCGGCACCTGCGGCAGTAGTAGGGCTGCCTGTCAAAGTCAGATACTCACCACCGGCGGGGAGGATAGCACCTATTTGTGAAACAAGAGCAGCAACCCCCGTCGAACCGCCAGCAAAAAAGCCGGTTCCCGAAATTTTGCCCTCCGGAAGATTCCCGCCGAACACATCGGCCGCCGCGCCGACACCCGGAACGATACCTGTAATCAAACTGGCGGCATTAAGATGAACGAAAAACTGATGTCCTTCGTTGGCAGCAGTATTAGGAGCATCCGAAGGCAGGTTAGTCAGGATACCATCCCCGTTACCGGCTGTAAGGCAGGGAGCGGCACCACAGTTGGGCAGTTTAGTATTCGGGGACGTAATATCTCCGGGGAGCATGTTGTATGTGTCTTTGAAAGTAGTTGTCGCTGCCTCGATAGCTTTGTCTTGTGCGACCGTCGCCGTCACCTGAGCGTTTTGGATCAGCGCCTGCCCCTTCAGGACGCCCGCAATCAGCAGGCCGATGATAATCATGACGATGGCCAATTCGACAAGCGTAAAGCCTGCCTCTGACCGCATGTGTTTCTGTACAGGAATCATAGTAAAGCCCTTTCCCTTCGATTAAACCGATATGGTATGAGTAACACGAGCAGTGTCTTATTCAGTATCACTCATTTTTGTTGAAAATTAAAGGCCGTACGTGTGCAGTTTGACGATTTGCGGCGTTTCTTTTCATTATTTCGGCTTTTCAATTAGTCAATGATTATCAATGAGTTAAATATACCTTGCCCTTTAGCAAACCTTTACCTGATGTTAATAGACGGCAGGGCCAATTCTAGTTCTGTAGCTGCATCGGGGAGGAGTGCATCTTCCTTCGCGTCAGGGATCGTGACCCGCATGGGCGGAGACAGCCCCCTTTTCCTTTCTTGGGGGCGGCTCCGGGCGCTCTTCGCGCCTAGTGCCCGGTCCCGAAGGGAGACGCCCCGGTTTTCTCCGAATGGCGTCATCACAGTGGCACCGGCGGAGTGAAATGAGGTAAGGGCAGGAGGATGCGACGGGTTTCTTGTGCGGTATCGGTGTTGGCTGTGCTGGTCTGGATGGCGGCGCTCCCGGCCATGGCTGAAATGTTCGGCCCCGGCTACCAGCCCTGCGGCGACAAGCCTTCCACACTCGCTATCGTCGAGTGCGTGCAGGCGAAAACCAAGGCGGCGGATCAGCGGTTGAACGCCGCCTATAAGGCGCTGCAAGCCCGGATCGATGCCGCGCAGCGTCAACCGCTGCTGGCGGCGCAACGCCTGTGGGTGCAGTACCGGGACGCCAATTGCGGCTTTTACGCAGCGCAGGAAGGGACGATCCGGGAAGTGCAGGCGGCGGAATGCCTGCACTCGATGACAGAGGACCGGGCGCGGGAACTCGAAAAGGCGATGAAATTCGAGTAGCGAGGTACTGAATACGGCAGGGATTTTTCAGGGATATCCTTTAGGTCCGGAACCAGGGCAGCGAAGTCGCCGCGTTCTTCGGTGACAAAATCGAGGCAAACAGCGTATCCTCCTGTGTCAGGAGCGCCGGAACGAAGGTGCTGTGATGAAACATCTCAATGTGCTGTGATGAAACATCTCCTCGTTTCCGCGCTCCTCGCAGCGGGCGCGCTGTTCCTCCTCCTCTGCATGCCGACATTCGCCTTCGACTCCAGTTATCGGGCGAAAGCAATGGCATTCCTGGCGCAGGATATCGCTGATGCACGAAGTAGCGGATCAAACCCGAAGGTCTTTTTGACTCTGGTGGATTTGAATGGCGACGGCATTCCCGAGGCACTTGCTCGCATCGAGAGTCCGGACTTATGTGGCACAAGGGGCTGTACTGCTTACGTCCTTGATTTAAGCGGACCGACTGCGCGCAGCATCGGAGACTTCACAGCGCAGAGTTTGAAGGTGCTGCCGACCAAAACCGGCGCATGGCGGGACGTGTCGCTCAACGGAATCAAACAGGTTTTCCAAGCGGGTAAGTACATGTTGGCCCGATAAGTCCGCTCGGGCGATGCGGCGCGTGGCTGTCCATGCACCGCTATCTTTCCATTCCGCGTCAGGGATCGTCACCCGCATGGGCGGAGACGCTTCTTTCAGCGGCTCCGGGCGCTCCGCCTAACGCGTTATCGCACTTTGAAGGTTACGGCGGACTTGTGCGGTTAATTACTACTTCGCCCGCCGATGTTGTTGGCAATCGCCGTGCAGGCGCCGCGGTGGGATTACTTGGATATGTCTTGCCATTAAAACGAAGTTCCGCTTCATAACCTAACTGTATGCCTCCGCCCTGCACCCACACTCCAATCGAGTGCCAGCCATGGGACATGGTTTTAGTATGCGGATAGGGGGGCGTGTGATCGTTATATTTGTTACAATTCTCCAAGTGGGTCCATGTTGCGTCAGGCCCAAGTTCCGCAGTTTCGATTTGAACGACGTTGATCATCAATGGCTTGCGAGCCATTTACGGTTTTAGGCACCACAGTTTTTGGGGGTCAGGCGGCGGGCGGCACCTCCTGGAAGACCGGCGGCAGAGTGAGGCCGATGGCGCGGCAAATTGGGTCGATGGTTGGCCCCGGAGCGGTGCGTAGCAGCGCCCGACGGCCATCCTGTTCGATCTCGATCTCACTGAGGTTGGCAAGATCGTCGACGATGCGCTGCCATTCGAGCCGGCTATGGCGGGCCGCGAGACGGTCGAAGAGCTCCTTGCGCAGGACCAGAGCGAGAAAGGTGCAGAAGACGTGGCCGCGGATGCCGGCGTCGGTCTTGTGAAAGATTGGGCGGGTGGCGAGTAGCGCCTTTGCGGTTTTGAAGGCGTCCTCCACGGCCAGCAGATTGCGGTATCGCAGAACGACCTGGAGGGCGGCGTATAGCAATACGCAACCTAACCAGGCGGCGATTGCTCGACCCGCTGGGAGACCTGGCCCGAGCCTCCGGTTTTCACGTCCGTACGGTCACGCTCCCGGATGGTTGGTGGCGACGTCGCGGCGACGAGCCGTTGCTCGGCCAGTTGAAAGATGCGGGCAATACGCCCGTCGCCCTCGTGCCGTCGAAGTCGAGCGCGGCCGGGTGGTTGAGGCCCGCTTATGTGCTCCACGATGCCCAGGGCCGGAGACATGAGGTCGACGACCAGCTCGCAAGTCGGATCGCTCCGACAGCCTGGGTATTCTACCGGTTGCTCCCCGACGCATCGCCCAAGATCTCCGACCTGATCCGATTCAGCCTCAGCCCGCGTGACCTGCCGCGCGAGCTCCGGATGGTGGTCGCCCTGGCCTTGCTCGGCGCCCTCTTCGGTTTGACGATCCCCATCGCCTCCGGCATCCTCGTCGACCAGGTCATCCCCGCGGCCGATCTCCCTCGGCTTGGGGTGATCTGCCTGTTCCTGCTGGTCCTCACCGGCTCGGCCTCGATCTTCCAGGCGATGCAGTGGCTGACGGTCCTGCGCATCGAGGGCCGCGTCTCGGCAACCTTGATTCCGGCGGTCTGGGATCGTCTGCTCCGGCTGCCAAGCCGTTTTTTCGCCCGATTCTCCTCGGGCGACCTGGCCCTGAGGGCGATGGGATTGAGCGAGATCTTCAAGAAAGTCTCCGGGGAGGTGGTTTCCACGATCGTCACCGGCCTCTTCTCGTGCTGCAACCTGGGCCTGCTCTATTACTACAACTGGAGACTGGCCCTGTGTACGACCTTTCTGCTGGGCCTGATGTTTCTGGTGACGGCCCTGCTGTTGTCGGGACTCCTTCGCCAAGAAACCTCGATCCGACGGGTCGACGGGTCGATCTCCGGCCTGCTGCTCGAGCTGCTCGGCGGCATGATCACGCTACGAAGCGGGGGGGCCGAGAGCCGCGCCTTTGCGCGTTGGGCCCGACTTTACACCGAGCGGCTCGCACTCTCGATCCGGGCCAGGCGTTATTCCAACCGCATTCATCAGTGGCTGTCGGTCTATCCGATCCTGACCGCGATGGTGATCTATTTCGGTGCAATTCACTTCGACCAAGGGCTGATGAGGGCGGGCGATTTTCTCGCGTTCACGATCACGTTCGCCAACCTGATGTCGGCTGTGCTGGCCGTGGGCTATACCGCGATCAGCCTGCTCGACCTGCTGCCGATGTTCGAGCGGATCAAGCCGATCCTGGAGGAGAGCCCCGAGTTCCCCGCTGCCGTCGTTGAACCGGTCCGACTCGCGGGCCCCTGGCCTTGAACCATGTTTCGTTTCGTTATGCCGGACAGGATCGCGGCACACAGGTCTTGGACAATGTGAGTCTTCAGGTCCGACCGGGCGAGTTCGTGGCGATTGTTGGTCCTTCCGGCTCGGGAAAGTCGACCCTGGTGCGGCTGCTCCTCGGTTTCGAGGTTCCCGACTCGGGTACAGTCACCTATGACGGTCGCGAGCTGCCAACCCTCGATTTACGGGATTTGCGGCGTCAGATCGGCGTGGTCCTCCAAAATGCGCAGCTCATGCCGAGCGACATCTTCAGCAATATCGTGGGCTTCGCTCCCTACTTGAACATGGACGACCCGACGGCAATTTGCCCGTATAGCCTGGCGGAACGAACAGATCTTTACCGCCTTTGCCTTTGTCAGGGCCTGTGAGATCGACGTCAGTCACCCAACCGAAATAAGCGTCGTCCACCGGCCCGAGGACGCCCGGCGGCACGTCAACGACCATCGGACCTTCCTTGAGGTCGATACACATGAAAACATAGATTGTGGTCGAGTTCGCCGTGAGAAACAGCGAACGGGCGTCCGAGATCGAGAGGGGGCCCATGAGGCGAATTCTACAAGCGGCTGCATTAACGCTGGCCGTGATAACGGTCTCGGTTCCGGTGTGGGGGCAGACGCCGCCGCAGCCAAAATAGCCCGCCAACGGTCCCGCCCTCCATCACGACGCCCGACAGCGTTCGAACGCGGATCGGCACGCTCAAATTCTTCGACGGTCTTCCTGATGCGGAGACGGTGCAAAAGGTCAACGACAATCTCGACTTTGCGCGAGGGGTAGAGGCCTTTCTAAGCGGCATCCCGGCCGCGTCCCTGTATGCTGTGTGCGAGGGTCCGAGCTAAGCTGGTATCAGATGCAATGGCGGCATCGGAATTTTTGCGGACTTGATGGTTGTGATAGCTATCTGGCACCATTGCGGAGGCGGCGCTGTTTGTCGAATTCGCCCTGCTCTACATCAGTATGTAGAGCGGCGGAAGAAAATCCGCAGGCTTATCAGGTTGCCGGGCCAGGGGTTGCCCCATCGCTGGCTTCGAGATTGTATGGACCCGCCGGTGCACGATGGAGGGAAGCGGATGACAGACGGAGAATCGCCAGCCATGCAACCAAATCGGCGATCACTGCTGTTCAGCGGCAGCGCGATGGTTACGGTAGCCGCGTTGATGCCACATGCATATGCACAAAGCGCAAATCAAAGCCGCTCCGGGGCCACAGGCGGCGGCAAGCCAAATATTCTTGTCATCTTCGGCGATGACATCGGGCAGTCAAATATTAGCGCCTACACTTTCGGGGTGATGGGATACCGGACGCCGAATATCGACCGGATTGCGCGTGAAGGTATTATGTTCACCGACTACTACGCCGAGCAGAGCTGCACGGCAGGCCGATCGTCTTTCATAACCGGTCAGGCGACGCTGCGAACTGGACTGTCGAAGGTCGGCATTCCTGGTGCCACGATCGGCCTGAGCGCCGAGGACATTACCATCGCTGAGGCGCTAAAGCCCCTCGGCTACGCTACCGGCCAGTTCGGAAAGAACCATCTGGGTGATCGCAATGAGTTTCTGCCGACAGTCCATGGTTTCGACGAGTTCTTCGGCAATCTCTACCATCTCAACGCGGAAGAGGACCCCGAGGACCCGGACTACCCCAAGGACCCAAGATTTCGCGCCCGTTTCGGCCCAAGGGGCGTGCTCAGATGCTCTGCCACCGACGTCGATGACCAGACCGTCGATCCTCGCTTCGGCAAGATCGGCAAACAAAAAATTGAAGATACCGGACCACTGAACATAAAACGTATGGAGACGATCGACGACGAGACCACCGGTGCTGCGGTCGACTTCATCCAGCGCCAGACGAATGCTGGTAAGCCATTCTTCGTCTGGATGAACACCACAAGGATGCATCTGCGCACCCACGTCCGCCCGTCGATGCGGGGCCAGAGTGGCATGCCGGATAACGAATACGCCGACGGCATGGTCGAACATGACGGGGATGTCGGCAAGCTCCTGAAGACGTTGGACGATCTCGGTATCGCGAACGATACGATCGTTGTCTATACCACTGACAATGGGCCGCATATGAATTCCTGGCCCGATGCCGCCATGACTCCGTTCCGCAGCGAGAAAGACACCAACTGGGAGGGAGGCTTTCGTGTGCCGGCAATGGTGCGATGGCCAGGACACATCGCGCCAGGAAGCATCTCGAATGAGATCTTCTCAGGGCATGATTGGTTTCCAACCCTGCTCGCCGCGGCAGGCGACCCCGACGTCAAGCAAAAGCTGCTGACGGGCTACGGCGCCGTCGGAAAGACATTTAAGGTTCATCTCGACGGCTACAATCAGCTGCCCTACCTGACCGCGCAACAAGACAAGTCAGAGCGCAGGGGGTTCATTTACTTCGATGATGATGGCCACCTCATCGCGCTGCGCTTCGAGAACTGGAAGCTGGTGTTTGCCGAGCAGAAGACGGCGGGAACATTGGATATCTGGGGAGAGCCGTTCACCGTTCGACGGCTTCCGCTGTTCTACAATTTGCGCATGGATCCTTACGAACGTGCGGATATAACGTCCAACACTTACTGGGATTGGACGATACGCAAGGCCTATCTGCTCATGGCTGGACAGGCGATCGTCGCGACATTCATCGCGACCTTCAAGGAATACCCCCCGCGCCAGAGACCGCAGAGCTTCACGGTCGACCAGATCATGGAGAAACTGCAGCAGCCGCAGGGAGACTGATCGGAGGTGTGTGTGCGCGATGGCTGACGGATCGATTGGCGATACTTTCCCGTTGAACATGGTGTGGGTTCCCGGCGGTACGTTTCGCATGGGGTCTGATCGACACTACCCGGAGGAGGCGCCTTCACACAGCGTTAGTGTCGATGGTTTCTGGATGGATCGTGCTCCGGTCACCAACGGCGAATTTCACAAATTTGTTCGTGCCACCGGTCACACTACGTCCGCCGAGCTTCAGCCAAACGCCGCCGATTATCCTGGCGCGCTGCCGCATATGTTGCGTCCCGGATCTCTGGTGTTTACGCCACCGAAGCAAGTGGTTGATCTGCGCCACTGGGACCAGTGGTGGCAGTTCAAGTTCGGAGCGAACTGGCGACGGCCTTACGGTCCACGCAGTTCAATCGCGGGACTTGCCAATCATCCCGTCGTCCATGTCGCCTATCGCGATGCGCTTGCGTATGCGCAGTGGGCCGGCAAGGACCTGCCAACCGAGGCCGAATGGGAATTTGCCGCACGCGGCGGCCTGGACGGTCCCGCCGAGTTTGCCTGGGGAGACGAGTTCACACCGAATGGCAGACACATGGCGAACACCTGGCAGGGCGACTTCCCACTCAAGAACCTCGCCGCCGATGGCTACGAGCGGACGTCGCCAGTCGGCGCCTTCCCGCCGAACGGCTACGGCCTGTGCGACATGATCGGCAATGTCTGGGAGTGGATGTCTGACTGGTATACGCTGCGTCACGACGGCGACTCGAAGAAAGCCTGCTGCACCCCCTCAAACCCGCGCGGTGGATCTGAGACCGGCAGCTACGATCCAGCACAGCGCGAGATCCACATTCCGCGTAAGGTGCTGAAGGGTGGCTCACATTTGTGTGCCCCGAACTATTGCCGCCGCTATCGGCCAGCCGCGCGTCATGCGCAGCCTGTTGACACCTCGGCGAGTCATGTAGGGTTTCGTTGCATCATTCGCCGGAGCAGGGACGAGTAACGAGGCTTGCAATCAGCCCAAGACTTCCGAACGCTGTCACTACGGCACGTTCGTGGCATAGGTGGTCACCGTGGCAACCGCATATGATGTCAAGCCAAGCCAGACGGAGACCGTTTTCCTATCATTCCCGATTTCTATAGGCAACACCAAAAACTTTCCATGGCGCGAGCCAAAAAATGCCTAAGCTGTATTATGGCAAGTTTTACGGAAGTATTCGTTCGCCTGGCTATGAGGCTGACCCGGAATGATACTGCAATGAGACTGCATCAGCGGGGGGGGCCAGTGGGTGGCGCGCGGACGACCCACGCAAGATCAGTGATTTGTCGGCATTGCGCTTCCGATTCGAGTCAAACTCTAAGGCCAGTTGTTGAGGTCTGCCCTGGTGTGAGGTTCGCGTCGCGGAGGCTAGCAAGACGGGCGCACCTGAGTTGATTGATGCGCCCGCCCTGTAAGTGACAATGCCCGCGGGCGACACCGCAGCCGGCCCAGAGATTTGAAAGCGCTACTTCAGCATCTGTCAATTCACGACGACGGATCACTCAACCGCTCGGAAGGTGACCGAGCGCCGTGAGTACCGTCATATTGGCCCAGGTCACCCACCACTCAGCGATCTTTCCGCCTTCGCGCATCGGCGGTATGGCCTCGGTCACCGAGGTGCCGGCGGAGGGCGGCTTCGCTTACACGATTTCGACAGCGCCGCCATCTAACGGTATTCAGCCTTGCTGACCACGTCGAGACAGCGGCCCTGGCCCGGCTCGTTGCTGACGGGCGGAGCAGGGGTTATCCCGAAGCGGTAGCCTGGGAGCCTGATCATGTGCCGCAGCATCAAGACCTTGTTCAATTTCGATCCGCCGGCGACCGATGACGAGGTTCGTGCGGCCGCGCTCCAATTCGTGCGCAAGCTGAGCGGCTTCAACACTCCTTCGAAGGTCAATGAAGCCGCCTTTGACGATGCGGTCGAGGAGGTGTTCGAAGTGGCCCGCCGCCTCATCAACCGGCTGGAAACGAACGCCTCGCCGCGCAACCGAGAGGAGGAAGCGGAGAAGGCGAGGCAGCGCGCTGCAGAGCGATTTGGGTGACCGCCTTCAGCTTGAGGTCTGGCAAACGCCGACATGTTAACCAATGCGGAGATGTGAAAGAGCAATTGCTTGGCGGCCTCGCGAACAACGGATTTGGCGAGGAGGCATGGCGACAGATCGGCGGGGTTGGCACTCCCTGCGGCTGATTGCACGGGGCGCAGACAGTGGGGTTGCTTGCCCTGCCTGCCGGTTCGATGGAAGCTGACTGCATCGAGGGACAGGGGGAAGCCATGCCGTTTGATGGCAAGAGCAGAGTCAGGTTTGACCATGACCCCGATGCCGTGAAGCGGGCATTAAGAGAGGCAGCGGGTGATACCATCGCGGCGCTCGACCAACTGGCCGGGCTATTCGACGGGGGAAGGCGTTGGCTGCGCAACAAGGAGCGCGACGAAAAGGGCCGCTTCTGCCTGCGCGGTGGCATCGCTCACATCGCCGCAGGCGACTGCGTCGGCTATTATCTGAAGGCCGCGATCAGGGAGTTGGCGGGGCGTCCGATGAGCATCCCGGCCTATAATGACCACGCCCCGAATTTCGCCGCCATTGCTTACGTCATCAGCCGCGCCCGCGAACTCGCCAGCGCGGACGCGCAAGATCAGGCAGAGCAGCCGGACGGGCGGCCTCTGACAGCGAGCGCAACGGAACACAGTTTCCTGCTCGTATCAAATCGCTTGACGCTGCCAATAGTATATCTGCGGCGCCTGCTCGAATGCGCGGGCTGGCGGTAACTTCCGCCCGGGCCGGTTCCATGCAGGGTGCCGTTCGCCCCCAGCATATATGACGGGGATGAGGCCACCCCCAGCGGAGCGCCTGGCGGTGAGTCGGGACCCCGCGATCCCGGCCAGTAGCGAACATGATGCGGGGAGTTGCGGAGCCGCCAGGGAAGCGCAAAACTAGGATCGAGCCACGCTCGAATAGGGCGTGGGCGGCACGGCGCTGATAAGAGAAAAGTGAGGCGCGGCGGCTGGACAGCCGCACCAGACATCCTGGGCGCGCCCAAACATCGGGGGAGGTACACTTGGTCAAGCTGAATATCCTGAAGCCCAGCGTCAACAACATGACTGTCCGGGTCTTCGTGCGAGCCGCCGGGTTGGAATTCACCGAGGCGGACGTCTACGGCCACACCCGCTCGGACGCGTTTCTGGCGAAATGCCCGGCCCATTCGACGCCGATGATCGAAGCCGACGACCTCCCCAAGGGCGCGCTGTGGGAGAGTTGCGCGATCATGCAGTATCTATGCAACAAGCATCATCTCGAGCGCTTCTATCCTTCTGACCCGGCCCGGCGCGCTATGGTCGACAGTGCGATGTTCTACGTAACCGGCACGCTCTATCCATTGGTCGGACGCGCCACATACCCGGTCCTTGGCTTTCCCTCCTATCCAGGTGAGGTCGCAGCAAGCGATGCCACCCCCGAAGCCAAGGAAGCCGGTCGGCTGGCGGCGCAACAGGCGCTGGATGAACCATTGATGACGATTGCCGGTTTCTTCATCGGCGACCAGCCGTTCATCGGCGGCTCGGCGCCGTCCATCGCCGACATCAGGTTGGCCAGCACGCTCGAATTCCTGGGCGTCATCGACTATATGCCACCTGCCTGGGTGCCCGCTTATCTGACCGCGATGGCGACCGCTCTGGGTTCCGCCTATACCGAACCAGCCGCGGATGTCCGCGGCTATATCCAATACGTGACCTCAAAGAAGAACTGAGGAGGACGGACGTGATCAAGGGCCTTCACCACAACGCCTATCGCTGTCGCGATTCCGAGGAAACGCGGGCCTTCTACGAGGATTTCCTTGGGCTGCCGCTTAGTGGCGCCCTGGCGATCAACGAGACCAAAAGCGGACGCCAGACCAAAGTCCTGCACACGTTCTTCCGCATGGACGATGGCTCGTTCCTGGCGTTCTTCGAGGCGCCGGGCACGCCATTCGAGTTCAAGCCCCAGCACGACTTCGATCTGCACATCGCGCTGGAGGTGACACCCGACGATCTGCAAGCCATGCTGGCGAAGGGCAAGGCGGCCGGGATCGAGACCCGCGGCCCTTCGGATCATCGCTTCATCGATTCGATCTACTTCCGCGATCCTAATGGATATGTGATCGAACTGACGGCCAAGCGTTCGGATCACGATGCGGCAATGGACCCCGACCACAACAAGGCACACGAAATAGTGCGCCAATGGACAGCGGAGCGAGCCACTGCAGCGTGAGGCTTCGGCCCCTGATTAGCTCCACTTCCAACGCCGCGTAAGGTCGGCATCGTCACGCTCTCGCCCGCCCCGGTGCGGTCAGGCGAAGAATGCATCAAGCTGTGGCTCGGAGAACCATTCCGCGAGGAAGTAACTGTAGGGCTCGTCCTGCATCAGCGCCAATGTCTGATCAATATTGTCGTTGGTCACCTGCAGGTGGATCGGATAGTAGATCGTGTTCTTCGGCACCGGCTTGAGCTTGCGACCATCCGCCAGTCGGACTGCAATGCCAATTGCGTTACGGCTGATGTCGGGCGGGTTCGGCTGAGCGAAGGCGCGCATGTCGGTGCCCGCCTGTAGTTCCTTCTTCCAGGCAAGAAGGAAAGGCTTTTGCGCCTCTCCCGTCATCACCGGAATGGGGCGATGCGCATTCTGGAAGGCGCGAAGCACTCCGAGGCCCATTGAGTTCCTCCACGAACGCGCCATCGATCTCAGGCTGAGTGGCAATGACTGTCGCCATTACATTCTGCGCCTTGGCATGGTCCCACTCGCCATAACCCGACCAGACGATCTCGACACCCGGGTATCTATGCAATGTGTCGAATGCTGCCTTACGGCAAGCCTCTGCGGCGGGATGGCCAGGAACCCCGTCGAGCAGGACGACCTTGCCGTGTCCCTTCAGTGTATCCGCGATCCACTGCGCATAACGTTGTCCCCAGGTGTAATAGTCCACGGTGATGTTGAGCGCATAAGGATTGGTCACCTTCCGATCAAACGCTACTACAGGAATGTTGGCGCGCTTGGCTTCGCTGATCACGCCGTTCAGGGCGGTTGCGGAGTTGGCGTTCAACGTGATGACCGTGACACCCTGACGGATCATGTCGCGGAGGTCCCGGACCTGCTGGTCGACATCCACGCCGGCGTGCAGGATTTCCAGCCTGGAGGCCATCCCTCTTTCCTTGTAGCCCTCGAACTGCTGTTGCGCAGAAGCAACCATCTGGTTGCGCCATTCGTTGCCGATATAGCCGTTGGACAGTCCGATCACCGCCTCCGACCCGGCGCACGCACCACGAACGAGCGCTGGACCGGTTGCCGTCGTCGCTAAACCAGCCAGAACATGTCTACGTCGCATCGTTCGCACCCAATACGCACGCTCAGATCTGCCACGCGCGCAACCAGACCTACTCGAGGTGTATCCCGAAGTAGCCCGTCGCTATTCCCTTGCTACGTGTTGGCAGGCGCGAGGTACTTCTTCGGAATTCCCGCGCCCACCGTGTATTTCGGGTCCACGAAATTGCCTAGGCGGACCTTTCCGCATTGGCTCAACATCATGTAGGCGTCCCATCGATTGAAGCCGTATTCAGCTTCCATCCACAACACCAACTCCCGGTACGCGATGCGGGTCGCATCCTCCAGCGGACGGGCGCTGCCGATGGTCATGATGAAATCCTCCCGCTCGAGCCGCGGCCACTCCAGCGTCCAACCTTTGATCAGGTCCACGCGGATGGTCGTGGTCGAAGGGTACTCGACCGCGGTGCCGCACACCTCGCCGTCGCCCTGGCAGGCATGCGCGTCGCCGATGAACAGCCGAGCACCGGGGACCCGAACCGGCAGATACGTGATGCTGCCCGGTCCCATATCAGGCAGATCCATGTTGCCGCCATGATTGTCGGGCGTCAGCGAGTTGATCGAGTCGATCTCCGGCGAGGTGCTCAGCGTGCCGATATGGGGGCTATAGGGAAGCGTGACGCGCTCACTCCAGCGCACCTTGTGTTCGTCGACATGGATCTTGCGAGTCAGTTCCGGTAGCGGATCATTCAGCGTCGCAGTCAGGGTCGTTCCGGTCAATGCGCCAAAATACGGGATCATGCAGCATGTCCCGCAAGGGTTCGGGCCACGTGGCAGCATGCTTTCGATGTGCACTACAAGCGCATCGCCCGGTTCGGCGCCCTCGATCATGATCGGCCCGTTCTGCGGATTGACGAACGGCATCCGCAATCGCTCGGTTGGCTTGTCGCTTTCGCTGCGGATCGCGCCCTCGAAGGCATCGCGCGTCTCGATGCGGATACGATCGCCAGGCTTCACGTTCAAAACCGCGTCTGAGTAAGGTCCAATCGTGTAGTGATATTTGCCCTGCGCGGCTTCGGTCAGCTCATGCAGGCGGCCCTTGCCGCCCCAGCCGACGCCCCGCAAGGCGGCGATGGAGCCTCCCAGCCATGCCGTGTCCGCGGTTCCTGCCATAGCCCAGTTCCTTCCATTTGCGGTCAATCCGAAGTCCGACGCGACAGTCACGGCGCGAGGTAGCGCAGCAATCGCGGATCGTCGCGAACCTGGTCGGCCGAACCTTCCAATGCCACCGAACCGCGATCCATGACGTAGGCGTAGCGGGCGAGACGCAGCGCCAGGTGCACGTGCTGTTCGACGAGTATAATGCTCATCTGCTCCGCCAGCAGGGCAAGACGGGCGGCGATCTCGTCGATGACGCCGATCCATACGCCCTCCGTCGGCTCATCCAGCAGCAGCAGCTTGGGACGTCCCAACAAGGCGCGGCTGATAGCCAGCATCTTGCGCTCCCCGCCGGACAGTGTCGCGGCGGTCTGGTAAAGTCGTTGTCCCAATTTAGGGAAAAAGTCCAGCACCTCGCCGAGACCTGCGTAGTCAGGTTGATGTGTCGCACCAAGTAGCAGATTCTCCTGCACGGTCAGCCGGCCGAAGATTGCATCTTCCTGTGGAACGAAGCCGATACCACGCCGCGCACGCCGCTCCGTCGATTCCCCGCGCGTGTCGTTGCCGTCGAAGATGATGGAGCCGGACATCAGCGGCAATTCGCCCGCGATCGCTTTAAGCAGTGTTGATTTGCCCGCACCGTTGCGGCCCAGGACCGCCACAGCGCCTTGCTTCGGTGCGTTGATCCGCATGTCGAACAACACCTGGCTTCGCCCATAGCCGGCATCGAGATCCGTTACCATGAGGATGGGATCAGACACGGCTGGTATAGATCCTCTGGATCTCTGGCGCTTCCTCGATCTCGCGCACTGTGCCGTCGCACAGCACACGTCCCTGATCCAGCACCGTCAGATGGTCACAAATGTTCTTAATGAAATCGAGGTCGTGCTCGACGATGACCATGGTGCATTCAGCCTTGATCGGCAGCAGAAGATCGCCGGTCATACGCCGTTCTTCCGGGCTCATGCCGCCGGTAGGTTCGTCGAGCAGCAAAAGTTTTGGTCCGGGCGCCAGCGCCATGGCAATTTCCAGCCACTGCTGCTCGCCGTGGCTGAGTTCCCCCGCCAGGTCGTCGGCCCGATCCGCGAGACGAAAACGGTCCAGCGCCTGCATGATCTGCCCGTCCAATCGGCGTCGGGTGCGCGACCTTACCAGAGACCAGGCAGATTCGCCGGACTGCAACGCCAGAAGAACGTTGTCGTAGACCGAAAGCTCTCGCAGCACCGCGGTGATTTGAAACTTGAGGCTGAGCCCGACGCGGGCCCGCTGGTAGGGCGGCGATGTGGTAATGTCCTGCCCGTCGAAATGAACCGTGCCGCTCGTTGGCAGATGTGCTCCGGCGATCGCCTTGAGCAGCGTGCTCTTGCCGGAGCCATTGGGTCCGATCAGTCCGTGAAACGTACCCGCCTCGACCGCGACGTCCACGCCATCCAGGGCACGTAGAGCGCCAAATACCTTGGTGACACCTTCGACCTCCAGCAGCGCCATCGCGTCAGCGTCTCGCGCGCCGGCGACGGCGCACGCCGTATGACCCGATCCGCTCGCGCGTCGAAACCACCAGCCCAAGCAGTCCGCTCGGTTGGAACATCACGACCAGCAACAGCACCAGCCCAAGTATCACCGGCCAGAACTGACGGATGGCGTCAACGTCCGACAGGCCGTAGTTCAAACTCTCGATGGCGACCGTCCCGATGATCGGTCCGACCAGCGTGCCGGCGCCCCCGAACAGGCAATACAAGACCGCCGTTGTCGACAGACCCGGCCCCATATTGCCGGGCCCGATGAACCCCTGGTGATAGCTGTAAAGCGCACCGGCGAGCCCGGCCACCATGCCGGCAAAGGAAAATATCACCGCCTTGAAAACCTGCACGCGGTACCCGAGAAACACAAGCCGCTCCTCATTTTGCCTTATGCCCGCAAGCACCAAGCCAAGTTGCGACCGGACGATGAAGCGGCATGCCAGATACACCGCCGCCAAACACACCAGCGCCAGAGTATAGAATTCGAAGCCCTCGATGAACTCATACGATCCGAGTTGAAGGAGTTTGACCGCCGACAAGCCATTGCCCGCCCCGACGTATTGCCAGCCCGAGACCAGCCGTTCCGCCGCGTACAGACCCCGTCAACGTACCGAACGCAACGAAAATCGCGGTCGGAGTCCCTGCGGCCCAGCAACAAAAACGTCGCGAAGACGAAGGACAGCACCAATCCCGTCAGCATCGCCAGGGGCAACGTGCCCCAGATGACGCTGTAATCGAGATCCCGTCCAACCAATGCGACAACGTAGCCGGAGACCCCGAAGAAAAGCGCCTGTCCGAATGACATAATGCCGGAGAAACCCCAGCACATGTCGAAGCTGATGGTTAAGATAGACAGGATCATCATGTTGGTCATCAGCGTGATCAGATCGAGGCGGTTCGACAGCAAAAACGGTGCCCCAAGCAGTGCCGCGAACACGCACAGCTCGACGGCCAGTAGTGCGCGAAACGAACGCCTGCGCCGTGCCGCCCGAGGCCTCGCGCCCGGCAGCGCAGGGGACGACGGCTCTGCGCGCTCGGCGCGGGACTGCTCTGCCGTCAGCACTCCTGGGGATCCACCATCGCCGCCTTGTCGACAATCTCAAAGGAAGGCTTATCGCCAGCGACCCTACAGACGGCGGTGTACATATTCATCTTGCAGTGCCAATGACCTGGCACCATCTCGGCGCCGCCGCCAGGTCCCTCGGTCAACGCGCCATGATCCATTGCGGCGGCAACGGCATCGCGATGCAGGTCGCCCTTCGTCTCCTTGACGGCGCTCTCGTAGAACTTGATCCCGCGATACATGCCGGTCGCTGCGCTGCCGGCGGTGAACAGGTATTTGGTGTCCGGGAAGCGTTTCGAGTAGGCCTCGGTCAGTTTTTTGCTGAACGGATCATCTACCGCCTGGAAATAGTCCAGGCAACTGTAAGACCCTTCAATCTCGCTGGCGGGAAGAAAGTTTAAGATATTCTCATCGAAGTACACGCAGGTGAGCACCCCGCCGTTCTTCTGGAAGCCGGATTCATAAAGTTGTTTTATGAAGGACGGCAGGCCCGGGGGGATGACGGTGTTAAATACGCACTCCACCTTGCCATCCTTAATCTTGCCGATCGTCGCGGAGTATTCCGGCTGGTCGAGCGGATAGTATTCTTCGAACACCACTTCGCCGCCGTTGGCCTCGATCACCTTGCGAGCGTATTTGTTGAGAAGCTGGGGCCAGACATAGTTCGCGGACGGCATGGCAAAGCGCTTCTTCCCGACCGTTTTGATCAGGTAGGGGATGAGCTTGTCGCATTGCTGCGCCGGGGTGGGCCCTGTGCAGAACAGGTTCTTCGTGCACTCCTGGCCTTCATAGAGTTGCGGATAGATGTAAAGAGTACGGCCTCGGTTGACGATCGGGTCTTTGATTGCCTGGCGCATCGCGCTGGTGATGCCGCCCAGCACCACGTCGACCTTCCGCTCCTGGATCAGTCTCCGCACGTTGCCGACGGCGATCTTCGGGTCCGAGGCGGTATCTTCAAGATAGAGTTCGATTGGCTGTCCGTTGACGCCACCGCTCCTGTTGATTTCCTCCACCGTAAACTGCGCGACCTGCCAGTCGGCATTGCCGGCGCCCGCAATCGGGCCGGTGATGTCCGTTGCGATACCCATCTTGATCGGACCCGCGGCATGGCCCCAGCCCGGCCGCAGCACCCAGCCGCCAGCCAGTCCGCCAACCCATCCGGCCGCCGTCAGTGCCCCGGCGCCGCGCAAAAATCCCCGCCGGGACGGTCTCATCGCCGATGATATCGCATTCATATCCGTCTCCCCTTTGTTTATTGATCTTAAGCACGGCCGACGGCCCAGAAACCCTGCGGCCGCATCTTGACGAAAACCAGCGCGATCAGGAACACGAGCGGGTCCGCCAGGACCGGAGGCACCAGCCACGGCAACCCGGACGCCATGACGCCAACCGCTCCCGCTCCGAGCACCGGTCCCTGGAACGAACCCACCCCGCCGAGCATTACCGACAGAAAGCCCTGAACCAGGAACCGTATGCCGATATCCGCCGATAGCTGGTACAACGGCACGATAAGTGCTCCCGCGAGCCCCGCCAGCGCAGAACCGAACGCAAAAGTGAGGCCGTAAAGACGCGTCGTCGAGATCCCGCAGGCTCGTGCCAGCATTGGATTTTCCAAGGCGCCGCGAATGCGCAGCCCGAACGGCGTGCGTGCCAGCATCCACCAACTCGCGGCCAGTACCACCAGTGTCACCCCAATGATGATCGTCCGCCAGATCGAGAAATCGATGCCGCCGATTGAAAAAGCCCCGGTGATCGGCTCCGCGATCGATCGGTATTGACCCCCAAGCAGGCCGCGGACGGTCTCGCGGATCATCAGTCCGATTGCGTAGGTTCCAAGCATCGCGATGATGGGTGAGGCATAGAAGCGCCTGATTATGATGCGCTCCATTACCAAGCCGACTAATCCCACGACGATCGGCGCCGCTAAAATGCCGAACCACAGGCCCAGCCCCACCGACGCCGAAAGGTAGACGGTATACGCACCAAGCAGCACGAACTCGCCGTGGGCGAAATTGAAGATTCCCATCATGCTGGCAATAACCCCTAGACCCAGCACGATCAGAACCATGACGGAACTGAACGACGCGATGTCGAAAATCAATGTCACTGCATCTGACATTCCCACGCTGCTGGTGTCCTCTAAGTCAAGAGACGTTGCCCAACTCTGCCCTCGTCACCTTACCGTTCAAGATCTCCGCGATGATCTGTCCGTCCCCCTTAGGCGCCGCCTCCCAAGGATAACTCAGGCCGTCAGTGTGGGATGGCGGCGATGCCAGTCCGTCGCGCCTTGATAGGCGTACCCGGCCCGGAACAGTGTCTCCTCCCGGAAGTGCGGAGCCACGAACTGGAACGCAACCGGTGTGCCAGCGTCAGTGAAACCGCACGGTAGCGTAATCGTTGGGCTGCCGCTCGCATCGAATGGACAGGTATAGCGCAGGAGGGACGCGATCATCGCCGGATCCTCGCCAAGCGTCGCCATCGCGGCCGTGGTCGGCGACGCGAAAGCCTGGGCGGGGATCAGCAGCAGGTCGATCGTCTCGAACAGCGCCCGCAAGCGCCCCCTGAAATCAAGCCGGCGCAACAGGATTTTCTGGTAATCGAGCCCCGTCTGGCTGCGCCCGAGGTCGATTAGACCCGCCAGCGCCGGACCATACTCAGACTTTCGTGCCGGATAGGTCGCTTCATGCGCCACGGCTGTCTCAATGGCACAATGGGCCATCCAGTCCGCGATCACCGCCGATGGATCGGGGAAGGTCACCTCCCGGATTTCGCCACCGAGCCCACGGACTGTGGCGATGGCCTCGTCAACGGCCCGCACCATCCTGGCGTCCGTACCTTGCTGGTTCCACGTCGTATCTACACCGATCCGCAGCCCTCGCACGCCGCGATCGATGCCGGCGAGGTAGTTCGGCACAGGTTCCTGGCTCGCCGTCGGGTCGTTTTCGTCGCGCCCGGCTATCGCGCCGAGCATCGCGGCCGTATCGACGGCGCTGCGGGCCATCGGACCGATATGATCCAAAGTAGCGGCAAGCTCGAAAACGCCATATCGGCTGACCCGCCCCCAGGTCGGCTTCAGTCCCGTCACGCCATTGGCGGCCGAGGGAAACCGTATCGAACCGCCGGTGTCGGAGCCGAGTGATCCGTAGCAAAGCCCCGCCGCAGTGGCGACGCCCGACCCGCTGGACGAAGCGCCGGACCAATGCGCCGCGTTCCATGGATTGACGGGTGGCGGAATGTCCGGGTGGTGGTCGGCGAACGCGCCTTCGGTCAGTTGCAGCTTGCCGAGGATGATGGCCCCTGCAGCCCGCAGTTTTTTCACCACGGTGGCGTCTTCGTCGGGACGAAAGTCGCGGTAAATAGTCATTCCCGCTGCCGTCGGCACGCCTTTCGTCCAGCACAGGTCCTTGACCGCGATTGGTGCCCCATGTAGCGGGCCCTTGATGTCTCCCCGGGCGATCTCTGCTTCTGCCTTCTTTGCCTGCTCCAGCGCCGCCTCGGGTGTCACCAGCGCGTAGCTAAGTAACGTTTTGTCGAGTGCCGCGATACGGTCGAGTTCCGCCTTGGTCGCTTCGACCGGGGAAATCTCTTTGGCATGCATGCGGCGAGTTCAGCTCGACCAGTTCAAAATAGTACAGCGAGTCGTCTGCCATGTGTTTCTCCTGTCCGTTCCGTCAGCCGCCGCTCGTCTCGAACGCGTGCGCCAGGCGAATCAATGTTGTTTCTTCGAAGTGCCGGCCCACGAGCATCATGCCAACAGGCAGGCCGCTGATCTTGCCGCAAGGAACCGTGAATGCCGGATTCCCGGAGACGTCGAACGGACAGGTGTTAGCCTGCATGTTCAGGGCACGCTCGATCGAGAGTGAACGGGGCGCATCTCTCGGTGGAATCTTTGTGGCAGTAAACGGGATGGTTGGCATCAGCAACACGTCGACCTGGCTCAATGCGTCATCATACGCGCGACGCAGCAGCACCCGAAGGTTTTGTGCCTTTGAGTGATAGCGGTTGTGGTAGTGGCGATTAAGATATTCGCCCAACAGCAGGACCAGTTTCACGGTGTCCGATGCATCATTCAGACGCGTGTCGAACCCGCGGGCGAAAGCCTCTTGCAGTCCCAACGGATAGTACCCGGCCACGTTGTTGCCGACACCATGGCCCTTCAACATCATCTCGGCGGCACCTTCCAGGATGATGCCGCTCCAGATCGGCGGGCCATCGTAATGCATCGGCACCGAAATCTCGGTGACCTCCGCCCCCAGCGCAGCAATCCGTTCGGCGGCCTCCCGCACAGTAGCATCGACTGCCGCGTCGCTCTCGGGGTGACCGAAACCCTCGCGCATCACACCGACGCGGAGTCCGCGAGGACTCTTCCCGAGTGCACCCATGTAGTCGCCGGTCTGGGCGGTAATCGTGCGTGAATCCCAGCCGTCGTGACCGGCGATCACCGTAAGCAATCGAGCCACATCCTCAACGCTGGCACAGATGGGACCGCAATGATCGACCGAATAGGATATCGGCATGGAGCCGGTGGTCGGCACCAGCCCCCAGGTGGGCTTCAACCCATACACCCCACACCAGCTTGACGGTGTCCGAATAGAGCCGCCCTGATCGCCGCCGAGCGTCATGGGAACGTCGCCGGCCGCCACGACCGCGGCGCTGCCGCCGGACGACCCGCCGGCACTGTGCTCCGGATTGTGCGGATTGCGGATCGGACCGGTCGCACAGGTATGGCTGGCGCCCGAGAAACACAGATCCTCGCACGCCGCCTTGCCGGCGATAGTGCCACCCGCTTCAAGTATTCGCGTCACGACGGTCGCGTCGATATCGGGCACATAGCCTTCCAGCAACTGCGATCCGTTCATCATCGGGACGCCGGCGACGCAAATATTGTCCTTGATCCCGACGTGCTTGCCGCTCAGCAGACCAGGGGCGCCGCCGGATATCTCTGTCTTCCAGTACCATCCATTGTACGGGTTTTCGTCGGCGCCCGGGCGATGACCAGGTGTCCGAGGCACGCGAACCGGCAGCTTCGGCTCCGGCAGTTCGTCCAGACGTCGATAAGAAGCCAGCGTGTCCTGCATGATGCGGCGGAAGTCGGTGACGTCCTCCTCGGTCAAGTCCAGCTTGTACTTGGAGGCGATTTCCAGGATCTGGTGCGGCGTCGGCGTGCTGACCGGCATAGTTTCTCCCGATAAAGTTTTGATATCGTAACACACAGACTGCCCCAACCAGCGTCCTGGTTCGGGTCAAAAGAGGCGTCGGTGCCGCGCTACGTAGGCTTGAAGGAACGCATCACCAAACATCGATCCGACGCGGACTTCATCGTCCCGGATCGAGTTGCTCAGCATTCGGAAGCAAATCTTCGGTATGGTCGCCAGACTGTCAAGCCCCCCTCATTGTCCACTAACCCGACTCGCGCGCCTGAGAATTGGCCCCCAAGCTTATGCGGACGCCGTGGGGTTCATCGCCGAGTTGAGGGTCGTCTGGGCGTTCTAGGCACGTCCCCCAAGTTTAGGCATAAGCGGCAGCAGCGCCGCCGGGGAGCGCCCGGCCAAGAGGGGGGGAATGATCAGCCATATCGAGGCCGCAACGGCTATGGTCGCGCCGGCCGACACACTCTTGTCGCTACGCGGCATCACAAAATCCTTTGGTGCGGTGCGGGCCCTGAACGGCGTCGACCTCCTTATCGGGCCGGGTGAGGTGCTTGGTCTCATGGGCGATAACGGCGCCGGCAAATCCACATTGACAAAAATCATCGCCGGCAACTTTGCGCCAACTCAGGGGCAGATTGCTCTCGAGGGCGAGGCTGTGGCGTTCGACACACCTGCTTTGGCACGCGATGCCGGCATCGAGGTGATGTACCAGGACCTCGCGATCTCGGAAAACCTGACCGCGGCAGCCAATATTTTCCTCGGCCGCGAAATGACGCGGCGCGTTGGTCCACTCCGCTTTCTCGACCATCGCGCGATGAACCGCCGGGCCGCGGAGCTATTTAGAGAATTGAAGAGCGAGACACGTGCCGATGACTTGGTGAAACAGATGTCGGGCGGTCAGCGCCAGGCGGTGGCCATCGCCCGAACCCGGCTTGCGAAGGCGAAGCTCGTGCTGATGGATGAGCCCACGGCCGCGATCTCAGTGCGGCAGGTCGCGGAAGTGCTCGACCTTATCCGCAGGCTGCGGGATGGCGGGACGGCAGTGATGCTGATCAGCCATCGCATGCCGGATGTGTTCACGGTGTGCGATCGCATAGCGGTGCTTCGGCGCGGGCTGAAGGTCGCGGATAAGCGCGCAGGCGACACCAGTCCCGAAGAAGTCACTGGCTTGATCACCGGCGCGATTGAGGCGGCCTGATGGCGGCGACCTCCGAATTCACCAATGTCGCCAGGCTCGGATGGCATCGACGCGGCTTCTTCGCCGGACAGACGGCCTACGTGACACTCGCCTTCATCGTTATCTGCGGGTTGGCCGCCGTTTTCTCCGCAAACTTCGCGACAACCGGCAACCTGCTGAACATCTCTCGAAATTTCAGCTATATTGCCTTGATGTCGCTTGGCATGACTGTTGTCATCATCACCGGCGGGATCGATTTGTCGGTTGGCTCGGTGTGTGCGCTGGTCGCGGTCTGCTCGATGATCGTGATGCGCAGCGTCACGAACTCTCCACTTGTCGGCGTGCCCTACGCGACTGTTACCGTAACGATCGTTGCCGGTTTGTTGCTGGCGAGCATGATCGGGCTGATCAACGGATTCTTGATCGCCGTGCTGGAGTTGTCCCCGTTCGTCACGACACTTGGAATGCTGTCGATCTGTCGCGGACTGACCTACGTGATTACGCAGGGCCGCGGCCAGGCGCCTTCAGGACCGGATGTCCAAGCTTTCTTTGGCCTGACGAACGGGCTGTTCGCCGGGCTGCCGGTGCAGGTCGTTTACGTGCTCGCGGCCGCGGCGGTGCTCGGACTGGCGCTGCATCACACCGTTTGGGGTCGCCATCTATTCGCGGTCGGCGGCAGTGAACCGGCGGCAGTGCGTACCGGTGTGCGCGTAACGAGGGTCAAAATCAGCGCCTACGTTCTGTGCAGCCTCGCCGCAGGCGCAGCGGGCATCCTGTTGGCAGGGTGGCTTGGTTCGGCACCGGCAAATCTGGCGAGCGGCTATGAATTGCGTGTCATCGCTGCCACGGTCATCGGCGGTGCCAACCTCGCCGGCGGCAGCGGCGGACCGATTGGCGCTGTCGTGGGTGCCGCCTTGATCGAGGTCATCCGCAACAGCCTTGTGCTCGGCCGGGTCGACGCCTACTGGCAAGATGCTCTGATTGGCCTGATTATCATCGTCGCAGGTACTCGTCGACAAATTGCGCGTGCTGCAAGCAAAATAGCCCGCAAATAATCTGGGGAGGAGACAACCATGCGCCTGACACGACTGCTCCTGATTGCCGCCGCTATCGCCCTTGCGGCCGGTCATGCTTCCGCCGCGGACAAGAAGCTGCGCTTCGCTCTGGTTCCTAAAGCGATGAACAACCCGTTTTTCGACCTCTCGCGCGACGGGTGCATGGCCCGAGCCAAGGCGCTCGGCAATGTAGAGTGCTCCTATATCGGGCCAGTCGAGCATGAACCCGCGTCCCAGGTCCAGATCATCCAGGACCTCATTACACAGGGCGTTGATGGCCTCGCGATCTCGGTTTCCGACGCTGAAGCCGCGGTCGGTGTCATCAAGCAGGCCCGGGACGCGGGTATCGCTGTCATCACGTTCGACGCCGACAGCCCGAAGTCCGCAAGGCAAGCCTACGTCGGAACCAACAACAAGGAGATGGGTTCTGAACTCGGGCGCCAACTGATCAAACTGCATCCACAGCCTGGCCTGTACATCAGCCAGTCCGGCGGCCCGGCGGCTGAGAACCTAAACGAACGGCTGGCAGGGCTCGAAGGCGTGCTGGGCGAGGCTGGATGGAGGCAGGCGCCCGGATCGCCGTCATACTGCAACGATGACTCGGCCCTCGCCAACCAGCAGCTATCTGACAGTTACGCCGCCAATCCCAACGCCGACGCGATCGTCCCCGTTGGCGGGTGGGCGTTGTTCGCGCCTGAAGCCTACCGGAGTTTCGTCAACGCGCATCGCACCGAATACGACAGCCACAAGCTCACCCTTGTGATGCCGGATACGTTGCGTATCGAGATTGAATTACTCCGCGACGGTTACGCTCAGGTCCTGGTCGGACAACGGCCCTACGAGATGGGCGAAAAAGCCATGGATATGTTGTTGGCCCTGAAAAATGGACAGAAAATTCCGGTGATCAATTACGTCGGTCTTGACGTCGTAACGAAGGATAATGCAGCGCAGTTCCTCAAGTAGTCGGGGTCCGTCAGGCGGGGAATCAAGACAGTCCCCGTCTGCAAGGCGCGCTGGGTGGTGTAATCGCTGTCGACGCTCTCTGTCTCGAGCGTTTTCAGTCGCTTGCTGATGCGGCGTGGTGTTTGCCCGGCAGGCAGCCTGGAATTTGTGGGAGCGCTGCCGCGAGTTCTTCGGGCATCGGTACGTTGGGCCTCGTACCGTTGTCAGACCGTTGCAGCCAGGATATGACGCCTGGTGACGGAAGGCCTTCGCTGTAAATAAAGAGCTTACCGGTATCGTCGTATTGCTTGCAGGTGCGGCCTCCGAGTCCGAACAGTCGACCGAAGCCGACCGTCGGGTCGGTTGCCGGCGTTACCTGCGCGGTCGCGGTTCGGAGCTGGAATATGTCGCCAACGTCAATACAAAGATCGCCGCTCTCATCAAAACTCCCGTAAGAATTGGTAGCGCCACCGCTATCGGTAAAATTGAAACCGCCTGGGAAAGCCCGTCGCCGGGCAGGCGCGGATGGGGGTGGTCCGCAAGCCTTTAGTCGCGCCGATAGGTACCTTTGGCGACACGCGAAATATCGGACCGGCCGAGGCCTAGGTCCCAAAGCTCCCGGTCGCTCAAGCTACGCAGCAGTCGGGCATCCCGTCCTCGCTGGCGGCGGGACATCCAAGCCGTTCTGATGCGGAAAAGGCCAGCCTGCAGGCGGGATAGCCAATTACTTGAGGCAGGCAGAATTTGTTGCTGGCTTGATGGCAGGCGCCAGGTATTGTTGGATAGGCTCATTTACACGTTCCTCCGAACTTGCCGGCACCAGACCAGCATTGGCGAAGGACGTTCCTCTTATGGTGCGACCTAGCATAGCGGATGCACCCGAACCTATGTCAACATAATCATCATTCCGGATTCGGCTCAAAAATGATCACCGGACGTGGTAGCCTGCAGCCCGCAGCACCACCGGCGGTTGCTCTTCGTTACAGGAACGGGTTGACAGTCCCGCTGGCGCGCATCGTAACGTCCGGCTCGCGTGAAGCTAACCGTTCGCCGAAGATCAACCCATATCTAAGGTCCAACGTCCACGTCACTGAGCCAGCCGCTTCCCCAACATCTGGTATCCACGCCGGACCGATCGCCTTTTCGGTGTCATCCGATTGCCGAAATACCGAAGAACGGCATGGGTATCAGCTGCCGCCTCTGCCCAGGAAGCTGAACCGCGACAGCAGCTCCTGGCGCAACCGGGCGATCGCTGCACCATGGTCGTCGCGCGGTGGCACCGGGATATCCTTCACTAAAGTTGCCGGTTCGTCGGCAATGATGAGGATCCGAGTCGCCATCGCCAGGGCCTGATCAATGTCATGCGTAGACAGCAGCACCAGCGAGCCACGACGTCGCACTCGCTCGGCGATGCGCCCACCCAACGCCGCGGACAGGCTTTGGTCTAACGATGCGAACGGTTCATCCAGCACCAATATCGCGGGATCCACCGCAAACGCCCGCGCGAGCGCCACCCGCCGCGCCATCCCCAGAGACAACGCGGACGGCAGTAATTTCGGAATGGACGGCAGCAGCACCTCGCTCAGCAGCGCCGCAATGTCAGGTTCCGGTCCCTCAGATGGTTGCACCAGGCGCAGATTGTCTTCCACTGACAGCCACGGCAGCAGCCGCGGCTCCTGGAACATGACGCCCAGCCGACCCGGCGGTAGGTGAACGCTGCCCTCGAAATCCCGGTCGAGGCCCAGGGTAATCCGAAGAATGGTGCTTTTCCCGATGCCCGAGGGACCAAGAAGTGCCAGCACCTCCCCCGGCGCGGCGGCGAAAGCAACGTCACGCAGCACGGGCCGCGCCACGCCCCTCGATGAGCGAAAGTCCTTGGCGCGGATTTTCACATCAAGCATGCCGGCGCCAGGCACTGGTATGCCGCTCCCACGGCTGCAGGACGGCTGTTTCAACCACCAGCATGATCGCGGCGAAGGTCAGGCCGTAGGCCAGGATGCCGGTCACATTGAAGTTCTGGAAGTAGAGATTCAGGATGAACCCGATCCCATTCGGCCTGCCCAGCAACTCGACCACCAGCACAATTTTCCAAGTGATCGACAACCCGCTGCGGGCCGACGCTGCAACGAAGGGCAACAGCTGTGGCAGTTCGATCCGCCGCAACCGCCGCCCGCGCGGCAACCGATACACGACGCCAATTTCCTCGAGCCCGCGATCGAGGGTGCGCGTCCCTTCGCGCATCGTAACGAAAACCGTGGGCGCCTTGGCCACGGCGACCGCTACGATCGCGGCTGTATCATTCAGGCCAATCCAGATGTAGGCCAACACGACGACCACCAACAGCGGCAGGTTGAGCGCGACCACCGCCCAGGGATCGATGAACGCATCCACCCGCCGCGACCGGCCGGCCATATACCCGAGCACACTCCCGGCAAGCATGGCGACGACGAAGGCCGCGACGACGCGCGCCAGGGTGATCGCGACATTCCACGGCAGCGCGCCGTCGAGGACCTCGCGCCACGCAAAGACCAGGACGGGCACCGGTCCCGGCAATGATTGCGGCGATGCCGCCAGATAGGCCGCCACCCACCACACCAGGACGAGGACAATCAACGACAGGGTCCGGGTGGACCGGCCGGCGAAAAACCCAAAGGCGGGGAACCCGTTCCCGATGGCGGCTCCGTCAATCATGGGTTGGGGTCGGCCAGAAAATCCCCGGCGGAAGTTGCTGCAGTCCGCTGGTGGCTTGTGCGCCGCCGGTACGCAGCAGCACGTCGAACAATTGCGTTGCGGCGCGTTCCTGTGCCTGAGCCGTGGGGTGCGAGACACCCTCGACAAAGCGGCGCTTCAATCGTTGAAAAAGAGCATCCTCGGGCGCGTTCATCAGCGGCCGGATCAGCTGCCATTCTGGGTCCGACGTCGCCAGCATGTCGTCGGCGGCCGCGGCAGCCGCCAGGAAGCCGTTGATCGCGTCGGGATTCCGGGTTGCCCAATCCTCATGAAAGACGAAACCGACGAGTGACATCGCCGCGGGCAAGCCCAGGCCACGAGCGCAATCGTCAACAGAAATGACCTGGCGATATTCCGCCGCCTCCAGCCGCGCGGCAAAATTCCAGAAGGTGAGGACCGCGTCCAGTTCGCCTTGCATGAGCTTGGCGTTCAACAGCGGCGGTGCTCCGTAGACAACCTCCGCCGCATCGCTCAGGTCGATCCCAGCCGAGGCTTTGGCGGCCGCGCGGACGATCAGCCAGGATTTGTCCACCGAACCGCCCGCCACACCCAGCTTTCGATGGGCGAGATCGGCCAGCGACCGGATCGGTGAAGTGGTCGCCACCATGATACCTCCGGTGGAACCGGAGAACGGCGCGAAGCAGAGTTTTGTGCCCGCAGCGCGCTGGCCGGCGACGAACATCCAGTCGGTCACGACGACATCCGCCGCGCTGGCCATCAACGCCACTCGTCCCGCGTCGTTGTTCGCCAGAGTCACTGTGGCGAGGGCGAAACCATGAGCGCTATCCAATCCGTGCCTCTGGATGACGTCTCCCACCCATTGCACCGTGCCGAATTGCAGGACCCCCAGCCGCACGCCTGATGCAGCTTTGGCCCCAGCTGGGTACCCCGGCCGCCAAGGCCGCCGCTCCGCTCGCGAGAACGGTTCGGCGGCGAACGCCTCTTGCTTCCAGGGCGTTGTCCACATCGCGGGGTGCGGAGCTATGATGATGGTCTGGCGCTATTGAGTGGGTCACTGTGATGCGGTCACTCCGGTTCGGTATCATCCTGTCGCTCGCATTTTGCGGGACATCCTCGATGGCCGCCAGCGCCGGCGAGCAAAACGATTATCCCACGCAGGCGCGAGCCGAGTATGTCTTCGCCTGCATGGCAAGCAACGGGCAGACGCAGCAGGCGTTGCGGCAATGCTCCTGCTCAATCGATGTGATCGCCTCCGTCCTGCCCGTATGACAAATACGAGCAGGCGGAAACCGTGCTGCGGATGCGTCGAACCGGAGGCGGCTATCTTGGCGAGATGTTCCGCTCCGGAATGGCGAACGACATGGTCCGTGACCTGGAGGAAGCACAGGCCGAGGGCGAAATCCGCTGTTTCGTGTGCCCGCGGCGCGCGCGCCTCATCGCAAACATTGGCTGTGCCCGTGCATTGGCAGTTTGCATCATCATCAGATCAGGCGCGCGCGACGGACCACGACCGCTTGAAGGTCCGCCCTTGTTGTCCTGCGCCTCGGCGCGGAACTCCGTTGCGCCGTTGGGGCGGTAGTCGAAGCGAAACTCGGGATTTTCCGAAATTGAAATCCCGCTCTCGACGCGCCAGCAACAGGTCGTCGCCCTGCCATATTGTGATTGACGAAATGAAATGCGCCGGGACATAGAACCGGGTTACCTGATCCATCTGCATCCCCGAGTAGTTCGGATGCCGGACCATCAATTGCAGCCTCCCGATCGTCCGCGCCGACTGCCGCGCCGAAATTGCCGGAAACGCATGGTCCCCAGTTCGGGATGGCACTCGGCCTCCAGCTTGGCCGCTGGCGCGGAGCATCCGCCGGCTGCCTTCACGAAGCGCTCCGCCACGAACAGTTGACCATCAGCCATTTCGGCGACCGCATGGATATTGGTGTAGGAATCCACGCGAACACGGGCGCGACAGGCTGCGTATTCCGCTGCTCGCGCCGAGTAGGAATTTTGCCGCCAGTGGCGAAGGGTTTTCGTCGATCACCAGCGTGATGCTCTGGATGCGCCGCCCGTCGTCGGCCGGAAGCAGGCTGTGAATGCTGACCGGGACCACCGCGGCGTCTTCGGCGCGATAGGGAGCGTCGATCGCCAAGCACCGCGCTTCCGTCGGTGATCGGTCGGCCATTGAAGATCTGCGCGGACAGCGACGGCCAGGGATCCGCGGCGACGGGCGCTTGAGCGTTCACGCGACGACCGGCCACACCAAGGACCAGCGCCGCCATAAGCGTGCGCCGTCGCGGCAGAGCACTGCATCGGTTCGCATCTTTGTGATCCCTCCCAGATTGCTTTGCCAAAGATTGCAATCGGCTGGGCATTTTAGCAGGTACTCCGGGCGTGTATATTGCGGTCCGGTGGCGCGATCCGAAAAAAGCCTGGTCGTCGAAGCCTAAAAACAACGAGCTGGAGACGACCGATGACCTGGGCCCGCCCAATTCTGCGCGAAATCTGCATCGGTACGGGAACCAACGGATGCCTTACGGCTCGGATGTAGCGCCAAGATTGCTTTTCACGAATGATTGAGCGACCAGTGGGACCAATGGCCGTTGTGCTTGGTTCGGCCGCAGGCGGCGGATTCCCTCAGTGGAACTGCGGATGCCCCCAATGTCGGCTCGCTCGCCAGGGGGACCCGAGGGTCCGGTCTGCAACTCAGGCAAGTGTCGCGGTCACCGGGGACGGCGATGGCTGGGTGATCGTCGGCGCCTCGCCCGACATGCGCCAGCAATTATCGGAAAGATCACGCCTGTGGCCGCGAACTGCTGGCCGCGATTCACCGATTACGGGTGTTGTCCTGACCGGCGGGGACATTGACGCCATTGCGGGTCTGCTCGTGCTGCGCGAACGTCAGCCGTTCACCGTTTACGCACCGGCGCCTCTGCTCGATGTGCTCACGGAGAACGACGTTTTCGATGTTCTCGATCCCGCGGTCGTTCAGCGCGTGGAGGTCAGGGCGTTGGAGCCGATTCCGTGCGGCGCAGGCCTGACGCTCACCATACTGCCGATGCCTGGGAAGGTTCCGCTCTATCGTGAAACGCCAGGGGCGACCGAAGCTCAGGCAGGTCTGACCTACGCCGCCATGCTTCAGGCGGGGGACCGCAGCGTGATCGTGGCGCCGGCCTGTGCGGACATCACCGACGCCGTCCTGACGCAATTTCAGGACGCAAACGTCCTGTTCTTCGATGGTACACTGTTTACCGATGATGAGATGATCGAGGCGGGTCTCGGGACCAAGACCGGCACGCGCATGGGTCACGTGCCGATCAGCGGTCCCAAGGGTACGCTGGCCCGTCTTGCCGACCTGCCGGCGCGGCGAATTTTTTTGCATATCAATAACACCAACCCGATCCTGTTGAGTGATTCACCGCAACGGCGGCAGGTCGAGGACGCGGGCTTCGAAGTGTCCTACGACGGTATGGAGGTGCGCCTGTGAGCGACTTGCTGACTCACGATGAACTCGAGGCCCGGCTGCGGGAAATCGGCGCCAAGCGCTATCATATCCACCACCCGTTTCACCGGATGCTGCACACCGGCAAGTGCAGCAAGGGCCAGGTTCAGGCCTGGGCGCTCAATCGATATTACTATCAGGCGATGATCCCGCTGAAGGACGGCTCGCTGATCGGGCGGTGCGACGATCCGGCACTCCGCCGCGAATGGCGCAAGCGCCTAGAGGACCATGACGGCGATGACACCCGGCCCGGTGGTATCGAACGCTGGCTGAAGCTGACCGATGGTTTGGGCCTCAATCGGGAGGAGGTCACTTCCACGCGGCTGCTACTTCCGGCGACGCGTTTTGCGGTGGACGCGCTACGTACATTACGTGCGCGAGCGCAGCATGCTGGAGGCCGTCGCCTCCTGCCTGACCGAGATGTTCTCGCCGCAGATCATCTCCGAGCGCATGGCGGGAATGTTGGCCAACTACGACTATGTGACCCCAGACATTCTTGCCTACTTCGATAAGCGGCCGCCGCAGGCGCAGCGCGACGCGACGTTCGCGCTGGATTGGGCGAAACAGCACGCGCGAACGCGCGAGCAGCAGCAGTCGGTGCTGGATACGCTGACATTCAAGTGCGACGTGCTGTGGTGCATGATGGATGCCCTGCATTATGCCTACGTCACGCCCGGCCTGATCTCACCCGGTGCGTTCGTCCCGAATGGCGGGGACGTCTGAATCGGCCCTGCCAATACCGCCGCGACCGGCACCGCGCCTGGATGAAAGAAAACGCCGGTTACCTACTCCGTGAAACTCCGTGCGAACACCGTGTCCGCTTGATTACATCCCCGCGCACCGGAGGACTCAGTAGCGCACTGATTTTCCCGGTGTTATTCCCTAGCTGAAAGTCGAACACCCTATGATCGTGTCGAACGCGTTTGGGGTCGGCTTACAAATCAAGCGGAGTTACATGGTGTTCGCACGGAGTTAAACGCCGTTTTTTAGGCGTGCTACTCCCATTCGAGTTCGCTAAACGCGGCGGTTGCGTTGCGTGCGTTATAATCGTCGAACAATTCCCAGCGGTCGCGCTCCGATAGGCCGATCAGGGGGACAGCCTGCGCCAACGGCACCCCCGCGGCGATCAGGCGGCGCGTATCGCCCGCGAGTACAGGTCAGGTACCGCCGCTCGTCGTCCAATGCCTGGGGCCAGGGAGCGACGGTCCGACCATGACCCGGCACCACGATTTTGGCGGGTAGCTCCGCCAGGCGAGGCAGGACGGACAACCAACCAGGCAGGCTTCCATCCAGCACAGGCACGTGCTGCACGAACACCAGGTCGCCGGAAAACAGCACACCGGTCGTCTCGTCCAATATCGTCAGGTCACAGTCGGTGTGCGCCGGGGGAGTCCAAGCGGTCACCCGCAAGCGTCTGTCGCCAAGATCGAGCGTCATCTCGTCCGTAACCAACAAGGTCGGAGGGACGATCCGAACCTCCCCGATCGCTTCATAACCAAGTGCCTCTCGGAATGAGTGAAGATAAAAATCACCCCGTTTCTGCATTTCTGCTGGTAGATTGTGGTGTCCGACGAACGTTACGGTGCCCTCGAACGCGGCATTACCGAAGACGTGATCCGGATGCTCATGCGTGTTGATCACATAACGGACCGGTTTACTGGTGATCGCGTGAACTGCTGCGAGCAACGCCTGCCCGACCTGCACGCTGCCGCCGGTATCGACCACCGCGACAGCGTCTCGGCCGACGATGACGCCAACGTTTGCGATATCCCCCGCATTCGCCGGACTCGTCATCGCGACGTGTCCAAAATGGGCGTAGATCCCCATCGGCCACCGGTTTGATGAAGAAACTGTTACGTGCGGATGGGCTTTGCGCCCGCGATGCGGCCAAGCCCAGCGCCACCAGAGCGGTGAGCCAAACCGGTGCGAAGTATATGGAACGCAGCCCCATTCGCATCATCCCATTGTTCTCTTCCTCGATTGATCCATTGCATCGAGAGCCGGAACCGATGAAGACCGACTCAACACTGTGTGATACCCAGCCGATTTCTCGGTGCCGGTGCTTGACCGCACGCGGCCGATGCTGACGATTGGCGACGCTGACAATAAGAACGGCCACGGGATCCGGCAAAGGTTTCTTGCAACGCACAAGAGACTGTCGTGACCGACGTTCAAAAAATGCCGGAAAGGCCATCTTGCGCCGGAGCATCGGGGTGAGGCCGATGAACGCTGCCGGTCGAGCTGCCGTGTCTGAGAACGTTGCCATATTGGAGGAAATAAAATGAAAAGCAGTTTGCCGCGGCACCTCGCGGCAGGGACCATCCTGTCATCTTTACTGATGATGGGAAGCCCACACGCACAGATGGCCGGCAGCGACGATCTCCTGAAGATGGAGAAGGACGCCGCAAACATCGTGATGCCGACAGTCACCTATGATAACCAGCGCTACTCCGGGCTCAGCCAGATTAACACCAGCAATGTCGGCAAGCTGCAGGTCGCGTGGACGTTCTCTACCGGCGTGCTGCGCGGACATGAGGGCGGACCCCTGGTCATTGGCGACGTGATGTATGTCCACACGCCGTTCCCCAACGCGGTTTTCGCCCTTGATCTCAATAATGACGGCAAGATCCTGTGGAAATATGAGCCGAAGCAGGATCCGAACGTCATTCCTGTGATGTGCTGCGACACTGTGAATCGTGGCGTCGCCTACGGCGATGGCAAGATCTTCCTTCACCAGGCTGACACCACCCTGGTGGCGCTGGATGCGAAAACCGGGAAGGTCGCCTGGTCGGTGAAGACCGATGATCCGGCCAAAGGCGCGACCGGCACCGATGCGCCGATGGTGGTGAAGGATAAGGTCTATGTCGGTGTATCGGGCGGCGAATTTGGCGTTCAGGGATGGCTTGCGGCCTTCTCGGTCAAGGACGGCAAGGAGATCTGGCGCGCCTATTCGGAAGGCCCCGACAAGGACATGCTCGTGGATCCGCAAAAGACCACGTCACTAGGCAAACCCGTCGGGGCGGACAGCAGCCTCAAGAGTTGGCAGGGTGACCAATGGAAGATCGGCGGTGGCGCGACCTGGGGCTGGTACTCGTACGACCCGCAACTCAACCTGATCTATTATGGGTCCGGCAACCCTTCGACGTGGAACCCGAAACAGCGGCCGGGCGACAACAAGTACTCGATGACGATTTTCGCCCGTAATCCGGACACCGGCGAGGCGAAGTGGGTTTACCAGATGACGCCGCACGATGAATGGGACTTCGACGGCATTAATGAAATGATTCTCGCGGATCAGGAAATTGGCGGACAGATGCGCCATCTGCTGGTGCATTTCGACCGCAACGGCTTTGGCTACACCCTGGATCGCGGGACCGGCGAACTGCTGGTGGCTGCGAAATACGATCCAGCCGTGAACTGGGCGACCAAGGTCGATATGGACAAGTCGAGTGCCAACTACGGCCGACCGCAGGTGGTTGCGAAATACTCCACCGAACACGGGGGTGAGGATGCGAACACCCAGGGGGTATGTCCTGCCGCTCTCGGCACCAAGGATGAGCAACCGGCGGCATTCTCGCCGGATACCGGCTTGTTCTACGTTCCGACAAACCACGTCTGCATGGACTACGAGCCGTTCCGCGTTTCCTACACTGCGGGACAGCCCTATGTCGGCGCGACCTTGTCGATGTATCCGGCCCCTGGCGGCAACAACATGGGCAATTTCATCGCGTGGGATGCGAAGGCGGGCAAGATCGTGTGGTCGGACCCAGAGCAATTCTCGGTCTGGTCAGGCGCCTTGGCCACCAAGGGCGGCGTTGTGTTCTACGGCACGCTGGAAGGCTACCTGAAAGCAGTCGACGCCAAGACGGGCAAAGAACTTTACAAGTTCAAGACTCCGTCTGGAATTATTGGCAACGTCATGACCTATGAGCACGCCGGAAGGCAGTACGTCGCGGTGTTGTCCGGCGTTGGCGGCTGGGCGGGGATTGGCCTGGCGGCCGGACTGACCGATCCGCATGCTGGCTTGGGCGCCGTCGGCGGATATGCAGCCCTGAACGACTACACCTCGCTCGGCGGTGCACTGACGGTCTTCGCTCTTCCGCCAAGCTGATTTGAGGCGATCAGTTTACGTGGCCGGCTCCGGGGTATCCAACCCCTGGGCCGGCGTTTTTCTTCATTTCGGATTAGGAAATATATTCATGCAACGTGTCTTGCGTGCGACTGCAATTGTGTCCGCGCTGTTGGTCGTGCCGTCCGGTCTTGTTTACGCCGCGAGCGATGGAGGGGGTGATCCGGCGGCGGTGAAATCCGAGGATGGCAAATGGACTGATAAGGAAGGGAATCCCACATTCAAAATCGAGCCCGATGGCACTGTGGACTGGTACACGTATATCGGGTTCACAAGGTATTCCTCTGAGTGCCTGCGTTGCCATGGACCTGATGGAATGGGCTCGACTTATGCGCCCGCGCTGACAGAATTCGATGAAGCATCTGAGCTATTCCGACTTTTACGCGACCGTCGCGGGTGGCAAGCAGGCAGTGTCCTCATCGCAAAATCTGGTCATGCCGGCGCAAGGTGATAACAAGAACGTTATGTGTTTTATCGACGAAATGTACAGCTATCTTCGCGCTCGCAGTGATGGCGCCCTCGGACGCGGGCGTCCGGACAAGCACGCGCCCAAGCCGGCCGGGTTCGAAAAGGCCGAAGATCAGTGCATGGGGTGACATGAAGCCGCTAGCCAAACACCAGTGCGCCAGGCGTAAGGTGCGTGCATGGCATCTGATCGCGCTCCTGGGTCTGCTGCTGATGCACCGTGCCATGGCCCAAGCCCCTGGGCTTGGGGAATCCGTGGAACTGGTCGATCCCAAAGTGTTCCGGGTTTGCGCCGATCCACATAACCTTCCGTTTTCAGACGAGCAGGGCGAAGGATTCGAAAACAAGCTGGCCGAATTGTTTGCGCACAAACTGAACGAGCCGACGAGTTACACCTACTACCCCCAGGTCATCGGCTTCGTCCGCAACACACTGGCCGCACTACGCTGTGACGTGATCATCGGCACGGCCGTTGGCGATCCCATGGTGCAGACCACCAATCCCTACTACCGCACGACGTACGCCTTGGTTTTCAAGCCGGACAGCGGGTTGGACGGGGTTCAGTCGCTGGAGGATCCGCGGCTCAAGGATAAGCGGATTGGCATCGTCGCCGGTACGCCCCCGGCGACAATCCTCACTCAGAACGGATTAATGGCGAACGCCAAGCCTTACCCCCTCACAGTCGATACCCGCACGACATCATCGCCCCAGATGATGACGGATGACCTGAGCGCGGGTCGCATCGATGCCGGTGTGCTGTGGGGTCCGATGGCTGGATATTACGCACAGCATGCGACGCCGCATCTGACTGTGGTGCCGCTGCTGAACGAGGGCGGCCAGATGGACTTCCGCATCGCGATGGGTGTGCGTCGAAGCGATCCGGACTGGAAGCGCAAGCTCAATCGACTCATCGCGACCAGCCAGCCGGAAATCGACAAGATCCTGGCGGACTACGGCGTCCCTTTGCTGGATGAGCAGGGTCAGCTCAAAGCCCGATGAACACCCGCCGGGCGCTACTTGTGGCTGGCTCGGCTTTTCTGGTTGGAGCCGCGCCGGATGCAGCCGCTCCCCCTGAACCATCAGGCTACCGCATGGAGGACTACCGCGCCCCAACGCCAGCAAGTTTGCACGGCGCGAAGGTATTGACCACGGAGGAAGCCCACGCCTTGTGGGCAAAGGAACAGGCGGAGTTCGTCGACGTGCTGCCGCAGCCGCCGCGTCCACAAGGCCTGCCGGCCTCCACGATCTGGCGTCCGAAACCACGGCTCGATATTCCGCACAGCATCTGGTTGCCTGATACCGGCTACGGCGCCCTCGCACCCGTTATGGAGGCGTATTTCGAGCGTGGACTTGCCCAGGCTTCGGCGGGCGACCATGACCGCATGCTGGTGTTCTACTGCCTGGAAAACTGCTGGATGTCGTGGAACGCCGCAAAGCGGGCCATAACACTCGGTTACACGAATGTCGCGTGGTATCGTGACGGCACCGACGGCTGGACAGCGAACGGCTTTCCGACCGAGGAGCGGGAGCCCGTGCCACGCCCTTCGACGGCCGAATGATTCACTCCAGTTCCTGTTGGATCTGGTGCGCGAGTGCGAACAGCCGCTGCTCTATCTTGCTGGGAACATCGCACGCATAGCTCACCGCCTGGCGGCGATCCTGGAACACTTCGGCTTCCCAGGTCACTTGCTGCGTCATCTGCTGCACCGCTTTCGGGTCGGAACCAGGGGCGGTCTGCAATGCCTGCAGCTTTTCGTTGTCCCCACGGATTTCCGCGGCAAGCTCCTTCTGCCGTTGGCCAAACCGGTCCAGGCCTGCCATGACGCTGCCACGCTCCTGGTCGAGAACGTTGAACAGACCAACAAGCACCTGAAGCAGTTGTGTCGGCTTTGCCTGACCGGCATGCTGCGCGAAATCATGCAACAAGGTCTGCGCTTGTTCTATCGGCAAGCGCCGTGGCGCGAGGCGCTCTACCATGTCGGCGACCGCCGGATTGTCCTTCCAGGTCGTGTCTCCCGGATCGACCGTAGGGCCCGACCAGACAGCAGACAAGGACATTTCGGAAACCTTGATCTGCTGACAAGGCCAGTTTGGGTCACGCGCTGGCGGCTGAGCCAGGCCTGGCGTCGGTGCGATCAGGGCGGCGCCGATGATCGCCCATCGGATCATCCGGGCCCTCCCCGGCGGGAGACGAGGCCGCGGGCCGGGTCGTAGGCGAAGATGGCACCGAGCGTAAACACAGTCGTTGCGCCGGCAACCACCGCCAGCGACAGCCAGTCCACTTTCAGATACAGAGCAAATCGAATAAGTTCAACAGCATACGTGAACGGGTTCAGGCAGCAGATGAAATAGACCACCGGGCTCGATTGCTGCACCAGCCACAGCGGATACAGCGCCGAGGAGGCAAAAAACATCGGGAAGATCACGAAATTCATTACTCCCGCGAAATTCTCCAGCTGCTTGATGCCGGACGAGAGAAGCATACCCAGTGAGCCAAACATCATGCCGGAAAGTACCAGCGCGGGAATGACCGCGACGTAGCCCCACGGTGGCGCCTGCGAGCCCCACAGCCAGGCAACCGCCAGGTAGGCAAATACCTGCAGCAAGGACACCGATGTGCTGGCCAGCAGCTTTCCCAGCAGCAGGTACCAACGTGGGAACGGGCTGACCAGCAGCATGCGCATGTTGCCCATTTCTCGGTCGTAAACCATGGACAGCGACGATTGCATGCCATTGAACAGCTGGATCATCGCCACCAGTCCCGGCGATACATAGACGTCGTACAATACGTACGTGTCGTACGGGGGGATGATCGAAACGCCCAGAATCTGCCGGAAGCCTGCAGCAAAGATAAACAGCCAGACCAGCGGCCGGACGATCGCCGAAATGAAACGTCCACGCTGATGGACGAAGCGCAACGTTTCTCGCCAGACGATCCCGCGCAGGCAGATCAGGTATTGGCCGGCGGTAAATCCTCGGCTGTTGGTGACGCTCACGCTCATTCTGGATCTTCCCTGCCGCCGCCGGTGAGGGCGATGAACGCCGAACGCAAATCGTTGCTCTGTCCGGTCTCGACGATCGTGGAGACGTCCCCGGCAGCGGCAACGCGGCCTCGATGCAACACCACCACGGCATCGTCGGCCGCGACCTCGTCCAGCAGATGAGTCGCCCACAGGACGGCCACGCCGCGTTCTCGGACCAGCGACCGCACATGCCGCACGATCAGGGACTTGGAATTCACATCCAGACCGACCGTCGGCTCATCCAGCACTAGAACGCGCGGTTCATGCAGCAGTGCACGGGCGATCTCCACCCGACGCATCTGTCCCCCGGATAGTTTGCGCGCCGGATCGCGCGCCCGGTCCTGTAGTTCGATGTCCTGAAGGGCGGCCTCGGCTCGGCGGCGAGCGTCACGCCCCCCGATCCCGTGCAGCGCGGCGTGATAGAGCAGGTTGTCCATCACCGAAAGGTCGAGATCGAGAGTACGGGCCTGGAACACCACCCCGAGCCTGCGCAGTGCCTCCCCGGGGTCGCGCGAGACGCGGTAGCCGAGGACATCGATCGATCCGTGACGTGTATCGTAAAGTCGAGTGATCAGGGAAAACAGCGTTGTTTTGCCGGCACCGTTCAGCCCTAACAGCGCAGTGAATCGTGACTGCGGAACGCTCAGGCTGACGTCGTCCAACGCCTTGCGTGGGCCGTAGGCGTGGCTCACGCCATTTACCGCCAGGGCGGGACTCAGCATGGTCATTGCGGCGCCACCACGACGCCCCAAGGCAATCGTCCCACCGGGATCGATTTCACGACGCCCAGCGATGCGACGTCGATGACTGACACGTCGTTGGACAACCCGTTGGTCGTGAGAAGGAATTTGTCGTCCGGCGTAAATGCCATCTGCCAAACGCGTTGGCCAACCAGCAGGTACTTCTTCACGGTGTAGGTCTTGGTATCGATTACTGCCACGCGGTTCGCCGGACCGAGTGCGACAAACGCGGTGGCATCGTCCTCGGTGAAACGAATTCCCACTGGCTGGATCCCTTCCGGCCGCAGCCCTTGCACCGCGAACTCGATCTTGTGAGTGACATCATGCTTCTCAGGATCGATCACGGTGACCGTGCCGCCCAGTTCCGAGGACACCCAGACTTCGGACCCGTCGTGCTTGAACTGCGCAACGCGTGGACGGGCACCGACCAATACGCTGGCCACCATCTGGCGTGTGGCGAAATCAAAAAAGTGCGCCATGTTGGTGGTTTCAGACGTGTTGACGATTGTCTTGCCGTCGGGGCTGACGGCCATCCCTTCCGGTTCGACGCCCGTCGGGATTTGGTCGAGCATCTTCCGCTTAGCCACGTCTATGACCGTCACCAGGTTGTCGTCCTCGTTGGAGACGTAAAGTGGATTGCCCGAGCCATGCAGGGCAAACGTTTCCGGATCCGGACCGGAGGGCAGATCCCCTACAACCCGCAGGGTTTTCGGATCGACGATCTGGATCGTGTCGTCGTCGCTGGCGCAGATCAGGATTTCGCTGCCGTCCTTGGTCATTGTGATGCCACGCGGCCGCTGGCCCACCGGCACGGTCTTCACCGTCTTCATTTGAGAGAGATCGATCGCGCTCAAGGTGTTGTCCCGCTCGTTCGTTACATATGCCATATAGGCCGCGGCTGGTACCGAAGCGAGCGGCAGAAGTGTCAGCGCAAGAAGCGCAAGCCGGCCGCGCATCACAGCGTGCACCGCGTTTCCGGGCGGTCGAAACCGAGCGTATCGAGTGCGGTGACCTGATGCAGGAATCCCGGTTGCGGTGAGATGGACACCACCGATCGTCCATCGTCCAACAGGATCGGCTGGCGAAGCTGCAGGTCCCAGTCCCGTAACGAGAGTTTTTCGCCTTTGTACGCCGCGATGCCGAAATCGGGGCTCATCATGTTCTGTATGATTTGAGACGGATCGGTGGACCCGCTGCGGCTCGCTGCTTCGCCGATCATGCGGCATGCGGTCCAGGCCTGCATATCCAGCGGCGTCATGCGGCGATGGACCATGCGGATGAAACGATCCTGAAGCTGCGCGCCACCCCACGAGTTGCTGCTGGGGCTCCAGGAGACGGGACGCAATCCCGCTGATCCGACGACCGGTCGCGCATCCCAGGTCCGATACGGCAGGTAACCCGCGAACACTTCGTTCTCATCCGCGGTCACTAGAACATCGTAGTCGGGCAACCCCTGCGTGAACACAGGCATTTGCTGCTGCGTCTGCACGACCCCGGAGTTGGTTTGCCGAGCGCCGCCGGTGTCCTTGAACTCGATCTCCTTCAGGATGCGGCAGCCAAATCGTTTCGCGGATCGTCGGTAGGCATCCGCCAGCAAACCATCCTCGGGGTGAGACCCGTAGGCCAAAACCCACCGGCTCCACTTTTTCCAGGCCAGATATTGCGCCAACGCATCGGTCAGCATGGCTCGGGAGGGCGCAACGTGAATCACATTGTTGCGACATGACTCCTGCCGCAGCGCATCATCGGGTGCCGCCACGTTGAACAGGGTCACGCCCTTAGGCCCGGCGGCCCCGGCGACCGCCAGAAGCTGCTTGTCCGGAACATCCGTGAGCCACAGGACAATCCCTTGGGCTAGAACCGTCCCGAGGGTTTCAACCGGATCATCGCCGTCGCGCACCGGGGTGTCGGTCAGCGCAAATTGCTGGCCGATGAACCGCCCGGTCGTGTTGTTGTCGTTGATGGCAAGCTGGGCACCGGCCAACCCGTCATCCGCCGCTGGCTTGTCCAGCAACGAGACAGTCGGACGCCGCTCGGTCCACCGAAGATAGCCCACTCCGACCGGCGAACTGCCGGCGTCCGCTTCGGATAAAGGTGCGGCGGCCAGCACGGCACCGGCCGCATTTGTGATGAATGCGCGCCGGCACAGGCCGCCACTTTGCGACGGATCAGGACGTTCCATCGGCACAGTATGCGGAACCTGTCTCGCGGCAGCAACACGACGGCCGGGTAAGCGGCACCCTCAAGAGGAGCTTCGGGTATGAAGAATTGGCCATGTGCGGTTCCGCTGTGGGTATGCTTCGCCGTAACAGCCGTCGCGGCGAAGGAGCCGTCGCCTACCGCCGTATTCAGTTTCAGCTTCGACGATACCAGCCTGCAAGGCCAGATGCAGGGTCCCGAACCAGCGGAACAGCACCGCCTGGTCGCGCTTGATGCTGAACTGCGGACCATGCTCGTGGGGTCGGAATGTTGCTCTATGGTGGATCTGCAGGATGTCGCGAAGCAAGCTCGAGACGTGGACCTGCGGACCTGCAACGGCTGCGATGTCGACTTGGCGCGCAAGGCCGGCGCGCGAATCTCTGTGACCGGTTGGGTGCAGAAAGTGTCCAACCTCATTCTCAACATCAACCTTGTGGCGCGCGAAGTCGCGACCAGCAAGGTCATCGAAGCAGGCAGTGTGGACATCCGCGGCAATACGGAGGAATCTTGGTCGCGTGGCCTGGCCTACCTTTTGCGCAACAAGCTGCATCCATCCGAATGGCGGTGAAGCGATGATTTGCTGTCGAGGCTTCGCGTGAATCTGGTCGATCTCATCCTGCTAGCATGCGCCTTGGCAAATCCAGATTCGTGCCACGAGTATCATGTGTTGTTTCAAACCTCCGGCTCGTTGCAAAGTTGCATGATGCAAGCACAACCCTACCTCGCGCAGTGGGTCGGCGAACATCCGGCCTATCGGGTGATGCGCTGGCGCTGCGCGTGGCCGGATCAAGAAGACGGGAAGATTTGAACGAATTGGCGCGGGCGGCATTGACAGAGCGTCTACGCACCTTGAGGGTCGGTAAAGCCGTCCAAGAGCGAACGAATGGAGGATTTGTGATACGTTCATATCTTATCGCATCTGCGATTGTCGTGGGTCTGGCAACGTCCGCGCACGCGCAGGACGCCGCCGCGGGCGAGAAGGAGTTTCTTGTCTGCAAGGCGTGTCACCAGATCGGTCCTGGCGCCAAGATCGCGATCGGGCCCGTGTTGAATGGCGTTGTCGGGCGAAAGGCGGGCACGTTTCCGGGCTTTGAGTATTCGCCCGCGAATAAGGACTCGGGCATCACCTGGACACCGGAAGAGCTTGATAAATACCTGGCCAATCCTCAGGCGGTCGTTCCCCATACCAAGATGGTTTTTCCTGGTATCAAGGATGACAAGAAGCGAAAGGATGTCATCGCTTATCTGCAACAGTTCAACGAGGATGGAACTAAGAAAAACTGACGGTTCCGCTGCCTGAATAGGCGGTGGACCAAAGGGAGGCACCCGCATGCAAACCCGCGCTGCTGTCGCTCGCCAGGCAGGCCAGCCCCTTAGCCTGGAAACAGTGGAACTCGAAGGCCCTCGGGCCGGCGAGGTGTTGGTTGAGGTAAAGGCCACGGGTATTTGTCACACCGATGAGTTCACCCTCTCGGGTGCGGACCCTGAGGGGATTTTTCCTGCGATCCTCGGCCACGAGGGCGCGGGCATAGTGGTGGACGTTGGCCCGGGTGTTACATCCTTGAAAAAGGGTGACCACGTCATTCCGCTTTACACCCCGGAATGCAGGCAGTGCGAATATTGCCTGTCGCGCAAAACCAATTTGTGCGTCGCCATTCGCGCCACGCAGGGCAGGGGGCTCATGCCGGACGGCAGCAGCCGCTTCTCCTCGGGCGGCGCGCCGGTGATGCACTATATGGGCACCTCTACTTTCTCCAACTTCACCGTGCTGCCCGAGATCGCGTTGGCGAAAATCCGAGAAGACGCGCCGTTCGAGAAGGTTTGCTACATCGGATGCGGCGTCACCACCGGCATCGGCGCGGTGATCAATACCGCCAAAGTCGAACCTGGCGCGCGTGTGGTTGTGTTCGGCCTGGGCGGTATCGGGCTCAATGTGCTGCAAGGCGCGCGAATGGCCGGTGCCGAAATGATCGTCGGCGTTGACCTTAATCCTCGCCGGCGGGAGATGGCCGAGAAATTCGGTATGACCCACTTCGTGAACCCAAGCGAGGTGCAAGGTGATCTGGTGCCGTATCTCGTGGATCTGACCAAAGGCGGGGCCGACTACTCGTTTGAATGTATCGGCAACGTCAAGGTCATGCGCCAGGCGCTGGAGTGCGCCCATCGTGGCTGGGGCAAGTCAGTCATCATCGGGGTCGCCGGCAGCGGACAGGAAATCTCGACGCGGCCTTTCCAGCTCGTTACGGGGCGGGTATGGATGGGGACGGCGTTCGGCGGCGCGAGAGGACGGACCGACGTACCGCGGATCGTCGACTGGTACATGGACGGAAAGATCAATATCGACGATTTGATCACTCACCTGCTGCCATTCGAGAAAATAAATGACGGCTTCGACCTTATGCGGCGCGGCGAGAGCATCCGGACGGTCGTAACGTATTAGAGCAACATCAGCCTGAAGCGCACAGCGGCTTCAGGCTGATTAAATTGCTGGCGAATCAAAAAGTACTCTCGGGTGGCCGCCTTCAAGCGGCCGCCCAACGACGAAGATCAGTGCATCCTTACGCCAGACGCCTTGGCGACATGCGTCGCGATGGCATCCATCAATGGCGGTGACAAGCAGTCATAAGGCTCGAGGCCTAGTGCCTTCAGTCGGCTGCGGATGCCGCTCATTCTTTCAGGCGACACGCCGGACTTGATGACAGACGACACGAAAGCTGCAAACTCCGGCGGTGGCCAGCCGGACTCCTGGAACAGCTCGGGATGAATGAAGTCAAACCCATAGAACGGATGGTTCTTGTTCTCGATCCGCCCGTACATGTGGACTCCGCAGCCCTTGCAGGCATACCGTTGAATCGCCGCGGAGGGATCCACGATCTGCAGCTTGTTTTCGTTCTGCACGACATGGACCTTGTCGCGGGCAGCCACCGCGACAATCGAGAAGTCAGTGCCGGCCGGCTTCCAGCACTTGGTGCAGCCGCACGCGTGGTTGTAAGCGATCGAGCTTTCTATTCTGACCTTGACCGGATCTTGCGCACATTTGCAGACCAGTGTCCCGCCGCTGAAACCGGCGGCGCCGGGCTTGACCCCGGAATCCACGGATGGATGAATGTGAACAGTTTCGGACATCCTGCTCTCCCTGTCTGTTGATTTTGTTTTGCCCAGCCCTTTGTCCAACGGACACTCTGGACGCCTCGGCCGCGAGTGGCTTCGAAGCCATTTAAAGCCTTGGGCGACTCTCAGTCTATCGCCGGCGGTATGTTCCGTCAAAGTGGCTACAGGGCTCGTATAGTCGAAGCGAAATAGCACAGGGTATTTCTACGGTATCCTCATCCTAAGGTATCAATGGCTACCCTGGTCTCGCTGCTACAGCGCGATCTGCCGGCCCACTTCCAGGAACGCATCGGCCGGCAGCTCGAACCGGTCCGGCGGCACGGACAGCGTTGCGGTACATGACGGCGAACAGCATGCGGCGCCACGCCGGCAGGCGGGGCGGATTGGCCTTGCGCACCACGTCATCGTGAGAGGCGAAATACACCGCGTCATCGAGGTTGAGCGGGCAGCCTTTTTCCTTGGCGCAGGCCATAGCAGCAGTCACGTTCGGCTTCTCGACAAAGCCGAAATGGACGGTGACATGCCAAAAGCCGTCAGCGATCTTCTCGACCTCGGCGCGCCTGTCCAGCGGGACGCGCGGATATTCCTCGAACCGCACGGTCATGCTGATCACCGTCTCCTGTAACGCCTTCATCTGTGCGACGTGGCGGACCAGGACGGGAGGTATCGCATTTTCGCTGCGGCTGAAAAACACCGCCGTGCCGGGCACGCGGGCGATCTTCCCTGACTTCAGTTGTGCGAGGAATTCCCCGGTGGCTTCCGGTCTCTGCACCTGGGACCGGCCGATCGCCTCGATCCCCCGGCGCCACGTGGTCATCACCACGAAGATCAGCACGCCCAGCAGCAGCGGGATCCATCCGCCTTCCCGGATCTTCAGCAGGTTGGCGCCGAAGAACGCCAAGTCGATCAGCAGAAACGCCCCGCTCACCAGTAGCGCGACAATGGTTGGCCAGCGCCAGATGTCACGCATGGCGTTGAACAGCAACGCCGTCGTCAGCAGCATGGTGGTCGAAACAGCGGTGCCGTAGGCGCCGGCCAGGCGGTCCGAGCTACCGAAGCTGAAGGTCAGGAACACGGTGCAGACCATCATCGTCCAGTTCACCACAGGCACGTAGATCTGGCCGTATTCCTCATCGGACGTCTGACGGATATTCAGGCCGGGGAACCAGCCAAGCTGCATTGCCTGCCGGGTCAGGGAGAACGCACCGGTAATGATCGCCTGGCTGGCGATGATGGTCGCCAAAGTCGCGAGCAAGACGAGCGGCACCACCGCCCAGTGCGGGGCGAGCTGGAAGAATGGATTGCCTTGCAGGCCCGGGTTTTCTACCAGCAATGCCGTCTGACCAGCATAGCACAGCAGCAGCGCCGGCAGCACCACGCCGTACCACGACGTCCGGATCGGCCGGCGTCCGAAATGGCCCATGTCGGCATACAGCGCCTCGCCGCCGGTGAGTGCCAGGAACACGCCGCCGAGAACGACGAAAGTATGAAGGCCATGGGCAACGACGAATCGCGCCGCATGCATGGGGTCGATCGCCAGAAATACCTCCGGCCGGCGCGACACGCCTGACAGCCCCAGAACCGCGATGACCACGAACCACAGCAGCATCACCGGGCCGAACACCCGGCCGATACTGGCGGTTCCCTTCATTTGTGCGCCAAACAAGCAGTACCAGTACCGACCAGCGCGGCGGGGACAACATAGGGCTTGAAGACGTCCGTCACGACGTTGATGCCCTCCAGCGCGCTGAGCACCGAGATCGCCGGTGTGATGATCCCATCGCCATAGATCAGGGCCGCGCCGAACAACCCTGCCACCACCAGCGCTCCCGCCGATCGGCCCGTTCGGCCGGTCACCAGTGCCATCAGCGCCAGAATGCCGCCCTCGCCGTGATTATCGGCCCGCATCACGAAGACGCAGTATTTGATCGATACGGTGATGATCAGCGACCAAACGACGAGCGAGAGTAGCCCCAGCGCATCCTCCGCGGTCGGCTGGCCGCCTACCGAACCGACGATCGTCTCGTAGGTGTACAGCGGGCTGGTCCCGAGGTCGCCATAAACGATGCCAAGCGCCGCCAATGCGGCCGTGGCGGTCAATGGCCGGTCCGCGGGCGAGGCGTCGGCCGGCGCGGCTTGTGTCGCGGGTGCATCCATTCACTCTCTCCGGGGTGTGAGGTTGCCCCCTGGCGTTATGGACCGGCGCAAGGCCGGGCTCGGCGGCGGAGTCGAGTTCAACGAGCTAAACGCCGACGGATAGCAGTGCCGTGGTATCCCACAGTCAAACACGCGTGCGCAACGCTTGCGACAAGGCGGCCGCATCCGTGATCGGCAGCCCGCACACATTCCGCCGGCAGACATAAGCAGCCGCCCCGTGTTGCGCCGTCGTCTTGCCGTAGGCGGGGTGGCCAACCGGCAGCGCACCGGTGTCGGGCGCCCGGAGCACCATCACAGCCGGATCGGGCGCACCCAACGCCGCCTCTGCCAAAGCCGCCGAATCGGCCCCCACAATCACGACACTGGCCGCTTCCTCAAGCAGATCCGCGGCTGCCAAAAGAGTCGGCATGCCGGCCAACTGATCCGTCTGGCCGGTGAACGCCGTCAGTACCGCCTCTGCACGCGCCCGCCAATTCGCGTCACCTGTGAGGTGGAGCAGGCGGCCCAGGACCTCGGCCATCATTCCGTTGCCGGAGGGCGTGGCGTTGTCAGCCGCGGAGCGTGGCCGGGTCAGCGGCACGTCCACGGCATCGGCGGCAGTGGTGAAGAATCCCCCATGCCAGTCGCCGAACACCGCCTGGGCCGCATTCGCTATCCGCTCAGCGACCTCAAGATATCGGCCCTCATCTGTTGCCTCGTACAAAGCCAGTGCCGCGCGCGCCATCGCCGCCTGATCTTCGATCAGACCCGGTGCCGTGACCCGGCCGAGCCGCCAGGCATGCTCGACACCGCCATGTCCGGCGCTCATATGAGACAGAACGAAGTCGAACGCCTCGCGCGCCCGATCCAGCCATGCGGCTTCTCCGAAGACCGCGGCGCAACGGGCCAGCGCGGCGATCGCCAGGCCGTTCCAGTCGGCCAGCACCTTGTCGTCCCATCCTGGCCGCACTCGCCGTTCCCGCGCCCGGAACAGCACATCCCTGGCCTTGGCCAGGCCGGCCTCCTGCTCGGGAGAACCGAGGGGCGTAATCCGGCGCAAAATAGTGTGGCCTTCCCAGTTGCCGGAAGCGGTGACGTCGTAGGCCTGCTTGAACGCCGGGGCATCGGGACCCAGCAGAGCGTCCACCTCAGCTTCGGTCCAGACGTAAAAGCGGCCTTCCTCACCCTCACTGTCGGCATCTTCAGAAGCCGCGAACGCCGCCAGTCCGTTGACACGTTGCGCACTCATATCGCGCATCATCCAGCCAACTGTCTCCGTCACCCGCTCTGCATAGAGCGGATTTGGCCGGTGAGCGTGCGCGAGCGCCAGAAGCTCCAGTAACTGCCCATTGTCGTACAGCATCTTTTCGAAATGCGGCACCAGCCACACCTCGTCGGTCGAGTAGCGGGCAAATCCGCCGCCGAGGTGGTCATAGATGCCGCCCTGGGCCATCCGTTCCAGCATCAGGTGCAGCGCATCCTTGCCCTGCTGCTGGCCACTGCGAAAAGCGTCCTGCCAGAGAAAGCGGTAAATTGGCGGATTGGGAAATTTCGGCGCCCCCCGCAGACCACCGAATTCCGGATCGGTCATCCGCAGATAGGCCTGCGCCACCGCCTCAAGGTGTGCCGGCTCAGGCACGTCCCCTTTGGAGGCCGCGGCCTGCCGCTCCAAAAACTGCGTCAAAGCCTGCGTATTCTGGGTTACCGCTTCCGCCCCGGTATGAAACGCGTTCGCCACCCCTTGCAGCACTTGCCGGAACGACGGCCGGCCCCACCGCGGCTCCGGCGGGAAATAGGTGCCGCCCCAGAACGGAGTTCCGTCCGGCGTGGTGAACATCGTCAGCGGCCAGCCGCCTTGCTCGCCCAACGCGGATAACGCGGACATGTAGATTTGGTCGATGTCGGGACGTTCCTCCCGGTCGATCTTGATGGCGACGAACAGTTGGTTCATCAGCGCCGCGGTGTCGGGGTCCTCGAACGAACTCGTGCGCCATGACGTGGCACCAATGGCACGCCGCGTAGCCGATGGAGACCAGGATAGGCTTGTTGGCTGCCTTCGCCTCGTCTAATGCCGCCTTGCCCCACGGGCGCCAGTGCACGGGGTTGTCGGCATGCTGGAGCAGATACGGGGAGGTCTCCCGCCCCAGCAGGTTTTCCGGTGCGGTCATTGATGGCTCCCGCGAAGGTTGTGGATGACACATGGGGCGTAGGCACCGCGATGCCAGCCACTCCTGGACGGCCGCCGGGGCCTCGAATGTGCCTGACGGCTTCATCGGGGCAGAAAACCCGGCGGAACCGCTTCGGCACGCATTACGGTCCTTGGCGGACGTTCGCCGCTCTTGCTACAATCGGGGTTGCGATTCGCTTGCTTCCCCGCCGTTCAGGGGCCAGAAGCGGGGGCCGGACCCAGGTAGGAAGCTGACCATGAAGTTGAAGGCCGACCGCGCCACCTTGATCAAGGCGCTGGCCCATGTCCAGAGCGTGGTGGAACGGCGCAACACGATTCCCATCCTGGCGAACGTCATGATCGCGGTGCGTGACGGAAAGCTTACGCTAACGGCCACCGATATGGAAATTGCCATCGTTGAGGATGTCCCTGCCGCATCCTCCCGCAACGGGGCCTGCACCGCGCCGGCGGCGACACTGTACGAAATCGTTCGCAAGCTGCCGGACGGCGCGGAGGTCGAACTCGAGCATCCCGGCGGCGATGCCCAGCTGGCACTGCGGGCCGGCCGGTATGACACCAAGCTCACGGTGTTGCCGGTCGAGGATTTCCCATCGATGACCGCCGGTAGCCTGCCGCACAAGTTCAACCTGCCGGCACAGACCCTCCGCGCTCTGATCGACCGCACCAGGTTCGCGATCAGCACCGAGGAAACGCGTTACTACCTGAACGGCATTTATCTGCACCACGCCGACAGTGACAGTACCCCGGTGCTGCGCGCGGTTGCCACCGACGGTCATCGTCTGGCCCGCGTCGAGGAACCGCTGCCAGAGGGTGCGGCCGCGATGCCGGGGGTGATCATCCCGCGGAAGACAGTCAACGAGCTGCGAAAACTGCTCGATGAGGTCACCGGGAATGTTGAAATCGGACTGTCGGATACCCGCATCCAGTTCCGCGCCGACCAGATCCTGCTCACCAGCAAACTGATCGACGGCACTTTTCCGGAATACGAGCGGGTCATTCCGCGCGGCAACGACAAGGTGCTGCGCGTCGGCAAGAAGGACTTTGCCGATGCAGTTGCGCGTGTGGCGGCGATCTCCTCTGAACGGTCGCGGCCAGTGAAGCTGTCGTTGGCACGCGATCTGCTGGTGCTGTCGGCCTCCAGTCCCGAGCAGGGCACCGCGACCGAGGAACTGGACGGCGACCACGTCAAGTACGACGCCGGTCCGCTGGAGATCGGCTTTCAGGCGCGCTACCTCAACGACATCACCGACCAGATCCCGGAACAAGTGGAGTTTCGCTTCGCCGATGGGTCAGCCCCGACCGTGGTCCAGGATGCCGGGGATGCCAGTGCACTGTACGTGCTGATGCCGATGCGGGTGTAAGGGCGCCGCGACCTCGCCTCGCGTTCGGCTCCACCCTTGCCATTCTTAAGCCTTCGGGCAACACCGATACGCATGCCGATGTGCTCTTCGTCGCGCACAATCAGTGCGACGAAAAACGACGGGCGGCGCCCTGGGTATAGAATTCGACCTTTGCTCCGGTCGTGACGATCCCGGTGCCATCCTTCTGCGCACACAAGGACTGCCCAAGGGCATAAACCCTTTCTTCATACTTTTCGGTCATACCGGCGTCCGATGCCCGAACGTCTTACCCGGCCAGATACTGTCATTCTTGCCGCTGCCGCCGCGTCACTGGCCGCTGCTTTCGCCTGCGGACTGATCGCTCCCCCATTCTTCGGCCTCCTTCTAGTCGCTTCGGTCGTCGCCGCCGTCATCTTCCTGGGGTTTTGCTTCCCGACCGGCTTCTGCGCCGCGTGGCTGCTGGTCGCCGGCATGAGCTTGGAGATGGCCTCAAGCGACCTAATCGGAGAAGACACCTTCCAACCCGTCATCGCGGTCGTCAAAGGCATCGAAATCTGCCTCGGCCTCCTCTGCATGGTTCGTTTCGGACCAACGGCGGATTTTCTCTGCCCGGCCTGGGCGTTTTTGGCGATGACGACGGTCGGTCTGGCGCACGGCCTGTATCCTGGGATGACGGTGGCGGATAGCTTGCGCTCCCTGGTCGGGTCCGCGGCGCCCTTTGTCTTCTGCCTCGCTCGGGTTCCGCGATCCTGGGCCGAGACAATCGTCCGGACGACCAAATGGTGCCCGCTGGTGGCTGTCCTAGCCTGCCTGCCGCTGGCGGCAGCCGATATCAGACCGCTGTTCGTGGACAGCGGCGGCGCTCGCCTAGCCGGTCTGGGACATCCCGCGTTCCTGGCCAACGTGTGCCTGCCGGCGATCTACGCATGCCTGATCCAGCTATACCGCGAGGGTCGGAGAGGCGACCTGCTGCTGCTGATCGTCAACTTCTTGATCCTCGTGTTGACCGGCGCCCGAGCACCCGCCGCTTACGCCGTAGTGGTGACAGGCGTCAGCTTGATCTCCATCCGATCCCGCATTTTCCCGTGGCGCGACCGGCAGCTGCTGGTCCTTGCGGGGCTTGCGTTGGTGCCGGTCCTGATCCTGCTGGCCGGCGATCTGGGGCAGATCCGGCTACTCAATGTCGCCCTGAACGACGCCGGAAACCTCAGTGGACGCGAGCTATTGTGGCCTAACTTCGAGAATGTCGCCGCGCAGTCCCCTTGGTTTGGGTGGGGCACGGGTGCCGGCAACGCTGTAATCTCCCCTGAGGGCCGGATTGCGCAGCTCCTGCACACTTCGGCCGCACATAACGAATACCTGCGCATTGAAGTCGAAGGCGGTGCGATCGGGGAGACACTGTTGATCGCGCTGTTCGCGGGATGGGCACTTGTCCATACACGCCGGTTATGGCCGTCCGATCGTCGGATCATGCGGCTCGCGTTCCTGGCTCATGCCAGTCTTGCGTTTACCGACAACTTGCTGATCTCGACCCCCGCCTGCGTGATGTTCGCGTTCGCCACCGCCGTGTTTGCCCGGCCGGTGCCCGAATAGCCTTGCCGGGCTACGGGCGTCTGGCGTAGGGAACGCCGCCAACCCGTTGGAGAAACCCCGGCCATGCGCCGTCTTTTCCTTTTGTTTTCCCTGTGTTTCGCCTCTACCGTTGTCGCCGCTTCCGCCTCGGCGGGTGGCATCGCCTTCATCGTCAATTCCGCTGGCGCCTCGGTCAGCGTCATCGATATGGCCACGCAGAAGGAAGTGCGGCGCATCCCGACCCTGCGGGAGCCGCATCACCTGGTTCTTAGCCCGGATGGGCGCAGCCTGCTGGTGGGCGACACGGCCGGCAATCAAATGATGTTTCTCGACCCCAACACCGGCGAGGTGCAGAAGCGCATGCCGGTGACCGATCCATATCAGCTGGGCTTCAGCCCGGACGGCAAGTACCTGACGATAAACGGCCTGGCACGCAATCAGGTCGATGTGTACGACGCCGCGACGATGAGGCTGCTGAAGCGCTTCCCGGTGGTGGCGACACCAAGCCACTTGGCGTATGCGCCGGATTCTTCGACGGTTTTCGTCAGCTTGCAGGACAACGATAAGTTGGCAGCGTTTGACCTACGCACCATGACCGAGAAATGGACCGTGCCGATCGGCAAGACCCCGGCCGGTGTCCTGTGGCTGAACGGCCGCGTGCTGGTAGCGGACATGGGGACGGATTATCTGGCAGTCGCCGATCCGGCTACCGGCAAGATCGTGGGGCATATCGAGACCGGCAAGGGTGCGCACCAGTTGTTTCTGTCCCCGGATGGAAAGATTCTGTGGGTCAACAACCGCGCGGGCGGCACCACCGTGTCGCTCGACAGCACAACACTGAAACCGATCCGCAGCTACAATATTCCCGGTGGCCCCGACGATCTGGCGTTCGCGCCGAATGGAAAAATCTGGATCACGCGGCGCTGGGCCGAGAAGGTGGCGGTGCTCGACCCGGCCACCGGCACCTATGAGACGATCGAAGTCGGCCGGTCGCCGCACGGGTTGTTTCTAAACCCCAACGCCCCGTCGCCGACCGTTCTGTCCAGCCGTTGAATGAGCGATCCGTTTGACCTCACCGCCGGGTGGCTGGAAGAGCATCTTCTTATTCCAGCTCTGTACCAGCTCGGACTGATGAACTGGGAGGACGTGTCATACGGCTGGGCGCTGTTCGCGGTGTATGGCGCGGTGCAGGTCGCGGTGACCTTCGCCGTCTGCCTGCCGCTGGAACACTGGCGACCGGTCGAGCGCTGGCCCGACAACAAGGCGGTGTGGGTCGATATCCTCTATACCATTGTCTCGCGGGTCGGCATCCTCCCGTTCGTAACCTATGTGCTGTTCTATCGCGCTCAGGTCGCGGTCAGCGGCTGGATGACCGACCAGGGCTGGGTGCCCCCCACGCTTGAGGGCCTTTTCCCGTTCCTGCTGGGGCAGCAGGTTCTTACCTTCGTGATCTATGCGATCATTTTGGATTTTGCCGACTATGTCCGGCACTGGCTGGCGCACCAGTTCCGCTGGTGGTGGGCGTTGCACTCACTGCATCACGCGCAGCGGCAGATGACGTTCTGGTCGGATGACCGCAACCACGTGCTGGACGACCTGATCGCCTTCGTCTGGTTCGGTGTCATCGCGCTGCTGATCGGCGTACCGCCGCTGCAATTTCCGCTGCTGGTCCTCGTGCTCCGGTTCCTGGAGTTGCTGTCGCACGCCAACGTGCGGCTGTCGTTCGGCTGGCTGGGTGAGCGGCTGCTGATCTCGCCACGGTTCCATCGCGCGCATCACGGGGTACGCGCGGCAGGGGATCGAAGCTGCAACTACGGGGCGGTGCTGCCGTGGTGGGACATGCTGTTCGGGACCGCGGATTTCGCCCGAAACTATGTCCGGACCGGCGACCCGTCGGGCGATGAAGCGCTGGCCACCGGAACCTGGGCACAGCAGCAGATCGCCGGACTGCGGCGTTTTTGTACGAGCTTTCGGGCGGCATCATGCGCGGCATGGCGCTTGAGGTGGCGAGCCGCGATGCCGATTCCGCTACCTCTCACTTGATCAGGACCGGCAGTTCCATTTTACGGGCTGGCTAAAAGGGGTGCTGGCGAATTGCCGTCAAGGGATGGCTGGCAATTTCTCTCCTGTGGCGCCAGCGAAGCGACCGAATTTATTGAGCTTGTGGAATGAGCCCAGCGCATATATATTGCGGTACAACACCAAAAGACTTGAGCCTGCATGGAAAACCTACACACTCCTGAACAATCAGACTGCGTTCCTCATGGGCGGATGACCTGCGATCGATGCTGGAAAGGCGTCACCACATCCACCCAGCAAGTCGGACGCTTTCTCCTCGTTCACGACCCGGGGCATTCGGGCAGTTCCAACCCCTCCGTTCTTGTTCTCGGTATCAGCAAAGGCAACACACAGTCGGCAGCGATCGCGAAGGATGATTTCGACAAAGTCGCCTTCAAGAATAGTCGAGATCGATTGCTTACCATCCTCCAGGTCGTAGGCCTTTTGCCGAACGAGAGTGAAGCCGAGTTCAACAACCGCTTTCGGGCAGGCGAACGTGAATATGGCTTTGCGAGCGTGGTCCGATGCTCTGTAAGCGGCATGGATCGGAAGACTAGCTCCTACAAAGCTGATAGCCCAAACGTCGTTCCCGCCCTCAAACCGGGCTCAGAGGCCTACAAGTTTGCGTATGCCTGCGTCGACCAGCACATCCGCCGTCTCCCGCCTGCCACACACACTGTAATCCTACTTGGCACCACCGACGCATACATTAAGCACGTAAAAGACCTCATTGGCCGCACACGCGGTCGCGTCACGCCAGTCAATGATGTCGCCTATCGATCCGATGGCGTTCTTTTCGTCCACGTCGCCCACCCATCGCGAGGCAACGGCCATTTTAGCGCCTTTATTTCGGGTAAGGGATCGCCGGGGGAAAAAATGCGGCTTGCAGAGGCGGCGCTTCGCTTACCGCGATAGCTCTGGCGCTGGATGACGCTGAACCCGCCAGGCTACACCCCGCCGCTGTCTGGGTTAAAGCTACGCAATGGACCGAGGGCCTGATCTTAGTCTAATGCGCCGGATCGAGCAGCGCCTTCAGAGATCGCGCCGGTCCGACAACCCGAACCGTATTTCCGTCCGCTCAAGCACGTGCCAGCATGCCGGCGGGAGGAATCCACCGATGAACGACATGCCCGCGACGGAAACCCTAGACGGCAAGACGATCGCCGACCTCGCCGAGCAGCTGAACCAGTTGCTGCGCCTGCGGACCTTCCCGATCGGCATGAAGCTGTTCGAAGACGTCGCGGAAATGGAGGCCGTCCCCGGCCTGCGCCGCCCAGCCAAGGGAAAGACCTACTCCACCTGCCAGCTGGTGACCCAGTCCCGTATGGCCGGCTTCACCCTCGGCATCACCACCGAAAACATCCCGCCGTTCTCAAGCTGCAGCAGCGTGATCGGGCTGGACGCGCCAGGCGAGATCTACACCTCCGGCCGCAAGATGGAGGGCGTATGGTTCGAGAACCGCGACGCCGCCGCGGCGCACCAGGCGCAGATGCCGCGCGTGGCCCCGGGCACATATCACGGCCTGGCGATCTCGCCGCTGCGGACAGCACGGCTCAGCCCGCCGGATGTGTGCCTGTTCTACGGCAACCCGGCGCAGATGATCCTGTTCATCAACGGTCTGCAATGGCGCAACTACCAGCGTTATGACTTCAGCATCACCGGTGAGAGCGCCTGCGCGGATAGCTGGGGCAGCGCGTTGAAGAACAAGAAGGTCAGCCTGTCGATCCCATGCTACGCCGAGCGCCGTTACGGAGGGGTAGCGGACGACGAGATGCTGATGGCCTGTCCGCCCGCCGATCTGCTCCGAGCGGTCACTGGTCTGCAAGGCCTGTCGAAGGCCGGCCTGCGCTATCCGATCATGCCGTTCGGCCCGCAGGCCGAACCCGCGGAGGGCATGGCCAAGAGCTACGCCGGCAAAAGCTGATCCAGACGACGGCGCCGCCGCTCAGCGATAGATTGCGCAGCCGCGAGCCTCAAGGTCTGCAAACCATACATGTGGCGCGAGTGTCTCAACCCACCGCAGATCCAACTTTTCCAATCGAGGCAATGTCCCCAGGCTGGCCGGCAGGTGCGTCATCGGATTGCCGCGCAGATCGATCTGCCGCAATTCCGCTAGCAGGCCGATGCTGTCCGGCAGCGATTTGAGCATGTTGTTCCGCAGGTGAAGTTCCCGCAAGCGGGACAGCCTTCCGACGCTGTCAGGGATCGATGCCAGTCTGTTGTCGGTCACCCGCAGCTCGATCAGGCTCGTCAAATGGGTGACGACCTCGGGAATTGTTTCGAACTGGTTCTCGCTAAGGTTTAGGTAGCGCAGCTTCGAAAGCCGCTCCACCGACTGCGGCAGCGCGGCCAGCCCGTTGTCGTGCAGATAGAGAAAGTCGGTGAGGCCGTCGAGCTCTCCCAGCGCATCCGGCAAGCGGGAAAGCTTGTTGTGGCCGAGATCGAGCATGCGCAGCTTCTTCAAGCCGCCAACCCGGTCTGACAGCTCCGACAACGCATTGTCGGCCAGGACAAGAGTTTCCAGCTCCGTTTGCTCCCAGACCCATGTCGGGACCTCACCAAGCCCTTGCTTCCAAAGCGAGAGATTTCGCTCCGTATCGTCTGGCATGAAGTGAGCATACCGGCGGCTGCATCCTTGGCGAGGGACGTTGACCCGCTCAACCGACAGTGACACCGACGCGTCCAGACAAATCGTCAGGATTGACACTTGGGCCAGGCGTCCCCACGCTATCATAATGCAACCATGAGCGGGGCCTTCATGCCACAACCCAAAGTCGCCCTCGTCATCGGTGCCGGCGATTCAACCGGCGGCGCGGTCGCCCGACGCTTCGCCCGTGAGGGCTTTTTCACCTGCGTCACCCGCCGCCACGGCGACAAACTGGCACCCCTGGTTCAACGCATCGAACAGGAGGGCGGTACCGCCCGGGCCTTCGGCAGCGACGCCAGACGCGAGGAGGAGGTCGCCACGCTGTTCGAAACCATCGAGCGCGACATCGGCCCGATCGAGGTCGTCTCCTTCAATGTCGGCGGCAATGTGCGCTTTCCGATCCGCGAGACCACGACGCGGGTCTACACCAAGGTGTGGGAGATGTGTGCGCTGTCCGGCTTCTTCGCCGGGCGGGCAGCGGCGAACGTCATGGTCCCCCGAGGCCGTGGCACGATCATGTTCACCGGCGCCACCGCCAGCGTCCGGGGGAGGTTCTGGGTACGCGGCATTCGCCGGCGGCAAGCACGCCCTGCGTGCTCTGGCGCAGAGCATGGCGCGCGAACTCGGCCCCGAGGGTATCCACGTGGCGCACATCGTCATCGATGGCGCGATCGACACCGATTTCACCCTCCAGCGCGCCCCTGACACTTACGAAGCCCGCAAGGCTGCCCATTCTATCCTCAATCCGGACTCGATCGCGGAGAACTACTGGATGCTGCACTCGCAACCGCGCGACGCCTGGACGCACGAACTCGATCTGCGCCCATGGTCGGAGACATGGTGATGCCGGGCCCGCTCGACGGCATCCGCGTCATCGACCTGACCACGGTTATTTCAGGACCGGTCTGTACAATGATCTTGGCCGACCAAGGCGCCGACGTCGTCAAGGTCGAACCGCCCGGTGGCGAAATCGCGCGCCGCACGGCCGGCGACGGCGAGTTCACTGCGATGTTCGTTTCCGCCAATCGCGGCAAACGATCGATCGCCCTTGATCTGAAACAACCAACGGCACTCGACGCTTTACGCCGGCTCATTGCCGAGGCTGATGTCCTGGTGCAAAATTTCCGGCCCGGAACGATGGCGCGCCTCGGTTTGGACGAACCGGCGCTGCGTTCCGCAAACCCAGGATTGATCTACGTGTCGATCTCTGGCGTCGGCGAAACGGGGCCCTACGTGAAGAAGCGCGTGTACGACCCAGTCATCCAGTCTCTGTCCGGGCTCGCCGACCTCCAGGCCGATCAGGATACGGGCGGCCCAGGATGGTCCGCACAATTGTCGCCGACAAAACCACGGCGGTCTACGGAGCACAGGCAATCTGCGCGGCGTTGGTGGCGCGCGGGCGCACAGGGCAGGGGCAGCACGTCCGCCTGTCGATGCTCGATACAATGGTCGCTTTTTTGTGGCCCGAGGCGATGACGCAGTTCACCGTGGTCGGCCGCGAAGACCTCCCCCAGCCCACGCCGCGTCCAGACCTGGTCTTCAAGACTCTGGACGGCTACATCACCGTCGGATCCCTCTCCGATGCCGAATGGCAAGGCCTGTGCAAAGTTGTCAACCGCCCCGACTGGATCGATGACCCGCGCTTCAAGACGCCCGCCGCCCGATCGCACAACGCCGCGGAGCGGCTGACCTTGATCGGCGAAATTCTGGCGGCCGGGCACAGCCAACAATGGCTGGATCGCCTGGATGCGGCTGACGTTCCCTGCGCCCCCGTCCTCCGGCGCGCCGAGGTGATGAACGATATCCAGATCGTCAACAACGAACTGATCGAGTTGATGGACCAACCCACGCTGGGCACCGTGCGGCAGCCCCGCCCAGCCGCCCGCTTCGATCGTACGCCCGCTCGCATTGGCGGTCCGGCTCCGCGCATCGGCCAGCACACCGACGCCATCCTGGCCGAAGCGGGCTACTCCGTACCGAAATTCACGCCCTGAAGACGTCGCGTGCCGCCAAGGCCGCGGGCTAGAACGAGTGTCCACCGAGCGCATCCTCTGGGGTGTGGGCACCAGCCGGACCATCCGCGCGCACTGGGCCCTCCACGAGTTAGACCTGACCTTCGAACTCCGCCCGATTTTGCCCCGCACCGGCGAAACCCAAACCCCAGAATTTACCGCCCTCAGTGCTCGGCAGAAAATCCCTTTACTTCAGGACAATGGTATAATCCTGACGGAAAGCGCCGCAATCGTTACCTACCTGTCCGACGCCTACGGCCAGGACCATAACCGGTTGCTTCCAGCCGATATCCGGCAGCGCGCACGATGCCTGGAATGGTGCTTCTTCGTCATCAGCGAATTGGACGCCACGTCGCTTTACGTCATGCGCCGGCATGGCGGTCTACGCCATATCTACGGCGATGCACCAACCGCGAATGAGGCTGCCGCCGCCTATTTCCAGAAACAGATGCGGACTGTTGACCGGGCATTGGACGCCGGCCACCCATACGTTCTGGGTGACCGGTTTACCGCGGCGGACATTCTGCTCTCAACCTGCCTCACCTGGGCGGTTCAGTACGGCGTGCCAGTGTCGGAAACGGCCATCGCCTACAACGAGCGCATCATCGCACGCCCGGCCTGCACACGGGCCCAGGAAACTAACACGCCACCCTTAGCGCCTTGCCCTTCGACCCCTCGCCATTAAGCCGCCGATCGTTTATGGACCCGCGTCCGTCGATTGTGCTCCATCACCTGTGTACATCCGCCTCCTTGCCACCCGCCGCCAGCAGAAGCTCGAAGAGGCTGCCTTTGGAGGATCGAAAATCCTCATGACTAAACTTCTCGCCGCAATCGGCGTCTGCATCATCGTTCTGGGAGTGGCTACGCCGACGGTGGCGATGGCCGGTGGGGGTGGATGTGGACCTGCCGGTCATCAAGACGCGAGGCACGTCGGCCACGGCAACCGCGGTCCGGGCAGCCAATACTACTGCCAGCCGGGTGTTTGTAATGCCCGGTGATCGTCTCCGATTGGAGCGGTTCGTATGCGATCCGACTCCGCAAAACGGTTGTAAGAAGCGATGCTTCGCGCCTCCCCCGTTCGGGACCTCCGCATCGCTACCGCGTGTACGTGCGACGCCATTGCGGATAACCGAGCGGCAACTTCGTCAAATCCGCCTTCAGATTACGGAGGCCGTCGCAAGCCCCTGATCGTGCTTGCGCCATACGCATCCAGCATGGCATTGCCGTCCAGCACTGAAATTGGAGAGCGATTGGCCTACGCCCTGCAGCAGCTCATCAACGGCGTCACGCTTGGTATGATCTACGGCCTGATCGCCGTCGGCTACACCATGGTTTACGGCATCATCGGCATGATCAATTTCGCCCATGGCGACATTTTCATGGTTGGGTCCTTTCTTTCTCTCATCGCTCTGCTGAGCCTGTCAGCGCTCGGAATAACATCCGTCCCGCTCGCACTGGCGTTGACCCTGCTGTTCGCCGCCGGCATCGCCGCACTTTATGGCTGGACGGTCGAACGAATCGCCTACCGCCCGCTGCGCGGCTCGTTCCGCCTCGCTCCGCTGATCAGCGCCATTGGCATGTCGATCACCCTGCAAAACTTCGTCCAGGTCAGTCAGGGAGCCCGAGTCAAACCGATCGACGCGGTCATTCCCGGCGGCATCCAGCTCATGAACCAGGGCACCTTCGCGGTACGGCTGTCGTGGATGCAGATTGCCATTGTCGTCATCACCGTCATTATCCTTGGGATCTTTACCTGGCTGGTCACGAGAACCCCGCTCGGCCGGACCATGCGTGCCTGCGAGCAGGATCTCAAAATGGCCAGCCTGCTCGGCATCGACACAGACCGCACGATAAGCCTGACGTTCGTTATCGGCGCCGCCCTGGCTGCCGTGGCCGGCTTCATGTTCCTGCTCTACTACGGCGTGATAGATTTCTACATCGGCTTCGTTGCCGGTATCAAAGCGTTCACCGCGGCGGTCCTCGGCGGCATCGGCAGCCTGCCGGGCGCGGTGTTGGGCGGCCTTCTGATCGGTCTGATCGAGGTATTCTGGTCGGCCTATTTCAGCGGCGAATACAAGGATGTTGCGGCCTTCTCGATCCTGATCATCGTGCTGATCTTCATGCCCACCGGGATCCTCGGGCGCGCCGAGGTGGAGAAGGTATGACGGCGTTCGCGACACCCCGATCCACCCAATCGTCATGGCCGGGCGCGTCCCGGCCATCCGCTCTACGACGATTGATACGGCGATGCCCGGTGCAGCCCCGGCCATGACGACAAGCGTTCCGGCTCTCCCAGCGTGAATGCCCTCCGCGACGCCGTTCTTTCCGCTGTCGTTGCCCTCGGCCTGTTTGGCCCCCTCGTCGGGTTGGTCACCACCAGCGGCGACCGTGGCCTTTCCCTCACCGTCCGACCTATTGCCACGGTCGTCGTCGTCGGCCTCGTCTTCTTCGGCCGCCTCGCGATTTTTTCTGGCGCGGCCGAACGCGTGTCGAAGCCAGCAGGGCCAATCGCGCTTTCGCCGAACGGCTCACCCGAGCGGGAAAATACCTTGCGCCGGTTTTGCTGCTCGCAGCGTTCGCGCTTCCCTTCACCGGATCCCGTTACTACATCGATCTCGGCACCCTCGTCCTGACTTACATCATGTTAGGGTGGGGCCTGAACATCGTCGTCGGACTGGCCGGGCTGCTCGACCTCGGCTACGTCGCCTTCTACGCCGTCGGCGCGTACTCCTATGCACTTCTCGCCACCACCTTCGGGCTGGGCTTCTGGGTCTGTCTGCCCCTCGCCGGCATCCTAGCCGCGCTTTGGGGCGTCATGCTCGGCTTCCCCGTCCTGCGCCTGCGCGGCGACTACCTCGCCATCGTAACGCTGGCCTTCGGCGAGATCATCCGCATCATCCTGATCAACTGGGTCTCCCTCACCAACGGTCCCAACGGCATCAGCGGCATCCCCCGACCCACTCTGTTTGGCCTGACGTTCACCATGGGCGGCGGGCCTCACACATTCGGCGGCTTCTTCAACATCGAGCCCGCGGTCATCCAGCGCATCATCTTCCTTTATTACGTGATCCTCGGCCTCGCGCTGGTGACCAACTGGGTGTCTCTTCGCCTCCGCCGCCTTCCGCTCGGCCGTGCCTGGGAGGCACTACGCGAGGACGAAATCGCCTGCCGCTCACTCGGCATCAACGTCCGCAACACCAAACTGACCGCGTTCGGCATCGGCGCCTTGTTCGGTGGTTTCGCCGGCGCCTTTTTCGCCACCCGCCAAGCCTTCATCAGCCCAGAGAGCTTCACGTTCATCGAATCCGCCACCGTGCTGGCGATCGTCGTCCTCGGCGGCCTGGGCAGCCAGCTCGGCGTCGCGTTGGCCGCTATCGTCATGATTGGCGGATTGGAGGCCCTGCGCGATTTCCTCAGTTTTCTCGGGGACCAGATGAACAGCGAGATTTTCTCCGGCATCGCCAGCGAGCTGCCGCTCTACCGTATGCTCATCTTTGGCCTGGCGCTCGTGGTCGTGATGGTCCTGCGCCCGAGGGGACTCGTAACCGGACGCACCCCCAGTGTGGCGTTGACCAGGGTGAAGGAGATTGCCCCCGAACTCGTCGAGCAAGGACGAGCCTGATGTTGACGGTATCAAGCCTCACCATGCGCTTCGGCGGTTTGAGGGCGGTTGACAACCTGTCGCTCGAGGCGCGCGCCGGCGATATTACCGCCGTCATCGGCCCGAATGGTGCTGGCAAGACGACCGTATTCAACTGCATCACTGGCTTTTACAGGCCAACCTCTGGGTCGATCACGCTCACCCACCCCGACGGGCGTTCGTATCCGCTGCACCAAATGCCCGGCCATCGTATCGCTTCGAGGGCCAAGGTCGCCCGCACGTTCCAGAATATTCGTTTGTTCGCAGGCATGACGGTGCTGGAGAACCTTCTGGTCGCGCAACACAACACCCTGATGGCGGCCACCGGCTTCGGTGTGCTCGCCATCCTCGGCCTGGGAGGATACCGAACGGCCGAGGCCGCCGGAATGGAAAAAGCCCGATTTTGGCTCGATGCCATAAGCCTGACCAGCCGAGCCGATGATCCAGCCGGTGCCTTGCCTTACGGTGCACAACGCCGGCTGGAGATCGCCCGCGCCATGTGCATCGACCCGTTGCTGCTCTGTCTGGACGAACCCGCGGCCGGCCTGAACCCGCGCGAGTCTGAAGAAGTGGATCGGTTACTGCGGCGTATCCGTGATCAGGGTTGTTCGCTGTTGCTGATCGAGCACGATATGGGCGTGGTAATGCGCATATCTGACCACATCGTCGTCCTGGACCACGGCAAGAAGATCAGTGACGGCACCCCGGCGGAGGTTCGCGCCGACCCCGCCGTCATCGCCGCTTATCTTGGCGAGGGTGATGAAGACGAGGTCATGGACGAGGTCTCGGCTTGACCGCCCTTCTGTCGCTCTCCGGCGTGACCGCCTTCTACGGCGCGATTCAGGCACTGCGCGGTATTGACCTGACGGTCGCCCCCGGCGAGATCGTAACGTTGATCGGCGCCAACGGGGCCGGCAAGTCCACCTTGATGATGACCATCTGCGGCAATCCGCACGCTCGATCGGGGCACATCATCCATCAAGGTCAGGAGATCACCCACTGGCGCACCCACGAGATCATGCGCCGAGGGATAGCCCAGGCGCCCGAGGGCCGCCGTATCTTCAACCGTATGACCGTCCACGAGAACCTCCTCATGGGCGCCGAGGTGTCCGGTCGCTCGGAGATCCCCGAACTGCTTGACCAGGTATTTACCCTGTTCCCCCGTCTGAAGGAGCGCATGAGCCAGCGTGGCGGGACCCTGTCCGGCGGCGAACAGCAGATGCTGGCGATCGGCCGGGCGCTGATGTCGCGGCCGACGCTGCTGTTGCTGGACGAGCCGTCGCTGGGCCTGGCCCCGTTGGTGGTGCGGCAGATTTTCGGTGCAATCCGGGAACTGAACCGGACGACCGGGTTGACCGTGCTGCTGGTGGAACAGAATGCCTATCAGGCGTTGCGGCTGGCCCATCGAGGCTACGTACTGGTGAACGGATCCATCACGATGGCCGGGACGGGCGCGGAGTTGCTGGCACGGCCGGAAATCCGGGCGGCCTATCTGGAAGGCGGCCACCCATAGGCCTCGTGTCGGATGAGCAACTTGGGTTAGCCCCCGTCGCCCATCGAACGCGCATCGTGCTCACGCCTTGCGTTGGTGAGCGTTCATGCGGAAGAGAAGCATGTCACGGAAATGCGGCCGCATCCGTTCGGTCCACGCCGTATTGGCGGCTTTCGCCCACGCATCCGAGCGGGATATGGTCGCATCACGCAGGTGATAAAGCGCAAGGTAGCGGCGTTCGGAGCCGGTGTCGGTGGCGCGATACCGGCGCGCAGACAAGACGCCGGGGACAGCCCCGAGTTGGGGAAGGTGTTCGGCATTGTACCATTCGGTGAATTCGGCTTCGACCGCCGGGTCGATGTTCATCGACGCGACCAGCAATGCGCCAGCACCCGGGGCGGCGGTCAAGTCGCCTGGGAGAAGCTGCTCGCCTTCGTATCGCATGATCCGGCGGCATATTGCGGTTATGCGCTTGGTCCACGGCGACTGGTGTGTGCCAACGACCGCCTGGTAGCCCGGCGATGTCAGGACCGAGGGATTTTCCAGATCGTAAGTCGCGACATGGACTGAGGGGTTGTCCTCGGCGATCCAGCGTTCGGCATTCAGAAAGCCGGAAACGCGCAGGCGTTCGGGGATGTGTTCCAGATCGTACCAGTCGTGGAACTCATCTGCGTGGGCAGCCGAGAAATCGAAAGCCGCGAATAGCAGGCCTTTAGCCATGTTCGGATCTCCCTCTGTTTTGTCGTTGCCGCCAGCTTTGCACAGGAAGCGTTGACGTTGCCAGACCGCCGGGTTTGCGGCATGGATGCTGACCTTGTCTTGGAGCGTCGACATGCCCTTTCTGACCGAGCCGGAGCCGGAACGCGGTGCCAACCTGCCGGTTCTGCCTGGTGTCAGCCGGATCATCGCCAACAATCCTGGTCCGATGACGTATTACGGAACCAACACCTATCTGATTGAGACGCCGGAGGGGCTGGCGGTGCTCGATCCCGGCCCAGAAGGCCATCCCGAGCATGTAGAGGCGATCCTGCGGCACACCGGCGGCCAGATCGCCTTCATTCTGGTGAGCCACACCCACCACGATCATGTCGGGGCCGTGCCTGCGCTGCAGGAGGCGACAGGCGCGCCGACGGTCGGCTTCCGCCGGAGCGGTCTCGCGACGTTCGATGCGGACATTAAGCTGGATCACGAGGACAAGGTCGCCGGCATGCAGGCGCTGCACACGCCGGGCCACGCGTTGGACCATGTGTGTTTCGCCCACGTGGCGACGGACGGGACAAAAATCCTTTTCAGCGCCGATCACGTCATGTCGTGGTCGACCAGCATCGTCAGCCCTCCCGGCGGTGATATGCGTGACTACATCGACAGTCTGAATTTGTTGCTTGCCCGCGATGACGATGTCTACCTGCCGGGGCATGGACCGCCGCTGCGCGACCCGCGGGCATTGGCGCGCGAAATGCTGACGCACCGCATGATCCGCGAACAGGCGATCGCGAGGAAGCTGACCCATGGCCCGTTCGATACTTACACCATCATGGATACGCTCTACTCACAGTTGAACCCACGGTTGCGCAAAGCTGCGGAACGCAATGTACTGGCGCATCTGCTGAAGCTGGAGGCCGAAGGCAAGGTTGTACACGAAGGAGAACTTTGGCGGGCGGCGTAAGTTCGCGCCGGCAGGCAGTTGCCCAATCTTACCCCAGCAAGCGCGTAGCCGAGGTTGGCCGCTGAACCCAACCCCGGGTAACACCCTCCGACTCCCACCGAATTTGCGATCCCGGTCAGTCCATGGAACCATACTCCCTGAAACACCCCCAGGGAGAGAACTCCAATGGACGTCGGCTTCCAAATGGCCTTCACCAGCTACGGCTGGACCAACATCTCCGACACCCAGGTCTGGGACGAGGAAATCCAACTGGCACGCCTCGCCGCCGACACCGGCTTCGACGTGCTGTGGTCGGTCGAGCACCACTTCAACGACTACTCCTTCTGCCCCGACAACCTGCAACTGATGGCCTACCTGGCCGCGGTGTGCCCCAACATCGACCTCGGCACCGCCGCCGTCATCCTCCCCTGGCACGACCCGCTCCGCGTCGCCGAACGGGCCATCGTGGTCGACCTGCTCAGCAAAGGCCGCCTCCGCCTCGGCATGGGCCGCGGCCTCGCCCGCCGGGAGTTCCACGCCTTCCGCGGCACCATGGACGAATCCCGCGAACGCTTCGACGAGGCAGCCGCGATGATCGTCGACGCCCTGCGCACCGGCTTCATCGAGGGCGACGGCAAGTTCTACAAGCAGCCCCGCACCGAACTGCGCCCGCGGCCATACAAGCCGATCAACGGCCGGATCTACGCCGTCGCCTCCTCCGATAACTCGGTCGTATCCGCCGCGAAGCTCAATGCCCGGATGGTGATGTTCGCCGACCGCCCCTGGCCGATGCGCATGCCGGCGATCCAGAAGCACCGCGATCTGACCCGGCAACTGCATGGCGGCCCCGAACTGCCGCCGCTGCTGGCGGATTTCTGCATCTGCACCCAATCCATGGACGGAGCCGAAGAAAAAGCCCGCCAATACATGGGCAAGTTCGTCGAAAGCAATTTCTTTCACTACGAACTGCTCGGCGAGCACTTCTCGCAAGTCAAAGGCTACGACGCTTACGCCCAGAAGATCGCGCTGGCGAAGGAGGTCGGCATGGACGGCATCATATCGGCCTTCCTGCAAGCCGCGGTATGGGGAACCCCCGACCATATCCTTCGCATGTTCGAGGAGCGCCGAAAGATTGTCGGCGCCTTCGAACTCGCGACGTCATTCCGCTTCGGGGGCATCCCATACGATCTGGCGGAGAACGGCCTAAAGCTCTACGCCAAGGAGGTGCTGCCCGTGCTCCACACCTGGAAGCAGGAAGCGGTGGCGCAAGCAGCGGAATAGGCGAAGGGGCGGTTCTGCCACGAGGTCGGCGTTTCCGGCTCAGGAATCCGGCCCTAATGCCAGACTTCTGAGAAGCAAGCGTCGGCTGTTTCTGTTCGTGTATGATGTCTCGGCCCGATCGCGCTCGGCCTCGGGCCGGTATCGCTTAAATCGTTATCAAACAGCGCGTTAGGCTGCGGTGCTCACACCGAATTCTCGTTTGGGCTCACCCGTGATACCTTCAGGCCCCACCTGGACCAAGCGTCATGCCGGATTTTCTCGCCTATATCAGTGCCGCGATCATTCCAACGTTGGTCTTCAGCATCGTGTGGATTATCATCGGCATGACCCTGTTCGGTAGTCTGCATTGGATGTTCGCGGCCCAGAGGCAGCCGTTCTGGCGCAGGGACATGAAGACCGACCTCACCTACTGGTTTTTGGGTCCGCTCGCTTACGGCTATGTCGCGCTTGTGGCGCACACTTACGCGGTGGACTATGCGCACCTGGATCGGATAACGTCGGTCGTCGCGGCTCAACTGGCCAACACACCGATACTGAACCAGGTCGCCATCATCCTGCTCCTCACTGATCTGCTGCAATACTGGGGGCATCGGCTCTTTCATCAGCATCCGTTGTGGCGTTTCCATTCCATTCATCATGCGCCTTCGCGAGTTGATTGGTTGACCGCGACGCGAATACATCCCATCAACTTCATTCTCTATTCCACCCTGATCAATTTACTTATCAGCTTTCTCGGTTTCAGCCCGAAAGCGTTCTTCGTCCTTGTGCCGTTCAATACACTTTTTGGGTTTCTGGTGCATGCGAACTTAAACTGGACTTTTGGCCCGTTCCGCTATGTCATCGCCAGCCCGGTCTTTCATCGCTGGCACCATACCTTCGAAGAGCAGGGAGGGTGTAAGAATTTCGCTCCCACCTTCCCATTTCTCGATCTTGCATTCGGCACTTTCTATATGCCTAAGGGCCAACTGCCGTCGATCTTTGGCATTACCGACAATAAAGTCCCCGATCACTTCGTCGGGCAGTTGAGCTACCCATTCACGCGACAAGAACCGATACCAGAAAGGTCACCCCCGATAGCTAAGTGATCAATTCGGTCGCGGCCGAACCGCACGTTGCCAGCCCCAGAATCCTTCATAACAATAGTGAAGTCGGCCAAAGTAGGGCTGAGTTGCGGGGTCCTTTATTCCCATTGCCTTCCACACGTCCTGATCCTGCGGATCCGGGCCTCGGCCGAGTTTGGTCATGCACTGGCTGACCATATCCGGTCGGCTGTTCCAATCGGTCAGGAGGAACGAGTAGGACGCGATCGGGTCCGGCAGGTAGGCAAACCCGACAATCGCCACCAACGCCACCACAGCGATAACGGCAGCCCATACACGAGCTTTCAAATCACTTCTTCCACGACAGACGCCCAGGTGACATTTCTATTGGTGACCTCTCATTCAATTCTAAGCTCCGATCCAGCGCGACGTGCTCACGGCACCGGTGCGTCCGCCCTCAACAGCCTTTCGTGCTTCAACTCCGACCAAAAATCCGCTGGGATCGCGTGCCGGAACGCCGCAACGTTGCGCTCAACGTGCTCAGGCAGCAATGCGCCCGGAATCACCGAAGCGACCGAGAGATGGCCAAGCGGGAATTGCAAAGCCGCAGCAGGCAGCGGCACCTTATGCCGCGCACAAACCGCCTCGATCCGCCGCACCTTGGCCAGGACCTCTGCCGTCGCGTCAGCGTAACGATAGCGCGCGCCAGCCACCGCGCCGGTGGCAAGAACACCGGACGCGAAAGGTGCGCCAATCACAAAACCCACCCCACGCTCGGCGCAACGCGGAAATTCGCTGTCCAGGACATCGGTGTCCAGTAGCGTATAAGGCAGCGCGACCAAAAAGAAGTCGATATCCATCAGGTCGAGGAACCGCGGCATCATCCCAGGTTCGTTGATCCCGGCCCCGAACCCGCCGATCAGCCCAGCCTGTTTCAGTTCAGTCAGGGCGCGAAAGCCGCCGTTGTGCGCCTCGGTGAGGTAGGCGGTCACCTTGGCATCGGTGCCATGATGCGAGATGTCCAGGTCGTGGATCAGCAGCAGATCGATGCGCGGCAGGCCGAGCCGTTGCAGACTGTCTTCGAAACTGCGCATCACGCCGTCGTAGCTGTAGTCGAAGCGGTGTTGGAATTTCAGACCGCCGCGCCAGAAGCCATGTTCAAAATTCTCCGTATCGTGGAACGCACGGAACAGCCGGCCGACCTTGGTAGACAAGACGTATTCGGCGCGCGGACGCCGATACAGCGCACGGCCAAAGCGGTGCTCGCTCTGCCCGCGGCCATACCACGGCGACGTGTCGTAGTAGCGGATCCCAGCGTCCCACGCCGCCTGCAAAGTCGCGCTGGCATCGGTGTCCTCGACCACGTCGAACAGGTCGCCCAACCCGGCGCCACCCAACCCGAGTTGCGTGACTTCAACGTCTGAGCGGCCAAGTTTGCGGCGAGCGAGGGGGTCCATGTCCGGTCACCTTCGGTTACGGTGCGACCAGATACCTCACATCCGCGCCGGCAGCCACGTCGCGATCGCCGGAAACGCGATCAGCACAGCCAGCCGCAGGATGTCCGTTAGCACGAACGGAATAACTCCATAGAAGATCGGTACTGAATGAAACATCCTGCACCACCGTCTTGATCACGAACACATTCATGCCGACCGGCGGATGGATCAGCCCCAACTCCACCGTCATGACGACAATGATCCCGAACCAGATCGGATCGAACCCCAGCGCCGTGACCGCCGGAAAGATGATCGGCACAGTCAGGATCACCATCGCCATGGCGTCCATCAGGCAACCGAGCACCAGATACATCAACATGATCAGCACCAGCGCGCCGATCGGGCTCAACCCCAACCCGGTAATGAATTCCGTGACCTTCTGCGGCGTCTGCGTCACGGTAAGAAAATACCCGAACAGGATCGCCCCGATCAGCACGGTGAAAACCGCCGCCGCCGTCCGTGTCGCCTGCAGCAGACAGGCCAGCAGGTCGGCCCGAGACAACCGCTGCCGCACCATACTGATCAGAATTGCACCGCACGCGCCCATGCCGCCGGCCTCGGTCGGCGTGAACAGCCCGCCATACAATCCACCGATAACGAACACGAACAGCAGCAGCGGTGCCCAAACCGCTTTCAATGCCCGATACCGCTCTCGCCAGGACGCCACCCGAGCAGCCGGCAGCCAACCTGGCCGCGCGGCACCAATCACGCCGATGGTCATCATATACATGCTGACCGCGAGCAGCCCCGGCAGGATTCCTGCGATGAACAATTTGCCAATGTCCTGCTGCGTGATCAGCCCATACACGGCCAGCACGATGGAAGGTGGGAACATCGCCCCCAATGTCCCGCCCGCGGCAATCACGCCGGTCGCGAACGACTTCGGATAACCGAAACCACGCATCTCCGGATAAGCAACGGTCGAGAACGTTGCCGCCGTCGCCACCGAGGACCCGCTGATCGCGGCGAACCCAGCGCAGGCCGCGATCGTGGCGATCCCAAGACCGCCGCGCCAATGGCCAACAAACCGGTTGGCCGCCTGAAACAACTCCCGGCTCATGCCGCTGCGCGAGGCTACCGAACCCATCAGCAGAAACATCGGAATCACGCCGAAAGTATAGTCGGTCACGATCCGCATCGACGTCTGCCCGACCATCTTCAACGCCGGCCCACCCCCGACGAGGTAGCCGAACCCGCTGACCCCCACCAAACCCATCGCCATGCCCACCGGCACCCGCAACAGCATCAGCGCGAACAGCACGATGAAGCCGATAACGGCCACCGCATCATTGGATAAATCCATACTATTCGACCGCCTTCGCGCCGCCAGGCTCTGTCATCGCCAACGGATAGAAGATCAACCGGTAGGTACGGATCGCGATCAGTAATACCGCCGAGACATCGCCCAACCACGCGACCAAAGCGAACGGCCAGGTCGGGATGCGCAGGTCGTAGGTCAGCACATTGTCCTGATAGGTAAGCCGCACCTTGTCGAACAGCGTGATCGTCTGCACGGTGACGACAAACAGCAGCACCAGCGTGGCGAACACATCGATCGCCCGCTTCCCGCGCGCCCCCACCGCCGACCACAGCAGATCGACGGTAATATGGCCGCCCCGGTAACTGGTCGCCGCGATCCCCCAGAAGATCAAGATCCCCAGCAACAATTTGCCAAAATCGTAGCTGTCCGGGATCGAGACGGCAAAGAAATAGCGCAGCAGTACGCTAACAAAAATGTCCACCGCGACGATGCCGACGAACGCCGCCGCCAGCCACTCGATCGTATCGATGAAGCGATCCATCATTCGGCAAGCGCATCGTGCCGCTTCAACGCCGCCTTCAGATCGGCCAACACCGTATCGCCGTTCTCGACGTTCGCCGCCCACTGTGCGGTCAGCGGCTCCGCCGCCGCTCGCCACGCCGCTACCTGGTCCGGCGTCAGCGTATAAGCGACGTGTCCGGCTTCCGCCGCCAGTTTGGCACGTCCGCTATGCTCGAAATCCGCAAACGGCGTAGCAACCTTTTCTGCCCATTCGCTCGTGCAATGATGATCGATCACCCGGCGTTGCGCCGCCGACAGCGAATCGTATCTCGCCTGGTTCATCGTCCAGACAAACGTCGTGGTGAACATCGGCGTTTCCATATCGTACTTCAACACCTTGTCGATGCCGAACAATATGATCGAACCCGAGGGGAAGATGATCGAGTTTGCAACGCCCCGTTCCAGCACCTCCCGCGCCTCGGGAGCCGACGCCTGCACGTTGGTGCCCCCCAGCAGTTTTACGAACGCCCCTTGGGTGGCATCGCCCGGCCGCACCTTGTCGCCCTTGATGTCCTCCGGCAGCAGGATCTTATGGTGGGAATGAAATGCCTCCGGATCCAACAGGAAGGCGAAGCAGTAATGCGTATCCTTCATCTCCTTCGCCGCGTGGGGACGATACCACTCATCGAAGGCGGCCGACCCGCCCTTGGCGTTGGCGATCAGGAAGGGCAACTCTCCCGCCGCGATGATCGGAAATCGCCCAGGCTGATACCCGGGATTGACGTAGGCCAGATCCGCGATCCCATCCCGCGCCATGTCGTAATGATCGAATGCCTTCCCCAACTGCTCGGATGGAAATAGGATCGCCTTGAGGGTGCCGCCGGACTCCTTCTCGATGTCCGCAGCCCAACCGGTCAAAGACGGGTTAAGCGGGTGCGCCGGCGGCACCCACGACGACATCTTGAGGGTCACTGTCTTTTCCTGCGCCAGGGCCGGCACGATCGCCAGCAATACAGCGAAGGCCGTCAACGCGAGGCGTCGGATCATCATGCGCGTGTCTCCGGCGGCCGTTCCCCCTGGGCCGCTATCCCTGCTCAGATAGCTTGCCGATCAATCGCTGGCTACCGGCCTTCGCGCAGTCCCATCGTGCGGGCGGCCAAAGACCTCCGAAACCCTCGGAATGGCCGGGTCAGAGACATGTCTGAACCCAACCCCAGGGTAGCGCCCCTGGCAGTCCCTGCGGCTGGACCATCCGCTTCCCGCGCGGACCTTGGGACCTCTGGCTCAGGCGCAAGGACGGGATGCGCCGCCCTCAGAATTCTGCCTACCGCCCCTGTCCCCGTTGCTGCTGGAAGTATTGCAAGGTGGCCTCTCGCTGCGCCGGAGTGAGCTGCGGCACGCCATGCTGCGTGAGATAGGCATCGAACTGCTGCTGCATTTTCACATCCGCGATCTCCGGCGGGGCGGCGGAGGGACGGTGTTGTGCCAGCCAGGCTTCCGCCGGCGGGAACCGGGTCCAACCAGGCTGAGCGGCCGCGAGATTGACGTTGTGCCACGCCGGATGGTGCGGCGGCTTCAGCAACTCGGGAAACTTAGAGAAAAACGCGTCGACGAACGCAACGAGGTTCCGGTACCGGGTTGTCCCCGGCTGCCATCCGAACACCGCAAGCGAGACGCCGACACCAACCGTCTCGACAGACGCCTCCTCAGGGATCAACGTCGGATATTCGGCATGCGTCAGCAGGCCGCCTGGAACATAAACCTTTTCCACCTGCTCGTTCGAGGGGACCGGGATAAAATGCAGCCCTGTTCCGGCAGGCGCCGTGGCAAACAGGCGAACAGGTCTGCCGGCGCAGTAAATGTTGGCCGCAATTTCCCCGCGCTTCAGTTTTTCTTGGCCAATGCCCGGCTCATCCGTCCGCAATTCCGGCGCGATACCGAGCATCTTCAGGATCGCGCGGGCGGTCAGATTGGTGCCGGCGCCCTCCACGTCGATATTGACCGGCTTTCCCTGTAGATCCGCCAGGGTCTGGATTTCCGGCCGCGCACACACGTGCACGTCATTCTCATAAAGTTTGCAAATGTATTGGATCTTGCCAAGGTCACCCGGGTACAAGTGCGCCGTCTGTGCATAGGTCAGTGCATCCGCCGCGACCAACGCCAGATCCACGCCCGGCAAATGTAGCAAATCGCCGATATTCTGCAACGATCCTTTGCCGACCACCGGCACGATCCGCATGTCGTTGGTATTAAGAACCGACGTCAGGTCGGTCGCCACCCGCATGAAGGTGCCGTCGATTTCGCCCCCCATGATGCCGATCGTGACCGGTTGCCCCATGGCGGCGAGCGCGGGGCGGCCACCAGCCGCGAGCGCAACCGCGGGAAGAGCCGATAGTAATGTACGACGCTGCATCATCACCTCAAGGCCAGAGCTTCAAGAAGGGGGCGGCCTCGACGTCACCCATGGCGACAGCCCGTTCGTACCAGTGGCGGGCCAGCGCGAGATCAGGATCGATGCCGCCCATGGCGGTTCGCTCGATATAGATCGGATCATACAGGCGTCCGAGGTTGCGCGCGGCTGCCGCGCTGCCCTGCTGCACCGCGATGGTATAAAAACGACGCGCGCCTGAGACATCCCCCAACCGCTCAGCTTCCAGCCCACGCGCGAACAATTCCGCCGCTCGCGGGTCGGGCCGCGCCAATTTCGCAGCGGCGGGTTTTGCAACCGGCCGAGCCAACTCGATGACCGTAGTGGGCGCGAGCGTTTGTAGGACCGGCCGAGCCGGCTCCATCGTAGGCACCGACACAGCGGGTCGGGCGCCCCGATTAGGCTCCGCCGTCACCGCCGGTGGCGGGGCAGGCCGATCCGGCCCCGTGGTCACCGCCGGCGCCGTGGGTGGTGAGACAGGCCGATCCTGTTCTGTCGTGGTCGCGGGCACACCACCTGGCGAGGCAGGCCGATTTGGAACCGTCGTAACGACGGGCGGCGATACAGGGTGATCTGGCTCGCTGCTCACCGTCGGCACAACAGGTGCAGAGACAGGCCGATCAGGCTCCCTGCTCACCGCCGGCACAACGGATTGCGGGACAGGCCGATCCGGCTCCGAGGTCACCGCCGGCCCAGTGGCCTGCGGGGTGGGCATCAAGATTGCCTCCGCCCTCGGCGGCGTCCCCGCGGCCGGGGAGGCCGGATGCCGCGACGCGTCGGCCTCCAGCAAGGCCGAAAGCTCGGCAACTTGTTCCGGTGTCGCAGTGGAAATGATCTCCATCATAACCGAGACCGTTTCGGTCATGTTGTCGCCCGGGGGCGCCCATCGATGACCCGCCGCAGCCTGCGCCTCCGCGTGAGCCAGCAAGTCGCCGAATGTCGGATTATCAGCCAACGCCGCAGGCGCCACCGCAATGGCAACGCCGGCAACCATCAAACGAGTCAGCCAGGCACCCATCTCATGACGCTCGCTCGAGATCGCGCTCAAAGCCGTTCCAGGCGGTTCGTCCGATAGAACATCCAACCAAGTAACCAGACACGTCGCTGCCCCCCTGATCCCGGTTTTTCCCGTGGACTTAAAAAGAAATTTCTCGGGCTATTTACAAGTGAGGGAACCCTTTCGATCCCGGATGCTCATGCTGACGCCTTCTAGCGCAACTTTGCGCCGATGCGGCCTGACATTCTCTTGAGCACGCGATCTCGGTCATTCGCCAAAACCGCAGTTCAGTGCACGAAGATTATGAAGTTTGGGCGGCCGTCTCCTCCTTGGCGCGATTCAGGCAAAATCCCGTGCCATTACGCAAGGACAACGCCCCGTCAGTCAATGACTGCCGCGTGTTCGGCATCGCCGCCGGCTCCCTTCTTCTGCCCGCGCATCAGAAACAGCAACAGCAGCATCGGCAGTGCCGTCAGCATCATCAGCTTCCAGTCGTCGTTGTACGCGATGATTTCCGCCTGGTGGTTCAGCATGCCATTGAGCACTTGCGCGCCATGCGCCGTCGTCGGCATCAGATTCGCCGCCGCACCCTGGAATGCTCGGTTCAGCGGCGTGATATATCCCGCCAGCACCGAATGCTCGATCTGCCCGTTCTGCGTCACCAGTGCGCTGGTCACGGAAATTCCGATCGCGCTACCAACATTGCGCAGCAGGCTCAGCAGCGCTGTACCCTCGGTCCGCAGCGCCGGCTCCAAGGTGGCAAAGGCGATCACCTGCAACGGCACGAAGACGAATCCCAGCCCGGCGCCCTGCAGCATCGTGTTGACGATCACGGTCATGTCCGAGACAGCTGGCGTCCAGCCGGTCATCCGATACAGGCTCCAGGATAGGATGACGATACCGAACCCCATCAGCACACGGGCATCGACTTTGTTCGACAGCCGCCCGGCTATCATCATCGCCGCCATTGTGCCCAAGCCACGCGGAGCCATGGCCAGACCCGCGGTCTCCACCGGATAGTTCGCCAGATCCTGCAGCCACGGCGCCAGCAGCGCGGACACCGCCAGCAGCACCATGCCCACCGCGAACATCACCAGCAGTCCCGCCGCCAGGTTGCGGTCCTTGAACACCCGCGGGGTAATGAACGGCTTGTTCTCCGCCGTCAGCATATGCACGATGAACAGGTAGAACCCGACGCCCGCCACCACTGCCTCGATGATGATCTCGGTCGAGCCGAACCAGTCCTGGGTTTCCCCTCGGTCGAGCACCAGTTGCAGTCCGGCGATGCCAATCGCAAAAACGCCGAAGCCGAACCAGTCGAATTTCATCCCCGAGGTCGCGTCCGTCTTCGGCAGGAGCCAGTGCCATGCCGGCGGTCGCCGCAATTCCGAACGGCAGATTGACGAAAAACACCCAGCGCCAGTTATAGATCTCGGTCAGATACCCGCCAAGGGTCGGACCCAGAATCGGCCCAACCATCACGCCCATGCCCCAGATCGCCATCGCCGATCCGCGCTTCTCCGGCGGATAGATGTTCAGCATGGTCGACTGCGACAGCGGCACCAGCGCCGCCCCGAACACGCCTTGCAACAGCCGGAACACCACCATCTCAGGCAACGATCCGGCGATGCCGCACAGCATCGACGCCACGGTGAAGCCGATCATCGAGATCAGATACAGGTTTTTCAGACCGAACCGGGCCGACAGCCAGCCCACCGGCGCGGTCATGATCGCCGCCGCGGTGATGTAGGAGGTGAGCACCCAAGTGATCTGATCCGAACTCGCGGACAAACTGCCCTGCATATAAGGCAACGCAACGTTTGCGATCGTGCGAGTCCAGCGACTGCATCAGCGTCGCCAGCATCGCGCACACCGTTATCAGCCCGCGATGCGGCACCACCTCCTGCTGTTGGCTCGGCATAGCCAAAATCCTAGAACAGGTCTGACAAACTGCGAACGTGACCGGTATCGATGTCGATATCGGCGCTCATGCCCGCGCGCAGCGGCGGATCGCCCGGCTTCATGTCGAGCCGCACCCGAACCGGAATGCGCTGCACCACCTTCACCCAGTTGCCGGACGAATTCTCTGCCGGCAACAGCGAGAAATTCTGGTCGGTCGCCGGCGCGACACTCTCCACGGTGCCCTTCCAGGTGCGTCCGGGATAGAGGTCGAAACTGACATCGACCGGATCGCCGTTCTTCGCATAGGTCAACTGCGTCTCCTTCGGCTCCGCCTCCACCCAGACGTGATCGGTGGACACCAGCCCGAAAGCCGCCGTGCTGGCACCCAGATACATGCCAACCTGCAGCTTGTTCACCTGAGTAACGATCCCATCATACGGCGCCCGCACGACGGAGTGGTTCATCTCGCGTTCAGCCTCCGCCACCTGCGCCTGCGCCTGCTTGAACGAAGGCATATCCTCCACCGCGATGTCGGGGTTGCCGTCCAGCTTCGCCAGCAACGCTCGCGCCTGACTTTCTGAGGCCCTCACCGCCTGCTGGTCCGCCGCCAGTTTGTAGCGGGCGTCGTCGGTCTCCTGCTGGGTAACGGCGTGCTCCTTCACCAGCGAAGCGTAACGGTCGTAGGTCGCCTGGTCGGCGTTCACCTGTTGCTGCTTCGCCGCCGTATCGCGCAGCGCCGCCTGATAGTCGGCCTTCGCCGATTTAATGTTCAGCCGCACCTGCGCGAGATTGGCGCGCGCGTTGTCCAGCGCGATCTGAAACTTCTGCGGATCAAGGACGAACAAGATCTGACCCTTTGTGACCGCCTCGCCCTCCTGCACCGGGATCGAGGCGACAATGCCCGACACGTCGGTGGATACCGTCATGCTGTCCGCCTGGACATAGGCGTCGTCTGTTTCGACCCATCGCCCGCCGGACAGCCAGTAGAAGCCGCCGCCGACGACGACCGCAAGGACGCCGCCAGCCATCAACGCCCAGCGAAGCAGCTTCTTCCGAGACCGACCGCGTGCGGCGGGTCGGGCGGCGACGTTCTCACGGAAAACGGCGGTGGCATCAGACATAAGTGGCGAACCCGATCGTACAGATGATCGATCATAAGCTAGCTTACGATCGATCATCCGCAAGGGATGCCGGCATGCACAATTTCCGGACCTCGGGTGCGGCTTATGCAGGTCTGATAAGGGGAGCGTGAGTTGCGCCGAAATTCACGACCTGGCTATGCCCCGCGGGCAGGCACTCCGATCGCCTTTCCGCTCACTGCATTTATTGTATCCACGGTATTGCGTTCCCGATTAATCGGGGATACATGAATGCGCGTGGACATCAGCTTCGATCCGGCGAAACGAGCCGAGACCCTGAAAATCGGGGCCTCGACTTTGCCAATGTGGGTCAGGTGTTTCAAGGCCGGAGTGCGACCATTCAGGATCTCCGGTTCGACTACAACGAGGACCGTTTCATCACGGTCGGCTGCGGGCGGTGTGTCGTGGTGGATTGCGCACCCCGTGCAGTAAGCCGTCGGATCATTTCCATGAGGCATGCACATGCGAACGAAGAAAAGGCTTGATTTCGGCTGAGTGGACAGACCCCGAAGATGCACCTCCGCTGACCAAGGAGATGCTGGATCAAGCGCAATTCTTCGAGGGCAGCCACTTTGTGCGCCGGGGCAGGGGGCGCCCGAAGCTTGCATCCCCCAAGGAGCAGATCAACATCCGCCTCGACGCCGAAGTGCTCGAACGCCTGCGCGCCGCCGGGCCCGGGTGGCAAACCAGGATCAACGAAATCCTCCGGGTATCGCTCGGTCTCACCAACGCCACCTGACGGACAAGGTGCAAGCACCGACACAGAAGGACGGCCCAGTCGCTACCGTCAGCTCCCACTGACATGGCGCCCGGATGACAGCCAGCGGAGACCCCCGCCCGGCAAAAACCGCGAACGCGCCGCAGGCCATCCAGCCCCCGGGACGACCACCATAACAAGCAGATTCCCGTTGTGTTCTTATACAACCCATGGTAGAGAACGAGAACATTGATCGAACACCGAGAGCCCAAACCTTGAACCAGCCACCTTGAACCAGCCCCTTGACCCAGCCAGCCTTGACCCAGCCAGCCTTGACCCAGCCAGCCTTGACCCAACCCGGAACTCAACCGGGCACCGACTTGTCGGCTGCAGATTGCGTGCTCGCCAACATACTCGGGTTCATGTTGCCTTTCTTTCTGGTATCAGCTGGAGGAAACGCCGATCTCGCCCGATCCGCGATCAAGGAACTGATCGACGCCTACCAAGCCGATACACCGACTCGAGCTTGACCTCGTCGGCCGGATTATCGGCTTCAGCACCGCCGCTCTGGACAATCTGCGGTTGTCGATGACACCCGAGTTGCCAGATACCAAAGTCCTTCGTTACCGCAGCAATGCAGTGACCCTAAGCCGTGCGTCCGATCAGGCGCTGAAGATCCTGGAGGCGGTTCAGGCAAGGCAGGCGCAGAACCTGAAGATCCCCCGACCGTCCGTCGCGGCCGCCTCACCGACGCCGGCGCGGGGCGCCTCGCCCGAGCCGCAACCGATTTCACTCCCGAGTTCGCCACGCTCCGTACCGTCGGCGACCAATGGTGGCGTTTCCGAATTCCCGCCAGCAGATATCGAGACGATGAAGCGCGACGCCCGCATCATGATGGCGGCGTTTTCGAAGAACGGTGCGCAGGGCGGTTCCACGAGTCCGGCAATCCCCGATCCTGCTGTCGCGGCCGACGCCACTGCCCGAGCCGCGATCGCCAGTGCCAGATCAGCGTCCCGAATGTGATCTGGAAAAACGGTCGCTTCAATCACCGCTCCTTCTGAATCGCCGAACTGACCGACTTGGTCCGTCCCCGCGACGCGACATTAGGTCTCACGCGGGGCGACCAACTTTGAACTCACCTCCCTCACGGCGTGAGATCCCAGGACGCGGACAAGAACCGCTTACTTCCCAAAAAAACCGCATACCTCCCAAACGAACCCCTCTATAGTCCCACCCCTAGTCCCAGTGGTAACTTCTATCAAAGGTTCGCACGAACACGACGCATAAACACGACGCATGAATACAAATATCGAACGTTCTTTAAACGTTCTTTAAGAACTCAGGGTTAAGCCTGGCATCGCTTCCGAAAGGAGACTCCGCCATGACAACCCGAGTACACTTGCAGAACCCGCAAGATCCGACCGACGATAGTGTGTTTGGACTGGGTAATACCGATAATGCCGACCCTGTTTACGCGCAGGTCCCGACATTGGACTTTGCATCAGCCGGGATGCCGGCAACCTCGCCTCCAGCGCCAACCCTGACGCAAGTTCTCTACCTGACCGAACCGGGCACGACCAATCCGATCAGCGTCGCCGATATCAATCAGGGGCAGCTTGGTGACTGCTTCCTGCTCTCGTCGATCGGCGAAGAGGCCCTGTTCCATCCAAGCGCTATCACCAACATGATCCGCAACAACGGCAACGGCACCGAGACCGTAACCCTCTACACCGCCGCAACCGGCCGTCCGCCGACATTCAGCAGCGCAAGCTTCAAGGCCACGGCGGTGACTATCAACAACAGCTTTCCTGCTAACTCGGTAAACAATGGCGCCAAACAGGATGTGGTCGGGACCCAGAAGGAGATTTGGCCGCAAGTTCTGGAGAAAGCGGTCGCCACGCTTGACGGTGGCTACAACGCCGTTGCCAACGGCGGCTATCCCGCGCTGGCGATGGAGGAACTCACCGGACATGTGGCAACCTCGATGTCGATCGCCAGTCTGACGCTGTCCGCGCTGCAAAGTTATGTCTCCGCCGGAGACCTCATCACAATGGACACATCGTCACACAGCGGCCTGCCATATGGTCTTGTCAGCGATCATTGCTACATGTTCGAGAAGCTGAATGGCAGCGGCAGTTCGACAACCGTAACGTTGGGGAACCCATGGGGGATGGATCAACCTGCCGCGATCCCTGTAACAAGGCTCGCGCAGAGCGGGGTCGTTCAAATCGACATTGGGCATGTGGGTTGACGGGGAAGGTTGATTGGCTTGTCCCAACAGTCGATTGCCTCCTACTTCGGGACGGACTATGGTCGGCTTCGGCGAGAGGCTTGATGGTCCCACCGGATCCGATCTCTACCCCGTCTCCAGATCTTGTTGAGCGAGTTCCAATAATCCCCGCGTTGTAAACACTTTGGTAAGTATCTTAGGTTAAGATCGGTCGATAGAGAGACCGAGACATGCTGTCTGCTGCTGTGCGCAACCTTTTTGGGCGCTTTTCGCATCACGCGTCTGAGGAGGCGTTGGAGGAGGTTTTCGTCGGGACAGAGGCCGAGGCTCCCCAAGCCGTCGACAGGAAGGTCGAGCCTGCGGGAGATATCGCCTGGGCGCCGGCCCGGCTCGCCCTGGTCCACCAACTTTGGGGCGCCGGATTCATCTTCCCCGGCGGCGAACTCGAAACCCTTCGCCTCGCCCGGCCGCTGGGCGCCACAGAGGCCACCAGCCTGCTGATCGTCGGTGTCGGCAGCGGCGGCCCAGCCAGTGCGGTCGCCCGCAACATGGGGACCTGGATCACCGGCATGGAGAGCGACCCGGTTCTGCTCGATGCTTCCCTGAAACGCTTCACCAAAACGCCGCTTGCCAAGAAGGTCAATCTCCAAACCTGGGATCCGCACAACCCCGCCTTCGTGGCCAAAAGCCATCACCATTGCCTGGCCCTCAACCCTCTCCTCACTGCACGGCCCGAACCAATCCTTGACGGCCTGGCGAGGGCATTGAAACCAGGTGGTCAACTGGTCCTGACCGAGTTGGCCTCGACGGCCCCGCTGGACCGGCTCGATCCGACCGTCAGCCGTTGGGCCGCTCTGGAACATCGCGACCCTGTCGATGTGCCGGTCGGTATATCCGTCACTCGGATGCTGGGCCGGGTCGGGCTGGATGTTCGTATCGCTGAGGATATCTCCAAACGTCACATGGAGCAGGCCATGCTCGGCTGGCGGGTGTTGCTCCGCGAACTGCGCGAGCGCAAACCCACCCGGCAGGAGGCGGCCCACTTGGTCTCGGAAGCCGAATTGTGGCTATTGCGCCGGCGCCTGATCCGAGCCGGGCGGCTGCGGATGATGCGCTGGCACGCGATGAGTTCGCGTTCCGATCGTGTGATCAGGCAGGCCTGCCGTCGGTAAACGGCTTCAACATCGCGTAAAGCACATCGTGCACCGGCGTCGGCACACCGAGCTCCCGGCCAAGCGAGACGACCTTGCCCGATAACCACGGCAACTCGATCCGGCTACCACGGATCAGGTCGTGCGCCATGGACGCCATCATTGCCGGCGGCGCACCCCGGGTGAAGGCGACCACTTTCTCGACAACGTCGTCCGGCAAGCGGACCCCAAGAGCGCGGCCGACCGCGGCGACCTCGGCCGAGGAGCGGGCAAACAGCGGCGCAATATCGGGGTCCTCCCGCAGCACGCCGATTGGCGTCCTCGTCGCGGCGGTCAGCGCCGAGTTGGTCGCCAGCAATATGAACTTCATCCAAAGCTCGGTCACGATCTGGTCGCTGTGCGTGGCATCGAAGCCCGCCTTCTGGCACATCCCGAGGAAGCTCTCGCCCCGAGCGCTCTGGCCGCCTTCCAGTTCGCCGAATATCAGGCGCATGAAGTCGCCGGTCTGCCGGATCACACCAGGTTCCGCGATCGTGGCGCTGACCTGCGCAACGCCCCCCATCACCGCTTGCGCTCCGAGGATTGGGATCAGGCGCTCCGCAGCATCGATCCCATTTTGCAACGGAATCACCGCCGTGGTCGGCCCAATCAACGTCTTGATGGCGGCCCCGGCCGTTTCGACATCCCACAGCTTGACGCAGAACAGCACGAAATCGACCGGCCCAATGGTCGCCGGATCGTCGGTAGCCCGCACCGGGGAGATCAGGGTTTCGCCGCGGCCGCCCTCGATGCGCAGGCCGTTTGCGCGCATCGCCTGCAGATGGGCCCCTCTGGCGACGAAGGTAACGTCGGCACCGGCTTTCGCCAATGCGGCACCGAACGCGCCGCCAACCCCGCCCGCACCGATAACCGCTATACGCATGGATCAAACTCCGTATCTTGGCGCGGCCGAGACTTGTGCCGCGGACCGCCAACGTATGAGTGCCGCTTCCAAGCTTAGCTTCGGTGCGGGCCGGGTCAAGCAAAGATTCGATCAAGTATCTTCAACCGATTTGTTAAAGCGCTCTGCCTCTAAATTCATACCTACACGGCCCTGTGCGAAGTCATTATTTCGAATTACACCACCTCGAAGTGAGATATCTTAAATCATGTGCCAAAACTTCTCCAATTCACTTCTGGTCAATCCGCTCAATCACGCTGTCAACCTCTGAATGACACGGACAGACCGAGGCAGACGAGACGGATCCGGTTGGCTCGTCCACCGCGGGGCCCCGTCAGTGCAGCAACGTCGCGCGCCCTGTGACCGGCATACCTCTAGGGATATGCTGGCGAATCCCGGAGGCAAGGATCAGTCCCGCGCCGATCAGCATACTTCCCCCCGTAACCAACATCGGCACCATGTATCCACCGGTCGCATCACGCAGCACGCCGGTGACCTGAGGCGCCAGATAGCCCGATATATTGCCGACCGAGTTGATGAAGGCGATGCCGCCAGCGGCCGCAGCCGCCCCGAAATAGGCCGTGGGAAGGTTCCAGAATACCGGGAAGCTAGAAGAAATGCCGAACATCGCGACGCAGAAGGCCGCGATCGTCAGATAGATATTTCCCAGCACCAGCCCCGCCGCCATCGCTCCGATACCTGCCAGGGCCGTCGGCAAGACGACGTGCCAGATCCGCTCGCCGGTCCGATCGGAACTGCGAGAGAACAGGATCATACCGATGCTGCCGCAAATGCTGGGCAGCACGAGCACATACCCGACCGCTGTGTTCGACAGACCCAGCGACTTGACGATCAGAGGCAGGAAAAACGACATCGCGTAGATCCCGTAGACCATGAGGAGGTAGGCGAGGGTCAGCACCAGTATCTGCGGGCTGGCGATCGAGCGCAGCAACCCCACCCCATGCCCGGCCTTGGCCGTGGCCTCCTGATCAAGTTGTCCCTGCAACCAGGTGCGCGCCTCGGGTGCAAGCCAGCGTGCCTCGATCGGATGATTGCACAAGGTAGCGAAGCCGTAAAAGGACAGCAGGACGGCGGGCAAGCCCTCGACCAGGAAAATCCATTGCCATCCCGCGAAGCCAAGCACCCCGTTCAGGTTCAGCAGCGCGGCGCCGAGCGGACCGCCGATCACGCCGGCAAAAATACCAAACGCAAAGAAAATGCCCATCATCCGGCCGCGGTAGAAAGCCGGAAACCAGCACGTCATGAAGTAGGCGACACCAGGGAAAAACCCCGCCTCGGCAATTCCCAGAAGAAACCGGACCGCGACAAAACTTGTTTCGCCTGTGACAAAAGCAGTGCCTGCCGACGCCGCACCCCACATGGCCATGATGAGGCTGATCCAGACGCGCGCGCCGATGCGGGCGAGTATCAAATTGGCCGGGAACTGAAACAGCACATAGCTCCAGAAGAACGCGCCGGCCGCGAGGCCGTACTCGCTGGCGGTCAACCCGAGATGGGTGTTCATCGTCAATGCGGCCATCGAAACGTTGACGCGGTCGAGCGCATTGATCATGTAGCCGAGGCAGAGAAAGGGGATCAGGCGCCATGCGACCTTGCGAATGACGGCGTTCTCGAAACCAGGCGCCATTTGTTCCTCCCGTGGACCCTGTCGTTCCATACAAAAGCTTAAGATGACTTCAAAATGCGTCTTGCCAGCAAACTAAATCGACAGACGATGATTGAGCCGACCGGGGTACCACCCCACACTGGCGTGATGCCGTGGTGGAAAGCACGGGGCCTGTTTTCCACCGATCGGCATCACGGAGGGTGACCAAGCGGAACGGCACCCGAATTCCTTCCCTAGAACAATTGTCGCCGACTGACTCAATGCAGCACAGTGATGTTCCCCGTAGCCGGCGTGCCCCGCGGGACATGTTTACGGATGCCGGAGACCAACACGAGCCCAGCCCCCACCAACATAATTGCGCCCGTTACCACCAGTGGCACCAAATATCCGCCGGTCGCGTCACGCAGCACGCCGGTGACCTGGGGCGCAATATAACCCGAAATATTGCCGACCGAATTGATGAAGGCGATGCCACCCGCCGCGGCGGCGGTCCCAAGATAGGCCGTGGGCAGGCTCCAGAACACCGGCAGGCTCGACAGGACGCCGAACATCGCGACGCAGAAGGCCGCTATCGTCAGGTAGATATTGCCCAACAGCAATCCCGCCGCCATCGCTCCAAATCCGGCGAGAGCAACAGGGCCCACGACGTGCCAGATCCTTTCACCTGTCCGGTCGGAATTGCGAGACACCAACACCATGCCGATGCTGCCGCAAATATTGGGGAGCATCAGCACGTAGCCGATCTCCGTGTTCGACAGCCCCAGCGACTTGACGATCAGCGGCAGGAAAAAGGCAATTGCATAGATACCATAGGCCATCAAGGCATATGCAAGGGTCAGAATCAGTATCTGCGGGCTGGCGATCGAGCGCAGCAGGCCGACCTCACGCCCCGATTTGGCCGCGGCCTCCAACTCCAGCTGATCCTGCAGCCACGTGCGCTCCTCAGGTTTCAACCAGCGCGCCTCGCTTGGCCGGTTGCACAAGGTGGCGTAGCCAAAGCAGGCGAGCAGTATGGCGGGCACGCCCTCCACCAGGAAAATCCATTGCCATCCGGCGACCCCGAGCCAACCATCGAGCTTCAGCAGGTTGCCTCCGAGAGGGCCGCCGAGCACCCCGGAAAGCGCGCCAAAGGCATAGAAGATGCCCATCATGCGGCCGCGGTAGAACGCTGGGAACCAACACGTCATGAAATAGGCGACACCGGGGAAAAATCCTGCCTCGGCGATTCCCAGCAGAAACCGGACGGCGACAAAACTTGTTTCACCCGTGACAAAGGCCGTCCCCGTGGAGAAAACGCCCCACATCGCCATGATGATGCTGATCCACGCACGCGCGCCGATGCGCGCGAGCATCAAGTTGGCCGGGAACTGAAACAGCACATAACTCCAGAAGAACGCGCCGGCGGCGAGGCCGTACTCGCTCGCGGTCAGGCCGAGATGGGTGTTCATGGTCAGCGCGGCCATCGACACGTTGAAACGGTCGAGCGCGTTGATCATGTAGCCAATGCTCAGAAAGGGTATCAGATGCCATGCGACCTTACGCATGACAGCGTTCTCGAAAGCAGGCGCCATTATGTTCCTCCCGGACTCTGCCGTTGCAGGCGAGAGCTTAGGGTCTTGTTCGCGATCGCGCCAGTGAGGCGGCTCGGCAAACAGGTCCACCGGTTCGCGAGCGGCCTGACATCTGTCGTGTCAACGCCGCTCCGCGAGCGTATGGAACATTCAATCCAAGTAACAGGACCAGGATGATGTCTACTTCCTCAGTAAAAGGCGGCTGGACCCCGGCCGGCGCTCCACGGCTCGACGGCAAGGTCGCGATCGTCACGGGCGCCACCGGCGGCCTGGGCTATGAAACAGCGCTCGGACTTGCACGCTACGGCGCGACCACCGTTCTGGCCGGCCGCAACCCTGACAAGGGTGCGAGGGCCGTCACCCGCATCCAGCGGGAAATCCCGGCGGCCAAAGTCCGCTTCGAACTGCTCGACCTCAACAGTCTCGCCTCGGTCGCTCGTTTCGCCGCCGCTCAGGAAGGCGCTGTCGACATCCTGATCAACAACGCCGCCGTCATGGCCCTGCCCAATCGCGAACAGACAGAGGACGGCTTTGAACGGCAGATCGGTGTCAACTACCTGGCCCATTTCGCCCTGACCCTCCGGCTGCTCGACGCAATTCGGGCGCCCCCTACGGGTGGGCGGGTGGTCAACATCGCCAGCCTTGCCCACCGCCGGGCCACGCTCGACCTCGACGACTTTCAGTCCAGCAAGTCCTATAGCCCCATGGGCGCCTACGGCCGTAGCAAGCTTGCTATGCTGATCTTCGCGATCGAACTGCAGCGCCGAGCGGAGAAAAACGGCTGGAACCTGCGCGGCATCGCCGCCCATCCAGGCTGGGCCAGAACCGATATCATCGGCAACGGCATTGGCAGCGGCGGTCCCAACCTCAAAGCAATAGTGGCCGAAACCGCCTTCAACTTGGTCGCCCAACCGGCGAAAGACGCCGCGTTGCCGGTGCTGTTCGCCGCAATGGCACCGGACGCTCTAGGCGGCGCCTATTACGGCCCAACTGGCTGGGGTGAAACCCGCGGCGCCCCTGGCGTGTCAAAGATCTTCCCCCAGGCCGCTGACCCTGGCGCCGCCAGCCGCCTCTGGGCTCTGTCGGAGAAGCTGACCGGACAAGCCGTGCCATGACGGACGTTGCTGCGCCCCCGTCGCGACCGCCGGTTATCATCTTGAATGGCGTCGGCAGTGTGGGCAAAAGCGCGACGGCGCGGGCGCTTCAAGCCATCACCGCGGCGCCCTTCCTGCACGTCGCGATGGACGCCTTCCTCGACATGTTGCCAGCGGCGATGTTCGGCCATCCCGATGGATTGATCTTCGAGAAGATCAAAGATCAAGGACCGCCGTCCATCATCATCAGGACGGGTCCGGTCCTTGAACGGGCCATGCAAGGCATGCGTCGCGCCATAGCGGCCATGGCCGCCGCGGGGAATAACCTCATCGTCGATGAAGTGATGATCGGGCTGGACAAGGCGCAGGAGTATCGTGACCTGTTGTCAGACTTCGACGTTCGCTTTGTGGGTCTGTTTGCCCCTCTGGACGTGCTCGAGGCCAGAGAACGGGAACGTGGAGACCGAGAAATAGGGCTCGCTCGTTGGCAATTCGATCGCGTTCATCAGGGTGTGACCTACGACCTGATGATCGATACCGACACGACGACACCTGTGGAGAACGCCAGGACAATTCGTGCCGCCTTCGGTCTCTGAGCCTGTTGCGATTTGCCGCCTGGGGGCAATCAGCCGGTCACATCGTTACTTGCAGGGTTCAATGTTTCCTCTTGCAGCTGCGGAACTACCCGAGGCGTTCTCGGAACAGCCCAAGTTTTTCCTGCGCCGTGCGGTCCGAATACCCAAACAGCACCAGATCCGTATTCGCGCGCCAAACGACCTCCCGCCACGACGGGACCACCACGGTATCTCGCGTCTCCAGCGGAATGTCCGTGTCATCGATACGCGCGGTGCCGCTGCCCTCCACGACGACGAAGATCGTGCCATCCGTCGACGCTCGGGGCCGCGACGTGAACCCGGCCGGCAGCAGCCGTACATGAGCGGAAATCGTCGGCATCACCGCGCCGCCGTCGGCCGGATTGGTGAACTCCAGCGCGTGACCAAGATGCGGGTCCGGATCGCCGGAGCGCGCCAGGCCGTGCAGACTTTCCCGCCACTCGGCATACGGATAGTGAAACAAGGGCTGGCGGGTGGGCCGGCGATCGGCCGCGGTTCCGCGCATCGGACGCATGTTCCGCCCGTAGCGGAGCGAGGTGTCGCCCGGTGGCACGGTTTCCGGATGGGCCGAGGCCGGAAGATGTTCCACGAAGCTGGCGTCGAACAGCAGCACGGTCGCGATATCCAATCCGTCCAGCCAGATCATCGGCTGGGACGAGGTGTTGCCATGATCGTGCCATTGCCACCCCGGAGTCAGCACCAGATCGAACGGGCGCATCACCGCTTTTTCGCCGTCTACGGCTGTGAAAGCGCCATCGCCCTCCATGACGAAGCGAAGCGCGCTTTGGGCGTGGCGGTGGCAGGGGGCGATTTCGCCGGGCAGGATCAACTGCAACCCGGCATAAAGACTGGATGTGACGGAGGACGATCCGGGCAGCCCCGGGTTCTCCATGATCAGGACCCGTCGTTCCGCCTGTTCCGCGCTGATCAGGTCTCCGGCGCGCAGCAGATAACTACGAGCATCCGCATAGGACCAGCGATGTGTCTGCGCCGGAGAACGCGGCGTCGGCGTTACCAGAGCAGCCATAACTTCCCACAGGGGATACAGACTGCGCGGCTGCATCTCCGCGTAGAGCGCCTTCAACTGCGTGGCGGCATCGTTGCTCAGAGCTGCTGACACGGGATTCCCTTTACGCCGGATAGATGAGGCTATTGGGTATCATTTCGGAATCGAACACCACGATTCGCTCACGCAATCGGTTGCGTTCGCCATCGGGCACAAGCACGTCGTGGCAGACCGCCGAGAGCACGATCTCGCTCTTTTTGTCGATCAGCGTCTGCACCACCAGCAGATTGTGCCGCGTCCGCACATTGTCCCCGTCGCGCGAGACAATCCGCAACGGACTGGGAAACCGCCGATAGTAACGCGGGGCGAACATCTGTGTCCGGGTCATGCCCATCACCCGATCCACCAGCATCCCCCGGCTTTCCGCGTAAATCGTGGAGAGCGTGTAGCCGGCCTCATAATTCTCACGGGGGATGACGCGGTAGATACAATCCTCGGTGAACAATGCCGGCCATTCGTCCAGCCGCAGATCATCCAGCACGGTATAGTATTCGTCGTAGAAGTCGCGCAGGGCGTCACGGTCGATCACAGCCCCATGGCCTCACGCCAGTAATGATACATGCCGCGAATGCCAACCTCGGTCACCATATGATCAACGCTTTCGATTCCGCGTCCGCCCATGATGACCAGCGCGTCCTCATTGGGGTAATGGGTGAAACCTTGCTGGCTCATCTCGATGATCTCGCCGTCGTCGGAGGACACGAAGCCCGCCGGCCCAAACAGATTGGCCTGACGTGTCCGCCGCAGCCGCATCTCCGCCGTGTCGTCGGCATAACCAAAGTGGGTCCAGTGGAAGTCGAACCCGCCCGGACCCGTCGGCACGATATGACGAATACTGAGCGAGTTCTGGTTCTGCTGCAGCACTACGCTAGGGAATACTGTGATCATCCCGACCGTGTCGTCGCCGGGAAACTCCTTCACCACATCCATAATCCGCGGATCGGCGAGTGTGATATCGCTTCGGAACGTGCGCATACCGGAGGTGACGTCGTTGATTTCCTGCCGGCCAGCGCGGCTGATCAGGATCCCGTGGCGCCCCGTGGGGTCGACCTCCGTTGCCGATTTCTGGTCGGCACGAAACAGCCCGAAGGTTACAAAGAAAACGTGCAGCAGGGACGCGTGGTACGGGTCCTTGATATTCTCCTGCATCAGCTTCCAATTGCCCGGGATGTGCTGCCGATTGTAGCCGAGCACTTGCAGTTTCCGTCCGTCGTAGACACGTGTGTAGTGCTGCCAGAACCGTTCGCCGAGATAGTCTCGAAACGGTGGCGTATCGTCGGAGAATGTGGCCCAGACCAGGCCGTTGACGACCTCCACCCGCAACTTTCGCAGGCTGATGTTCTTCGGATCAAAGTCATCCGGCATGCCGCCCTGGCCGCGTACCCCTCGACGGAAGGCGGCACCCTGCAGGTCACCGCGCAGATTGTAGTTCCACTGATGATAGGGGCACAGCAGATCCTTTACGCGCCCCTTGCGCGCCTGGCAGAACTTGACCCCGCGATGCGCACAACGGTTTTCCAGCACGCTGACCTCGTCCGGAGCGCTGCGAACAACGATGACGGGACGCTCACCGAGGGTGGTGGTCTTGAAGTCCCCAACCTCGGGAACTTCAGCTTCCAGGGCGCAGAACAGCCAGTGCGGGCCATACCAGATGCGCTCCAACTCGGCCGCATAGACCTCAGGGTCCGAATACACCCAGTAAGGTATCTTTCCGGCGGCATCGCTCGGCCACACCCGATCTATCCACACCCGATCTATGTTGTTCATGGCGTCGCCTCCGGCCGGAATTTTGGCTGGTGCCACGGTTGCTGTCAAAATCGCAGGTTGCGCCGTCGTGATGGCGGGGAACGGTTCCGATTTTGGATGCCGACCCGGCTGTGTCAAAGGTATCAAGTCCGCCGTCGAAGGAGGCCTGGACATGGATGCAGGTGATCTGAAGGTGTTCGAGGCCGTGGCGCGCCTGGGCAGCATGAACCGTGCCGCGCTGGAACTGAACACCGTCCAGTCCAACGTGACGGGGCGGATCCGGGCGCTGGAACTCGAATTGGGCACGGCGCTGTTCGAGCGCCATGCGCGCGGCGTATCGCCGACCGCCGCGGCACATCGTCTGCTACCGTATGCCCTGACGATCCGGCAGGTGCTGAACGATGCCCGCAAAGCCGCGCGGGATGATGGGGTGCCGGCCGGTCCGCTCGTGGTGGGATCTTTGGAAACCACTGCGGCCATGCATCTGGCACCGCTGCTTGCGGACTATGCCGCCGCGTACCCGGATGTCGACCTGTCATTGCGTACCGGCACCACTGGTGAACTCATTGAGGACGTGCTCGGCCATCGGGTTGAGGGCGCCTTCGTCTGCGGACCGGTCGATCATCCCGATCTGATCGCCGAGACGATGTTCCGAGAGGAACTGGTCGCTCTGACCGCGCCGAGCGCGGCGAGTTTCGAGGCCGTTATCCGCAGGGGCGACTTCCGGATCGTTGTTCTGCGCTCGGGATGCTCCTACCGCCAGCGGCTGGAGGCGCTGCTGGCGCGTCGTGGAGCGGTGGGCGTGCGAATCCTCGAATTCGGCACGCTTGAAGCCATTCTTGCCTGCACGGGGGCAGGGCTTGGCGTAACACTGCTGCCTCGAGGCTTGGTCGAGAACGCCCGACGGGCTGGCCAGGTGGGCGTTCATGTCCTTCCGCCGGAGGACGCCACCGTGGATACGGTTTTCACCCGGCGGCGCGACGGCTATGTTTCGAGTGCGCTTACGGCGTTTCTCGCGGCTGCACGGCCAGTCTGGGCGACCGCGCGGGCCGCAGAGTAATCTGTCGAACAGATAGATTATATCATTTATTCCTGGTTTTAGTGATGGCTTGCTGCCGTTAGGGTCCACCTGTCCTGGTGCGGTGCCCCATGTTTGTTTCCAATCGGTCCGAAAGCCCTGTTGCGGTCGCCATTGCGGGCCTTGTCGCATTGGCGGCGGCCCTTGGCATTGGCCGTTTCGTCTATACTCCGATCCTTCCGGTCATGGCCGAGACGTTGCACTTGTCAAAGTCGCAGGCCGGGCTGATCGCATCAACAAATCTTCTCGGCTACCTGATCGGTGCCCTACTGGTGGCAACGCCGCGCCTGCCCGGGTCCCGCCGCTTCTGGCTGCTAGGGTCGCTTGGCGTCAGCGCCGTGACCACCGGGACGATGGGTATGGTCTCCTCTATGCCCGCCTTCCTGGCTCTGCGTTTTTTCGGAGGGCGGCCAGTGCGTTTGTTCTGGTGCTGGCCTCGGCTCTGGTGCTTGATCGGTTAGCGGCGGTGCGGCGCTCCCATCTGGCACAAGTGCATTTCGCGGGTGTCGAGACAGGGATGGCCGCCTCCGCGCTGATCGTATCAGGGTTGCTGGCAGCGGGCTGCGGGTGGCGTGTATTATGGTATGCGGTTGGGGCTACGGCGTTGGGCGCCCTGGCGGCGGTCGCCTGGCTCATGCCGCCACCGAAGGAGGATCTGCGACCCGTTGGAACAGCAGATGCTGTGCTACTGCAACAGCGGCGCGGCCTCGGCGCGTTCATTTGCGCATACGGCCTGTTTGGTTTCGGCTATATAGTGACTGCGACCTTTCTCGTTGCGATCGTGCGCGGCTCGCCACTCATCCGGACCGCCGAGCCGCTGGTGTGGCTGGTGGCAGGTCTGACGGCGGTGCCCTCGGTTGCCCTCTGGGGGTGAGCGGCTTCCCGCCTGGGAGTCTCCGCGGTCCTTCAGCATAGCCTGCGTGGTCGAGGCCATCGGCGTGGCCGCCAGCGTGCTGTGGCCGACGGTACCAGGGGTGCTGTTCGCGGCGGCGTTGGTCGGTGGCACCTTCATGGGGCTGACCGCTCTCGGTGTGGCCGGAGCGCGCCAGTTCGCGCCCGCCAATCCGAGGCCCGTCCTGGCCCGGATGACGGCTGCATTTGGGCTCGGGCAGATCGTGGGGCCGAGCATGGCGGGTATTTGTTCGGCGTGACCGGCGGGTTCGGACTGCCTTCGTGCTGGCCGCGGGCGCCTTGATCGCCTCGGCTGTTATTATCCGCCAGGTCTCGCTTTGACAGAGGCGGTCCCCAGCGCTTTCTTCGGGTCCTACAGCAACCGGGAGAGGAAGCGGGCGGATGCGACCAATGGAAGGCATGCGCGTGATCGCGCTGGAGCACGCCGTCGCGGCCCCTCTATGCACCCGGCACCTGGCCGACCTCGGCGCCGATGTTATCAAGATAGAGCGACCGGGCGACGGCGACTTCGCACGGGCGTACGACGACTATGTGAATGGCGTCTGCAGCCACTTCATCTGGTTGAACCGTGGTAAGCGCAGCGTCACTTTGGACGTGAAGAACTCCGGACGCCCGCGCCGCCCTGGACGCGCTGATCTCCGGCGCCGACGTGCTGGTCCAGAACCTCGCGCCCGGCGCCGCGGCGAGGCTCGGCCTGACCCATGAGGCGCTGAAGCCCCTTAACCCCAAACTGGTCGTGTGCGACATCTCCGGCTATGGCGAGAGCGGTCCGTTCGTGCAGAAGAAGGCCTACGATCTGCTGATCCAGGCCGAATTCGGGCGTCATCAGCGTCACCGGAACGCCCGACCGAGGCGTCCCGCGTCGGCATTTCGATCGCCGACATTGCGACCGGGATGTATGCGCTGACCGGCGTCCTGTCCGCGCTGCTGCGACGTAGCCGGACAGGGGAGGGGGCCAATGTCAAAATCGCCATGCTCGATGCGCTGGGCGAGTGGATGACGTACCCGATGCTGCGCCAAGCCTATACCGGATCGCCGCCGCCTCGCCTGCCAACGAGCCACCCGGCCATCGCCCCATACGGCGCGCACAAGACCAAGGACGGCCAGGTGATCCTCGGCCTGCAGAATGAGCGGGAATGGGCCACATTCTGCCAAAAGGTGCTCGGCAGCTCCGCGATCCAGACCGATCCGCGCTTCGCCACGATGGCACAGCGGCGCGCCAACCGGGAGGCGCTTACGGCCACGATTGAGGATTTCTTCAGCGACAAGACCTCGGAGGAGGTCGCGGTGCTGCTCGATGAGGCGGGTATCGCCAACGGGCGGCTGAACGAGCCGATCGACGTCTGGAACCACGTGCAGTTCGAGGCTCGGGATAAATGGCGCACGGTGCAGACGGAGCGTGGGCCGGTTCGCGCGCTGTTGCCGCCTTTCATCTTCACCGACGAAGAGGCGGCGATCGGCGACGTGCCCTCGGTCGGCCAGCACACTGATGAGGTGCTGGGCGAGATCGGCTTTTCCGCGCAACGGATCGCCGCGATGCGGGCGGCGGGGGCGATATGACCGAGTTCGATCCTGCCCAGCACCGCATGATCCCAGAACAGCGCTGGTTCGAGGATTTTCACATGGGCGAGCGTTTCGTGCTGCCCAGCCGGACCATGACTGAAGCCATCTTCCTGGCTTTCCAGGCGGCCAGCGGCGACAATCATCCGATCCACTACGATGTGGAGTTTTGCAAGGCCCGCGGCATGCCCGGCCTGTTGGCGCACGGGCTTCAATCATTGGTGCAGACCGCGCCCGGTGCCGGCCTGTTCCCCTACATGACCGAGGACTCGCTGGTCGGTTTTGTCGAGCAGTCCAGCCGCTTCCTGAAACCGGTTTTCGCGGGCGACACGGTGTATCCCGTGCTCGAAATCGATGAACTGACCGGCAACCGGACCACTGGAGTGGTCGGCTTCAAAAGCACGATCCACAACCAGCGGCGAGAATTGGTGCTGGACGGCCGTCAGCGCTATTTGTTGCGGCGTCGTCCGACTGGTGCCGGATGAAACGAGCGACCCGCCCTTCTTTGCCCGATTGCGCGGGCTGAGATTGTCCGGCGGGTGCATCGTGTGTGGACCGGCAAACGGCAGCGCCAGCGACGCCGCTCTCAGCCTGGTGTGGCCCCCAGGCGCGGCCCTTCCAGATAGGCAACGACCGGCCCGGTCAGTGCCATATCCGGTAGATCGTTCGGCGAAACCAGCCGAGCGTCGATGATCTCGCGATTGTCGAGCCGCAGTTGAGGCATTCGATCCAGCCGTAGTTCAAAGAAATGCACTTTGTCTCTTCTCCCATCCCAGTGGCCGCAGGCAGACCCCGCCGGGAACAGATCGCGAGGCGCGAGGCCGATCTCTTCGGTCAACTCGCGGCGTGCAGCTGCCTCAGGCGTCTCACCGCGCTCGACCCCGCCGCCCGGAAAGGTCCACGCGGCCTTGTATGATGAGCGGACCAACAGAAGCGCCTGATCGACGTAGACCGCCACAAGCGCCCCCTCATGTGGTTGACGCCGCAATCGCCACCACATGCGGGCGACCGGAAAACCGAGGCGAAACATGGTCTGCCAAGCCGCGTCGAGAAGCGTGGAATGCCGGGCTTGCCCGAGATCTGACATGGGTTGCCCTTGTAGGGTGTGTGGACTAAGGCTGATAAGCATAAACGCGCCGGGCAGCGATCCCAACGCCAATGATGAAGATGGCGACGTAGATACGAACAAACAACCTCGGCGTGGACGAGGCGCCCGTGGGGTAATGAGATTAGGGGAATGAGCGTGACGCCGTGGGCGACATCGCTGACGGGGACGGAGCGGCCGGGCAATCCTATGCTCGGCGCGAGCTGAAGGCATGACCCATTCCGTCCCCTCTGGCCCTTTCCATCGCATCCGCCTCGCCGACGGCTCTCTCGAGGTGGACGCCACGCCGGGGCAAAGTGTGCTGACGGCTTTTGAGCGTCATAGCCGGTCGATTCCCGTGCAGGTGGGCTGCCGCAGCGGCGGCTGCGGCGTCTGTCGTGTGCGGGTGCTCGATGGGCAGGTGCGCGCCGAGAAAATGAGTTTGCGCCATGTCAATGCCGACGAACGTGCCGCGGGCTACGCCTTGGCGTGTCGCATCTATCCGGCAAGTGACCTGATCATCGCGGCCGCGCCGCGCAACCCTTGCGTGACCGCGAGCCACACCCAGCATTCCGAACCAAAGTAAACTGGAGGAAACAATGGCTCTTACCGGCGTCCTACGCCCCGGCCTTATCCAGATCCGCGTTATGGATATGGCGGCGGCCAAGAAGCATTACATCGAGCGCGTCGGCCTGGATTTCGTGAGCGAAGAGGCTGACGGGCGGGTCTATCTGAAGGCCTACGACGAATTCGACCATCACAGCGTTGTCCTGCGCGAGACCGACGAGGCAGGCTGTGATTACATGGCGTTCCGCGTCGCCCATGGCGCGGACCTCAAAATCTTTGCGCAGCGCATCGCCGACTACGGGTACGAGGTTTACCACGTCGCCGCCGGCGAACAGCCGGCTGTAGGGCCTCGGATCGGGACGATTTTGCCGTCTGGCCATCGGATCGAGCTCTTTTACGATATCGCGATGGCTGCCAAGCATCCACCGACGACCAATCCTGACATCTGGGATGAGGAGCCGAGGGGGATGCGGCCGATCCGTTTCGATCATGCGCTGTTCTATGGCCCGAAAATCGAGGAAGTGCAGGACTTCTTTGAGACCGCCCTGGATTTCCGTTGCTCGGAAAAACTGGTGCTGCCCGACGGGTTGCTGGCAACCTGGCTGACCTGCGGCGCCAAGGCTCATGACATCGCGTTCGTCAAACACGCCGAACCTGGCAGGTTCCATCACGTGTCGTTCTTCCTGGAAGACTGGAACTCCGTGGGCCATGCGGCCGACCTGATTTCACGTTACAATATTTCGCTCGACGTCGGACCGACGCGCCACGGCATTACCCGCGGGACCACGATCTATTTCTTCGATCCATCAGGAAACCGCAACGAGGTCTTCGCCGGGGGCTATACTTACTATCCGACCGATCCTACACGGGTCTGGGACGAACGCGAGATGGGCAAGAGCATCTTTTACTACGAGAAGCAACTCAACGAACGCTTCCTGTCGGTGGTCACGTAATTACGGCCGGCCATACGTGCGCTCCTTGGCGGACGGCTTCCGCCTTTTGGGGCGCTCCCAAAAGATGCCGGGAAAGCCCTTCAACGGGACGAGGGGGATGCCGGTGTACGCCCAGTCCCGCAATTCCGAATAAGCCGAGTGATAAAGCGGCTGACGCCCGGTGCGGCTGGAGAACAGAGCGCGGGGAATGTTGACCATATGAGGTGAACGGATGGGTTCGTAGGTGATAGGCGTGCCGCAGCGACTGCAGAAGCTGCGGACGGTGCCGTCGCTTTCGGCTTCGTAGCGCGTGATGTCTTCCTCGCCGTCGGTGACACGAAACCGCTTACGCCAGCAGCCGACGTAAGTGGCGTAGGCAGCACCGTGCGCGACCCGACTGGCATGGGAGTGATCATGCCACGCCCAGCGCGCGGGGAAATCGATCTCAAGGCGAACTGCCCCGCACAGACATTGCCCAGTGACCGCCTTTTCGGACATCGTTCAGCATCCTCCCTTCGGCAGGATAGAGCATGTCCGGGCCGACTGGGAGCTGATGTGAATTTATCATTGCGAATGAATGACTTGCGGCCGAAAGCGGCTAACCTTTGACTCGCGAGCACTTTCTTCAGTCTGAAGGCGCTGTGCGCTTCGAGTCACGCTGATATTGCTCTGGTTGATGCCGAAGGTTGCGCCCCTCTGACCTTTACGCGGCGAGGGGGTGGACGCTCGCCTCGATCTCGGCGCCGAACTCCGCCTGGGCCATCGCGAGATCATATGATGTTTGGAGACCCAGCCAGAACTGGGGGCTTGTTCGAAAGCATCGGGCCAACCGCAGCGCCAGATCCGATGTCACGGGGCCCTGGTCGTCGATCACCGGTGCGATCTGGCACGGCGGCACACCCAGCGCATGGGCGAGCGCGGCCGCATCGAGCCGCATCGGCTCCATGTATTCTTCACGCAACACCCGTCCGGGGTGCATTCTGCGACCCATGCGTGCCATTGGACCTGTACTTTCCTTCAAGGTGGATCATGCAGATGAACTCGTGGCAGCAAAGTGGCAATTCTTGCCTTTTTGTAAGGCGACCAGAGTTTTCGCAATCCATCGCGGCGACGTGAAATCGCTGATGCCTGCATGGTCGCTCCTGGCGCGGGAAGTATGGTCAGGTCGCGACCGAGGTCCGATCCTTTATCACCCGGTTCCGGCCCGAATGTTTTGCTTCATATAGTGCCGCATCGGCTCTTGCTATAAGCTGATCTATACTGTGGTCTGCTGGCTGCCGAACGGCAAAACCCACACTGATTGTCATCTGTATCACCCGATCATTGAACGTCAGTCGTTCTGCCTCTACCCGGCTTCTCAGCCGCTCGGCGATACCCTCAGCGATTTCAGGCGAACCGGTGTGCAGGACGATGGCGAACTCCTCGCCACCCAATCGCCCGAGCAGGTCACTCTCTCGCAACCCCGAACGGAGCGTGGCGACCAGGTGCTGCAAGGCCAGATCACCACCGGCGTGGCCGTATCGGTCGTTGATGGCCTTGAAGTGGTCAACGTCGACCATCAAAAGGAACAGCACCTGGTCGATCGGGCGGACCCAGTCCATTTCGCGCTGGCCGGCTGCCAGGAACGCGGAGCGGTTCAAAATGCCGGTCAAGCCGTCCGTGCTCGCCAGCCTGCGCAAGTCCATCTCCAGGCGGCGGCGCTCGACAATCTCGTTTTCGAGTTCCAAACGGGCCATCTCGGCTTTTCGGGTGCTGTCATCGGCTGCTTCGGCCAAGCTGGCCAGGTAGGCACCTTGATCTTCCAGGACCTCCTTCCTGAAGCGCAGCTCGGCACTGATACGCTCGGTGGCGTCCCGAGCCTCGCGATACAATTCCTGCGAAATGTCGGCATAGGTCAGCACCCGGCCTCCATCCGAGCACGTTTTGCAACTGAACAGGACGCGCATGTCATTTGTCAGATCGATCCGGGTCGGCGGGACGGAACCAGCCTGCACCGCGTCCACCCGTTGGGCAATGTAGTCCTCCAATTGGTCGGCTGGCACCGCGAACCTGCCATTGACGGCGGCAAACGCGACCAACTCCCGGTAATGCGGCCCGGTTGCGAGAATCGCCGGCGGCAAGTCAAACAATTCCTGGACACGATTGTTGGTAAAGCGGACACGCATGTCTCGATTGAGCAGGATGATGCCGGTATCGACGCAATTGAGTGCATCAGACAAAGTCTTCAGCCTCGTCTCATCGGGCTCGGCGATCAGGAAATGGCACATTCGCCGTTTGTTTCCCTGTTTGCGTCGGTTCGGTCTTCGCTTGGCGTGTTTCCCTCGCCAGCGGGCAGGAAGCAGACTAGATCGGATGGGTTAATAATTGGTGAAAGAGGGGCCACTTTTCCAAGCTCGGTCCGTGGCCGGCCATCTATGCCGACGACCCAGCAGATCATCACGATATGTCTACGAACAGTGTGACGCCAAGTTCTCGCCAGTCCTGGCTATCATCCAACGATGACGAGCGGACCAGTACCCTGGACGGCGCGGCGCTGCGCAGTGCACACTAAGTCGGCGTAGTTGGAGGGAGTGACCGACTCGTCCAGTGTGGTGTCGATGACCAGCCAGGAAAGCGGCCACTGTCGGACCGCTGCCTCCTGGTTTGCGGCGGCGTCGCCGGCTGTTGGCATGAGCATCAACCCAACGTCGACCAATTGGCGTTTCAGGGGCGCTACCGCATCGGTCCAGCGCGCGGCGTCGAAGAACACCGGCGCATCAAGAACTGCGAACACAAGGCGGGCCCGACCGTGAGCGGGGATTTTGGCCAGATGGCCGTCGAGCAACTGGCGGCACATGGGAACGGCCAGGGTTGACCACAAAATTGGCAGCAGGACTTTGCCAGCCTTCCGCTGGCTTATCAGCGCTGGGGTGCCGAGGTCGAGCCGCAGCAAGTCGAACTCGGCCTGTACGCGCGGGATTTCGCGACAGAGGCGCCGAGAGAGCGGTGATACGCCGGCGCATGGTGGGGAAGAAGTCGACCATTGTGATCGGAACCCCGTTGCCGTCACGATCGATGACGACCCTTTCATCCGCCGCAGCACCACTGCGGAGGTCCTTAAGAAGGGCCGTGGCGCTGGCGATGTCCTTTAATCGTTCATCATTCAGCCGACGGAGCAGCGCCGGCGACGGCAGCGGTTGGGCGGAAAGGTTCTGCGCGTCACCGGGACCGACATCGACCTTGATCACGACCGCATGTAGTTCGGCGGCCACGCTTTCGCCGAACTCATCCAGCAAACGAAGCCGGATCTCGCGAGCAATGCGCGCGAGAGCGGCACCATTACCCGCCGCGTCAAGGCTGTCGAACCAGATAACGAAACTTTCGTCCGCGGCGCGCCCGAACGTATCTTTGGGGTCCAGCCGGCGCTTGACGATCTGTTCCGCCATCATCATCGCCCGTGTGGCAATTTTGGGCCACGCTTCGCCAAAGCCGGCCTTCAGAGCCGCTAGGCTGATAACCTGCATCTGACCGACGCTGCGACTCTCGGCTTTGGCAGGACTGGCGCGGACAGGACCGATCGGCTCTGATGTCGACCGACCGGCCAGCGGGTCCGGCAAGAGCGTGATGGCATATAGCCGCTGACCCTTCCAGTCCCTCAGCAGCACCGCATGCCAGGTGACAGGCAGGCGGGCGCCATCTTTCCTGATGGCCTCCAGTCGCATCTCAAAGTTGACTCCGTCGCGTAGTTGTCGGGAGAACGCATCGCGCGCGGCCTCCGCATCGTCGGGCGGCATCAAGGCTTCAACATTGAGACCGACAACATCTGCGCCTCGGTATCCCAGCAGATCCTGGAATGCCGCGTTGGCCATCAAGACTGCACCGTTGGCCTGAACGATAGCCACGGCAACGCTCATGCGCTGGAACACCGACGCGAGCATCAGTTGTGTTTCGTTCTCCAGCATTTTGCGGCGGCGCGTTTCGGTTATATCGCGGCCGATCACGATGCCTATAGTTTGACCGTGAGTCGGTTCAATTTTGAAGTTGAGGCCGAGACCGAACCATGTCTCTCGGTTATTTACCTGCAATCTCAAGTCAAGATCTAATGGTGTCAGGTTTCTGACGGCGGCGATAAACGTGGCCCAATCAGCGGCGTCGGAGACCAGGGTGCGCAGCGTGCCGAGGCGGGAGCCGAGCAAAACATCGACCGGCCGGTCTATCATGTGTGCGAAGGCGCCATTTGCGACCCGGATGATCGCATGCTCGGCATCGCCAGGGTTGCCGATGACCACAACTGCCGTATCGCGATCCTCGAGTACCTGTTCGATCAGAGCCGAGAGTGTCACCGGCGCGCGTCCGCTTGCGACCTCGGCTTACACAAGCATGGTTAACAAAGTACTAAGACAGCATAGTCCCGGTCTGTCGGAGTTCGCGCCTGACGACGATCAAAACTGGGGTGGTCTGAGAGGGAGGCCGCTCAGCGGATAAACTGCCTGACGATTGCAATCGCTTCGGCACGACGCCGCAAGGCTTCCCGAATGGCGAATGGCTCGCCTCGAACCTTCGCGAGCAACAGCCAATCCGGAGGCAGTTTGATAACGTCGGTGCGCGGTGCTTGAGGTTGTCGGTCCTCGTTGGCAAGTCGCTCAGCACTTCGCCGTTCGGGACCCTTATATCCAGGCGAAATAATAAAGGGCGGCTGTCTTGTAACCACATTGACGACCGCTTCCGTGATACGGCCAATGGAGATTGGCTTGAGCAGAAAACCGGTTGCCCCGGCGTCGCGTGCAGCCATCACGTGGCCCGCGTCGCCACTGGCGGTGAGCAGGATGACTGGAAGCAACGGATCCGGAGAGTCCGGCCGTTGGCGAATGTCGTGGATCAGTTCGAGCCCGTTTCGACCTGGCATTTGCCAGTCGGTGATGACCAAATCCGGCCGGCTGGTCTGGATCATCTCGAACGCAGCGAACGCATTGTCTACAAATTCAGCATTCTTCCAGCAACTGCCGCGGGTGATCTCACGCAGCAGCAGTCTCGTATGTGGTGCGTCGTCAACAAATAACAGTTTCAGGTGGCTGTAATCCTCTGTCGCCATGACTAGCTCCCGGCATGTGACAAGGTGGCGGCGGTCAGCGCCGCGACGCTGCGCAGTCGCAGCGGTCGAAGTTCCGACGCCAACAACTTTGCGTCGGCCGCTGATGCGGTTTCGAGTTCTCGCGCCAGATTGCCGAGCCGAAGCGCTCCGGTGTTCCACGCCACGCCCTTGAGCGTGTGCGCAAAAGCCCTTGGGCTTTGGTCTAAATCGATTGCATCGATGATGCGGGCGATCTCCGCATCGGCTGCCTCGGAGAAGGAGGCAACGATCCGGTCCCAAGATTTCCGGACTTAGTGAGCCGGTGAGTTCGGCAATCTGTCCAAGGTCCAGTAACCCCTCAGGCGAGACCGTTTCGGCCGCAGCGGCAGGTCGATCCGGTGCTAGCGTCAGGACTCTGGCGATTTCGTCCAGTAATTGCTGCAAGCGAATCGGTTTCTTTGCGTATCCGTTCATGCCGGCGTCCAGGCAAGCTGCGCTCGAACTGCTGGAGGCGTGCGCCGTCAATGCGATGATCGGTACCGAGTTGAGCGGCGGTTGCAACGCCCTGATCTGCCGGGTCGCCGTCAGACCATCCATCCTGGGCATTTGCACGTCCATTAGCACAACATCGAAGCGGCGAGGGGTGGTGCTGACGGCAGCGACCGCCGCACCGCCATCGTCGACGATCACAACACTATGGCCGGCCCGGTTGAGCAGGCCGCCGACCACCTGCTGATTGACGGAGTTGTCGTCGGCGACGAGCACGTGCAACGGAGGGAGCACGGACACCGCATCGGCCGCGCGCAATGGTTGGCTGCCCGAGGGCGGAGTATCGCTTTGGCTTGCGGCGACGGTGAAGCGAAACAGACTACCCTTTCCAGGGGTGCTGCTGACCGAGATGCCGCCGCCCATAAGCTCGCAAAGCCGTTTAGAAATGGCCAACCCAAGTCCGCTGCCGCCGTAACTACGAGTGATCGAACTGTCAGCCTGTGTGAAGTGATGGAACAATGTGGGAATGACTTCTGGTCGGATGCCGATCCCGGTGTCCTCGACCTCAAATTCCAACAGGAACCGGTCATCAGGAAGGTCGGCGCCTCGCTGTGCGCGCAGGCTCACCGAGCCCGAGGAGGTGAATTTTATCGCATTGCCGAGCAGATTGAACATGATTTGGCGCAGGCGCGCCGGATCGGTCACGACCGTTTCGGGCACCGAAGGCGTCATAACGACCGACAGCGCCAGCCCTTTGCGGCCAGCATTCGGCCGCAGCAGGTCCGCAACTTCGTTGGAAATTTGTGCGGGGCGGCAATCCTCGGTGTTGATGACAGTCCTGCCGGCTTCCAGTCGGGAAAAATCCAGGATGTCGTCCAGCAAGGCCAATAAACCTTCGGCTGATCGCCGCGCCGTCGCCGCGTACCGCCGCTGACCGGTCGTGATCTCGTCGTTCTCCAGCAGTTCCAGCATGCCCAATACGCCGTTCATCGGTGTACGAAGCTCGTGACTGATCGTGGCTACAAATTCGCTTTTCATCCGATTGGCACGTTCGGCGCCGGCGCGGGCTTGATGCTGTACGTGGGCGTACCAGCCAACCAGCACCGCAATAATCAGCAACATCATTGTTGCCGCGCTTGCGCCGACAAAAAAGATCTTCCGTCGTGCGTTGCTTTCAGCGAAGACTTCGGCCGCGTCGAAGCCGGCAACTATGATCAGCGGATAATTTGCAATGGTCCGGTAGCTTACCAGCCGCTTTATACCGTCGATTGCACTTTTGTATACCATGAACCCCTGGGGTTCGACCATAGCTGCACGGTAAGGCAGAGTGCTGGACATGTCGCGGCCGATGGTCTTATCATTCAGTCGGGTTCTGGCAAGTAAAGATCCGTCGCGATTGAGTATCGATACTAATCCGTTTCGACCGACGTCCAGATTGTCGAATGTGTGGCTGAAATAGAATGGATCAATCGATGCTATCATGATGCCGTCAAAGCTGCCGTCCGGTCGGCTAATTCGCCGGGAAAGCTGGATCGACCACTTCCCAGATACGCGCCCCAGGACCGGCCGGCTGATGTACAGCCCGCTGATCAGGCCTCGCTGATGCACCAAGAAGTGTTCGCGGTCTGCGAGATTGACATTGCCGGTTGAGGAACCGACGCTGGTCTCGATGACATCACCCTTGGCATCCGTATAGGCAACCTGCAGCAGAAGATCAGATCCGCTGGTGGCATTCGTCAGCACGTCTTTCAGGCTGGGGCGATTGGCGCTGAGATGTCCGATGTCGAAGGCCAGGAAGCTGAGGATGCTGTCGGTATCGGCAATCGTCCGGGCCGCCTGCTCGGCAATGATATGTGTCAAATTGCCGGAATTGCGTTTCGCACCCGCGAATGCTCCCTGTCGATCGTGATTGGCCACTTGGATGACGGCGGCCCAGGTCGCGGCTGCGAGCAGCAGCGTGGCCATCCAGACCAAAATTGGCAACCATTTCGCGCTGGCGGTGCCGAGCATCAGACTGCGCAACGCTTACTGTCGTAGGTTGCTCGGCGGGTCGGGCAGCCGACTGCAGGCGCCTTGGCCGTGACAAAGTCGCGCGCTATTCCCCGCAGAGGGTCAATCGCCGGGACCATATTCTGCAAGTAGTGGCACGTGCGATCTCCTTTTTAAAACGCATCCAGCAACAATGCGGATGCCATCGCCAGGACGATAATCCACAATCGTTAATGATAAGTTATCGTCCGGCAGGCGGTCGGGCGGCGGCCCAGATCAAGGGGGACGGGAGACATGGGGGCAGCCCACGCAAGGGCCGGCGTTTCTTGGCCGACCCCGCAGGCTGACGAAGCGCGAGAGGAGGCGTTTCGGCACGCCTCCGTGCCGTGAACGAAATGAAGAGAGCATTTTTAGCCAGTACCCGTGAAATACAGAAGCGGGGCGCGAAATTACTCTAAGTGATACTGAGCGATCCCGATCCCGGCAGCCTAGTGATCAGTTCAACCCCGCACAGCCGCGCGGGGGTCAGGCTGCCAACGTCTCCGTCGTTACGAGTGAGCAGGGTTTGAACCACCTCGAGCGCGCCGTGCACGGTCACGTCGTAACCGTTGGCGGTGCGAATGCGCGCGGTGCGCGTCGCGCCGGTGGCGGCATTGCGAGCCTCGCCCCATACGTAGGTTGGGCTGGCCGCCCGAACCTGCGCGGAGGGGCCGGAAATAGCGCCGGCACGTTTCTTCAGGGCGGTCTGTACGGCGGCCAGGCTCAGCAACGGCGTCAGCAGATTGCCGAACCGTGCGCCCCACAGCAAAACCGGCGGCGCCGCGACGTAGACTTCGATGTTGTTGATGCCGGTGGTGTAATAGGCGGTGCTGACGTCGCCCCACGGAAACGCCATGGCCGTGCGTGGTCCCTGACCGAAATCGATCAGCCGGGTACGCCAACCCATCGGTTCCGGCACGATCTTTCCGTCGCGACGGATCTTGCCGCCGGCTGCCAGGCCCTCGACGCTGGTTTTTGCGGTGCCGGGGGACATCGAACCCAAAGTTTCGAATCCGAGTGCCAGATGAGTGGCGTCAGGGAGCGCCTCGGCCAGGGCGCGGGCAACGCAGTCGGTGGGGATGACGTCGAAACCGACTCCAGGGCAAACGACCACCCCGGCAGCGCGGGCGCCGCTCGACAGGGTTTGCGCGTGTTCGAAGACGTCGATCTCGCCGGTGATGTCGAGGTAATGCGCGCGCGCCTGCAGACAGGCACGCATCAACGGCGCCGCGGTGGCGGAAAACGGTCCGGCGCAGTTCAGTACCAGGGACACCTCCGTCAGATCAGATGCTTCGGCTGGAAAGACGCGCTGGGGCAGGGCGAGTTCGGTCGCCAGGGCCAAAACAGCCTCCGCCCGACGCCCGGCCAGGATCGGGCGCAGGCCCCGCGCCGTGGCTTCGCGGGCTATCAGTTCGCCGGTATAGCCGTTAGCGCCGTAGATCATCCAGTTTTGCATTGGCGGGCCTCTCCAGGGGCTGCACAGCGTGGTGGCCGCAATAGCAATATATCACTGTCGAGAACATTGATGCAGCGCAAGCTGGGCCTCATCGGGCAATGCGCCGACGTGAGTTTGCGTCCGTCGCATTGTTTGAGATTCTCGCGCCGGCAGCCGTCAGGCCTGGCGGAGAACTTCAAGCACGTCTACCGCGCGCATGCTGGCACGATGAGCCGCTTCCAGGCCCTCGCGACCGTCTTCGAAAACAAGGCAATGCTCGGGCGGCACGCCAATTCGGCGCGCCGCTTCAAGAAACAAATCAGGCTCCGGCTTGGCGCGGCCGACATCGTCGATCGTCACGACGGCGTTGAACAGAAGTTTCAGGCCGGTCACGTCGAGCGTCGCCGTGACGATCGCTCGCGATCCGCCGGAGGCAACAGCCATGGGAAGGCGACCATGGTTTTCACGGGCGACGGACGTGATAGCGGTGATTTCTTCCAGCCGGCTTAGCTCTTCGATGAAAGCCGTCCGCATGATCCGGATAACCTCCTGCCGCCGCAGCGGGATACCGAACTCCGTCTCGAACTGCTCCATCAACACGTGCTCGGACATGCCGGCGCGCGCGAAATACCATTCTGGCGTAATTTCTCGGCCCGACAAGCGAAGGCCCGCCGCCCAGGCCCGCGCGTAGACGGGGGGCGTATCGACCAGAGTGCCATCGCAATCGAAAATGAGACCGTGGATGTCGCCGGGGAGGGTGTGAATGTTCAACATCCCCGGCTCGACAATTTTTGCGAGGTCGCACCGGCTCGATAGGCGCAAATTTTCCCATCAATCATTGGTGTAGCCCCGTGTGGCCATTACCGTTGTTTGGCGAAGCTCGCCGTGTTGTGGTCCTCATAACCTGCATTCTCAATTGCACGTTTCATGGCTGCTTCTTCGACCGCCGAAACGTGACATTGGCAGGGTGTCGCTGCAATCAAAGTGCGATGCAGAAATCCAAGACCGATTTAATCGCCGGTAAGAAAGTCATGGGCTAGAGCATTTCCACTCTGAGTGGAAATGCTCTAGCTGGGAATCGCGAGCAATTTCATCAGCCTGAGGTCGCTTCGCGATTAGAGTCACGCTGATATCGATCTAACTGCCCTGAGCGATAAGTTGGCGCATCCCCTCGATGAGCTCATGAATGCTGTATTGATGGCGCGCGAGATAGGCCGCGAAGTCGCTGCTCTGCGTCAGGCGGAGACTGGTGCCTCCGGCGAGGAGATCAACGATTTTCGGACCACCCGTAGAGGTGCTGACGACCCAGTCCACCTGATAGGTCGGGTTGTTCGGCCGCTCGATGGTGGTAATGACAATTTCGGTATCTTCGGCAGCCCGTGCCAGTCCCATACTGACCCGCACGCCCTGATATTCGCCGAGGTGGCCGGTTATTTTAGTCAGCAGCAACTCACCGAACAGGGCAAGATATTGCTTCTGCTGTTCGGATGTGGCGAGGCGCCAGAAGCGGCCTAGGCAAAAGCGAGCGATGTCGTCGATATCCACGGTCGCATCGATCACTTGCTGCAACCTGCGGTGCTTTTCCTGCGGGGCGTCTGTGCTGTTGGCGATTGTTACCAATTGATCGGCGGTGTTCCTTACGAAACTCACGGCCTGCTCTGCAGGCTTTGCCCAGGCGCCACGGACCAGCCACGACGCTGTGATCAGTGCGCCGGTCGTTTGGATCAGGGCGACAATGATCAAACGGCGTGACCGCATTGCGTGGTGCCCCTTCCGATGATGCGCCTATTCGAAGTCCCGTACTGCAACGCAGCAATTGACTGGGGTTACAGAGGTGAGCAGCCCTGGCGGGTCTTCTGCCCACAATCGCAAATATCAAAAACTCGCACCGCTGGCAATCGAACTGGTGCTCGCAACAGCAGTAACGTCAGGAGCGACAGGCCCGTGAATGTTTCCGAAGCAACAATGGAGCACCAAGCCAAACGCCAGGGGTGCAGTGCTCTGAGGACGCGACGTTTGCTTCAGCCAATCTAATTGCGCTCATACCAGCCGCGCGAGCGGCGCACGATATGAACGACGGAGAGCATCACCGGCACTTCCACGAGCACGCCAACGACCGTTGAGAGGGCAGCACCTGACTGAAAGCCGAACAAGGCAATCGCGGTCGCCACCGCCAGCTCGAAGAAATTGCTGGCCCCGATCAGGGCCGAAGGCCCAGCCACACACCACTCGACACCCAGCTTTCGGTTGAGCCAGTAGGCGAACCCAGCATTGAAATAGACCTGGATGATGATCGGCACCGCGAGGAGCACGATCACACCGGGCTGGCGCATAATCTGCTCACCTTGCAAGCCGAACAGGAGCACCAGTGTGAGCAATAGAGCCGACAGCGATAGCGGGCCAAGCTTACGCAACGTGCGCGCAAGGGCGGGCGGCCCGCTCTGGTTCATCAGCGTGCGCCGCCAGAGCTGCGCCACGATGACCGGCACGATGATGTAGAGCACCACGGCCAGGATCAGCGTGTTCCAAGGCACGGTGATCGAAGACAGGCCAAGCAGCAGCGCTACGATCGGCGCGAAGGCAAACACCATGATCGTGTCGTTAAGTGCCACTTGCGACAGCGTAAAATGCGGTTCGCCGTCCACCAGGTTTGACCAGACAAACACCATTGCCGTGCAAGGCGCTGCCGCCAGCAGGATCAGGCCGGCGATATAGCCGTCAATCTGACCGGCCGGCAGCAGGGGCCGAAACAGATGGGCGATAAAGATCCAACCGAGCAGCGCCATCGAGAACGGTTTGATAAGCCAATTGATGCCGACGGTTGCCGCGATGCCGCGCCAATGTTCCTTGACCTGGCCGAGCGCGGCGAGGTCGATTTTCAGCAGCATGGGGATGATCATGAGCCAGACGAGTACGGCGATCGGCAGATTGATTTCCGCGATCGTGGCGGTGCCGAGCGCATGGAATACGCCCGGAAGAGCTTGCCCGAAAGCAACGCCAACGATGATGCAGAGTGCCACCCAGAGCGTCAGGTAACGCTCGAATGTTCCCATCGAGGGCGCTTTGCCCGGCACGGTAACGGCAGCATCACTCATTGGGCGCGTCTCGGATCAGGCATGCCCCAATTCCCGGTGCAGAGGACGTTGAACGGCGCGCGTGTCATTCGGCCGCTTCCTGCCTGGGCCCGCAGCACGGCGCATCGGCCGCGAGCGCCGGCTTTGGATTGAAAGACACACCTTGGGGCGTTGCCGGGGTGCAGCAGGTCTCGGCCTTCGTACGGATCGGGCCGAGATCGACGCTATCGCCGTAAACCGTGCTTTCGCCGGACGTGAGGAAAGTCTCCCAAGAAAGCCCTTGCGGGTCGGTGATCCACGACTTTTCCGACTGCGCGTAGCAACAGGTCGTCGCACCTTCTTCGAGCACGGGCCGGTCAGCCTGTTTCAGCCGTCCGTAGACTTCATGCAGCTCGTCTGGCGTCTCGACCTGGATACCGAGATGATCGAGGCCAGTCCCCGAGCTATGTGTTGAGATCGCGAAATTCACACGCGGATCGTCGAGCATCCACTTTGCATAGTCCGGCTTTGCGACGACCGGTTGAGCGGCGAAAAGCGTGCTGTAGAACCGGATTGACTGTGCGAGATCATCGACGGAGACGTGAACGTGCAGGCGCTTCATGAGTGACTCCAAGGCTGGCGATTTCAGGGGGGCAGACGGTTGAGCCGAGGCCGCATGCCGCGGGAACTCCCTGGCAGCAGTTTTCGGTGAGATATTCGAGGAGCGCGTTCATGGTCGGATAGACGGCGACGTAAATCAGCGACCGGCCATTGCGTGTGAAGGCAGCAAGGCCAGCGTTCTTCAGCTCCTTCAAATGAAAAGCCAGGGTTGCCGAAGGCAGGCCGAGTTGCTCGCCGATTTGACCGACAGCCATGCCGTCCGATCCGGCTTGCACAAGCAGGCGGTAGATATCGAGGCGTAACTCTTGTGCCAACGCGGCCAGGGCGATCAAGGCGGATGATTTCTCCATGATTCTGGAAATATCGATAATACCTCCGCGCGTCAAGGGGCCAAGGCCGGTTGCAAGCCCGACGCCCGTGAGCCAAGCTGTTGCCGTCGCGGTCGAAAGTGGCGCCCTCCCGACGAGCGAGCCGACCCATCTCGGGCGCCGCGCCGGGGTGCAGCTGTTCGGGGAAAAAGGAGCAATCCGGCAATGGCGGCAGAAGTCAGCGCAGCGGCACGTAGGTTGACCGGGAAGTGCTTATGCGGCGCCACGGCCTATGAGGTTGACGATGCGTTCTCTTATGCAATGAATTGCCATTGCTCGAACTGTCGCCGTGCCACGGGAGCAGCCTTCAAGCCCTTTGCGGGTATCCAACGGGATCGCCTGAAGCTCGTCGCCGGGAATGAACGCTTGATGATTTTCGGCGATGAAGAGCGTTCGCACGACGTGCACTGCGGGACCTGCGGCTCACTGCTCTACTCGGTCGTGCGTGAGGGCGCCTATGTGCACATTGCCATGGGAACGCTGGTTGATGACCCCACCATTCGAGCGTCTGCCCATATCTTTGTGGGGTCAAAGGCAAACTGGCACGCGATCACAGACGACGTACCGCAATTCGAGGAGTTCCCACCCCGCTGAGGTTCCGACACCCTATCAGCAGTTAGCGATGGAGCCTGGCTATCATCGTGCCGGGATCGATCGGCGCAGAGGTATGCTGATGGACAATCTTCCAAATGCCATCCGTCCGTTTTGCGATCCACGTCAGGCGATTCTGCATCGACCGCAGTATCTCGCCCGTGTCTGACAGACCCCTGTAAGTTACCGTCGCATGGGCCGCAGATACATCGTCGCCAGGGATGATGTTGATGTCGTCAAACTCTATCACCACTGTCCCTGATCCCAGTGATCCCAGCCATTTTTGGATCACTTCACGCCAAGGTCCATCTCCGACAAGGCACCAAGCGCCCCACATATCAAAAGCGACGAAGTCATGTCCGTAGATGGACATGAGGGCATCACCATCTTTGTTGAGCACTGACGATTTGTAAGTATCAAAAAGGCTACTCAAGTCGGTATGTGATTGCATCTTGAGATTTTCCTGTGTCTGATGGTTCTGGTCCTGGAGATATTGCAGCTCTCCTGGCGGGATTGTCGGAACATCGAGCTCGTGCTTGCTTCCTTCGGTTGCGTCGCGGCCCGTCGAGTTCCTTCCATCATCCATTGAGGGCACGCGGACCGCTGACGAACCCGTTGCCCCGAAGGTAGAACCGCAGCGGACTGTCGGCTGCGCGGGTAATGCCGATCCGTTTGCTCTGCCCGATTTCGTCAGGCGCCTGATCATCAGATCCGAGCCACAGCGGGCCGGATTGACAGAGGTCGATCCCATCCAGGCGGCGATCGATCTCCAATGCCACGCACAGCCGTCCCGGGCCTCGCGCCAGGTCTCGCACGCGCTCGATACCGCGATTTCGCTGCATAATGCTGATGCCGTCGGTTGGCTCGATCGCCCTGATCAAGACGCCGGCGCCCACGCCGGCGGTCTCGCTGGAGACGTTCAGCATGAACGAGAGGCCATAGGCGAGGTAGACGTATGCGTGCCCGCGCTCGAGGAAAAGCACCTGATTGCGCGGGGTCTTGCCGCGATAGGCGTGACCCGCGGGGTCGCCGATGTCATATGCCTCGGTCTCGACGATGCGGCCACCCGCCACGCCTTCAGTGAGCGTCCGCACCAGCATTTTGCCAATGAGAAAGCGAGCGAGCTGCGTGGTATCGACGGGCAGTTCTGCCCGCTCCAGCAGGCGCGGCGGCGGCGCTACCGTAGCGGCGATTTTCAACGCATGCGTTCAACCAAATGCGCGCGCGACGGTCCCGGCTCGAACGGGTCGCCAAAGTACTGGGTCTCGTGGGCCACCTTACCATCCTGGAATTCCATGATGCTGACCGTATAGGACGGGCGGCCGTCATAGGTCAGGATAAATTCCGTGACCCAGAGGTCGCCCGCACCGACGATGCGGTGGACCGTGAAGCGCTTGGCGTTCGGCTGCGCGACGCGAGAGGCCTGAATGTTGTGCCGGGTTCGGATGCGCTCTCCCGATTGCGGGTACTCGAGCACGGCGTCGTCTCGGTAAATGTCATGCTCAACCTCGAAGTCATTTGCGTCGGAGGCGGCCCAGTGACGATTGAGTGCCTCTCTAATCACATTCTCGTCCATGTTGCTGCTCCCGCTGTTCATTGATGGCCGCCCGCACTGTGCACCGCACCTACGACGAGTGCTACAGCACCTTCCGCGATGCGACCTGCTTGCATGCGGAGGTGTCGGATGATGGGCGCGACTCCTGCATGAGGTCGCTGACAATTTCCGTGTTCTGACCCCAACGGCGTTCCGAATTTATCAAGTGGGTGGCGTACAATAGCGTAATCGACGCGGGGTGGAACTCTACATCGGCTAACGGATCTCTGGTATGGGATGAATACGACGGGCCAGATGCGCCACCGGAGGTTCCATGATGGGTGTGGTCGTTTCGGTCAATGTGGGACTTCCGCAAGACGTCGAATGGCAAGGCAGAATAGTCCGGACGGCGATCTGGAAGAAGCCGGTGACCGGGCGGGTTCTCGCGCGCCGACTCAATCTCGACGGCGACGGCCAAGGGGACCTCGCCGGCCACGGCGGCGAGCAACGTGCCATCATGGTCTACCAGCTAAAATCCTACCAGGTACCTGGGCGAGCTATCTTGGGCGATCGGATTTGGCGACGGGGATCTTCGGCGAGAATCTTACGGTCGAGGGACTGGGCGATGACGAGGTCTGCATCGGCGATCGCTTCAGGATTGGCGGAGCCGTCGTCGAAGTCAGCCAGCCGCGGGACACCTGTTACAGGGTCGGGATCAGGCTGGAACACCCGCAGATGGCAGCGCTGCTGGTTGCGCACCACCGGCCCGGCTTCTATTTGCGCGTCATCCAGGAAGGCGAGATTGGCGCCGGCGATCGCATTGAGAAGCTTGCTGACGGTCCCGAGCGGATGACGATTAGCGAGATTGATGCCCTGCTTTATTCGGCGGAGCACCCGGTCGAAGTCTTACGCCGCGCGGTCCGAATTCCGGCGCTGAGCCCGGGCTGGCAACGCTCGATGCATCGGCTGCTGGCTGCTGTTGTAACGGGAGGCACGAGCGGCAACGCCGGCCTTGGGCCCGGCGCGTCGGCGCCGCTTGCGTGGCGCGGCTTTCGCCCGCTTGTGATCGTGGCTTCGCGCGAGGAGAGCGCGGACGTCCGATCGTTCGAGTTCGCCGCGGAAGACGGGGCGCCGCTGCCTCCGGCACTACCGGGCCAATATATCGTGGTCCGCGCGAGGCCTGGACCGGATGGTCCCGCCGTCACTCGCAGCTATTCGCTGAGCGGTCCGCCGGGGAGCCCCAACTATAGGATTGGTGTCAAGAACGAGGGTGGCCTCGCAAGCGGCTTTCTTCACCAGAGCGCCCGGGCGGGCAGTCGCCTGGAGGTTAGTGCTCCTCGCGGCTCGTTCACGATCGCGGACGGAGCGACACCCGTCGTGCTCATCAGCGCCGGTGTAGGCGTCACCCCGATGCTGGGGATGTTGCATGGTATGGCACACGCCATGACGTCGCGGCCGGTCTGGTGGCTGCATTCAGCCCGTGATCGGGCGCACCATTCCTTTGCCAAGGAGGCGGACGATCTGCTCGTTGCGCTGCCGGAGTCCCATCGCTGCGTGTTCTACAGCCGGCCTGCACCAGGAGACGTGATCGGTCAGGACTTCGATCGGCCGGGCCATCTGTCGGCGGTGTTGCTGCAGGATATCGGGGTTCCGCAGGCTGCCGATTTTTATCTGTGCGGTCCGTCCCGCTTTCTGGAGGATCTACAGGAAGGCCTGGCGGCATGGGGCATTGCCCGGTCCAGGATCCATGTCGAAGTGTTCGGGCCTGGGTCCGCTCTCACGCCGGGCATGTCCAGCGTCGCCCCAGCCTCGCCGCATCGTCCTGACGGTCCTGCGGGCGACGGACCCATGGTGACGTTCTTGCGAAGCGGTCTTGCCGTGCCGTGGGATGCCCGCTTCGGCAGCTTGCTCGAGTTGGCCGAAGCCTGCGCCGTTCCGGTGCGCTGGTCCTGCCGCTCGGGCATATGCCACAACTGCGAAAGTGGCTTGATCGAGGGCGAACTTGCCTACGCGCCGGAGCCACTGGACCCGCCCGCAGAGGGCAATGCTCTGATCTGCTGCGCAACCCCGAAAACCGCAGTCGAGCTCGATCTGTAGAGGCAGGCGGCGAGATCGAACCGCTGGTCAGACGAGGTTGCTTTGCGGCAATTGCACCTATCGCTTCCTCGTAGACGGGATCGAATATGCCAACACCCTTGGATGCGGCCACCAATGTTTTGGTCGAAACTGAGCTTGCGAGATGCTTATGGTGTCCAACAAAGATTAAGTATGCTGGCGAAAAATCACCCCACAAAATCAACGAGCTTGCACGTCACCCGTCGCCCAACAGTGCCAGCCCATGTGATCGCCAAACCCGTTGGTGAAACTGAGGCCATTTCCGTCCCAGGAAGTCAGAAGCCGTTCTTTGCCGACCAATGTAGCCTTGAATGCGCCAACGAACGAAAACGTGCCGTTGGAAACACCCTCCTTCGGCAGATCGGCGGCCGTTGCCGCAGCCCCTAAAAATATCGCGGTGCTCAGCGTGAAGGCAGACAACAGAGTTGAACGTGTTTGCATCGAACCCTCCCGTGGTTGATGTGGTCTGAGGTTGGCCTGCGCTCCACTGGACTCGCGGGCATAAATTCGTGGCTGCGGTCAGTCGCCGCGAGTTCTTCAGTTCCTCCCGATGCCACAGCGTACCGAGTAGCCACCAGCAGTGGCGGGATGAAAATAGCGACGAAATACAAAATCAAAGGTCAGAACGGCACGTGTCAACCGGGGCGTTCGGAAGTCAAGATTTTCGCACAGAGCGGTCTGAATGGTACCTTGACCGCAATTTTATTCAGCACGGTTTCCAAGTTCTTCCCACCGAGCGCGGCTAATTTTCCGCGCACCGCCTCATTTGGAGTAGGCTTTGTCCTACAACCTAAGGCTTTGTTAAAGCGGGAGGGGATCAGATGACACTCTTAGCCATCTCTCACTACCGGGGTGGTACCATCGACGAAGTGACACCCTTGGCCAAAACCTTGAAAGCCGTTTATCTCAAATACGGGGTTGCCTATCAGCTGGGTCGTTTTCAAACCGGCCCAAATGTGGGAGACTGGTTCGTTATCGTACACATACGCCGATTCGACGGCCTATGAGAAGGCGCAAACAATGTTTGCTCAAGACCCCGAATACCAAAAGGTCGTCACCGAGATTGCAAAGATCGCCAAGAGGATTAACCGCGAATTGGTTATCGGTCTCGATCTTTGAAACAGCCGGGTTGGTTGCACAGGCTCGCTTGGCCGCCTGAGCCTGGTCGATGCATGCAAATCTCAGTACTTCTGCACCAACGGTCGGATTCGAGGGGGACGACATGGAGGAAGAGCTAAGGCGCGTGCTGGAGGTGGCTTTCCCCGGCGAGGGGGCTCGCTACTTCCTCCCGATTTCGATCGGGAGCACCCCAGAGACTGCCGAGGAAGGTGCGATGCTGATCCTGAATGGGACGAAGACCCTGACCTCATCCCCGTTCTGGGACTACCCTGACGGCAGGATTCCCTTTGTCGGTGCGCTTGCTGTGCTGTTGGACGGCTCGCGGCAGCCGCGCGGCATCGTCGAGACGACGCGGGTCGAGATCATGCCCTTTGGGGCGATCACTGAAGAGATGGCTCGCGCCTACGGCGAGGGGGAGCGGACGGTTGAGTGGTGGCGTCGGGTGATAGGTGCTTTCTACAGGGCATCAGCGGCGCGTCACGGCGAGGCCCTTACCGACGATACCTCGCTTATTTGGGAATGGCTCACCGTGGCGCTTCGTCTGTGACGAATCATGCCACGGAAAGTTCTGGGCCGTACCTACGCAAATCCAAACGAGAGGCAATTGGTCTCCGCTCAGCGCGTTTTGCCCGCAAAACCGGCCACGAATTCCGCGGGCGCCTCTGGTGTCTGCGTCCGCGACGTTCGCTCTGGAGTCAAACGGCAAATCAGCAGCTGCGATACTTGCAGCGGATTAGCCACATCGACGGAGGATGTGACTACCGGACTGTCGCCTCGGTAGCCCGGGGGCCGATCACCGCATGATACACCATATATCGCATTTCGTGGCGGTAATGGATGCTGGTCCCTCGACCCTCACCATCGAACGGGTTTTCGAGCATAAGGACCGCCGCCAGCTCCTCTTTCGGGTCTACCCAGAAATACGTGCCGTGGGCGCCATCCCAGGAGAAATCCCCAACCGATCCAGGCAACGGATTGCGGCCTGCTGAGTCCGCACGAGGAAGCCGTGTCCGAACCCCTCCCCCATCTCTGGTGTAGGGGCCTGTTCCTGAAGCAGGCCAAAACCGCGCCGGGAACATCGCCATGATCGACCGCGTGCTGAAAGACCTGCGTGAGGCGGTCCAACCGTTCAGATGACGGGCCTTCCGCCTTGTCGCGCGCGATGGCCGGCTTGTTTATGAAAGCGCGCTCGGTTTTCAGAACCGTGAAGACAAAATTCCGATGAAGACGAGCGCAATCTTTCGCATTGCCTCAATGTCCAAGCCGATCACGACTGTTGCTGCAAGTCCGGGGTTGCCCGTGGCAGAGGCTGGGCAAGCAAGGTAGACGGAGCGCTATTCGCGATAAGTGCCAACGAGACCGCAGAAACCAAGCCTCGGATACCTTCGCAACATCCCAAAGCCATGTGTCGCTCCGTAAGCCTGTGCCATCGAACCACAGCCCTGGTCTGCCCTCGGTTTTGGGGCCTAGCCGCTCGGCGGCCGCTGACGGGGTTGGCGACCATTGGCTGCGTCTGAACAGTTTCCGGGTTGGGCATTGATAATCTCCCCCGAGCAGGGGAGAAAAAGCGACGAGTGCAGTTTTTCACCTGGAGATGTGACATGCCACGCTCTCACTCGGAAACGAGAAGGGGGGCGTTGGCGCGCATCCAGCGCCTGTGCTGTCTTGAGGTGCTGATGCCTGACCTCATCCACGAGATGGCCGAACTGATCCCGTCGCAGCTTCGGGTGTTTTTCTGGCTTGGGCCAAATCTCGAAATCACCAACGTCTTCTCTCCCGCCGACACTGAAGGAGATTTATCACACACAGATTGGGCTCAGGCGTCCCGATACGGAGGTGAGGGTGCCTTACGCGGAGCGGGTGACTTGGGTGCCCCGAACCGAGTGCAAAGAGCCAAGGAAATATTGCGGGTTGACGAGCGCGCGTTCTCGCGAAACGATTACTACAACCTGCTGATTGATCCGATCGATGCCTCTGAACCCATTCTACTGCCAATACGAGATGCCCATCGAATTCATGGGATGGTTTTCGTTTGGCGTGCAGTAAACGAAATACCGTTCGCGATGCGATGAGCATGAATATGCTGGAATCGATGGCCGGTTTTGTTGCCCATGGCATGACGCAAGTTGCGGCGACACCGAAATCGCTCGCGGACAACGACGATTGCGCGCTGCTCGTATCGATCGCGGCGGAAGGGTACGGCATGCGGACGCACAGGGAGAGCGCCTGTTGATGATGGCGTTCAACCTGCAATTGTCGCCCGTTTTCAGGCTTCGCAGTCTACTTGAACCAATCCCGGAGATCGTGCGGCTTGCAGGTGCTCTCCGCGACCGGAAATATCTGCTTCAGACCGCCTGTCTGGCGGCTGAGAAATCCATGGGGCGAGTTTGTACTACGGGCCTATTGACTTGGGCCGACAGACGGAACGGAGCAAACAGATCGGATCGGGATAACCATTGAACGAATGGTCCCGGAAGCACTGGCATTCTGGCGAACTATCGAGCGGCTGCCCCATACCGGGCGCGAGAACGAGTTTGCCTGTTGGTGGCGCGCCGTCGTTCAGGCCCGGATATCGCTGACGCGATGGGAGTGGCACTTAGCACGATCATCACGCATCAACGAAACGTTTATAATAAACTAGGCGTGCACAGCCGCGCCGGACTGCTCGCGGCAGTTTCAAGCAGGCTGACGACGAAGATCAAGATGACTTGTATCGCTAACAGACCCGAGGGGCTGGCGTCGCTGCCGGCTCAATGGCCGTTCCAAGGGAGACCTCTCTTGACCGCGCCGCGCGGTTTTCCGGGGCCACCTCAGGGCTCACCTTACTCGGACCCGATATGAGCGCCTTTCTCTGCGACCGAGCGTTTCATCAGCAGTACCAACGAACACAAGAGCGACCATGACGACGGCGAGTACCCAGAACACATCGAAGTAGGCGAGCGAAGAGGCCTGTTGCTCGCGCAGGTTTGCGAGCGTCTGTAAGGCCAGTTGCTGCGCAGCGACCGGGTCGCCAGTCTGCTGCAGGAATGGTCCGGAAGCCTGATCAAGGAATGAGCGCGCGGCCGCGTTGAAGGGATCGAGATATTCGCCAAGACGGAGGCTGTGAAACTGGTCACGACGCTCCTGAATTGTCTGCGCCATCGAGGTCCCGACGCTGCCGCCCTCGTTGCGCAGCAGGCTCAACAGGCCGACCGCCGCCCCCCGCAGCAAGACCGGCGTATAGAGATAAGCCGCCATGTTTGCCGGGGCGAAGCACATCGCGATCCCGATGATCAGCACCACCCGTGGCCAGACGGCCTGGCCCGGACTGATGTCCAGGTTCATCTGCGACATCCAGTAACTCCCCGCGGCCATGGTCAGGAGACCCAGGACGATCACCCACCGCGCATCGATCCCGCGACCGAGCGCGCGCCCCACGAACGGCATGGTGACGACGGCAAAAATGCCGGCCGGCGACATGACCAGCCCGGCGCTCAGGGCATCGTAGCCGAACAGCGTCTGCAGCAGGGCAGGCAACGAGGTGCTGGAGGCATAAAGGACAGCGTAGGCGCAAAAGATGATGATGCAGCAGGAGGCGAAATTCCGCTCTCCCAGGGGGCGAAAATTGACCACCGGGCTCGGATGGCGCAATTCCCAGAAGATCAGCGCGGTCAGGCCCACGACAAAAAGGACCACCAGTGTTTGCACGCGCCAGGACGGGTCGCCCAACCAGTCCCACTCCTGGCCCTTGCTGAGTGCCACCTCCCAACAGACGATGACGATGACCAGCAGCGACAGGCCAACGCCGTCGAAGCTGAACGGTCGCTTGCGCAACTCCTTGCGCTGCTCCACGAGGTAATTGGGATCCCGGAGTGTGAGGGCGCAGGCGCCCAGGGCCAGGATGCCGACGGGGACGTTAATCAGGAACACCCACCGCCAGGAGTAGCTGTCGGTGATCCAGCCGCCGAGCGTTGGACCGACGATGGGCGCGATCAGCGCGGCCAGGCCGAACAGCGTCATGGCCATGCCTTGCCGCTCGGGCGGGAAGGCGTCCAGCAGCACGCCCTGGCTCGATGGCTGAAGACCACCGCCGGCAAGACCCTGGATCACGCGGAACAGGATCAGTTCGCCGAGATTCGTGGCGATGCCGCACAGCCCCGAAGCGAGCGTGAAAACGGCGATCGAAAGCAGGAAGTAGTTGCGGCGCCCAAGATGCGCGATCAGCCAGCCGGTGATGGGCAGGATGATCGCGTTGGCGGCAAGGTAGCTGGTGATGACCCATTCGCCGTCGTCGACTGTGGCCGACAGCCCGCCAGCGATGTAGCGTAACGCCACGACCGCGATCGTGGTGTCGAGCACCTCCATGAAGGTAGGCACCACGACAACAGCGGCCACGACCCACGGGTTTACCGCCGGGCGGGATGGAGATTGCAGGGGTGTCGTCGACGCGACCGCGCCGCTCACTGCCGGGCGCCCGAGGCGCTGGCGGCCGGACCAGGGCTCGGGGGCGACGGCGCAGAGGCCTGGAGAAACTTCCCGGCATCGGGTCCGGTTGGCGGTTTATTGAAATAGACGTAGGGAACAACCGAGGTGCCGATGAACAGAGGGGCCTGTTCGGCATTGTAATCGACGAGATCGATCCTAACCGGCAACCGCTGGACCACCTTGATGAAGTTGCCTGTGGCATTCTCCGCGGGCAGCAATGCCAGGGTCGATCCGGTTCCCATAGTAAAGCCGGAGACGCGGCCCTCGAAGACATGCTTGCCGCCGTACATGTCGACGTACAGATCGACGGGCTGGCCGATACGCAGGTCGCGCAACTGCGTTTCCTTGAAGTTGGCGTCGACCCAGATTTCATTGAGTGAGCGAATCGCCATCAGGCTCTGGCCGACCTGGACAAAGTTTCCCGGATTGACGTTGCGCCGTGTGACGACGCCGTCGATGTCGGCTATGATATCGCAGTAACGAAGATCCAGTTCGGCCTGTGCGAGATCGCGCTTTGCGGCCTCGAGTTTCGCGTGGGCCTGCTTGACGGCCGGAGCATTGGCCGCGAACCGGGCGAACGTGGTGTCGACGTCGCCCTGTTTGTAGAATTGATCCAGCATCGCTTTCGGACCCTGGTCGAAGGAGTGCACGATGCCAAGCTGGGCGGCGCTCTGAATGAGCGCTGCCTGCGCCTCGAGGACGGACGAAAATGTCTCGTCGAGATCGGGCGGCACCTGGCCAAGATCACCGCCCCCGTCAGGCTGGGCGGGCAGACCCAGCGAGACGCGAATTTGATAGACCTGGGCCAGGGCCTGGGTGAGTTCCGCGCCAGCCGTCGTCAGCTCTGCTTGCCGTTGGTCCAAGACCTCACGCGGGGTATCCCCTCGGGGGACGAGTTGCCGAGCGCGATCGAATTCAAGCTGCGCCAGCACGAGTGCGGCCTTGCTTTTGTTGATATCGGCGATCCGCGCGTGCAGGAGAGCGACCTGGCTGTCGACACCCTCCACGGCGTGTTGCAGGCTCCAGCGCTGACTCATAGCCTGCGCCTCGATCGCGCGTGCCGCCGCGCTGGCTGCCTGCAGGTCGGCTGTCGCGGTGTCGACCGCGGCCTGCTTCTCGGAGACCGCAACCTGGTATGGCTCTTTGTCCAGCGCGGCGAGGAGATCGCCCTTGTGCACGCGGTTGTTGTCATCGACTAGAACGCGGGAAATCTGTCCTGCCACGCGGGGCGCAACAAAGGTCACGTGCCCGTTCACGTAGGCATCGTCTGTGGACACGGTGTTGAGCATATCCTCGACCCATGGGATGCCGAACACGATGAGGACCGCCAGGACAGCAACACCGAGCACACCGGCGAGAAGCTTTCGCTTGCGCGTGGACTTTGGGGTCTCCTGAGGCACGGGGGTGGACTTGGGCGGTGTCTGCGGGGATCTTGCGTCGTAGGCAGCGGAAGCATCCCCATTCGCTGCCGATTGCGCACCGATCGAACCTAGCTCGTGGCTTTGCTCGGTCATGTCGGACATCCGTTACATGGGGATGAGGGAGGACGGCGTCGAAAGGTTACCACTCGTCCTACTGGAAAGAAACCTCGGCCGCCCGTTGGGGGTCGGCACATTCTGGCGGGCATCCTTGAGGGAGCCATGCATCCGTGGCTGCCCAGTGACCTAGGCTGCCAGTCGCGAGGAAATCGCCGATTGCCGCCGACGGGTCGAAAACAAAAATGCGCGATTTGGTATCGGCATGATTTCATCCATTCGGACTGGCAGATGCGAGGAGGCGGATTTCGAAACCATTTGGGGTGCCATTATCGACAAGGGAGGTGAAACCATGAAGATCGTCGTCATTGGCGGCACTGGTCTGATAGGGTCAAAGACCGTCGCCATTCTGCGCCTGGGCGGCCACGAGGTCGTCGCCGCCTCGCCTGATACCGGCGTCAACACCATCACCGGCGAGGGGATCAGGGAGGTCATGGCCGGCGCGCAGGTGGTGATCGACCTCGCCAATTCGCCCTCGTTTGAAGATAGAGCGGTGCTGGAATTCTTCGAGACCTCCGAGCACAACCTTCTCCCAACGGAGGTCGCGGCGGGCGTCCGGCACCATGTCACGCTATCGATCGTCGGGATCGACCGGTCCGACAATGGCTATTTCCGCGCCAAGGTTGCCCAAGAGAAACTGATCGTGGCCTCCGGTATCCCCTACACCATCATCCGCTCGACCCAGTTTCTGGAATTCCTTGGCGGCATCGCCGCTTCAAGTGCGGATGGAAACATCGTCAGGCTTCCGCCCGTCCTGTTTCAGCCCATCGCGGCGGACGACGTTGCGCCTATCGTTGCCGAGGTGGCGCTTGCAGCGCCCCAGAACGGCATCGTCGAGATCGCCGGCCCGGAACGAGTGCCGTTCAGCGAAATCGTTGCCCGTTATCTGAAGGCGGTCGGCGACGCGCGCGAGGTGGTGGATGACCCCGCGGCGGGATACTGGGGCGGCCGCATCGAGGAGCGTTCGCTCGTGCCGTTGGCCGAAGCGCGCCTTGGCCGCATTGGTTTGGACGAATGGCTCCGCCGCTCACAGGCAAGAGCCTGATCCCGTAAGCGCAATTGAAGGAGATGGCTCCATGAAACGCATCGTCTGTTCGCTGGTTGTCGCCACGCTGCCGTTCGGCAGTGTCCTTGCAGATGCCCCGAAGTCGAAGAACGCCAAGGTAACCCTCGTGTACCAGCACGAACTGCCGAACGTCCCCGGTAAGAGCATCAAGGGTGTGCTCGTCGAATACGGCCCCGGCGGCTACTCGCCTGCTCATACGCACGCCAAATCCGCCTTCATCTACGCGACCGTGCTTGATGGGGCGATCCGCAGTCAAGTCAATGAAGGACCGGTGACGACCTACAAGGCCGGAGAGAGCTTCTCCGAGCTGCCCGGTGACCGCCACGGCGTAAGCGCCAATGCCAGCGAGACGCAGGCGGCCAAGCTCCTCGCGGTGTTCGTCGTGGATACGAACGAGACGGAATTGACCATCCCAATCGGGAACTGAAGTCGTCGGATCGGCCTTCCCACCACTTCGCCCCTCAGATGGGCGGGCGGGAGCCGAAGGGACGCGGCACATGCATATTGCAAAACTCGAGAACCGCGGCCGTCGCGTACGACGATTTAGATTCCACACATCGCGAGCCGCTCTATCCCGCCCGCGACCGTTCGCCCGATCGGGAGGGCGCGGATCGCCGCAAGCGCGGTTTCGGCTGCGGCGTGGTGGTATCCAGCACGGCGTGCAGGGCGGCAACGCTTTCCGGCGGCAGCCGATGGATCATCTGCGCCACCCGATTCGCCAGCGCCGTCTGCTCGGGTGTCAATCCGGCCGTGTTGACCGTCACGCGGGGGTTGGAAAGGCGAGCCAGACGCGACATGTCGTCTGCCTCATCCCAGATCAGCCCGAAATACTCGTTCACCTGATGAACCAGCCCGGCGCTGGGCGCGCCGCGCTTGCCGTGCTCCAGCGCTGACAAATAGGCTGCGGAGACCTGAAGCGTCTCCGCCAGATCCTTCAGCGTCACGCCGCGATCGGCCCGCAAGGCGCGCAGCCGGGCTCCGAATGGCGTCATCGAATGCGCCGCAGGATCAGCCGGACGGACCCGGGGTTCAGCGCGTGCGGATGCGCCGCCCCCAGAATCAACGGGCGGATTTCAGGTAAGTTCAGCCAATGCGGCAGCTCGCGACGGATGACGCCGCCGGTCTCGCCAGTGCCACGCCCGGTCACCACCTCCACGCAGCGGACCTGTTCGGAATGAGCGGTGCGCAAGAATGACACCAGAGCGTGGAAGGCTCGCTGCGCGGTCATCCCATGCAAATCCAATCGCCTGGCGGCCAGAAGCTTGCCGGTCCGGAACCGCTGCCACGTCGCGCTATCGATCCCTCCCGGTTGATCGCCCACGGTCAGCGGAGACGCCATCTTCCGAGGTTTGGTTGCCTGCGCCGCGACCTTCGGCCGTGGTTGCGGGTCGGGCGGTGCCTGTGGGGCAGTGGGTTTGGGCGCGGGACGATTCTCAGGGCCGCGACCCCGCAAAGGTGCGAGTTTGCTGGCGTAGTTCGCCCAAAGGGCCCGGTCGGCTTCGGTCAAACCGCGTACGCGAGGCGGCACGGTGTTAACGCATCAGGGCAGGGAAGCAGTCTACCTCGGATCGCGAGATAGTCCGCGTGACGCAAGCGCATCCAGGTACTCAGCCCAGCGGCGGTCCTGCTCCCGCCCGAGTGCCGCCAGATAATCCCACGAGAAGATCCCCGTATCATGCAGATCGTCGAAAACAAGGCGGACCGCGTAGTGCCCCACCGGTTCGATCCCGATAATCCCGACAAGGCGCCGCCCAGCCACCGTCTGCTTTTGCCCCGGATGATGACCCTGGACTTCAGCACTCGGGCTTTCCACGCGTAGATATTCAGCGGGCAGGGCGTACTCGGTTCCATCTTCGAACGAGACATGGAGCACACGCGTTGCGCGGTCCAGCCGGATTTCTGTGGGAACCGCCACTATTCCTCCAGCTTCCGGGCTTCTTCGGGCAGCATGATCGGAATCCCGTCGCGGATCGGATACGCTAGCCCGGCCTTGCGGCTGATGAGCTCCCCGGCGCCCCGGTCATACTCCAGCGGCGCCTTCGTCAACGGGCAAACCAGCACCTCCAGCAAGCGAGGATCGACCGCGGGTTCAGGGGGTGGGGCAGGGGGCGGAACGGACTCTGACATTGATGGTCCTAACTGACCGAGCGACCGGAGGGCGGATCGGCACTGGCAGCGCCCATTTGTAACAGGGCCAGGAGCGTCGCCGCCCGGTCCGCGTCGGTCGGGGCTTCAAGCAGAGCCTGCTTTTCCACCGCCTCGAAGGGGCAGGCCATGGCGAGGGTGATGACGAGGCCATCATCGGACAAGCCACGGATGGCTTCCCAGTTGGCGTCGACGCTCCGGCGGGTAAAATAGGCTCGCAGAGCTGCCAGTATCGACTCACGCTCAATGTCCGCCGGCGGCCGATCGAGGGTTAAATCGTCCCGGTAGTCACCGAAGTCGCCACGGACGACTCGGTAGCCACGCCGCAAACTCAATTCGGTCCGGATGGTGAACCGGATCAGGCCGGTCAGGGTGATCAACAGTCGACCGTCATCGGTCTCGCTAAACGAGGAGAGGCGACCCAGGCATCCGACCCGGTAGAGGCCCTCCCCAGCGTCCGAGGCGGGCGCATTGGCGTCCGGCTGGATCATCCCGAACATCCGGCCGGCCGCGAGCGAATCCTCGATCATTGCCAGATAGCGCGATTCGAAGATATTCAGCGGCAACTTTCCTCGCGGGAGCATCAAGGCTCCCGACAGCGGAAACACCGCGAATTCAGACGGCAGATCCTCGAACCGCGGGTGAAATGCCGCCATTCAGCTAAACAGCAACGCCGATAACCGCCGCCGCGCCGCGCCGGTGGCCGGCTCGTCGGAGCCCCAGGCTTCGAAAAACTTCAGCAACTGCAATCGGGCGGCCTCCTCGTTCCAGGTGCGGGCACGGCGGATGATTTCCAGCAGCGCTTCGGCGGCCTGCTCGCGTTCGCCCATCGCGTTCAATGCGGTCGCCAGATCGTATCGCGCCTGATGGTCGGCCGGATCTGCGATCAGGCGCGCCTGCAGCGACTGCAACTGATCCTTGGCGGCGCGTCCCTCTTTGGCCAGCGCCAGAGCACTGCGAGCCCCGGCAACCTCGGCGTGTTCGGTAAGCTTTTCCGGGACCTGGGACAGCGCCTCCTCAGCGGCTTCCTCCTGCCCCATCGCCATCAACGCTCGGACCAGTCCACCCCAGGCGTCGGCATTTTCCGGCTCCTCGCTCAACAGGGCGCTGAACAACTCACCGGCCTGCTGCGCGTCGCCGTGTTCCATCGCGGCCTTTGCCTCGGCCAGAAGATCGGCGGTGGGCATCGAGCCGCCAGCGGCCTTGAGCAGCGCCTCGACGAAGCGCTTCACCTCGGATTCCGGCTGCGCCCCCTGGAAGATATCTGCGATCTGGCCTTGCCAGAATGCGGCGACGGTCGGCACCGACTGCATCGGCAAACCGAGCTGAGCCAGTTGCCGGACCAGCGCCTGATTCTTGTCGATGTCGATCTTTACCAGCTTGACCCGACCGCCGGCGGCCTTGGTCACCTTCTCAAGCGTTGGGGTGAGCTGCTTGCACGGGCCACACCAAGTCGCCCAAAAATCCACGAGGACGGGGATTTTGCGCGAGGCCTCGATGACCTCCTGCATGAAGGTTTTCTGGTCGCCATCGACGATCATATTGGCGGCGGCGTTGCCACGGTTATTGGCGGCAGGCGGTGCCTGACCGATGATATGGTCCATTGCGTGTGCTTCCTGGGTCGTCTTCAGACGTTCACGTGTAGATGTACTCGGCCCGCAAACAAACAAGCATCCGTTCGGGGTGCATCACTACGGCAGTTCGGGCCCTACGGCAGTTCGGGCACTACGGCAGTTCGGGGACCATGCCGGTTCGGAACGCGCTCGTCCAGGACCCCGGGCGACCGCCGAGCCACCGAAGCTCACGCCGCGTTGGCCAATCTAATCCCGCTGGCGTCGAATGCACTGAACAAGGCGGCTTCCTGAGCAGTGGTCAGTCTGAGGTGCGGCGGGCGGATATTGAGCCAGCGAGCGTCGCCTGTATTGCGCGCCACGAGCGACTTCAGCGCCGGGATCAGCGGCACCGAGGTCACCGCCTTGCGAGTCGCCGATAAAACCTGCTGCGCCGCCGCTCCCGAAGCATTGTCCCAGTTCGCATAGACCTCGGCCCCCAGCGCGCAATTGACGTTGGACGCGGCGGTGATGCAGCCGGCGCTGCCTTTCTCGAGCAACGGCTTCAGCAGCGTATCGTCGCCGGCATAGACCTCGAACCCGTCGCGTGCGAACGCCTCCACGTAGGACAGGCTATTTTCAAAATTGCCGCTGCTGTCCTTGATGCCTTTGATCTTGCCCGGATTGGCCTTTAGCAGTCGGCCGATGAATTCCACCGAGAACGGGATCGCCGACTGCTGGGGGAAATTGTAGAGATATATCTTGATGTCGCCGGCGACCCGCTGGATGACCTCGTTGAAGTAGGCCAACAGGCCGTCGTCGGACGGGTTCTTGTAGTAGAAGGGCGGCAGCAGCAGGGCTCCGCGGCAGCCTAGTTCCTGCGCCTTGCGGGTCAGCACGACGGTATCGGTGATAGCGGTGGTGCCGGTGCCCGGAAGCATGCTCTCCGCTGGGATGCCGCGCGCGATTAATCCCTCCAGGACCGTGAGCCGTTCCCTGATGCCGAGGCTGTTGGCCTCGCCTGTCGTTCCCAACACCGCCAAGCCGTCGCAGCCATTGGCCAGGAGCCAGCGGCAGTGACCGACCATGCGATCGAGATCGATCGACAGGTCGGCATTCATCGGGGTCAATACCGCGGCATTTACCCCGCCGTACAGGGCGCCCTTCATCATCACGCAGTCTCCTTCATCGTATTTTCCCCCTTCGGCCGCTTGATCCGAGGCCGCTTTCCCGGCCAGTCCATCACGTGATCTTCCAACGCTCCGGCCCGCCGCTCGCTAACCGCGCGGCCGCGCACCGATACGCCCGCCTGATGCACCGTATCCGGATCGCCGGACACCAAAGGATGCCACCACTCCAGGTCCTTGCCGTCCCGCAGCCGGCGATAGGCGCAGGACGGCGGCAACCAGTCGATCTCCCGCAGCGACGCGGGCGTCAGGCTGACGCAGTCCGGAACCCGGCGCTGGCGGTGCGCATAGTCGCCGCATCGGCAAGTGTCCAGATTGAGCAGCCGGCAGGCGACATTGGTAAAGGATAGTTCGTCGTCCTCGTGCCGCAACTTGTGCAGGCAGCAGCGGCCACAGCCGTCACATAGGGATTCCCACTCCTCATGGGACATCGCTTCCAGCGATTTCGTCTTCCAGAATGGCTCCATGGCGGCGGACCCTACAAGGTGGGGATACAATAGAGCAAGGAACGCGCAGGCATGGCGAGCGATGCCGATCCGCGACGCCCTGCGACCCTGACCGCAACTATGACGCCTGTCTAATCGCCGGAGGGATCCAGCGAAAAATTTCTCGGCGGCATGTCCGATTACCGAGGGCCGGATTGGCGGGTCGTTTTTCGCTTTCGTCGCATTGATCGGCCGCGAAGCCATGGCCAATCATTTCGTGTCCAGTCTTCAGTATTGTTACTTTATCAAACTAATTCGGACGCCCGGCGGTGGGGCAATGGGCATTGTCACTACCCCGGACGCTTGCGCTGCATTGGTCGCGTCAATCCAACCAGCGGAACTCGCCCGGCAGGGCATCAGCCAAGGCCCTCGTGTGTCTTACCTGGTGGAGGCTCACATTAACACTTTGGTTATGTTCTGAAACAACCACTTGATAAGGCCAGTTCCGATCCAAACCTGAATGGCCTGCGTTTCGTATGCCGTCGGGTTGGACGGTCTAGGGAGGGACGGTGATGAAGTTCGCCCGCATGTTGGCAGTATTGGGCGCGAATCTTGCCGTTGGTGCCTGCGTCGCAGGGCCGCCACCTGGGCCGGCGGGCATGGTGATGCCAGGGAAGGATAAGAGTCAGGCAGCCTTCCAGCAGGATCAGGCTGTGTGCCAGCAGCACGCTGTGGCGCGAACGGGTTATGGGGATGCATCGCAAAATCCAGCGGGCGGTGCTCCGCCGGCTGGGACGGCGTCGGGTTCCGCGGGTGGTATCGCCAGCGCCGGGGCGCCAGCGGAAACTGAACCGTCAGGCGACGCGAGCTATTTGCAGTGCATGGCGGCGCGCGGCGATATTGTGCAGATGACACCCACAGGCGGCTATGGTGGCGCGTATGGCTACTATGCCGGGTATGGCTATGGATATCCCTACTATGGAGGATATCCATACCCATATCCCTACCCCTATTCTTATGGATACGGATCCCCCTACTATGGCGGTTTTATCGGCGGCTGGGGCTGGGGTTGGGGTCATGGTTGGGGCTATGGCGGGTGGGGCCGTGGTGGCTATGGCGGATTTCATGGCGGCGGATTTCATGGCGGCGGGTTTCATGGCGGCGGGTTTCATGGTGGTGGATTTCACGGCGGTGGGGGATTTCACGGCGGTGGCGGTGGGCACCGCTAGACGGTTTGCTGCCTTAACGTGCAATGACAGTGCAGTGTAATAGGTTGGAAAGTTGATCGCGCAATTCGCGTGCTTGGGACGTTCCGGTTAGTTTATATTCTCCAGACTGATACCGACTGGGGCCGGCCGAGACGGGCCTGAGACGAGTCCCTTGTTGCTCGCGGGCCGCCGCCATAGACTTCTACGATGGACGCCAAATCCCCCGATTCGCCTCGTTACGCGCCTGCGTTGGAGGATACACTCGCCGCGCTCGACGCGCATCTGGCGGATGCCGAAAAGCAGGCTGCTGCCCTGTTGAAGACGACACGTCGCTTACGCCGCGCCGCCATGGAAGGAGCGATGGCCAGCCTGCCCGCAGCGATCGCAGCCGCGCAAACGGATGCCGATCGGACCCGCAAGCCCCTGGCCGCAGCCGCGGAGGCGCTGGACTACGATGTCGGGGCCGCCTTCGCCAGCGGCGCGTGGCTTGACGAGCTGGCGGCGGCCGCCGAGGCCGCCGGGGTGGTCCTGGTGCGACGCGATGGGCGGGTAACGGCTTATCCCGTGGCGCTGCGCCTTGACGGCCGGGCGCAAGGCGTGCGGGTCGGACGAAAGCTTGAGAAGCGGATCCGACCGAGCTTCGTCGCCGCGCAGCTCAAAGTTCTGCAACAGCGCCCGGATCGCTTCAACGCCCGTCAGTTCCTCGACCGGCTGTTCTTGCTCTATGAGAGCAAGGCTCGGGCAGAGGATCCCACATGGCGTCCAACCCGACCCGGCCAGGGTCCACTGGTTTCGCTGGCGGATCTGCATGATCTGCTGACCGCGCTCCCTGCCGCCGGCGCCGACTATCCGCTCGAGGAATTCGTCGCCGACCTGCTGCGGCTGGACCGGCAGCCCGATGCGAAGGACAGCCACGGGCACAGTTTCGAACTGAGCGGCTCCACCGGCCGCAAGGGCGGCAAACGGCTGACCTTATTTGACGAGGCCGGTGAGCAGCACGACTACTTCGCTATCCGCTTCATCGTGGAACCGTCCCATGGACGTGCTGACAACACTACCGCTGCCGCTCGCTGAGTGGCTCTCGGTCGTCGAGCGCGAATATTTGTCGGCGTTCGTGCCGTCCGGCGGTGCGGCGGTGAAGCTTGCCATCCTGGATGACGACGCTATCGGAACGGCCTCGGCGTCTCTGGTCCGGCTTGGACAGGCACATGCGATGATGGCAGTGCAGCTCGACGCCGGGCGCACGCGGATTCATCTTATGCATGAGCTGTTCTTCGCTGTTGCGCGCGAGCTGCCGTGGGACAGGTTGTTACAACGTTATCTGGAAGAGCTGTTCAATACTCATTCCTATCCCTGGCCTCGGCCGGGGGAAATGGTGGCGTTGGCTGATCTGGCGGCGACGTTCGCCGTGGCGCCTAATCTGCTGAGCCGGCACCTGGATCAATGGCTCACCGCCGATCTTTGGGATGACCGCCGGCTGGCGCAGGATTTCCGCGCCGCCATGTTGTGGCTCTCCCTGGCGCGGCTGGAACCGGACGGCTCTGAGACCGCCGAACCAGTGATGCAGTGGCTGCGCGGCGAGAAGGTAGCACCCGGACTGCTGCGCACGGCCGATATTTCGGTTCGTATTTCTCGCACCAATGCGCGCGCCATGCTGGTCTCGCTGTGCCATTTCCTGCGCAAGGCCGGGGCTGCCGGGTTGCTCGTCGTGCTGGACGTGCGACAGCTCTCGCGCGCTGCGCCCGCTGGGGACATGCTGCGCTATTCCCCCGCGGCGGTGATGGACACGTACGAGGTCCTGCGAGAGATCATCGACGATGCCGAGCACCTGCCTGGCCTGTTCGTCGCGGTTTTGGCTGACGCGGCACTGGCGACCGGCGATCAGCGTCGCGCACTTGGCCAATATGCTGCGCTGCAAATGCGCGTTTGGCCGGATGTGCGACCCGGCGACCGGCAGAATCCAGTGGCCCCGCTGGTGTGGCTCGCGGCATGACGGTTGAGTCCCGCACGGCGATCGAGGCGCTGCGGGCTGGGGTGCCCAACCGGGCAGCCGTCCGGCTGATGGGCACCGAGCAGACCGAGATCGAGCAAGCCTTCGAGGAAGCCCTGGCTGCGGTGGGGACCGACTTTGGGGAGTTCGGGGCCGAGCGGGACACGGCTGGGCACAATGGTGCTTGGCGTGGGCCCACCGGCATAGGTATGGCCGGGGGGTTCGGAACGGGAAAGTCACATATGCTCGGCTATCTGGCCGAGGTGGCGCGGCAACAGGGCTTCGTTGTAAGCCGCGTTGTTGTCAGCAAGGAAACCCCCTTGTCGCATCCCGGCCATGTGCTCGCCGCCGCGCTGCGCGACGCGGCATTGCCGGACCGGCCGGACGATCCTATCGCCGCCTGTGTATTCGCCCTGCGCGAACAACCGGAAGCGATCGACGCGCTGGAAATCGCGGTCAGCACGCCGGGTGCCGGTTTCGCGCCGATCTTTGCCGCCTGCCTGTTCCTGGTGCGCCGAGCGTCCACGCCGCCCGAGATGCTTCGCCGCATCGCGCGCCTTTGGGGCGGCACCAAGGTGAGCACGCCGGCCATCCGTAAGGCGCTGACCACGGCTGGGGCCGGCAGGATGTTTCCACTCAAGCCGCTTCCCGCCGCAGAGTTAACGACTCAGCTTATCCATTTCGTGCCGCTGTTGTTTCGTGCCGCAGGGTATGCCGGTTGGTGCATATTGCTCGACGAGGTTGAACTGATCGGCCGCTATACGCCACTGCAACGCGCTCTGTCCTATGCCTGGCTCGCCACCTGGCTCGGCCTTGATCCGGCGCATCGGTTCCCGGGTGTTGTCACCGGCTATGCCATTACCGACGATTTCGCTACCGCGGTTATCAATGCCCGCCTGGACAGCGAGAAGCTGCCTGAGAGGCTCGCGCTGAAGGGACGCGCCGCGGAGGCCGAGTTGGCGAAGTTGGGCATCCGTCACATCGAGCGCACGGTGTTGCAGCACCGTTTGATGTCCCCCACGCTGGCAGACCTGGCGGTCTGCCACGACAAAGTGCAGCGCTTGTACAGTGCGGCGTACGACTGGCCCGCACCAGCATTGCCGGCGGCGGAGCGGACCAGCTCACGAACGATGCGGCAATACATCAAGGGGTGGATCACGCAGTGGGATCTGTTGCGCCTGGGCGGCGGCGACGTCGTGCTCGTTGATGGCAGTATCCCCAGCAACTACGCCGAGGATGCCATGCTGGCGGAGCCACGCGCCCTCGACGACGAGGAAGCGTAGCAGGTTGATGGACCTCGTCGCGCTCTCCGTCCCAACCGACGGATTCGCGTGGCGAGCGCCGCTGCCGCCGTATCAGAAGGCCGGCATCGCGCGCCTGGTGGCGGATCGCGGTGTGCTGCTGGCCGACGAGATGGGGTTGGGCAAGACCATCCAGGCGATCGGCGCGCTGCGCGTGCTGTTGCAGCGAGGCGCGCCGGGGCCGGCGCTGATCGTGGTACCAAGCGGACTGGTGCTGCAATGGCGGCGCCAGTTCCGCGAATGGGCGCCGGAATTGACGTTGTCCACGTGCATTGGCGCGCCCGAGGAGCGACGCCAACGCTGGCTGGCGCCGGCGCAGGTGTATCTGACCGGCTTCGATGCCTTGCGCAGCGACATGGCGCTGCCCCCGCCGTACGGGCCGCGGCGACGGGTATGGCAGGTCGTGGTCGCCGACGAGGCGCAACGCATCAAGAATGCGCACACCGCCATCGCTGCCACGGTCAAAGCCCTACCCCGGCGTCGTGCCTGGGCGCTGACCGGCACGCCGCTGGAGAATTGTCCGGACGACGCGGTTTCGATCCTCGACTTTGTTGCCCCCGGTCTGTGCGACCCAGCCGAGATGGTGGCAGGCTTGCGCAGAGCGTTGTCCCTGGTGCAGCTGCGTCGCCGGCGCGCCGACGTGCTGCCTGAGTTGCCACCAAAGACAGTGTTCGAGATCGTCCCAGACCTGCTGCCTGTCCAGCGTGCGGCCTATGACATTGCCCATCACGAAGGACTGGTGTGGCTGCGCTCGCTAGGAGCGGAATTGCGCGTGACCCATGTGCTGGAGCTGATTTTGCGCCTCAAGCAGATCTGCAACGCGTGCCCGCGTACGGGCGCTTCGGCCAAGCTGGACGATCTCGGCCGCAGGCTATACGAGGTGGTCGCGACGGGCGAGAAGGCCTTGGTGTTCTCCCAGTTCGTTGCTGCGCCGTTTGGCGCGGAGGCCATCGCCCGGAGGCTCAAGCCGTTCAACCCGCTGCTGCTGACCGGGCGCATGTCCGCCGCCGCGCGCGACGACGTGCTGCGGCTTTTCGCGACCGACCCGGAGCGGCATGTTCTGGTTTCCTCGCTTCGGACCGGTGGGCTGGGGTTGAACCTGACCGCTGCGTCAGTGGTTTTTCATTTTGACCGTTGGTGGAATCCGGCGGTGGAGACGCAGGCTGAGGATCGCGCCCATCGGATGGGACAGACCCGCCCTGTGCAGGTGTTCGCCTATCTGACCCCCGACAGTATCGAGCAGCGGATCGGCGACATTTTGAAGGAGAAACGTGTACTGTTTGCCGACATTATCGACGGGGTGGGGACTGACGGTCTACGCCGCCTCGACCTGCCAATGTTGTTGCATGCTGTTGGTGCGTAGACGTAACTTATTGGTGTTGTCGGCTTTGTACGGGTGGAGTCTATGTCTTCTAAGTTACGTTAAATAGCGAAAACCGGCGTAAGGTTCAGGCTAGGATGCCAGGTCGTTCTGGGTACTTACTAGCGTCAATGCGCAGGAACTACGCTCGCGGCGCAGGATCGTGCCGGCGGGCGTGCGGTCTCGCCCGATTTCCTGAACTGCCCGCTCACAGCCGATGACGGCCATGTGTCGCGCTTCACCGATTTTGGTTACTAGATATCCAATCCTGACAGGCCACGCGCCGCCCAGCGCATGCGGCATGTGGCGGCCAAGTTCCTTGCAGCATCCCGATCATCAAAGGCCGAAAACGTGGCGGCTTCCTTCACGGTCACACCCGTCAAAAGTTCGGCCGAAACGATAACCATTTCGCCTTCTGCCTTGTCTCCGATGTTGAAGCACAGACTATCTTGATAGGAGATTCCCTTCTTGGTGTAGACGCTCCATTCCAGCGTATGACAAGCTTGGTCTTTCGAGAGATCGTACGTGACTAAATCGGCAAACAGTGGGATCACTGGCGTTTGGTCCTCGTGACCGCCGACTGTGACGAGCCGCTGGCCCTTGAAAAACGAACAATCCTGTGGCTGCACTTCCTCAGCAATGCCGCGAGCCGCTACCAACGCCGCGGCAACGGCCGATACTGTGCTGATACCGAATTTTTTCATGGAAGTATCTCCAAATGGTTCCGAAATACACCCAGACCTGGAGCAGGCACCTCTAGTGGACATGCTCTATTGCGACTATTGCGAGTAATTTTATCGACCTGAAGGCTTCGCAAAGCGAGTCAGGCTGGTACTGCCGCTGGTACACACTATCACTGGATCGCGAGTCACGATTGTCCGGGCCACGGTTGGCAGACCCCCGAGTTAGATTTGCCCATGTGTCGCGCTTCACCGATCCTGGGTACTAGCGCCCTACCTTGGTTGAGGCTTCAATCGCCGCGTTTGGTGAGACATTGGGGCGGCCCGGAGGTTGTTGGGAAAACAGCGCTTCTATCTCCATGGTCGGAATTTCGATCGAGATTCCGGTAGAGGTGCCATCCTCATTATGAGCTTCAGGTGGGGGAGCCTGAACGGTGGACGCTGCGCACGAAGTAATCGTCAGACCAGCTGGCAGTTTTGTGTCGGAGCCACAGGCGCCGTCCAACTGGCGTTGAGTGACGCTGGCACCGGTCAGATCGGTCCCACTCAGATCAGCGCCGGTCAGGTCGGCGCCACTTAGATTGGACCCGCGTAGATCGGCGTTTGTCAGATGGGCTCCTGTCAGATTCGAGTCTGGAAAAGTCGGCAGCAAGACTATTCTGTCCTAGTGGGCAGAATGGAAGCATTATTAGAAGTGGAATCCGGCAGATTTGCATGACGGTACCATAGGTTTAGGGGTTTTCAACTGGTGATCAAATTGCTAATGCGCGACGGTCTTGTCTACATGCCCGTGCCAGGCGTGAAGCAGATGAATCCACCGCTTAAATACAGATGCCCAAACTTCCAGCAAGCGATCCCGAAGGGCAAATTCGGACGCCGGCTGGGCGACGTAACGCGTTCAGAGGGAACTTCAAGCCATTTGTCCGGACCGTCTTCCCAGCCTGAACCATCCTTTGTGAGCTGGCGAATAAAGACCTCGTAACCACCGGCACTATTGATCCGATACTCGGCGGGACGGCAATCGCTTTCTGAACAACAGGGAACGCCATTGCGTTGACTCAGTGATCGGACAGCATCCCTATAAGGAGCCATCAGCTGTCCATCCCCGGACCTTGGATCAGGTGGGTAGGCCGCAGATTGTCGCGAGATGGAGGTCATCGCCAAGAGAGCGATGCAAATAAGCATCGATCGGCTCAGGGTTCCGGAAATCATTGGTATTCCTGGCCTCCCAATGTCTCGAGCACAGAAAAACTCAAATGGTTCTTTCGATACATCGATATCGATTTCAGTTGATTGAAAATATCCCGATCTCAGCCTCATCGAGCTTCCCCAATGGGGCTGCAACCGGATCCTTCGATCTCGTAGCCATCGCCCTCGATGGCGACGATGCCGTGCAATGGTCCGGTTTGCTCACACTCCAGTCTCGGGCCCGCGCCGCGGGGCCTGATCAGCAGCTCACGGCAAATAGAAGCCGAGCCCTGCTGCAGCGAGAGGCGAAGCGCAACGTCGTGCGCCGCCCCGGCGTGAACTTCCGTTCCCCTGTTATTCTCGAGGGGCTGAGCGGATGCCGCAACAATTTGAAGGCCGTGGCGAGGTAGAGACTGTGGCGCGGTGCAAAGAACGAGGGCTGCAACTGCACTTGCCCTTAAAATGATGAAGTTTATTCGATGACTTATCGCCACATCTCCTGCCAAAGCGGTCAGTTCTCCTCCGTGATTTCGCCGACCCGTCCGGCCGATACCCGGCTTGTTCGTGTGCCCCGAGCGAATCACGACCGAGAGGAAAGCGCCTGAAAGAAATATGAAACTTCGGCGAAATACGGGTGAAATTGCAGTTGACGCACACCAGAACAGGACCCGAACGGGCGCGACGGCGAATCATCCCAAGATCGAACCGTTCTGGGATGATCAGCATTGACCAGGGGTTCGGCGATGAGAGCGGTTTTATGAGGCTATGCCAGTGGCAAATGCCGTTCCTGGATGAGGCAACCCATCATCTCTCTCAAAATGTCGCGCTATAGCGATGGCAACATTGAAGAACGCGCTGCGACAGGCATAGTGGCTGGTATCGACAATGATTTCGGAGGAGACGGGCGCGATGGACCCCCCTCGGACTTATCGGGTCGGCAGTTTCGTCCTCGATCTTGGGCGCGGCGCGCTGTCGGCGTGTGGCGGCACGGAGATCCCGCTGCGGCGGAAATCGTTCTCGCTCCTACGGCTGCTGGTCGAAAATGCAGGGCGTCTGATGACGCGCGAGACGATCATGGCAGCCCTCTGGCCGAATATTTTTGTCACCGACGAGAGTCTGACCCAGTGCGTCCGTGATGTCCGCCGAGCGCTGGGCAACGAGTCACGCCATCTCCTGCGCACCATTCCGGGCCGCGGCTACATTTTCGAGCCAGAAGCCGTCCGGCATGAGTCTGACGTCTCGTCACAGGTCATCGACCTCCACGCCGTCCGCGCTAACGAAACCGCGCGTCTCCACACCCGGGTTCTGCCACGCGGCAACGAGACTGCGTACATCCCGGACGGGGCTGGCAGACATCGCGTGAGCCACGAAAGATCAGTCCGGCTCTCAGTCCGTGTCATGCCGCTGCACAGCCTCCACGGCTCTGATGCCCAGGAACGTCTCGCCCAGAGTGTCACGGGAGACATCGTCACCGATCTGAACCGGCATCTGAAGCGACTGGCACTAGCAGATGTGCAGGTCCTGTTCAACGACGAGCGGCTCGCGCAATCGCGGCCTTCTTTTCCCGACAATCACTCGGACTACGTGCTGCGCGGCGGCGTGCGAGGAACTCATCCGCCAAGCCTGAACCTGCAATTGCTAAACGCTGAGAGCGGGGTTTGCCTCTGGGCGGAACGCTGTGAGCTGGATCGCCGGCGGGCGGTGATGGCCCGATTATTGTTTGACGCATCGCTGGTGCTGGTCAGCGACGTGGGCCGGCGAATCGAAGCTCTCTCGAGATCGGATCTGACGCCGCAGGACCTATTGTTGCGGGGTCAAGCGTTACTGCTTCGGCTCGACACGCCGACCAACCGATATCAGGCACTCCGCTGCTTTGAGCAAGCCCTTGGCACGCGACCAGATTTGGTCGGAGCGAAGCTTGGGCTTGCTCATTTGCTAACGGCCCAACTTACACACGGCTGGAGCCGTCCTGTCGAGCATGATGAGGCGCGCGCCGAAGTCTTGCTAATGGATGCGTTCCAGAGCGATTCGGATATCCCTGCTGCCCATGGCATCCGCGGCACATTGCGGCGCTTGCAGGGCCGTCTCGATGAGGCCCGGATCGATCTGGAGCTGGCGATCGACCGCGCGCCGTACTTTGCCATGGCGGCAAGCCAGCTCGGTATGACGTTGCTCTATTGCGGGCAGCCGGAGGCAGCACTCCCACACTTTGAAGCCGGTGCCCGCGGGGTCGCGCATGATTCACAGAGGCCGCTGCTGCTGGGCAACCTGGGAACAGGCCGTCTGATGCTTGGCGATGTTGACGGGGCCATAGAGATCCTGCGGGAGGCCAATGCCGATTCGCAACATCCTGCCGCGCCTCTTATGCTGGCTGCGGCGCTGGGGTTTAAGTCAGCTTCGGTTGAGGCGAGCGCCGCCCTCCGACGCGCCATCAACCTGTGCCCGTCGTGGGGAACCTTATCCGGCATGCGCAACTGGGTGCGCCGGCAGGCCAGACCCGATCTCATGCCGATTTACGAGCACTGGTTCGAACGCGGATTGCAGCGAGCCGGCATGACCGGCTGACAGCGAAGGAACAAGCGTCAAGTTCGACCCAGGGAGAGTAAAGCCCGGGTGGCCCGCTACCGCGAAACCACCCGCAACCCTCGCCGCCGGGCCCGAGGCGAGGCCTCGTCGGGAAGGTCCAGCGGCAGCAGCGGCGATTGGTCGCGCGCACCCTGGCCAACAGTATCCGCCTCCTCGATCTCGGCGTCAGGAATGTCCCGACCCGCCATATAATTCGCCGCCAAATTGCGAAAAGCGTAGTCCAGCAACGATGTGGCGGCGTGGACCGCCGGATCGCCCTCGACCGCTCCGGCGGGGCCAAAGCGGGTGAAGGTGAAGGCCTCGACGAAGCGCTCCAGCGGCACGCCGTGCTGTAGGCCCAAACTGACTGCATGGGCGAAGTTGTCCATCAGTCCGCGGAAGGCAGCCCCCTCCTTGTGCAGCGCGATGAAGATTTCTCCCAGCGAGCCGTCATCGTACTCGCCGGTTCGCAGGAACAGCTTGTGTCCGGCGACCGACGCCTTCTGGGTATAGCCGCTGCGCCGGCCCGGCAGGTCCCGGCGCCGCGGGGCGGAGGCGGGCACCGCCAACGGCACCGGCCGCGGCGGCATCGCATGCATGAACGGAGCGACTGCGTCATGCATCCTGGCGTGATCCGCCGAGCCGAACAGGGGGATCGGGCTTCCCCCTGCCAACGCGGTGGCCAGCGCCTCTTCCGCGGTTATGCCGCTTATCCCGAGCCAGGAGCGGGCGGCCCGGGTCAGTCCACCGGCATGGCCAATCGCAGAGAAAGCGGGTGCGATCCCGCCAGTCTCGCAGCCGAGCAGCGCCTCGGCCAGACCCGGTTGCGCGATCCCGGTGGTTGCCCGATGACGCATTCCCTCCACCGCGGCTGCGGTCCGGCGTGCGGCTTGGGCGGCTTCGGTCAGTCCGGTCACGGCGCAACGTGACGGCGGTGCGGGCCAGTCGAAGGCCGCCGGCCGCATCGGCCCGGACAGCCGGCCCATTTGTCCCGAAGCCGCGTCCGCCCGGCCGCGCACGATGGCGGCCAGGCAACACGCGACGTCCCGAGCAGCGTCGGAGGCGTAGTCGATCCCCAGAGACGCCAACAATCCGGCGAGGTCGGCCATCCCCACATCGATGTCGCGCACCCGCGGCGCCGCCAAGGTCAGGGCAATGACGGCGGTTTCGACCGCCTCGGCAATGCCGGCGACATCGAGTTGTCCGTCACTGTCCAGAAACGCCGGCAGATTCAAAACAAAGCCGGGCCCGTCGGCGGCTTGCAGACGCCAGACGGGGTCTGTCGGCGCCGCCCGCCGCAGCAGCAGCAATCGATGCAACCGGTCTGCCAACGGGATTTCAAGCCCGGCCTCGGTGGCGGCTGAGGCGATCGGCGCGATCCAGGCCTGCGCCGCCGCCGCCAAACTGACCGGACCTTTTCCGGGATCGAGCGCCGACAAGGCCGCGGCGGCTGGGTCGTCCCAGGCGGCGGGCAGGGTGATGGAGCGCGGCGCGCGGTCGGGGTCGGGGAAGCCTCCGTACGGCGCATACGTACGCCATGCCAAGTCCGATGGGGCGATATCCGAGTGCTCTTCATACGGATTATGGTATGAAATACTGGCGCGAGCGCATAGCACATTGTGTGTCCAAAGGCGCCAGGCGACGCAAAATGTTGGGGATAAGTCGGACTGAACGAAAAAAGCGCGTGGCGTTGAACGAAGCGGCCGGCGACGCGTTGCGATGGCTGGACCAAACGGTAAGGCCTGCGTATATGTCGCGCCATGAATATCGGTACGTGGTTGTTCACCAAGTTCAAAGGTCGCCAGGTCGGGAGCGACGCGGCGGGCAATCTCTACTTCGAGGAGAAGCGCCAGCGGCCCGGCAGCCTTCGCAACCGGCGTTGGGTGATTTATGCCGGCCCAGTGGTGGAGGCGAGCGCCGTGCCTCCGGAGTGGCATTCGTGGCTGCATTACACGACCGACGAGCCGTTGCCGGACAGTGGGCGCAAGGTTTGGCAGAAGCCGCATCTCCCCAACGCGACCGGCACCGCCAGCAGCTACCGGCCGCCCGGGCATGACTACGAGGGTGGCAATCGCGCCCGCGCGACGGGCGACTACGAAGCCTGGACGCCGAGCTAGCACCGCTATGGCGCGTCATGGCGTTGCGGAGGTGTTGACTGGCGCGATCGTGCTGCTGGTAGCCATGGGTTTTCTTGCGTTCGCCATCGCGCATTCCGGGCGTACCGTCGGGAGCGGATACCCGCTTCAGGCGCGGTTTGATCATATCGATGGCCTGAACGTTGGTGGCGATGTGCGGATCGCTGGGGTGAAGGTCGGCACAGTGACAGAGGAGGTACTCGACCCGAAGACCTTCAGCGCGATCGTCACCCTGACGGTGCGGAACGGTCTCGAGTTGCCGAAGGACACCGCGGCCGCGATCACCAGCGAGAGCCTGCTCGGCGGCAAATACATCTCACTGGCGCCCGGCGGCGACGACACCAACCTCAAGCCGGGGCAGACGATTACGATCACCCAGTCCTCCGTCAGCCTTGAGGAACTGTTGGGTAAATTCATTTTCAGCGTCACCACGCTGAACAACGCAAAGGGCGGGCAGTCCGACGGCAATACGGATGGCGGCAATCAGTCGCAAACGGGAAACGCCGGTGGCGGCCTGGCGCCTCTGCCGAAGTGATTCCGCCACCTCCCACTAATTGGCCTGGTCTGGATGGCAACGCGGTCGGTTGCCGCGAAAAGCTGAAAATGCTGGCTGAGAACTACGCCGAAGTGTCGGAAATTCTGCGCGACGCCTTCGAGGACGCGGTCCTAATGGGCGTGAACGAGTCGGCAATGCGTCAGATCCTGGCCGATATCGTGGCGGGTCTGGACACGCCGAGGCGAGGCGCCGAATGAGGCCGCTTTGGCTGGCCGCAACGGGCCTTCTGCTGGCCGATCCAGCATGGGCGCAGACACCATCGATCCGGGCCGAGCCGCTGCCGCCGTTGCAGCAACAATGGCAGAACGAAGGTTCGCCGGCTGTCCAGCGGTCGCCGGTCGGTCCGGACGCGGCGGACCAACCGACCCAAACGCCACCGCCGCTCGCGATCACGCCGCCCGCCACCGTGGACCGATCGAATACATGGGTGCCAGCCGGGGCCGTCAAGCTTCAGGCATTGGACAAGGTCAACGCGCAGACTGCCGCGTTGACGATCAAAGTCGGCGGATCGGCCGAGTTCGGCTCGTTGACGATCACCGCAAAGGCTTGCGAGGTCCGGCCCAGCGACCAACCGGCCGACGCGGCAGCCTATCTGACCGTCACCGATAGCCATCCGGACTCCCCTGGCTTCGATGGCTGGATGTTGGAAGACGAACCGTCGGTGTCCATGATGCAACATCCGGTTTACGACCTGCGCGTCATGGGCTGCACGTAGCGTGGACGCTCTGCCCCCCTTTCATCGCGCCGCGTTGCTGCTCGACATGGATGGCACGCTGGTTGACCTGGCGCCTACACCTGACGCGGTGGTCGTCGCTCCCGGGCTGGCGGCGGCGCTCACCAGCTTGCGCGATGCCCTGGACGGCGCGCTGGCGATCGTCACCGGCCGGCCGGTCGAGACGGTGGACCACCTATTCGGCGACGTCCCAGGTGCGGTCGCCGGCGAGCACGGCGGCGCCATCCGTCACCGGGCCGGCGGCGCTATCGAGCGGCCCGACCTGCCCTCGCCACCGTCGTCTTGGCTGCAAGCCGCGGAGGACCTGGTGCGGCGCTTTCCCGGCGCGCTGCTGGAACGCAAGGCCCGCGGCTTCGCGCTGCACTACCGGCAGGTCCCAGAGGTCAAGGACGTCTTCCGCAGTGCGTTGCAAACCCTGGTGGACGGCTCGCCCGGGTTCGAGCTGCATCCCGCCCATATGTTGTGGGAAATCCGACCGCACGGTGCCGACAAGGGTGGCGCGGTCGTCGCCCTCATGCAGCGGCCGCCGTTCGCGGGGCGGCTGCCGATCTTCATCGGTGATGACGTGACCGACGAGGATGGCATGCGCGAGGCGCGGAAGCAGGGTGGCGCCGGCTATCGGGTCGATGCGGTGTTCGGTGATCCCGACGGCGTGCGCGACTGGCTCCGTCGATCCGCGGCGCGCGGCGACTGGGCGAAGCTGCCGCGCTAGGGGGCGGCGCTAACTCTCTGTTTGGTCCCATGATTCGCGCTCCTGGGGCGTTCCGCTCCGTGCGGTCATGTTCTAGGATCGGCGCCAACCAAACGGAGGCGCCCCATGAGCGAATTCCTCACCCGCGTCCAACTCGCGCTTCCCGATGACGCCGCTCAGGCGAGCCTGGCCGGACGGGTCTGGCGGCCGGATCGCGCCGGCCCCTCGGTCGTTGCGGTTCGCGACGGCGACGTCGTGGATATCTCCGCCGTCTATCCCACCATGCGCGACCTTTGCGAAACCCGTGACCCCGGCGCCGCCTTGCGGGCAGCCGACGGGGAACCGATTGGCGCCCTCGACGCATTGCTCGCTAACACCGCGCCGGACACCCGAGACCCTGGCCGCCCCTGGCTGCTGACGCCAATCGACCTGCAGGCGATCAAGGCGGCCGGCGTTACATTCGCCATTTCGATGCTTGAACGCGTCATCGAGGAACGCGCGCGGGGCGACATGCACGCCGCCGGCGCGATCCGTGATGAAATCACCCGTCTGGTCGGCGACGACCTGAGCAACCTGAGACCTGGTTCTCGCGAAGCCGCGCATCTGAAAGAGGTGCTGATCCAGCAAGGCGCCTGGAGCCAGTATCTGGAGGTCGGCATCGGCCCGGATGCCGAGATCTTCACCAAGTGCCAGCCGATGGCCGCCGTCGGCACCGGCATGGACGCCGGCGTCCACCCGAACTCCGCCTGGAACAACCCGGAACCCGAGGTTGTGCTGGCGGTATCGTCCGACGGCCGGATCGTCGGGGCTACGTTGGGCAACGACGTGAATCTCCGGGACGTCGAGGGCCGTTCCGCGCTTCTGCTCGGCAAGGCGAAAGATAACAATGCGTCCTGCGCCATCGGGCCGTTTCTTCGGTTTTTCGACGAAAGCTTCGGCCTGGACGACATTCGCTCTACCACCGTAACCCTGCGCGTGGAGGGACCGGAGGGCTTTGTGCTGGAAGGCTCATCCTCGATCGCGAAGATCAGCCGCGACCCGGCCGATCTGGTGGCGCAAATGATCAACGCGCACCATCGGTATCCAGACGGCGCGGTGCTGTTCCTAGGGACCATGTTCGCCCCGGTCGAGGACCGCGACAGCCCGGGCCAGGGATTCACGCACAAATACGGCGACATCGTCACTATCGCCGCGCCGAAACTGGGTCGCCTGGTCAACCGAATGAAGCCGACCGATCAATGCGAGCCCTGGACGTTTGGTCACGGCGCCCTGATGCGGAATTTGGCTGAGCGAGGGTTGCTGAAATAGACCCCGATGTACGCTCGTGGATCGGTGTTTGTCGAAGCCTTTCGCCGCGGAAGCGTCGGCGGCCCGTTTGTTGAAGAGACTTAAGCGAGCAAGACTATCACTTTTTGGGGCGAAGCCAATAGAATGGCTTCACCAATGATGCTTAGTCGCAACGACAATGCTCCTCGCCAGGTGATTTGCAGAGAATTTGTCCAGCCTGCGCCGAACGTTTCCGGTCACCGGACAGGACAGGTCTAGTTACCTGTGTCGGTCGTCAAACTTGAAATGTACATCACATTCTCTCGAAACATCCAATACCTTCAAGCGAAAATGCCCCTTGCATGCTAATTCGCTGTCGCCGACGTTTTGCCGCGTCATTCGCGGCATCGGACCATCCGGGCTATCAAAAATAAACTTGTGACGAAAGTTGGGGTTCACCGCCATGGTGAACACCAATTGCGCGACCTCCGATCGCAAAGCAACGTGCGTCGCCCATCGACCACGATTCGCCGTGTGAAACGGAGACTTCGAACCAACGCGTGGTATCGCTGATCGCTCGGCGGTGCCAGGGAGCAAAACCAAATATTCCGGACTAGAAAGGACACAGTAAATGGCGCAACATCCACTGGAAGGCAGCGAACGCACGGCAATTCCCGGGGCGAGAGTGGCCGGCAAGGCCGACCCGACCGAACGTTTGGAGGCCAGCGTGCTGCTGCGTCGCAGCAACGCTGACGAGTTAACGGACCGGGTGAAGAAGCTCGCTCGTCGCGAAGGGACGCGCCGCCACGCCTCCCGCGAGGAATTCGACAAGCAATATGGTGCGGCCACCGGCGATATCGCCGCGGTCAAGGAATTTGCGTCCAAGCACGGGCTGGCGGTCGTCCAGGAACACGCAGGGCGGCGCACCGTCGTGCTGTCCGGCACGGTTGCGCAGTTCAACACGGCGTTCGGAGTAGACCTGCAACGTTACGAGCATGGCGGTGGTTCGTACCGCGGGCGGGTCGGAAGCATCCAATTGCCGGAGGAACTGCATGGACGCGTCGAAGCCGTGCTCGGCCTCGACAACAGACCGGTTGCAAAACCACATTTCCGGACGCGCCCGGTACGCGGCAATGTGCATTGGAACGCCAACGGCGGAGACGCGACGTCTTTCACCCCGCCGCAACTTGCGTCGCTGTATGATTTCCCGGCCGGAACAGGACAAGGGGAATGCGTCGGCATCATAGAGCTTGGCGGCGGCGAGCGGCAGGCTGATCTGAGCAAATACTTCTCGTCGCTCGGCATTAAATCGGGCCCGAAAGTAACCGCGGTTTCAGTAGACCACAGCAAGAACCAGCCGACCGGCGATCCGAACGGCCCCGACGGGGAAGTCATGCTGGATATCGAGGCGATCGGCGCGATTGCGCCGCAAGCAAATATCGCAGTCTATTTCGGCCCAAACACGGATGCCGGCTTCCTCGACGCCATCACCACCGCGATTCATGACCAGACAAACAAACCCTCGATCATTTCCATCAGTTGGGGCGGCCCAGAATCGAATTGGACGGCGCAATCGTTGACGGCGTTCGATTCGGCGTTCCAGGCGGCCGCTGCGATGGGCATCACGGTTTGCGTTGCTTCGGGCGACAACGGCTCCAGTGACGGGGTGAATGACGGCGCCGATCACGTCGACTTCCCCGCATCGAGTCCGCACGTGCTGGCTTGCGGAGGGACCTCGCTAAAGGTTTCAGGAAATGAGGTCCAAAGCGAGACCGTGTGGAACGATGGCGCACAAGGCGGTGCGGGTGGCGGCGGCGTCAGCAGTGTCTTCGCGCTACCGGCGTGGCAGGACGGATTGAAGGTGAAGCTGACCTCCGGCAAAACGGAGCCGCTGACCAAACGTGGCGTGCCTGATGTCAGCGGCGATGCGGACCCAGAGACCGGCTGGGATGTGCGGATCGATGGGACGAATACCGTCATCGGCGGAACGAGTGCGGTTGCGCCGCTCTGGGCTGGCTTCCTCGCTCGCATCAACGCGGCGAGGGGGGGAAATCCCGTCGGCTTCATCAACCCGCAACTCTATGCCTCGCCGGGCGTCATGAAAGACATCACTCAAGGCAACAATGGGGACTTCGAGGCAGCGCCAGGGTGGGATGCTTGCACGGGCCTCGGCACCCCCGTTGGCACCAAGGTGGCTCAGTTGCTGTCCGCTGTGGCCTGAGCGGTCCGTCTGCGGCGGGGTGGCGGGTGTTTCCAGCGCCTGCCACCTCGGCGGTCGGTAGTGGCGGTTGTATCGCGGCATCTGCGCTGGCAAACGCAGCTGATAAATGTACCGTTCTCGGGGCTAGGCGACAACCGGGCCGCCCATCTCTCCAGCAATGATCACCCGAACTTTGGGCGATAGCCGGTAATACTGATGCGAGTTCATGAAGTCGAAATCGTAGTCCCGAAATTGCGTGCAGTCCGCCATCTGATATTTCGCGGCGGGGAACGCCACCGGATCGGAGCGGTTGCGCGGACCATCTTGCCCCAATCGCTTCGCCCCCAGATTTACGACCATACTGAGCTGCAATACCTGATCGGCCTGACTGTAGTATATCGAGACACGCCCGGCCAAACGAACGAGGCCGCTCAGGCGCGCGGGAAACGGTTGATCGAATGCGTCGTAGCTACAATCCCCTGCGGCCAAAATTGCCAAATCAAACATCGTCGCATCCCCCTGGCCATCGAGGAACCAGGTCTCTACAGCGGCCTCGAACGCCAGATTTCCCATACTGTGCGCCAAGAGGGTGGCGCGGCGCCCTTGGGCACGCGCCGCAGCAAGAATTGGATTTAGGTTGGCGAGGAAAGACATCAGGGCCGAACCTGAGTTCCTCGCCATATGCTGGTCAGCCAGATAGGCTTCCTGGGGGATCGGGAAGGAGACGATCTCTCCCTTCGAGGGCCAGCTGAAAGCGATGACTGCCGTGTTCGTGCCTTCCATCTGCGAGGCCGCCAGCCATTCCCGGTTGAAAGCCGCGCGGGTGATCGCGTCAGAGAATGTGTTGTCGAACCCATGGATAAAGACGAGAAGATCGCGGCCTTCGTTCCTGAGATCGTCGAGCGCTTGCGGCGAGAATCCGCCACGATTGATGTCGCTGATCTCGGTGACGACGCCCGGTGAGTTGGTCGCCACATTCACACCATTCACAAACGCTGTTCCGTAGGTGATGGCATTGGGGCTTAAGGGTGGAACCATGGTTGCTGGATAACCGCTGACCGCGTCAGCAGCGTCAGTCACTACCCGGTTGGTCGCGAAATATACAGTCGTCGGCATGGGAAAGTGCCCTCCGGCCAAAGATTACAGATATCGCAAAGCAAAACGCTATCCACGAATTGCCACTATTGTGGGTTGAGCCTACCAGGGAGCGCATGTGGAGCGGGTCGACTCGAACTTCTGAGATTTTCTCGGAGATTCTTGTGCTTTCGGTTTAACCTTCGTAAGCCGGCAACGCTGCTCTTTTGACATCAGGTCGAAGGGTTTATGATGCAATGGTACCCGGGTATACGCGTTGCATTCGGGATCTTTCAGGCAGTCAGCTTCGCAGTCTGCAAGCTTGCTCGTCGCAATCAGGAATTTGTCAGGAACCTATCAAGCGGGCCGCTTTGTGGCCCGACAGGTCGCTCTATTTGGATCGACCGTCCCGACATGGCGTATTCTCCCCTTTTTCTGTAGATTATCTATTGGCACGCCGTTGTCAAGTTACTGGGCAAAAGTTCGCTCGACATGACCACGACGAACTCTGCCGGACCTGCTACAACCGCTTCCTCTGCGGACGCTGCGCCGGTGTGCCTGCGGCGGAGTTAATCCGGGTTTCTGAGTTGATGGCGCTATTGCGGTGTCTTTTCATCCAGCCAGATCTGCCGACCTTGCGCGGTCTGCAGGTTGCGTGTCGCCCGCTGGCCGAAACCGAGCATCTCGTGCAACCTTGGCGTGAGTGCACGTCGCAACTCTGAAGAAATGATATCCTGCCAGACCATCTGTGGCAAGATGAACGGCCGGACGTAGTATGCGAACATGCCGATCCGCCGTTCGTTCTGCGTCGTGTTCGATCCGGTCTGATGCCAGACCCGGCCGTCCATCACGAAGATCGAGCCAGCCGGACAGGTCAGCGGCACGGCCTCCGGGTAGTTCTGCCCCCACTCGGGTCCGCGGTCCGCGTGGACCGAACCGGGCACCACCCGGGTGGCGCCGTTTTCCAGCGTGAAATCGTCGACCGCCCAGGCGACGTTCACTGCCAGCGGCCAACTTGGCCAAGGCGCCGTCACGTAACCCTGATCGGAGTGCATGCCCATCGACCCCGAGCCCGGTCCGGTAATGTTGGCGGTAAAATTGGACAGCCGTACCTTCGGCCCCAGCAAATGCTCGACCATGGTCAGCGCGATGGGGTGTTCGACCAAGGCCCGGAACACCGCATCCTTGGCAATCAGGTTGAATAGCCGGATGTTGCGTTCGTCGGGATCGATCTGGGTGAACCCTGTCAGTTGAACTCCCGCCTGCCGGTCAGCTTCGACTCCCCGCCAGACGGCCTCTCGCACACGGGCAAGTTCGTCGGCACTGAGGACGGTGGGCAGTATGGCGACTCCATACTCGTTTAGCTTGCGCTTCGCATTGTCAAGGTCACGCGCTGGTTCGGTAATGAAATGGCTCACGGCAGGGTTCTCTCCGGTTGATGCGGTCAATACAGCGAGTTTCCGTAGAACCGCCCGAACCGCCCCGCCTTGAATCCGAGCAACTGGAGCATTGTGTCTGAGGCGTAATGGCGAACGGCCGGGTCCAACGAAAGAAACCAGTTCTCCTGCGGCAGGTAGATCGGCAGCGTGTAGAACGCGAATATACCGGCACGGTTCTGGTTTTCGGTTCGGTTGAAGCCGGTGCGGTGCCAGACGCGTCCCTCCATGACGATGATTGAACCGGCCGGTGCCTCGAGAGCGACGGTGTGCGCGCCGTCTTCCGCCGTGGGCGTACGGTTCTGCCGGTGGCTGCCAGGGACGATGCGGGTGGCGCCATTCTGGTCGGTGAAGTCGTCGATCGCCCAGGCCACGTTCAAGCCTTGGATCCCGCCCCAAGGTTGCGGCGCAAACCCCTGGTCGGCGTGCAGCACCATCTCACCGCCGCCAGGGCCGGTGATGTTGGCGGAAATATTCGATAACATCGTGGGCCAGCCAAGCACGGCGCGGACGAAATGCAACGCCGCCGGGTGCTCGGCCAGATCGCTGAACACCGGGTCGCGGCTCAGCAGGCCCCACACCCGCTGGTTCGTCTTATCCTCGGGGTTATCGGCGATGAAACGTGTGTTCCAGCCACGCTCCCGGTCGGATGCGGCCGCTCGGTAGAGTGCATCGCGGACCCGGGCGAGGGCTGTTGGCTCCAGTATATTTTCGATCCGAGCGACGCCGAACGACCGCACGTCGTGCAACGCCTGTTCGAGGTCTCGCGTCAGCGGCGGCAGTTCAATGGCGGCCAATTCGGCCATGGCGGATCCTCCTTCTCTTGAACGGCACGGGCGCGCCTAGGGCCCCGATCCATCGGCGGGAACGCTAGCTGGTATCTGCCTGCAGTGGTAGGTGCATCGCCGCCCGCTCAATCAGAAGTTCAGCTATCGGACCTGACCGCTTCGCTTCGACTGATGTGGCTCCTCGGTGGCAGGATCCGCAGGGGGGCGTTCCGCGGCGACGCCCGTGATGCGCCGGCGAGGTTAGCTTTGCCGATACACAGGCGGCAGTATTTGCCCGGAAGGGGACGCCGGGCGGCAAGTATTGCCGAGTTCGGAAAGCACGACGTATAGCGAAATCAGGTCGCTATACGTGGCACGAGGTTTGCTCTTCCCGGTTCGTGGGTTGTTGATGACGTGCGAGTAACGTCAAGAACCTTCGGACAGGAATACGAAAATGTCTCTCAACGCTGTATCTGTAGTAAGTGGGAGCGAAATCAACTCGGTCGGCCCCTCCGTGCCGGTGCCGCAAGTTAGTGGCGTAGCTCCAAGTCCGGCTGCCACCCCGACCTCGGGAGAGCCGGCCCAAGCTCCATCTCCCACCAAGCCCAAGGAGCCTTTCCTGCTGGTGCCAACGGAGCCGCTTTCGCCGACCGTGCTAGCCGAGCTGATCGGTCGTCAATTGTCACTGAATGGGACCCCCGCGAGCGGATAGGTCAAAGAGGCTTTCGCCTGATATCGGGAAGGCCAAGAGCTTCAAGCTGGCTTGTGCCCCAGGGGAGCTTTGGCAGGCGGTCTGCTGTGGTTTCGTGCCGTCGCGGACCCCTGGCCAGGGGGTGCCGCATCGATCTGCCGGTCAGAACGCTGTCGCGCCAGCGTTCAGGCCGCCAGCTGATGCCTGCGGGGTTTGTCCGGTGGCGGAGAATGCGAGGAAGGTCATCCTGCGAGGAACGCGCGGCATCGGATCGGCTCAGAAAGTCGGCCGCTCGCCGCGGCCCACAGTTATCTGCGGTTGCTGAACGCCAACCGCTTGCGCTCGTCGGCTCATAAGAAGCGCTCCGCATCAATCCCGGCCCACTTCCCAGTTCGCAGGGTCTGGGGTGCGAAATCGCCAAACGACCAGCGCAGCGGCAGGGCGCCGGGTCGTCGCCAACCACCTGTGACGATGAGACGCCACAGACGCTCCGCGCCCGGGAACGCCTGAGAGTCTTCCCACAGGATATCGGCCTGGCCCGTTACATGCAGCAGCGTCCCGCTGGCCCAATCGACGAACAACAGAGCTGCGCGTGGGTTTAGCAACAGGTTCCCGAATGTGTTGAAGTAATGGTTGCCATGAAAATCCGGGATCACCAGGGTGTCCCCGTCAACTCCGACGAAACCAGGGCGACCCCCGCGGTGGCTGATATCCACGCCGCCCATCACCCCGGCGCCGCCACCACTGCTACTGGCCACGAAGAACGTGTCGGCCGTGGCGATCATGTCTCGCGCTACCGGATCCAATCCATCCAGATGTTCGACGGGGCCTCCGGCGGCTGTTTGACCATCCGTCCAGAACCGCGTCTGGATGTATTGCGGGCAATTCCCGAAACTCTGTGAGACCGAGACCGTCATCCCGTCAGAATCGACTTCCCGCAGCACGCCGTTGGCTCGATTTCGCCGCCTTGTCGCGAGATCGATGCCGATCATCCCAATTGGCGCGTCGGGTGCATAAAACCGAGCGGCGGGATCCTCTCGATCCGGACGCGTGCCAATCCGGAGCGTGTTGGGATCGGGGCTGGCAATAAAGCCGGGCGGGCCGGTCAGGATCGTTGCGACGGGCGCGCCCTGCCGATCAACCGTCGCGACCGGCAAGAAGGGCAGAAGGCCGAAGAACACGCGATGCTGATCCGGCATCCAGTCGCGAATTGCGGCGCGCGGCGAACCGACGCCGGCCATTGACTGAGCCGCTCGCTCGCCTGAGTGAAACAAGATCTGATTCATGCCGCGGAAGTGGCTATTGCGCGGCGCGAGTGGTAGCCAGCATATCTGAAAGTCAGCCTTCCAGGAATTGGAAGAAAGTCATGGATCGATTGGACGAACTGGCGGTGCTGGTGGCCGTCCTCGAGACCGGCAGTCTGGCCGCAGCCGGTCGTCGCCTGCGCCGATCGCCGCCCGCCATCACTCGTACGGTCGCTGCCTTGGAGCAACGTGTCGGCGCCAGGCTGGTGGAGCGGACGACGCGCCGGCTCGCGTTGACCGAGGCCGGGCTGGCGCTCGCTGACCGCGCCAGGATTGTGCTCGAGAATTATGCCGACGCCATGCAGGTGCCGGCCGCGACCGCGCTGCGCGGAACGCTTCGGCTGACAGCGCCGGTGGTGTTCGGACGCCGCCACGTCACACCCTGTGTATTGGCGTTTCAGACTGAAAATCCGGATGTGCGGGTTGAGCTGGAACTGGCGGATCGCAACCTGGATCTGATTGAAGATGGTCTGGACCTTGCGGTAAGGATCGGACCGTTGGCGGACTCGACCCTGCGCGCCCGCCGTGTGGCCACCGTGCGGCGTCTTCTCGTTGCCAGCCCGGCTTATCTGTCGGCCCATGAAACACCGCTGACGCCTGCCGACCTGGCTGGTCACATCACGATTGTCGCATTCTCTCGCGGCGGGCTGCTGGAATGGCGGTTCCGGGAGGGCGACCGAGACCGTGTGGTGCGGCTGACACCTAGGCTTTTGGTCAACGACATCGAAGCCATGCTGCTGGCCGCCCACCGCGGGCATGGCATCGCCCGTGCCCTGTCCTACCAGGTGGTCGAGGACCTTCGGTCCGGTTCGCTGGTGCGACTCCTCGCGGATTTCGAACCGGCACCGGAGCCGGTGCATCTGGTGTTTTCTGGCGGCGGAATGGTGCGGCCGAATACGCGGGCGTTTGCGGCGTTTGCGGCGGAGTATTTGGGCCGTCTTGGGGTCGAGCACGCGTGGGACGCCACGGTTTCGGCAGGTCCGTGGGGTCAGGCGCCGGTCTGAGAACGTGGACGCAACCAAGGCCGAGTGTTGTCTCAGAACCAATTTCGCCACCCACACTACGGCACCGTTCCGTCGGTATCGCGGGTCAGCACACGGCCGCCATTGCGGATTTAGATTGATGATTGCGTGGCAGATTGTGCTAAACGATAGGCGGTGATCAGGAGCTTGATTGTAATGAAGATATTTGCGGCAGGGGTTGGAATGGCGACCCTGCTGGATAAGTAGAGTCAGGTACTAGTATCGTATTTGGATTTTATGCACTGCTGTGCGCCGACCGGACACTTTGAAGTAGACGTTATCGGCACCAACGGAAGGACATCTGTCGTGACTATGGAGGTTCGCTATATTGTATTCACTTTAGAAGAGACTCGGAAAGCTATCGTATCGTTTGTTCGAAGGCAATATCGTAACGGACAAGAAGATCTAAAGGGAATAGAAATCGTCGGTCACGATGGATCTCCTTCAGTGGCCGTGCACCTGCCTGGCAGTCCGATCAATATAAACACATCTGATCTCGTTGGTTTATTGCTGCTTTATTGTCGAGAACATCACATTCCGATCCCTCAGCGCTCACAAAAAAACGTCCAACATTCCTCGGGCGCTCTTACGTTAGTTTTGACAACCGATCTGGTTGAAGGCGGTGCGCCTGTTGTTGTCGATGGCCGGGTCACCTATCATGACGATACGATGTCAGAAGAGCTTCGCGCCGTCAGGCAAGAATTGACGCGAACGATCGCGCGCGCAGAGGAGGCTGAGCGGAAGGTAGCGGAAGCTAATGCAAGAGCCGCAACCATCGAGAAGGTTCGCGCCGAAGCGGTTTCAATTCCGGCATCTGGTCTGCGAGGTTGGATGCTTCGTTTGCTGGTCAACAGCAAACAGTCGGCGTAATTCCGGCTATCGGTGGCCCCGGTGCGAGACCATCCCTGACTGCCCAGCAAACCCGCTCAACCTTGCCGCCGTAGCATTCGGGCCGTCATCTCATCCGCCGGATAGAAGCATTCCAGCGCCAATTCGGATAGCGTGATATCGACTGGCGTGCCGAAGACAGTCGTCGTGCCGAGGAACGTCATCGTGCCGGCTTCGGTCGCCAGCTCGAACGGCACGACCATGCCGCCATAGTCCGGCGTCTCTCGTAGGGATTTGGGCCCGCGTGGGGCCGGATAGCTGCGAAGCTCCTCGAGCAAGGTCAGGAGCACCGGGTCCGCACTTGCTTCCGCCTGCCGGCGGAGTTGTTCCAGCAGATGCGCCCGCCACTCAATAAGATTGATCGTCCGCGGTGCCAGACCCGACGGATGCAGCGCGACCCGCATGACGTTTACCGGGGGCGCCAGCAGCGCGGGATCGACGCCCACGAGCAGGCGAGGCAACGCATCATTTGCGGAAATCAAGGTCCAATGACGATCCACGGCGAGCGCCGGATATGGCATGTGTCCCTGAATGACCGCCTCCATTGCCCGCAGCGCCGGCCGTAAGCCGGGGTCGCCGAGCGGGCGCTCGCGATAGATCGGGGCATAACCGGCGGCGGTCAGCAGTGTGTTCCGATCTCGCAACGGAACCGCCAGTTGCTCCGCCAGATGCAGCACCATCTCCCGGCTCGGCTGGGCTCGTCCGGTCTCGAGAAAAGAGAGATGGCGTGTGGAAATCTCGCCCTGGCACGCCAGATCGAGTTGGCTGACCCGGCGCCGCTGCCGCCATTCCTTCAGCAGCGAACCGAATTGCAGTGTGGCATGTGACATGGGCGGACGATAATCCGGTGACCGGTGCCGCGCCATTACCTCGGAGGTCATTTATCTCGGACGTAATCGACTTCGGTCCCGCCGGTCGATTTTTCTTCCGTGCACCCGCTTGGCACTGGCCAGCCGGGGACGCGGCAAGGAGAACGAGCATGAGTGGAATCAACACGACCATCGCCAATTACATCGCTGCCTGGAATGAAACCGATTCCGACAAGCGACGAGAGGTCATTGCCGGCGCGTGGGTGGAAGGCGGCAGCTATCTCGATTCACATCGCGACAGCACCGGCCATGATGCGATCGACGCGATGATCGCTGCGGTGCAGCAGATGTTTCCGGGCTATCGGTTTCGTTTGGCGAGCGGCATCGACGTGCATCACGACCGGGTCCGGTTCAGTTGGCAAGCTGGTGGCACGCTTGACGCACCGCTGTTCTTCGCGGGCACCGATTTCGCAACGATCGCGCCGGATGGCCGGTTCAATGCGGTAACCGGCTTCACGGATGCGATGCCTAGCGTAACCTGAGGACTCGGGGGATCGCGCGGCGGCCCGAGGGGCGCCGCGCGTTCTTCGGGCCGATCAACGTCCGCCGCCGGCGGCCTGACCGCCCGCTGCGAGCTACGTTGGGGCCCCGCTCAACCTATCGACGTTGACCCGCACGAAGCGCTCTGTGGCGCCATGCGGCAATATTCATTCCTTACATCCCCAAGATTTTGGGTGCCGCACCTCATGGGTTGACGCATCGCGTCCCGCGGATAGGTTGCTGGGTCAATATCCGACCCTAACCAGTATCTGAATTTGCGAGGTTACCGATTGATAATTCCCATGCTCGTTGCAAGTTCGTTGTTTGTGATGCCGGTGAAGGACACCGTTTGGTGGGAGACGCCGGGAGGACAGGTCACGGAACATCAAGACGACAGCGATAGAAGCTGTTCGCTGATGTTGTACGATGATGCCGGCGCCGTCACGTTCAAGTGGATCGATCCGGGCACAGTTTTGATAACCGCCATTGATTGGGACTGGCAGTTTCCGGATAACTGGAAAATGCCCGTGGCGATCCAGTTAGGTGATGTATGGTTGAGCAATCGAGGTGATTCGGCGGTGATCGAGGCCGTGGGTCATGGCAACGCAGTCGCGTTCGCGACGGATCGGGTGGCTGATGATCTTCTGCGTCCGGCCGACCACATCGCGGTCAAGACGACCAATGGGGAGATGTCGATAAAGCTGAACCACGCCAAGGTAGACGTTCTCCTGTCGCGGGCGCGCAAGTGTCGCGACGCGGCAGACTCAGTGGGTCATCCGGCGACCTCGAACAAATAGAGTGTTCAGCCTGACTGTGACGGGTCGCGTGACCGTTGCCCTCGTTGTCGCGGCCCAGCTTGTGACAGGTGGCCTGGACGAGGCGAGCCACGACGCGCGTTCCGGTCGGTTGAAAATGCTTTTGATTTGACTTCCGCATCAAGCCAAAACACTTAGCCGAACGGATTACGGACTTGCCAGGCGGAGCAAGTTGGGTTAGTTAGCCAAATGGCTAACCTTGATCGCATATTTCATTCACTCTCAGACGGCACGCGGCGTGCTGTCATAGCGCAGCTTGCGAATGGCCCGGCTAGTGTGGGCGCTCTCGCGGAGCGTCATAACATGGCGCTGCCCAGCTTCATGAAGCACATCCGTGTGCTCGAGGGGAGCGAGATCATCGTCTCGCGCAAGACCGGTCGGATACGCCTGTGCGAGTTGCGGCCTAACGCGCTGACAGCAGCACAAGGCTGGCTCGAAAACGAACGCCGCATATGGAACTCCCGCTTAGACCAGCTTGATTATTTTGTTGAAACTCTGACGACGAAGGAAAATTCCCTTGGAAATTAATAAGGAACTCGATCTCCTTCTTGAGCGCACCGTGAAAGCCAGTCCTGCCCAACTCTGGCGCGCGTGGACTGAACCCGAATTGCTGAAGCATTGGTTTGCACCACGTCCATACAGCGTCACGAAGGCGGCAATTGAGCTGATGCCCGGCGGGGTCTTCAACGTCGTGATGGCTTCGCCAGATGGGCAAGCGTTCCCGGAGAAGCCGGGTTGCATTCTTGTGGCGGAGCCGCAGCGCCGCTTGGTCTGGACTGATGCCCTCGGCCCGCGATTTCGTCCAAATGCGGAAGCCTTCATGACCGCTGAAATCACAATCGAGCCGGTTCCAGACGGTACGCGCTACCGTGCCCTTGTGCGTCACAAGAACCCCGAAGACCGGGCAAAGCATGAAGCAATGGGGTTCTTCCAAGGCTGGGGCACTTGTCTGACGCAACTGGAGGAGTTGGCGGCGCAACTTCAGCCCTGATGATGCGTGGACGTCCGGAGCTGCGGGGATTAAGCCTGGGCCTTGTGATCGGCGGACTGACGCTTGCCTATCCTATCGTCATGCTCAAAGTAAAAATCGTGGCCATATTTCCAGCGTAAGCGTTGCGTCCGGCCCACATGGCGCCGCCGGGTCCGGCTATGCTGATTTGGTTCATGGACACGGAAGGCATTGTCACTGAGCCGGACGCTGAAGCGGAGGTCACTCGGTACGAGTGCTCGCGGTGGTGCTGCCAGATGAGGCCGCAAACCGGGATCACTGAACGCAGCCGAATTACCAGCCGCCCAACAGCATCGCTCGGACGGTATTGGCGGCAATCACGGCCATCATCGGGATCTCTTCCAGCGGACGGTCGCTCGCCAGCGCATGAGCCACCAGCGCCAAATCGCGCGCCCTGACCCGCTGCCTGGCCTCTGTCGCCGCCTGACACCACAGCGCCATCACCAGGAACCGCTCGGCCCATTCCGCCCGCTTCGCGGGCAGGATCTCGGTCAACACCAGCGGCGATCATTCCGGCCCGGTTCGGTGCGCGGCAACTTCGCCAGCGCCTTCTGTACCTGCCGGTCCGTCCTCGAACCACGAACTGAACAGGTCGTCCGAGGCCATCCACTCCATGCCGCGAGCGAACCCGGCCTCGATCCCGGTGGGTGTGCGATCCGCCGCATCCAGCGCCTCGAACAGCCGGTCGGCTTCGGCCTTGATATCGAGCCGGCGGTCTTTCCATTCGGCGCCGCCCAGAACCTCGGCCATCTCCAGCAGCGACGCACGGCGGCACGGTATCCTGCTGCGACCGACGCAGCCGATGGCGTGCTGCACCATCGTATCGAGATATCCCTTGTCGACCCGGGCTGTGGGGGCGGCCATCTGGGCCTCCCGCAGCAGCTTGTTGATCTTGCCGCGTGACAGATCCAGGTCGGCCCAGCCGTCCACCACGCCGGAGCCATGCCGCAGCAGCACGCCGGCGAAAAGTCCCGTTTTGGCGAAACGGCTGGCCACGAGGATGCTCTGCGCGCCCGATCCGTCAACGGTTGAGGCGTAAAACTCCAGATCGCGGTTCGGCGTGGGCCACGCGCCGATTTCGACCCCGGCAAGCCGAGCCTTGCGGATCGCGGCGTCGAGCGGCGGACGATCGGCGGCGGGTATCCAGTTGCGGACGGTGATCGCTCGCCGCAGCGCGTCAGGCGACAGGGTATCGGGATGCGCTGTCTGCTCCAGCGCGCCGGCGGCGGCCACCCGGACCGAGGAATCGTCGTCGAGCAGCAGCATCGGCACCGCGTCGCGCAACACCTGATGCGGCGACAGCGCGAGTTCGGTGGCCATGAAGCTGCGCAGCATCGCCGGCAACAGCGCGCCCGATCCTTTCAGCGCATCAATGACCTCGAATGGCGAGGACACCATGTTGGCCAGTTCGTCCATGAAATGGCGCACCATGCGCATCATCTCTTCGGGTGGCCCGTTCGACCTCCTCGGGCTTGAATCCCGCATCGGCCAATGCGATCTGCACGTCGTCGTCGACCGGAACGCGCGCTTCGATCAGCGCGGAGCACATCAGTGAACCAGTCCTCGCGCGGGATGGTCCGGCATTGCCGACCGCGATGAGCCGCTGCTGGAACGCTTCCAGCATGTCGTCCGCCCAGTCCCATCCCCGGTCCTGGCGATAGCGGACAAACTCGAGCTGCGTTGTCAGCAGGGTCTGGTATGCCAGGACCAACGCCTCGTCGCGCTTGGCGGCGCTGGCGGCGGCGATCAGCGACTCGGTGACCACCGGCAGCAGTTGCGGCGTCTGCTCCAGCCAGCCGCGGTCTTCGATGCCGATCTCGGGTATCGCGATTGCGGGCGACCCGCTTGGCGATCGCCTTCAGGCGGTTGCGGTCGAGCGCGGTGCGCGTCCGGCGGTTCTGTTGGGTCGTCGCCGATCAGCGGGACCTCGTCGTCGTCGTCGTCCTCGAGTGTCTGCAGAAAATCGGTGAACTCGTCGTCGTCCATCCCCTCGCCATCGATGGCCTCGATCATCGCGTCCACAGCGCTTTCGATGGTCTCCGGGTCGCCGGTTCGGGTGAACCGAGTCTGGCTGAGTTCCTCGTTCTCGAAGCTCCAGGTGCCTTCGACCGTCGCGTTGAATGCCGGATGCGCCATACTCGACACGAAACCGGGTCAACGTCCGCATCGCTTCGATTCGAAGCACGTGCATGCCCCATCGGGCAGGTCGATCGTGTCTTCGTTCAGCAGGACGCCATCGGTCCCGACGGCCGGTTGGCGGAGAGTTTCCGCTTGTAGACCTGCTCGTTATCGGGATCGAAAAAGAACTCGCTCAGCAGCCTCTCCGCGAGATCGAGCAGCCCTTCGTTGAGTCTCAGCCGGCTCCGGTGCGGGAGGAGGGCTGTTGGTGCGTTTGGCCATGGTGCTGTCCCCTCGGCTGGAACTGATGCGCTGGGCGGAACGTGCAAATCGCACGATAGAACATTGTTCGGACCCCAAAGTTTGCCGCGCGATGCGGCGGACACTCGGGGGATGAGCGGGCACGTAAACGCGATGCGAGCCTTCGAGTCGCCAAAATGGCGCGGAAACACTAGTCCGCCAGCGACGCCAGTTCCGCCCTAAGCGCGGCGAATGCCGTCGCCGGTTTCGCTGCTGGTTGAGAGTATGCGCGGGAACGCCGCCGCATGCGAGCGGGCGAGGGCCTCGGTCTCCTGGATTTTGCGCGCCAGGGCAGGGGGCTTAACGCTGTCGGTCTTGGTCAGCACGAGTTGAAACGTCACCGCCGCGCGGTCCAGCAAATCCATCACGTCGTGGTCGGCCTGCTTGACCTCGATCCGGGCATCGAGCAGCAGCATCACCCGGCGCAGCGTAGGGCGGCCGCGCAGATAGTCGAACATCATGCCCTGCCAGTCGGCCTTGATGTCCTTCGACGCCCGCGCATAGCCGTAACCCGGCATGTCCACCAGCGTCAGCCGGCCGCCGAGGTCGAAGAAATTCAACTGCCGGGTGCGGCCGGGCTCCGACGACACACGCGCCAGCGCGTTCCGCCCGGTCAGCGCGTTCAGCAGCGAGGATTTGCCGACATTCGACCGCCCGGCGAAGGCGATCTCCGCCCCCCGCGTCGGCGGCAACTGGTCCAGCTTCTGCGCGCCGAAAAAGAACTCGGCACTCCGGCGAACAGCAGGCGGCCGGCTTCCAGCGCCGCCGCCTGTTCGTCGGGCGTCGGGTCGCTTGAAATCAGGTGCGGGCCAGCTGGGTTTCGCCAGCCGGGTGCGTCGTTGGATCAACCATTGTTGCGCAACCGACAGCGTGTTGTTCCAGCTCCAATAGATGATCAGACCGGCCGGGAACTTCGCCATCATGAAGGTGAAAATGATCAGGCATGAACTGGAACAGCTTGGCCTGCACCGGGTCGGGCGGCGGCGGGTTCATCTTCTGCTGCAGGAACATCGTGAGGCCCATGATCAGCGGCCAAGCGCCCAGATGCAGCAGCGGGACGTAGGTCGCCGGATCGAACGGAATCAGCCCGAACAGGTTGAACACGTTGGTCGGGTCCACCTGCGACAGATCATGGATCCAGCCGAAGAACGGCGCCTGCCGCATCTCGATGGTGACGAAAATCACCTTGTACAGCGAGAAGAACACCGGGATCTGCACCACCATCGGCAGGCAGCCCGAGGCCGGGTTCACCTTCTCCGCCGGTACAGCCCCATCATCTCCGGCTGCATCTTCTGCGGATCGTCCTTCAGCCGCTCCCGCAGCGCGGTCATCTTCGGCGCGAGCAGCTTCATCTTGCTCATGGAGCGGTAGGAGTAATTGGCCAGCGGGAAGAACAGCGCCTTCACGAAAACGGTGAACACCATGATGGCCAGACCGAAATTGCCCAGCAGGCTGTTCAAGAAATCCAGGGCGAAGAAGATCGGCTTGGTCAGGAAATAGAACCAGCCGAAATCCACCGCCTTGTCGAAGCTCGGGATGTGAAATTCGCTCTCGTAGTGGTCCAGCAGTGTCACCACCTTGGCGCCGGCGAACACGTGGCTGAGCGTCGTAACGTCGCCGTTGGCCGGCGCGGTCAGCGGATCGGCGCTGATGTAGTCGACCTGATAGTGGTCGCCATGGTCGTCGACGTGGCGGAAATTCACCTTGGAGGCCAGCACCTGATCGGGGATCAGCGAGGTCAGCCAGTATTTGTCGGTGATGCCCGCCCAGCCGCCGGTGGCGGTCGCCTCGTAGGCGAGGCCGTCCTTCTTGTCGCCCTCGGACTTCGCCTTGTCGTAGGACGTCTCCTGCAAGGTGCCGTCGACGACGCCGAGCAGGCCCTCGAACAGCACGTAATAGCCCGCGACCTCCGGCTTGTAGTCGCGGCGGATGCGCGACCAGGGGAACAGCTCCACCGGTTGGCCGGTGGCGTTCTTCACCGTCTGGTTGACCGAGAACATGTAGTCGTCATCGATCGACAGGCCGATCTGGAACGTCAGCCCGGCGCCGTTGTCCCATGACAGCGTGACCGGCTTGCCCGGGCGTCAGCGTTTCCGCTGAGGCGGTCCAGATGGTATCGTTGTCCGGCAGTTTCACGGTCACGCCTGCCGGGGCCGTCCAGCCATATTGAATGTAGTAGGGGTGCTCCTGCGATCGCGGTTCCAGCAGACGAACCAGTGGCGAATTTGGACTGATCTCCTCGTGGTAGTCCTTCAGGACGAGGTCATCGAGCTTGGCACCGCAGCAGATTGATCGACCCTTCGACGCGGGGGGCATCGATCTTCACGCGCGGCAGCAGTTGCTCGGCTCGACGGCAGGCGCGGGCGGCACGGCGGCGCCTGGCGCGCCCTCGAGTGGGGTGGTCGCCGGGTGCTCGGGCGCCAGGGCGATCTGCTGCGGCGGCGGTTTCGGCAGATGCGGCGCGACCAGCATCTGAAAGCCCAGCAAGATCGCAAGCGATACCGCGATCGCCATGAAGAGCCGTTTCTGATCCATCAATGCCCCATATTCCGGTCGATCCCATCCCCTTCGAGGCGGGGTACGGGATCGACGCCACCTTCATGCCACGGATTGCAGCGCAAGATACGCTTCGCCGCCATCACCGAGCCTCGCGCCGCGCCATGCACTCGCAGCGCCTCGATCGCGTACTCGCTGCAGCTTGGCCAAAAGCGGCAATGCGACCCGATAAACGGACGTACCGTCCATTGGTAGACGCGGACGACGCCAATCCCAAGCCGAGCCGCGGGTGTCATACCCCGGTTCTTTCCAATGCGCGCCTGATATCAGCTTGCAGAGCGATGAAATTCCGTTTTCGTGTGCTGTCCCGTCCGATCAGCACGAGGTCGGCGCCGGTCACCGGGCGTTGCGCCAACAGCAGCCGTGCCGCTTCCTTCAGCCGCCGGCGCGTTCGGTTGCGAACAACCGCGTTGCCGACCTTCCTGGTCACGGTGAAGCCCAACCGGGCGGGCAGGGTGTCGGCTCGGGGCAGGGCCTGGAGAACGACGCCACCGACCGCTGCCTTCTTGCCAGCAGACGCCACGCGCAGAAACTCCGCCCGGCGCTTCAGACGACCAACGTCGGGGTATCGGGTGTCGCGACATCAGGCTTCCCGACGGCAGAATTCCGATCAATCTGGGGGTCCGTCGAGGCTGGCATGGTCGGCACACCAGCGCTTGGCGCTTCAGGCGGACAGCTTCTTGCGGCCCTTGGCGCGGCGGTTGGCCAAGACCTTGCGACCGCCAACGGTCTCCATGCGGGCGCGAAATCCATGCCTGCGCTTGCGGACCAGCTTGGACGGTTGATAGGTGCGCTTCACGACGACTCTCCGAAAACCATTGGAACAGCGACCCGGCTGCCCGTCCCCTTGCAAGCATACCGGCGGGTTCGCCTGCGTTGGGCGACCCGTCGAGAGGGGCGGCTTATACGGACGGTGCCTCCCTGCGTCAATCTCCGCCTCGCTACGGCTGTCGCAGGAAGCCGAGCAGCGCCGCGTTGAACGCTTCGGGGTCCTGGATCTGCGGGGCGTGTCCCAGATCGGGGAATTCCTTCAGTGTGGCGCCTGGGATTCGTGCCGCCGCTTCCTTGCCGAGCACGGGATAGTTGCCAAGGGTTGGCTTGACGGCGGCGGGGGCAAAGTTCTTGCCAATCGCTGTGGTGTCCTTGTCCCCGATCATCAGCAGCACCGGCATACGCAAGGCGTCCAACTCGTAGACCACCGGCTGGGTATAGAGCATGTCGTAGATCAGCGCGGAATTCCAGGCGACGATCCGATGTCCGGGGCCTTGGTTCAGGCCCGCGAGCATCTGCACCCACTTCTGGTACTCCGGCCGCCATGTGCCTGCATAGTAGGTGGTGCGCTCATATTCGCGGATGCGATCGGCGGAGGTCTGAAGCTCCTGACGGTACCAGGTATCCACGCTTGGCCAGGGGACGCCTTTTGCCTTCCAATCTTCCAGCCCGACCGGATCGACCAGCACGAGGCGATCCACATCAGCGGGATACATCAGCCCGTACCGGATCGCCAGCATACCGCCTGTCGAATGGCCCATCACCGTCGCCTTGCCGACCCCGAGCGACTCCAGCAGCGCGTGGGTGTTTCCGGAGAGTTGCTGGAAGCTGTACTGGTAGTGCGCGGGCTTGCTCGATTTGCAGAAGCCGATCTGGTCCGGCGCGATGACGCGATAACCGGCCTCGGTCAGCGCGGTGATGGTGCCCTGCCACGTGGCGGCGCAGAAATTCTTGCCGTGCAGCAGCACCGCGACCTGTCCGTTCGGGTGCGCCGGCTTCACGTCCATGTAGGCCATGTCCAGAGCATCGCCTTGCGAGGTGAAACGGTAGTGGGCCACCGGCCACGGATAAGCGAAGCCCTGAAGCTCCGGTCCATAGGCCGGATCGGCCAGAGGCGATGCAAGCGTCGTGAGCGCCAGGGCGATCGTCAGGCCGAGAACCGAGGGAATTTGCATGCAGTCGCCTTGCGGAAAGCGGCCAGCTTACGGCCGTCGGCTGTGCAACGCCCGCGCGACTTCATCGGTTCGTCATACAAGCGTCCCGGCGGACGGAAATCCGCAGTTGGGCCGATACCCGTATTGGTGGCCGAGGGCGCCCGATGCTACAAATGCCAAAGGCAACCAGCAAAGCGTGAAAGCAAAATAGTTAGCAACACAACGCTGCCTGTTAGCCGTGGCGGCAAGACCAATGCGCCATGAGTGAAACAGGCAAGCTACAAATTGGAGGATCAAATGGAAGCGACACAGAACGACAATGCGGTGGGGCGACGGACCGGACTGGCGCTTGGGCTTGTGGCGGCGGGCGGAGCTCTGCTGACCAAGCGGGCGGGGGCGACTGAACTCAGCGGGAAAGGGATGGTCAAAATTACCGCGCTGTACGGCACGCCGAAAGATCCGGAGGCATTCGAAAAGTATTACGCTGAAACTCACATGCCGATGGTCTACCACGCCGAGGGCCTCGTGCGCGTCGAGACCGGCAAGCCGATGCCGGGACCTGACGGGAAGCCACCAGCCTTCTATCGAATCACCGAGCTGTGGTTCGAGAGCCCGGAGGCGTTGCAGACCGCGTTGGGACGGCCGGAGTGGAAGAAAATCTCGGCCGACGTACCGAATTTTGCGACCGGAGGGGCGACGGTCCTGGTTTCGCCATTGGAATAGCAGTCCCCGACCAAGACCGTCGGCGGCGGAGGCCGGCGGTCGACTTGGGATGATGTTGGGGGCGGTGGAGGCTGCGAGGGGGCGGCGAGCAGCATTCCTGCCGATCACCTATAAACGGGCCATGACCGTGCGTGCAAAATCCTCTGCCAGCCGCCATTTGGTTTCGTTCCCGACGCCAAACACCATTTCCTGCAAACCATCCTGCTCCAACCCCCGGATGCGTTCGATCAACTCGTCCGGCGTGCCGACGAGGCACATCTCCCTGATCAACGGCTCGTCGATCAACTCGGCCTCGCCCGGATGCAGATCCGTATAGTGGAATTCGTGCGTTCTAAAGTGCCGGTGTTCGGGAGGAGTTTGTTCGACCAGCCGGCAATATGGCTTCCAGATACGCTGCAGGAACGCCGGCGGCTCCATCCGCGTCTCCTGAACCATATCGTAGAAGTAATAGACGCTCGCCATCACGTTGGGCCCGACCGTGCGCTTGACCCGATCGGAGTCCGCGGCCTCTCCCGGTTGCAATACCACCACGTTGGTCAGCGTTGCATTGCGGAACCCGGTGAGGTCGCGGCCGTTCCGCGCCGCTCCCTGCCGCACGTGCGCCATCGCGTCCTGCACCGGCAACCCACGCGGTGGGATGGCGAACACCAGTCCATCGCCGAACTCCCCCGCCAACGCCATTGCCCGAGGCCCGAACCCGGACACATAGATCGGAATCCGCGGCTGCAAATTCATGAATCTCGTTTCATGCCGCAGCATCTTCACCGGCCGGGACCGCCCTTCAAACGCGTAGTCCACGACTTCACCATTGAGCAATCCTCGGGTCACCCGCAGATATTCAGCGAACGCGGCGATCTTCATCGGCTTCTGGCCCATCGTCCGCATCGCCGTGTTGCCGGTGCCGATCCCCAGGAACACCCGCCCCGGCGCCATCCGGTTCAGCGTTGCCATCGCCGCGACCTGAACCGGAGGGATCCGCGTACCACAGATCGCCGTGCCAGGCCCGATGCGCAATCGCTTTGTCTCCCGCGCCGCCATTGCGCAGACCACGTAGACATCTGAATACATCATCTGACTGTCGGCGACCCAGGCGGAGTTGTAGCCGAGGCCCTCGATGAACGGGAAAAACCCGATCTCATCTATATCCGCCATGACGCAGAAACCGAACTTCATGTTGTGTCCCTCTTGGATGCTTACGGCGGCCCCTAGTCCTACCCCATCAATGGCGGGTTACGTCCCGCGACCACGCACTGTCGGGTTTCCGGCGGATAGCTGCAAGCCGCGCCGCCATGGCTGACTTCCGTTCGCGCACTCGCGAGCCCAGAGGCGGGGATAAGCAGTTCGCGGCGTTCCGGCCCACAACCCTGCCGCCGGTCTCGGGTGCCGCTGCTAAACATCCTCGCTGGCGGCAAAACCTAAACAGAGGGTCGCCGCGCCAGCTACCAAAACCTTAACTTCAAGTTATGATACGGTAATCTCAGTGCCCGTCGCTCTACCAGATCCGCAGGATCTGTCGCGAAAACCTAGAACTTTTGTCCCCCGATCGGCGTTGCTCGCGCGCGCTACCTAGTGGTCAGCCCAGACGTTCACAAAATCCTGTCCGTCCGGATGCTTGCTGACAAAAAGGCGCGGGCCTACAGCGTTCGCGATGATGGGAATACGGCGAATTGTTGTCATGGCCCGCCATTGCCCGGGCATCCTGCCAACACACGGCGCCTGCTTGGACGCGCCGGACAGTGGCGACAGCACGGCAAGCCGCACCCAGTGTCCCAGACAACCCAGACGAAGCAGCTCCGCCGGAGATTGATGCGTGTCAGTTACAACTCATCACCGCGATCATGACGATCATCACGGGCACGCGCCCGGTTTTGTGGCTCGCTGGCTGTTCAGCACAAACCACAAGGACATAGGCACACTCTATCTGATATTCGCGGTCTTCGCGGGCGTCTTCGGGGGAGCGCTGTCGATGATCATGCGCGCCCAACTGATGCATCCGCACGGCGACATCGTTACGTCGGGTCAGGAGTGGAACACGATCATCACCGCTCATGGCCTGATCATGATCTTCTTCACCGTCATGCCGGCGCTGATCGGCGGCTTCGGCAACTGGTTCATTCCGCTGATGATTGGCGCGCCGGACATGGCATTTCCGCGCCTCAACAACATCAGCTTCTGGCTGCTGCCACCTGCCTTCCTGCTGATCTGCGTTGGCCTGGTCCTGGGTGAGTCCGGCACCGGCTGGACGCTGTATCCACCATTGTCGCTCTCGACCTACGAATTCGGCATGGGGATGGACTGCACGCTGTTCGCGTTGCATCTTGCCGGCGCTTCCTCGCTGCTGGGCGCGATGAACTTTATTGTCACCATCTTCAACATGCGCGCGCCCGGGATGACCCTGCACAAGTTGCCGCTGTTCATCTGGAGCGAGCTTGTTACCGCCTTCCTGCTGGTGTTGGCCGTACCGGTACTGGCCGGCGCGATCACCATGCTGATCTGTGACCGCAATTTCGGCACCGCCTTCTTCGATCCGCAGGGCGGCGGCGACCCGGTCCTGTTCCAGCACCTGTTCTGGTTCTTTGGCCATCCCGAGGTCTACATCATGATCTTGCCGGCGTTCGGGATCGTCAGCCACGTGGTCTCGACGTTCAGTAAAAAGCCGATCTTCGGTTACCTCGGCATGGTCTATGCGATGATCGCCATCGGGGTGGTCGGCTTCGTGGTCTGGGCGCACCACATGTTCGTCTCCGGGATCGACGTTGATACCCGTGCCTATTTCATGGCGGCGACACTGATCATCGCGGTGCCAACCGGCATCAAAATCTTCTCCTGGATCGCCACGATGTGGGACGGTTCAGTGGAGTTCACGACGCCGATGCTGTGGGCGGTGGGCTTTATCTTCGTCTTCACCATCGGCGGCGTCACAGGCGTGGTGCTGGCCAACGCCGGCATCGACGAGATTGTGCACAACACCTACTACGTCGTTGCCCATTTCCACTACGTGCTCTCGCTTGGAGCCGTTTTCGGTATCTTCGCAGGGTTCTACTATTGGATCGGCAAGATGACCGGCCATCAGTATCCGGAATTCTGGGGCAAGGTGCACTTCTGGCTGACATTCATCGGCGTCAACCTCACCTTCTTCCCGCAGCATTTCCTGGGCCTGTCCGGCATGCCGCGGCGTTATCCCGACTACCCCGACAGCGTTCGCGGGCTGGAATTTCGTCTCCTCGCTCGGTGCTTTCATCAGCGGCGTCGCGACGCTCGTGTTCCTGTATGTCTGCTACCGCACCTTTACCTCGAAGGAGCATCTGGCGGAAAACTACTGGGGCGCGGGCGCCACGACGCTGGAGTGGTCGCAGACCTCCCCGCCGGCGTACCATACTTACCTGGAGCTGCCCCAGATTCGCTGAATCAGATTGCTCCAGCGCGGGCTGGCGTGGAGGCGCGCCATGCCGACCCGCCGAATTTCCTTGCCAGCGCGATTCCCGCGGTGCCTTCCGTAGCGAGCCTGTACGCCCAGAGCTTTGCCGAGCCTGGGAGTGGTTTGGCCGATTTTTGTGAGTGGCGGCGGGCCGAGACGCGCCGGGAGGGCATCAGGCCGGCTACGCTCGACCGCGCTTTCGCCGGGGTGGTGCCGAACCAGAAAGTGCTGGACCGCGACCACCCATCAACCGGAGTCGACATAAACCCCGGAGCGCTATTGCGGCGGCGGTCTGGAAGAGGAGACCGTGGTCGACGCCGGAACAGGATCTCAGATGAGCGCCGCCCTGCCCTGAAAGTCGCCGCAGCGCTCCGGAATGATACCGGAGATCGCGAAAAAAATGGCGGTGGCAGTGGCCACAGCTAACGCGCGTCGCGCTTCAGGCTGATCGGGCGAAGGGATCAGCCTGCCGACGATTAGCCGCGGGCGGCGAGGCAAGTGCCAGGAAGTGCAGCCGGCGGTTGCACCGAATCAGCCGGCAATGATACGCGGTCATTCTCGGTCCCCGCACCCAATACGCGACCCGTTGCCGCCAGTTTCCGCTTCGGCTATTGCCGACGTCCAGGGGGAATCTAAAACGAATGACGTTTGCCTCGAAAGGCTTTCTGTTCTTCTTCTTTCCGGCCTTCCTGCTCTGTTATTTTGCCTGTCGGGGGATTCGCGCCAGGAACATTGTCTTCATTGTCTTCTCAGTGGTGTTCTATTCCTCGGGCAAGACGATCTTCCTGCCGATCCTGCTGGCCTCCATCGTCGGCAACTTCCGGCTGGGCATTGCAATCGACAATGCAGAGGGCCGTCGGCGCCATCGGCTACTGGCTTACGGTGCAGCGGGTAACCTGCTCGTCCTCGGCGTTTTCAAGTACACCGGCTTCGCGATCGAGAATCTAAATGCGTTGCTCGGCTTCACGGGCATTGCCTTGCCGGTTCCGCAAATCGGTCTGCCGCTCGGCATTTCGTTCTACACCTTCCACGCAATCTCCTACATCGCGGACGTCGCCAAGCGCCGCGCTGAAGCCTGCCGCCGCTTCGACGAGTTCATGCTGTATATGTCGATGTTCCCGCAGCTCGTATCGGGTCCGATCGTGCGCTACTCGACGGTCGCGCGGCAGTTGCATGACCGGCGCCATACCATCGGCCGGTTCTCCGCCGGGATGCGCATCTTCATCATTGGCCTGGCGTGGAAGGTGCTGATTGCCGACCAGATCGCGCAGATCCCGGACGGGGTCTTCGACTACGCTCCCTCGCCTGGTCTGGTGGAAGCGTGGCTGGCTCTCTACGCATATGCCATGCAGATATACTTTGATTTTGGCGGCTATTCAGCCATGGCCGTCGGCCTCGGTGTGATGACCGGCTTTGCACTGCCACGCAATTTCCGCGTGCCTTATACATCGCTGAGCGTCACCGACTTCTGGCGTCGCTGGCATATGAGCCTGTCCGCCTGGCTGCGCGATTACGTCTACATTCCGCTTGGCGGCAACCGGGTTTCGCCGGCACGCACCTATGTCAATCTTTGGATCGTCTTCCTGCTGTGCGGCTTATGGCACGGCGCAAGCTGGACCTTCGTGATCTGGGGCGCCTACCACGGTCTTCTGCTGGTGCTCGAGCGCGCTGGTCTGCGCGGCCTACTCTCCCGACTGCCGCATCCGATCGCTCATGCCTATACACTGCTGGTCGTCTTCGTCGGCTGGGTCTGGTTCCGTGCAAACAGTTTCGATCGCGCAGCTATCATGTTCAAGGGGCTTGCCGGTCTTAACGGTTCAAACGAGCTCTCAGTACAGATGCACATTGCCCTTACACCCATGGCCTGCTGCGCGCTGGTCGTGGCGGGTCTACTCGGACTATGGCGGTGGCGGTTCCCACGGCTGCGGCAAAGCGCCGTGCGGCTGTTGGGTGAGACGGTCCTTGGCGTCGGTGACAACGCCTGGTTGCTGGCGTTGCTTGCCGTGTGCGTCATCATTGCAGGCGCCAGCATCTACAGTCCCTTCCTCTACAACAGGTTCTAAACGTGGCGCTTCTTCCAGCTCATCGTCGCTGTCTCGGTCCCTGCGCACTGGCGCTTCTCGTACTCGTCATGCTGGGGTCATTGGTTCCTGATCCCGTTCTCGGCGGGTGGCACCCGTTCATGGTGGCGCAGAAGGCCTCTCTCGGCGGCAAACTCGATGCTCTCTTTCGTGGGCTACGGGAATATGTCGGCGACAATTTCGGTTATGCCGGCACGCTGCCCTACCTGCGAGGTGCCCTCGAATACGCCGTCATGACGCCAAGTGATCCGCGGGTGTATTTCGGTCAAGGCATGCATCTGTTCTACAGCGGTGAGAACCAGGTCAACCAATCCACTGGCTCGCTCTACCGGTCTGACCAAATTCGGCATTTCGTTGAGGTGGTGGATGCTACCCGACGTGCACTGGCCCCCACGGGTGGCGACGTTGTCGTACTGGTGCCACCCAACCCCCAGTCCGTGCTCACGCAGGATCAGCCGGCTTGGTGGCGTATCAGCGGCCCGCTGGAATACGACCTTGCGATGCGCGAGCTTCGAGAGCGCGGCATCGCCACCATCGACTTGAAGGCGGCTTTCGTGGCTCGCCCCGATCACGACCTGCTGTATCGTCATACCGACGCACATTGGCGCTGGAATGCGGCTCTACTGGCGTTCAACATGACGATGAATTCTATCGGTCATGATGAGTGGTCGCTCGACCCCGCCACCTCACTGACGCCGTTGTCGCCGGTACCGGCGGGTGATCTCGCTCGCCTGCTCGGGCTGCAGGACAGCTTGCCCGACGCCGACTATGCCGTGCATATCGGACCGCCGGCAGGCACCTGGGCGCCGATCAACGTGTTTCGCGCACTCCCCGCCTATGTGTTGGATCTTCGCTACACCTTGGAGCAAAGTTCCCAAGGCGAGCGACTCCTGGTTCTGGGAGATAGCTTCACCTGGGAATATTGGCAGCCTCTGCTCAAGCATAGTGGTGCTGCCCGCATCGGCTGGATGCACTTCTTGGGATGCACCTTCGATTTCACTGACGTGGCACGCTTCGCACCAACCTACGTCATTATCGCGCCGACCGAGCGCAATATTGCCTGCGGGCTGAGGAACTGGCCGCAGGGCTTGCCTCGCGACCCAGCCACGGCGTCGCGATGACGACGCTCCCCGGCTGCCGAACTCCATTTCCAGCCCCTTTTATAATACCATGTGGTGGTGGCGAAAGAGGAACAACAAATGCACCGTAGTTCGATGAAGAATATGGATATTTGTATTAAAAAGCACCTTGAGCCGCTACGTTTATTGACTTCAGAAAAAAAGTTGAAGGTGATTGATATCGGAGCACTCGATGTAAATGGATCATACAGAACTCTTTTTGACGAAGCGGCATACGACTATATAGGTGCTGACTTGGCTTCGGGAAAAGGCGTCGATCTGGAAATGACAGACCCTTACCGTATACCAGTCCAGGATAATTTTGCAGATTGCGTGATCTCAGGACAGATGCTGGAGCACAATGAATTCTTCTGGCTGACCTTTGCTGAGATGATAAGGATATTAAACAATACTGGGTATTTGTTTCTGATCGCCCCAAGCAAGGGACCCATTCACCGCTATCCGGTAGATTGTTACCGCTTCTATCCAGATTTATACGCAGGTCTCGCGAAACTTACGAATACCATATTGGTAGATTGCTGGATGGATACGAAGTCGGAATGGGGCGATCTGGTTGGCGTGTTTGTTAAGACCTCTCGCAAGGGAGCTACAAATTTTGATACGAAACTGATTTGGAGTTCCAAGCGGACTTCAATTTTCGGGATTCCGGTTCCATTCCGTTTTGCCGAATAACGCGCCGGTTAGTGCGGCTGTCGGCGATCATGATGAAGGCCTGCCCGACACCGGCTTTGTCGATGCTCGGCGACCGAAGTGGCTGACGCAGAAAGCCTGTTTCTGAATGATATCGGAACGGTATCTCCAGCGACAGCCTCTGGGTGGAATTCCGGACCTTTGGCGGCGATGCGGTGATGCCCGATCTTCAAAGGCCCACTTCGGGTGCAGGCCGTGTGATTTGGGTGGTTAACTCTTACACGGCGCGTTACCGTCCGCGGCTCACAATAGCCGGGCATTTGGAAATGTCGGTCAAATCAGGGAGACTGGTGGTGGAGAAGACGCGGCCCCTCGCGGAGCACGACCTCCCGGAAGCCCAGCGCATCGTCCGGCGTGCGTTCGGCACGTTCCTCGGCGCGCCAGACCTCGATACGTTCTGGACCGACTTCGATTATGTTTACGGACGGTTCGGAGCAGAGCATACCGTTGCCTTTGCCGCCGACGCCGATGGCGCGCTGGCCGGCGTCAATTTCGCAACCCGTTGGGGGAGCGTCGGGTTCTTTGGTCCGTTATCGACCCGGCCCGATCTGTGGAACCGCGGCGTTGCCCAACCGCTCGTGCAGGCTGTGTCCGATGCATTCGACACCTGGGGCGTCAGCCATGCCGGGCTGTGCACTTTTCCGCACAGTACCAAGCATGTGTGGCTATATCAGAAGTTCGGGTTCTACCCGCGCTATCTGACGCCGGTCATGGCGGCGCCGGTGACGTCCGGCCTCACGTTGCGCCCGCCGCTCGCGCGCTATTCCGAACTGTCGACCGATGAGCGTGCGGAAGCCGAACAGGCCAGCCGTGCGCTGACTGATGAAATCTATGAAGGCCTCGATCTGAGCGCCGAGATCCGCACCGTGGCAGCGCGCAACCTCGGCGACACACTGCTGCTGCGGGAAGGAGCGAGCCGCTTGGCCGGGTTCGCCATTTGCCATTGGGGACCGGCCAGCGAGGCTGAGCGGGGCTGTCTCTTTGTCAAGTTCGGCGCAGCCCGGCCCGGCTCCGGCGGCGAGGCGCGCTTCGCCTCCCTGCTCGACGGCTGTGCCGCGCTCGCGCAGGCCGTCGGTATGACAAATGTGCTCGCCGGGGTGAACACGGGACGGGACGAGGCGTACCGGCTGATGCTGACGCATGGCTTTCGCGCCCGCATGCACGTTGTCACCATGCATCGGCCGAATGAGCCCGGCTACAGCCGGCCTGGATGCTTCGTGCTCGATGATTGGCGATAGCGCGTGCGGGGCCGGGTTCCCAAAGACCTTCGGTGTCTTCTGCTTGACTTACATGACGCAGACCGCGAACCGGTAGAAAGGGGTGCACCGGCTGTTGTGGGCCAACGCGTGTAATTGCAGTCGAACCGCATTGGCGACGAAGCGATGACGGCACCGATGAGCGGGCGTTATGAGTGCGACGCTTGTGGTCCTGTATGTCTGGTTTCGCACCTTCACCTCGAAGGAGCAGCTGGCGGAAAACTACTGGGGCGAGGGCGCCACGACGCCGGAGTGGTCGCAGACCTCCTCACCCGCACAGCATACTTACCTGGAGCTGCCCAAAATTCGCTGAATCAGATTGCTCCGGCGCGGGCTGGCGTGGCAGGAAGCGCGCCATGCCGACCCGCCGAATTTTCATTGCCAGCGCGATTCCCGCGGCGCTTTCCGTACCGAGCCTGTCCGCCCAGAGCTTTGCCGAGCCTGGGGGTAGTTTCGCGGATTTTGTGAGTGGGGTGCGGGCCGAGGCGCGCCGGGAGGGCATCAGGCCGGCTACGCTTGACCGCGCTTTTGCCGGGGTGGTGCCGAACCAGAAAGTGCTGGACCGCGACCACCATCAACCCGAGTCCACGTGGACCTGGGCCCGTTATCGCGGCGTCGTCATTACCGACAAACGAATTTCCGACGGCCGCGAGGCTTTCGCGGCCAACCGCGCGCTGTTTCAGCGGGTGGACCAACACTACGGCGTCGGCGCCGGGGTGATTGCCGGCATCTGGGGCCTGGAATCCAGCTTCGGCACCGGTACTGGTGATTTTCGCGTGGTGGAAGCGCTCGACCCTTGCCTGGGAAGGCCGCCGTGCCAGCTTCTTCCGCGGCGAACTGATGGCGGCGCTGAAGATCCTCGATCATGGCGACGTCGCACCTGGGGCCATGACCGGCTCTTACGCCGGGGCCATGGGTCAGCCGCAATTCATGCCGAGCAGCTATCTGCGTTATGCGGTCGATTTCGAGGGCCACGGGCGTCGCGACATCTGGACCAGCAAGGCCGACGTGCTGGGCTCGATCGCCAACTACCTGGCGCAGTCAGGCTGGCGCGCCAACGAGACCTGGGGTCAGGCAGTTATCGCGCCGCCTACTGGACGCCCCGGGCCGTGATGCCAAACGCCCGCTCTCCGAGTGGTCACGAGCTGGCGTCCGTCCGGTCAACGGCCGCTGGGCCGCACCGGCTCGATACGCAAGCCGGATTGGTGGCGCCGGATGGGGCAGGGGGCGACGCCTTTGTCGTCTTCGGCAATTTCGCTGCGATAAGACGCTATAACCCTTCTGACTTCTACGCCATCGCGGTCGGCCTGATCGGCGATCAGGTGGTGACGTGAAGCCACCAGGTTTTTGCCTTATTGTCGCGTGCGTGTGGGCTGATGGGACGGTGAGAGATGACACGCGGCCTCGAGGCACCGTGGGTCGATCGTCGCGCTTCTGGCGACCGCCTGTGCACCGCCTGCCGCCACCGCCTAAACCTGATCCGCACTACGTGCTGGGAGCGCCCTACCAGGTGGGATCCGTTTGGCTGTATCCGGACGAGTCCTTCGACCTGGATCAAACCGGTATTGCCTCGATTACGAAACGGGCGGCGCCCGGTCTGACCACCGATGGAGAACTTTTCGACCAGACGGCGGTTGCCGCCGCCCACCCGACCCTCCAGCTTCCCGCCATCGCCCGGCTCACCAACCTTGAGAACGGTCGCGAAGTCATCGTCCGGATCAACGACCGAGGCTCCGGCGATCCCCACCGGCTGGTAGAGGTTACCCGCCGCACCGCGACACTGCTGGACATGCCACCGAGCGGCATCGCGCGGGTGCGATTGCACGTGCTGCCGAACGAAAGCCATGCGGCGGCCGAGGCGGTGCCTGGCGCGCCCTCGCTGGGACTGACGGCGGCCCCGCGCGGTGATGTGCAGGTTGCGGAGCTGTTGCCGATCCCTGGTGTCCGCCAGGGCAATGGCCGCCCGCTGCCGGCGGCGCGCGCAGTGGCCCCCGAGCGAGCGCCGACACCCGCGCCGCCGATGCGGCTGCCTGAAGTCGTCACGCAGACGACGCCACATCGCGGGAAGCTGATGGTGCGTCTGGATACGTTCGACGACCTATCAATACGCCGTTGTTCAACGTGCGAAAATGGGTTGGGCAGGCGCACAGATCCGGAGCGTCCGCGAAGGCCGCCGCACTCAACGCTTCCTTGTGGAGGTTGGCCCGCTCCCCGACATCGCCGCGGCGGATGCGTTGCTGGATCGGGCCCTGGCGTCAGGGATACCGGATGCAAGAATTGTGGTGGATTAGGAGGTACCATCGAGATGCTAACCCGTCGTCTTGGCTTGCTGGCGTCCGCCTTCGTGCTCGGGGCGGGACCCGCGTTGGCGCAAAAGCGTCCGCGCAAGGGTAAGGATAAGGACGCAGCCGCGCCCACCGGCAGCCCGGCTGACACCCCGATGGGCGCCATCGATACCGCCGCCCGGTGGGCCTACATTGAGGACTTCGACACCGGCGCCTCGCTGTTGGAGAAGCTGCCTGATGACGAAATGCCGCCGTCGTCGATGACCAAGCTGATGACGTTGTACCTCGTCTATGACCAACTCAAGCAGGGCAAGCTGAAGCTGGAGGACGAACTGCCTGTGACCGAGAAGGCCTGGCGGATGCAGGGATCGAAGATGTTCGTGCAGATTGGCACCACCGTGAAGGTCGAGGACCTGATCCGCGGCGTAGTCGTGCAATCGGGCAACGACGCGGCGATCGTCCTTGCGGAAGCGATCGGCGGATCGGAAGAGCAGTTCGCCGAGAAAATGAATGCGAAAGCTAAAGAACTTGGTCTAACCAATTCAGTTTTCAAGAATTGCACCGGCTGGCCGGATCCTGACCAGCACATGAGCGCGCGGGACATCGCCACCCTCGCCGGGCGGATCATCCACGATTTCCCGGAGTATTATCATTACGATGAGGAAAAATCGTTCCGCTACAACGGTATTGAACAGGGCAACCGCAACCCGATGGTGCAGAAGGGCACAGCGGATGGTCTGAAGACCGGCCATACCGACGCCGGCGGCTTCGGACTTGTTGCAAGTTCAAAGCGCAACGGCCGGCGGGTGATCCTGGTTCTGAACGGCATGTCCTCGATGCACGAGCGCGCCGAGGAAGGCGAGCGGCTGATGGACTGGGCGTTCTTCAATTTCGAAGACGTCACGCTGTTCAGCGCAGACGCCGTCGTCGAACAGGTTCCGGTCTGGCTTGGTACGGAGCGCACGGTGGCTCTGGTTGCCGGTCGCGACGTGATCGTGACGATGCCGCGAAACTGGCGACAGAAGGCCTCGGTGAAGGTCGCTTACGACTCGCCGTCTTACAGCCCCGGTGGCCAAGGGTGATACATTCGGCAAGCTGACGGTGACCGGCGAAGGCGTTCCTCATCTGGATGTGCCGCTGATGGCGGCGGCGGACGTGCCGCGGCTTGGCTTGCCCGGACGCGCGATGGCGGTGCTGTCGAAGTATGTGACGGGGACGTGAGCGCTCATCCCCGGCTGGGTCGTTTCATTACGCTGGAGGGCGGGGAAGGGGCCGGCAAGACTACCCAGTCGGAGTTGCTGGCCGAAGCGGTGGCGGTGCGAGGTATTGATGTGCTGCGGACCCGCGAACCTGGCGGCTCGGCGGGCGCGGAACTGCTGCGGGGCTCCTGCTCGGACGGTTCCGTCGACTGGTCGCCGCGCGCCGAGACGCTGCTGCATTTCGCCGCCCGGACGGAGCATGTGGCGAAGCGCATTCGACCCGCGTTGGACGCCGGGACGTGGGTCATTTGCGATCGCTTCTTTGATTCAACGCTGGCGTATCAGGGCTATGGCCAAGGCGCTGATCGGAGCTTTATCGCCGAACAGATCCGGCTGCTGGGAATGAAACCAGATGTGACGGTGGTGTTGGATGTTCCGGAACCGGTTGCCGCCGAGCGACGGCGGGGGCGCGGTGGCGATTCGGACCGGTACGAGCGGCTGGATGCGGCGTTCCACGCCCGCGTGCGGGAAGGTTTTCGAGATATCGCCTTGGCGGATCCGGAGCGCTGCGTGCTGCTGGATGCCTCGGGCGACATTCAGGCTGTCCACACCGCCATCGTGACAGCGGTGTGGACACGAATTGGTAGTCAGTAGCCTAGCGCCGCCTGTTCCACCGGCACCCAGCGGCCATCCTTCACCACCGTCAGGAAGGAACGGGTCGAGCCATGGTGCTGATCCGGGCCGAACGATAGTTCGGAGCCGAATATATCCTTGTAGCTCGTGGATGCCCTCCATCCCCTTGATGAAGCTGTCTACGGTCAGGTCCTTGCCGGCGCTCTTCAGACCGATCAGGACCACCTGCGCCGCGGTATAGCCGACCTCGCCATGGAAGTTCGGATCGCGGCCGTAGCGCGCCTTGTAGCGCTTGGCGAAATCCTGCACCTCGGGGCGAGGGTCGTCCGGATAGGCATAGAGGGCAGGGGTCATGCAGTAGAAGCCCTCGGTGGCGCCGCCGGGAAGGGTAGCGACAGCCGTATCGTAAGAGGCGAACTGGCCCACGAGATCGACATTCCAGCTCATTTTTCGAGCGGTCTGGATGATGATGTTGGTGTCGCGCACGATCGTGCCCATCATGATGACGTCACAACCGGCATCGTGAAGTTTGGTCATCGGCGCGTTGAAGTCGGTATCGGTGGGCCGGTGCGCGGTTGTATCGACGACCTTGAGTCCGAGCGCCTGGGTTTCGGCGACAACGCCGGCGAGGACGTCCTTCCCGAAGTCGGAGTCCTGATAGGTGACGCAAAATGCTTTGCGGCCCTTGGTCTCGGCGAAGTATTTCACCGCGGCCCGCATCTGGTCGTAGTACGACGCGAACTGGCCAAATTTCAGCTTGTTGTAGGGCTCGTACATCGAACGCGCGGCGGTCAGCGGGAACATGTTCGGGACGTTCTTGGCGAACTGGGTCGGCATGTTGGCGTCGTTCATCGGCGTGCCGCCGTCGTCGATCGTCATGAAGACATTGTCGTTGTTCAGCAGCTTGTTCATTGCCTGGACGGCGCGGGGCACCTGATACTGATTGTCTTCCACGACGTATTTGATCTTGCGGCCGTTGACTCCGCCGGATGCGTTGGCCTCGTCGAATGCCATCCGTACGGCGTCACTGTTGTTGACGCCCTGAACCGCGGTCACGCCGGAGAGGTCGGTGATGGTGCCGATGATGATCTCGGTGTCCGTGACGCCGCGGACTGTGTCGGCCGCGCGTGCGATCGGGACAGACAACAGCAGACCGCCGGCGAGAACGGGTAAGATGCACTTCGTAGGCTTCAAACGCATGATGTATTCCTTCCCGGGCCCAGCCGTGCCGTCACGGACGGGTCCTGTTGCTTCCCGTATAGACGCTAGCGAGGTCCGCGGGGATGGTAAAGGAAGGCTGGGCGCCGCCCCGTGCCGCGAGGGGCGGGCGGATGCGGGCAACGGGCGGGCCCTTCGAACCGAGGGCCTACCCCAGCTCCAACCGCACAGCGACCGCCGCGTTGGCGATCACCGCGTTGTCGCCCCGTTCCGGATCGATCACGTCCAAGCCGCCCTTCATCGCCTTCACAGTAACAATCCCATGCGGCAGCGACGCTTTCACTGCCTCCGTATCGACCCTGTCGGGCTGTTGGACCCCAATCGTAACCTCCACGAACATTTGCGTCTTCGCGTCGATCCCCAGCGACCGGATCATCGACAGCGACGAGTGATGGATCGCGTCCTGCACCGCCCGCAAGGCAGCCTTGGTGTAGTCTCCGCCGTGCAGGTCGTTGCCCATGCCAAGTTCCAGGATGACGCGCTTGCGTGCCATAATCCGATCCTCCTTCAAGCGACGTCGAGCCAGACTACCGCCGCCGCGCTGGCGATCAGGGTCGAATTCGTCCCCTCGTCGTTCGGGATCTCCAGACCGCCGTCGACTACGATGACGGTCCCGGTGCCATGGGGCAGGGTCGCCAGCACCTCTTCCTTGTTCACCCTCTCCGGGTGGGTACGCCGATCGTGACCTCAACCTGCATGGAATCCGTGTCGAGACCCAAGGCGTTGGCCACGCTGAGGGAATTGTGCCACAGCGCGTCACGCAACGCTCGGACCGCCGCCTTGGTGGGGTCGGCGCCCCTGATGTCGGTGCCCATACCGATTTCCAGCACCATGCGCTTCAACGCCATGCCCGTCTTCTCCGCCTATGGCGTCAGCTTAGGGCGCCCCGGCTGCGTTTGTGAATATGGCCGTTCCTTTCGTGCCGTTGGCTTTCGGTCCGTTCTCGCCCATGATTTGAGCTGTCTGCCCAACCGCGCTGTCATCATGTGCTCGAAATGTTTATCGCGCGATGCGCCGATTGCGGTAATCGGCGACAAATTCGCGCAGTTCGGTGAAAGCATCGGCCCAAATTCGAAAGTAAACCTACCATCACGGCTCGCCCGAGGGCCGAGCCCGTGTGGCGTCTAGGAGACTGAACACGTCTGCAACACGAACGTCGGCTGCGCCAAGCAAGGCAGGCGCGTCTCTGCCAGCCTCCTGGATTTGAAGAAAACAGAAATGCACCAACATACATCCGGCGTAGCCCTGATCACCGGCGCCTCCTCGGGCATCGGCGCGATCTATGCTGACCGACTGGCGCGCCGCGGCCATGACCTCATTCTGGTTGCACGAAATCAGCAGCATTTGGAAATTGTCGCGGCTCAGATCGTCCAAAGGACCGGTCGCAAGATCGAGGTGCTGGCCACCGATCTCACTGACCCAACGGGTGTTGCGAAGGTCGAGCAGATACTGCGCACCAATTCTCGCATTACGATGTTGCTAAATAACGCTGGGATCGGCACCACCGCACCCTTGCTCGCCTCTGAGGTTGACAAGATGAGCGAGATGATCGCGCTGAGCGTGAATGTCATTACACGCCTGACGTACGCTGCGGCTCCGGCTTTCGTCGCCCGCGCTGCCGGGACCATCATCAATATTGCTTCGATTGTTGCCGTCCAGCCCGAGCTTTTCAACGGGGTGTACGCGGGGACAAAGGCCTTCGTGCTAGCCTTCAGTCGTTCGCTGAACCAGGAACTAGCCGATAAAGGCATCCGTGTTCAGGTGGTCCTTCCGGGCGCGACTGCCACCGACTTCTGGGGCATTGCCGGCATGCCCGTCGAACACCTTCCGGCAGAGTTGGTCATGCCAGCTGGCGAGATGGTGGATGCGGCGCTGGCTGGACTTGACCAAGGTGAACTCGTAACGCTGCCTTCTTTGCCCGACCTGGCTGATTGGAACGCATATGAGAGCGCCCGCCAAGCCCTGTTTCCAAACCTTTCCCGTTCGTCCGCTGCTTACCGGTACCGAATCGGAGGTCACTTTGCCGAGTGAGAGTAATTCACGATGCGGAAACGAACCCGCAAGCATAGCTTGGGGGCTCGATACCCCTCGAAGTGTTCGCGTTATCTTTGGACGGCAGACCCGCCCACCTACCCCACAGAGCAGCGCGCCTTAAAACCTATCGGATATGAGGCGTCGGACTCCATTGCGCCGCGGCGGCGGAGGATGACCACACCCCGGACCGCTCAGCGTGTTTCCCGCCCCTGAGCTACAAACCATTTTAGCGGCGTCCTTTGGCCGAGAAGTTCAGAGCAACGCAACTCTTCGACGCATTCATAATTCGCAGTTTCGCCAAAGCACCCGCTAATGCTATCGCCCTCCCGAGACAGGAGCCGGACCAAGCAACTTGGTTGTTACATCGATACACTTGACGTTCCAGTCACAATGTCGGATCCCTCGATCTGTTGTGCCTGCGCAGAAACTCCTCTTTCACAGCGACGCGGCGATACGTTCACACCCAGAGCCTAGGTTAACAGATTGCCCTGTTGTTGAACGACGACTTCTCGCTTCGCCCTGAGCATCGCTGAGGTTTCGACGACGCCAGGCGTTTGGCGTCTCGCCCACCAATCGTCGAAAGAGCTTCGAAAGGTGCGCCTGATCTGCGAGGCCGCACGCGAGCGCGATTTGACTTAGGGGGTCTCCCGTTGTCAGCATCAGTTCCTGCGCCAATTCCACTCTCAACCGAACCATGTGCATATGCGGCGTGGTCCCGAAGCTTTCTTTGAAGGCACGGGAGAAATAACTAACGCTGAGCGCGACTTGCTCAGCCACCTCATTCAGGCGCACAGGCTGATCCACGTGCTCTCTCAGATATCGATCCGCCTTGCGTTTCTGCCACGGCGCCAGGCCCCCACGAGCGCCCGCCGATTCAACACCGGCCGGTGGCGGCGTAAGAAACGTCAACAACTGCAAAACTGCCGCGCGAGCGACTTCCGGGTTCCGCTCCATCGCCCGGCGGACGCCATCTAGAAGTTCCTCACCCGAACACCCTTCCTGCCCGCTATCCTTCGGCCACGAGTCCCGATGCTGCCGGACAGGCGCCTCAACCGGCGATAGCCGGTCCGTCACTGCTACTTTCGTTGGGAAGTTCCGAGCGCTGACTGTCCAGCTGCCAGGACCTCTCCCGTCATTCGGCGATCTCGCCCCGTCCAAGCCGGTGAAGACGGGCGGCCATTTGTACCCTGACCACGACTTTTCCAGCCGCAGTCCCGAATGACATTCCTCTCGACCGAGACGAGCGTACGAAACCATCGGATTTATCTCCCCTGAGCGGCTACCAGGCCGCCGCATTGCCCAACTCTTTTGCTGATTCGAGTAAGTAGCGGAGGCCGCGGAGAATGCCCGTTATAGCTTGTGAACGCTGTCAGCATTTGCTGTTAATAGTTGTGAGCGAGGACAGTACTGGCCGCTTGCAGGCGCTCTATTGATTTCCGAATGCTAGTGGTTCAAATCAGACAGAGAGAGCCGTCCGTTTTGAACCACTAGCCTCTGATTTTGTGGGCCAATTCACCCGACCGCATAGGATGCTTCTGTCGGGATCGGACCACTAGCTCAAGGTCGCAAGCAACCGTTCAGCAGCCTGCAGATCCGCTGTATCAGAGCCCTCCAGGAACTGTTCAAACACCGGCAGCAGAACAGCGCGAGCGGCGTCGGAATGGCCCTGAGCGGCCCGAAGCGCGGCCAGGTCGATCGAGGTGCGCAACTCCCACGCTAGCGCGCCCAGACGACGGCTGCAGTCGAGCGACTGGACGAAGCACCCTATCGCGTCGTCAACCGCAGACTGCGGCATGGAGAGAAGCAAGCTGCCCTTCACGCGCAGTAACTCTGGGAGGTAGGACAGACCTCCGTTTGCCTCGACCTGTCGGATAGTTTCGTTGATCAGGGCAACGCCTTCAGAGAACCGGCCAAGGGCGGCAAGTCCCTGGACCAGCGGGATGTTGCACGCCATCGCCAGCACTTCATAACGCGCCACGTGCAACTCCTCCACGCATCTCTGCAGGCTCTCAACACCGCCCTTTGCGTCGCCGCGGCGAAGAGCCAGTTCCCCTCTGTAGCCGCGTCCAAGCGCGAGATAGGGCAACAGGGAATGGGATTCGGAATGGGATACGAACCGATCCAGATATTCCTCGGCGCTGTCGAGATTACCGGTCCAAAGGAACACCGACACAGCCCAGAGCAAAGAGACGGACAGCGACACGGGATGGCCGGTGCCGGTGGCGTCCTCGACCGCCTGGCGAGCGCGTTCCTCGGCCTGAGTGGGATACCCTAGCAACCACAGGGTCCTGGCCAGCGCCCCTCCGGCTATATTGTCGAAGCCGAGATAGGTCAGGCTGGTCCGCTGCGAGCCGACCCCAAGCTGCAGCGCTGCACTGAACTCCGCGCGGGCGCTCTCAAGATCGCCGGTAACGTGGAGTGGAATCCCCATAAAGGTATGAGACAACGCGATCGCCGCGGGATCCCCAATCTTTGCCGCAACGTTGACGGTACGCTGGCCATAGTCTAGCGCCGATTTGAAGTCACCGATGCGAAAGTGGAACATATGCAACGGGCAGAGCAGCTGCATTTGGCTGAGGGCATCGTCACGTTCCTCAGCGATGGCCAGGCCTCTTTTCAAAGCCACGCGGGCTGCCTCGCCCATGCCGCGGGTGAAGATCAACGATAGTCCCAAGGCCGCCTGAAGCTGCATCTCGTCGTGGCCGCCGCGCGCGGCATCGTCGAGCACCAAAAGCGCCCGCTCCGACCAGCGCTGACATTCAGCCATGAGAGACATCGCCAAAAAAGCCGGCGTTGCGGCGGCGGCAAGGCGAACACCAATCGCTACGTTGCCTTTGACGCCAAAGCACCATTCCAACGCGGCGCGCACGTTGCCAAGATCGGGATGGTGCGGCGCCCTTGCGAGCGTATTGGTCGTCGACCATTCGGCGCCGGTCTGCTCTAGCAGTTGCTGATAGTGCGTTGCGTGTCGTGCTGCCAGATCGGCAAACTCAGCGTCGTCAACGCTGATTTGAAGGGCGTATGCGCGCGTCGTGTCCAACAACCGGTAGCGCATTGTTGACCCGAGGCGATTGGTCGCGACCATCGACTTTGCGACAAGGCTGCCGATAGCACCGAGGATGAGAACTTGGTCGATGGTCGCGCTCGTCACCACCGCCTGCGCCGCCTCGAGTGTAAAATGGCCGACGAACACAGCGAGTCTGCGCAGCACCACGCGTTCCGGCTCGGACAGGAGCCCGTAACTCCAATCCAGCGTGGCTTGCAATGTCCTGTGGCGCGCCGGCGCCGTGCGCTGCCCCGGCCACGGCATTGTCAGGCGTTGCTCGAGAAGGGTCGCGGTCTCCTGCAAGCCGTAGGCTTCAACTCGTCCAGCGGCCAATTCGATTGCAAGCGGCACGCCGTCGAGCTTTCGGCAGATGCTTGCCACGATTGAGGCGTCCGCGTCATCGAGGTCCAAACGGATGCCACTCGCTTCCGCGCGCTCCAGAAACAGCTGGACCGCGGGGAACGTCAGAGCGATTGGCGCGGTGAGTCCCAGGTCGTCGGGCGGAAAGCTCAGTGGCGCCAACCTGTGGACCCGCTCGCCTTGCACTCTAAGAGCTTCGCGGCTCGTCGCCAGGATATGGACCTGAGGGGCTGCCAGAAATATCCGTTCCGCGAGATTCGCGGCGGCTTCGATGATGTGCTCGCAGTTGTCGAAAATCAAAAGGATCCTCTTGTCGCGTAGATATGCGAGCAAGCCGGGTATTGGATCTTCGGATTGAACCGCAAGCCCCAGCATCGAGGCCAACGAAATGGCCGCCAGGTCCGCATCCAACAGCGCCCCGAGGTCAACGAAAAACACCGAGCCGGCGAATGCTCCGAGCAGATCATGGGCAACCGCCACGGCGACCGTGGTCTTACCGACTCCTCCGGAGCCGACAACGGTGACGAAGCGTGAAGCAGCAAGTTGAATCGACAGCGTGAGCACGCTGTCTGCCCGCCCGACCATCCGCATCTGACGCGCCGGCAGACTTGCGTCAGGATTAATCGCAGCGTCCGTCGGGCTCTCGGTGGCCGTGCCTGCAGCCAGCGAGATCCGAGCGACGAAGCAGTAACCCCTCCCGGCATGGGTGATGATGTATCGTGCACCGTCCTTCCCGTCGCTGAGCGCCTTGCGCAGCGCCGCGACGTGAAACCTCAAGCTACCTTCTTCCACCGTCACGTCGGGCCAGACGTGGGCCAGTAGTTCTCGTTTGCTAACAACCTCGTTTGGGCGGGACACCAGCGCGATCAAAATGTCGAGCGTGCGCGGGCTCAATTCAACCAGGGCGCCATTTTTCGTCAGCAGGCGTTCGCTAGCCGCCAAAATGAAAGGCCCAAAGGAAATTACGTTTGTAGTGTGCGCCGTCCGCTCTGCAATCATTGCGCCAACTTTTGTCACCGCCTGACCTGGACTCCACTCTAGGTCAACGGTCAGTTCCACGCCATGGCCAGCGGGCAAATATGGGCGGCTAGTCGTTCGTTACGCCAATTGATCTGAAAAATGTGCTGTGGCAGCGCGCCGCCCTGATGACGAATGCGGACTTGGAAGGTTCATGGTTTATGGAGAAATCGCTGTGGAGGTTACGCCTTGATCAGCGGGCAGCCGCCCTCAGCCAGTCGGACGCCAGGCATCCTCCGGCGCGATCGTCGCCAGCTTGTTGCAGAAATCGTACTTGGACCGTCGCCTCGGCGACTGGCTTCACCTGCCACAGATACATCACGTGCATCACCCGGCCATCTCTCGCGGATCTTCACGTTGTCGTTGTAGAAATCGTTCACCGGCAGTTCCTTCATTTTTGCCACCACCGCGTCGGCATCGGTCGTGCCAGCCGCCTTGACCGCCTTCAGCCAGTGATTGGCCGCGCAATAGCTGCCGGCATGCAGCACCCCAGGCACCATGCCGCCCATCTTGTCGCTCCAGCGCTTCGACCAGGCGCGCGTCTTGTCGGTCATGTCCCAATAGAAGCTGTCAGTATAGGCGAGCCCCTCGCAGACCTTCTGCCCCAGCGCGTTCACGTCGCTGATCTGCATCAGCAACGTCGCCATTTTGACTGCCGCTCTTGGTCAGACCGAACTCGGCCGCCTGCTTGACGCAGTTTTGCGTGTCGGTGCCGGCGTTGGCGAAGCCAATAACCTTGGCGCCGGATGCCTGCGCCTGGACGAGGTAGGACGAGAAATCCGCGGTCGCCAGCGGCGCGCGGACTGCTACCCAGCACCTTGCCGCCGGCGGCCTTGACGGCGTCCATCGTGTCCCGCTCCAGCGCGTAGCCGAACGCGTAGTCGGCGGTGATGAAGAACCAACTGTCGCCGCCGGACTTGGTCAGCGCGTTGCCGGTGCCATGCGCCAGGGCGTAGGTATCGTAGGAGAAGTGGATGCCGTACGGGCGAGCACTGCTTGCCGGTCATGTCGGAGGTCGCCGGGCCGGTAATGAGATAGATCTTCTTCTTCTCCCGGCACACCTGCTGGACCGCCAGGCCCGAGGAACTGGCGGCGCCGTCGGCCAGCACATCGACACCCTCGTCGTCGATCCATTGTCGGGCGAGCGACGTGGAGACGTCCGGCTTGTCCTGGTCGTCGGCCTGCATGACCTCGATCGGCCGGCCCAGCACCGACCCGCCGAAATCCTGCGATCGCCAGTTCGGTCGCCACCTTGTTGCCGGTGCCGCCGACATCGCGATACGGGCCGCTCATGTCGGACAGCAGCCCGATCTTCACCGGCTTGGAACTGCTTTGTGCCCGGATGATCCCGGGCATGGCCAGCGGTGCGGCGGCCAGGCCGCCCATGACAACACGGCGCGATAGTCTCGACATGAATTCGGTCTCCTACCCCAACCAAGTTGCGCACGCCGCTTGATTCGCGGCGCCGCGCCTTGTAGCGGAACAGCAGCTGTTCGCCGCTGCCGTGGGGAAACTATCCATGCCGATGATGCCAGGAAAGACCGCACTGCTCGAATTGTTGAAGCAGGAGGGTGTGCGGATGATGTTCGGCAATCCCGGGACGACGGAATTGCCACTGATGGACGCTTTGGCGGCGGAGCGGGAGCTGCGCTACATCCTGGCGTTGCAGGAAGCCCCGGCGATGGGCATGGCGGACGGCTATGCGCAGGCATCCGGGCAATGTGCGGTGGTCAATCTGCACGCGGCGCCGGGCCTCGGGAATGCCATGGGCATGCTGTATGACGCGCAGAAGGCCGGGTCGCCGATCCTGGTGACCGCCGGCCAGCACGAGCAGCGCTTCAACTTCACCGAACCGCTGCTTTGGGCCGATCTGCCCACCATCGCTCGGCCGTTCGTCAAATGGTCGGAGGAAGTGCGGCGGCTGGAGGACTTGCCGCGCGCGATCCATCGCGCAGTCAAGACCGCGCTGGCACCGCCGACGGGCCCGGTGTTCCTGTCGCTGCCAGGCGATATTCTGACTCGATAGCGCCGACCTGGACCTGGGCGCGCCGAGCCGGGTGGCGAGCGGGATGCGGGGCGATGCCAGCGCGATCGGGCAGGCGGCGGCAGATCATCGCCAAGGCGAGCAGCCCGGTGATCATCGCCGGCGATGCCGTGCCGCAAGGGAACGCGCTTGCAGGAACTGGTCGCGTTCGCCGAGGCGCTAGGCGCGCCGGTGTATGACGAGGGCATGGCGAGCCGAGCGATGTTTCCGTCGTCGCACCCGCTGTATCGAGGCGCCGCTGGTGCGGCTGCCGGCTGCGATCCGCGGCATGCTGACGCAGCACGATCTGCTGGTTTCCATTGGCGCGGACCTGTTCACTCTGTCGCTGCCGGGCGAAATCGAGTCGATGCCGGAAGACTACCCGGTCGTTCATCTCGACACCGACCCGTGGGAACTTGCCAAGAACTATCCGGAGAAGGTCTCGATCCTGGGCGAACCCAAGGTCACGCTTGCCGGAACTGACCGAAGCGGTGCTGAAGGCTCGCTCCGGCGGCTGAGGCGGAAAGCGCGGTGAAGCGGCTGGAGCATGTGAAGGCGGAGGGCATCGCCAGCCTGCACAAGCTGAACGCGATGGCCGACGCACTGGCGGAACGGCATCCGATCCATCCGTTGGCGCTGATGCAGACGATCGGCCGTTTGCTGCCGGACGACGCGGTGGTGATCGATGAAACCGTTTCCTCCGGCATGGGTCTGCGCCGGTTCCTGAAGAGTGATGACGCGCAAAGCTTCTTCGGGCTGCGCGGCGGCGGCATCGGCTGGGGACTGCCGGCGGCGATCGGGGTAAAGCTGGCGCTGCCGGACCGCCCGGTGGTGGCGCTGATCGGCGACGGATCGGCGATGTACACCATCCAGGGCCTGTGGACCGCGGCGCACGAGAACCTGAACATGGTCTTCGTCATCATCAACAACTACTCGTATCGGATCCTCAAGCAGCGGACCAATGCGATGAAGGGGTTGGCGGCGCAGGCCGACAATTACGTCGCGATGGACCTGGACAAGCCGCGCGTCGATTTCGTCTCGGTGGCGCGGGGGCTGGGGCTAACCGCGCACAAGGCCACGACGGTTGTCCGATCTCGGCGATCTGCTGGAGACGGCGCTGGCGGCCGATGGGCCGACCTTGATCGATGTGGAGGTGGATCGGTCCTGGAAGCCGGTCTAATACCGGTTTCGCGGTGTGGGCTCCAGGCGGCGGTGCGCGATAGATGCGGCCCGATTTGGGCCGTTTCGCGCCGCAACGATGCTGTGTCGGCTAACTCATGCCGGCCGTGACAAAAAGGGAGGAGAATCATGGCCCGTTTGGCAGAGCGCAAGATCCTGATCACCGGCGGCGCGTCCGGTATCGGTCGAGCCACGGCGGTGCTCTTCCGCGGAGAAGGTGCGAAGGTTGCGATCTTGGATCGACCTGGCAGTGCGCAGGACGGAACCTTTGTGCCGGTGGATGTCGCTGACCCGGCCTCCGTCCGGCAGGCCGTGCGGGCGGCGGAAGCCGCGCTCGGCGGTCTCGACGGGGTGATCAACGCGGCTGGCATCTTTTCCCCCGCTGGCCTTGCGGACACCAGCGCGGAGCTGTTCAGCCAGACCCTGGCGGTCAACTTGACTGGGGACGTTTTTGGTGATGCAGGCCGCGGCACCGATATTGTTGGCGTCTGGCGCGGCGACCATCGTCAACATCGGCTCTGGTGTCGGCATCACGCCGACGGGTCCAGGCAGTACCGCCTATGTCGCGTCAAAGGGTGGCGTCATCGCGATGTCCAAGGCGCTGGCGATGGAACTCGCGCCCTCCGTGCGGGTGAATGTCGTCTGCCCGGGCATGGTGGAAACACCGATGACACAAGGGTTCCTGCGCAATGCGGCCGGTGAGGTCGATCCCGACGTTGGCCAATCGCTATCTGCTGCGCCGGCCGGCAGCGCCCGAGGAGATCGCAGCGGCCATTCTGTTTCTGACTTCGACCGAGTCCTCGTTCGTCACGGGGATGACGCTTCCGGTCGATGGCGGCCGGACGTTTCACTGATCGTCGCTCCGGCTCTGTCACCGCTGCGATACATCAACAGGAACATCGCAATCGAGGCCTCGATTACCTCGTCGATATCTCTGTCCGGCGGATTAGGCAGCATCTCCAGCCTGCGGCGAAGTACCAGTCGCGTTTGGCACAGATTGAAAAACTGTTCGGCCGCAAAGGCCGGGTCCGGCACATATAGCCGGCCGCGCCGCGTTTGCTCGGCAAGCCACCCTGCCATGAACCCGACCGCACGGGCCGGGCCGGCTTCGAAGAAGCCACGGGCGAGATCAGGAAATTTCGCCGCCTCGGCGATGACACCGCGATAGATCGCCAGCCCGACGTCGGACAGCATCATCTGCACCATCCGCTTTCCGATGCCGCGCAACACCTCCGCCGGGTCGCCATCGTTGTCGGCGCCGTCGAACACACGCGCCAGATGCTGGTCGCATTTTTCCCCGACATAGGCCGTAAACAACGCGGCCTTGCTGTCGAAGTGATTGTACAGCGTGCCCTTAGAAACCCCGGCAACGGCGGCGATTCGGGCCATACTCGCGCCTTCGTACCCGTCGGCTGCAAACACCGAAGCGGCGCCCGCGAGGATCTGGGTCCGCTTTTCCGGACTTAGCGCAACGTCGGTATCCATCGGCCTCACCATCCCCCGCCAGAGTCGTATTGACAACCTGCGTAACTGGCCTACCTCTGGGGATGTGGGTGACTGAACGGTTCGGTCAATAGGGCGGTGCAACCACCCCGGTATCCGATAAGGGAGCGAAGTCATGGACGAGCTGACCCGCGAACGGATGCCCCGAGAAGCCGCATCCGATGACGTCCGTTCAACGGCAAAGCGTGGTGGCCTCAAGCGAACCCTGGGTCTGGGCATCGGCGCGCTTCTGATCCTGGCCATGATCGTTTGCGGATTCGTGTATTGGCTCGATGCGAGGCACTTCGAGACCACTGACGACGCGTTCGTCGACTCCTACACCACACAGATGGCGCCGCGCGTGGCCGGGCAGGTAACGAAGTTGCTGTTCGCTGACAACGACCATGTTTCGGCCGGCCAGACGCTGCTGCTTATCGATCCGAGCGACTATCAGGCAAAGCTGGACCAGGCAAAGGCGCAGCAGGCGAGTGCCGAGGCGACGCTTACGCAAGCCCGGGCGCAGGTCGCTGTTCAGCAGGCCAACGTCGACCAGGTTACGGCGAATGTGCGTGTAGCCGACGCCGACCTGCTTCAAGCCCGGCAGGACTACGACCGTTACCAGACCATTGCCGCCGGTGCCGTCAGCCGGCAGCAGATCGAGGCTGCGACGGCAACTTTCCATTCGGCTCAGGCCAAGCTTGACGCCAGCCGGCAGATGGTTGGCGGCGCGCAGGCGCAGGTGCGAGCCGCGCAGGCGCAGGTGCTCGCGGCGCAGGCCTCGTTGCAACAGGCCGCGGCGAACACCCAGACGGCGGAACTGCAACTGTCCTATTGCACGATCGTGGCGCCGGTGGCCGGTATCGTCACCCATCGCACGGTCAGCGCCGGCAATTACGTCAACGCGGGCCAGGCGCTGTTCGCCCTTGTGCAGGACGATCGCTGGGTGACCGCCAATTTCAAGGAAACCCAACTGGCCGACGTTCGCCCCGGGCAAGACGTTGACCTCGTTATCGATGCGGTACCCGTCGATCAAGTTCCATGGCAAGGTGGACAGTTTCCAGGCCGGCACCGGCACCGCGTTCAGCGTGCTGCCGGCCGAGAACGCCACCGGCAACTACGTCAAGATCGTGCAGCGCCTGCCGGTGAAGATCATCTTCGACGACCAGCGGTTGAAGGACTACAAACTCGCGCCGGGTATGTCGGTCACGCCCTCCGTGCGGGTGCGGTGAGCGGTGGCCAACCCGGCTCTGCCACGCTCCGCCGCGGGTGACCGCAATCCGTGGATGATCGCGGTGGTGGTGTCGATCGCGACCTTCATGGAGGTGCTGGACACCACAATCGCCAACGTCGCGCTCCGCCATATCGGCGGCAGCCTGGCGGCGGACCAGGACGAATCCACCTGGATCCTCACCAGCTACCTGGTGTCCAACGCCGTCGTCCTGCCGGTCAGCGGCTGGCTGGCCAACGTCATCGGCCGCAAGCGCTTCTATATGATCTGCGTTGGACTGTTCACCGCCAGTTCGCTGCTCTGCGCGATGTCGACATCGCTCCAAATGATGCTGATCGCCCGGGTGCTGCAAGGCATCGGCGGCGGCGGGATGGCACCCACCGAGCAGTCGATGTTCGCCGATACGTTTCCACCGGAAAAGCGGGCGCAGGCGTTCGCGCTCTATGGTCTCACGGTTGTCAGCGCCCCCGCGATTGGCCCGGTCCTGGGCGGCTGGCTGACCGACAATCTGTCCTGGCACTGGGTGTTCCTGATCAACCTCCCGGTCGGACTGCTGTCGCTGACCTTGGTCGGGCTGCCTGGTGGTCGAGCCGGAAGCGTTGCAGCAGGACCGGCGGGCGCTGCTGGCCAAGGGGCTGAATATTGATGTGCTGGGTCTGATCCTGGTCTTCCTCGGATTTGGCACCTTACAGGTTCTGCTGGATCGGTACGAGATCGATGACGGCTTCTCCTCCGGGTTCATCCTGAGCCTCGGTGTGATCAGTGGCGTCAGTCTGATCACACTGGTCGTTTGGGAGCTGATCCATCCGCAGCCGGTGATGAATGTCCGCCTGTTGGGCTATCGCAGCTTCGGTATCTGCTGCGGTCTGATGTTCCTGGTGGGGTTTCTGCTGATCAGCAGCACGCAGCTACTGCCGCAGCTTGCCCAATCGCTGCTGGGCTACGACGCGACCACCTCGGGGCTGACCCTGGGGGCCGGCGGAATCGCCAGTCTGTTGCTGATGCCGGTCTCCGGAGTGGTGACGGGACGTCTGGTCCAACCGAAATGGCTGGTGCTGATGGCGATCGTGGGCATGGGCCTGTCGATGCTTGCCGCGTCACGGCTCGACGTCAGTATCGGCTTCTGGAACATCTCCACCGCGCGCATCTCGCAGGTGGTCTGGCTGCCGTTCCTCTTCATTCCCATCAGCGCCGTATCGTATGTCGGCTTGCCGCCTGCGCGCAGCAACGAGGGGTCTGCCCTGATCAACCTGATGCGCAACCTGGGTGGCAGCGTCGGAGTGTCCTTCGTCACGACGATGCTGGAGGAGCGCACGCAGTTCCACCACGCGCGTCTGGCGGAACATATCACGGCCTATAATGGCTTTGGCTGGCCCACGCCGCTTGCGCCGGTCGATGCGATGGTGCAAGCACAGGCGGCCATCATGAGCTACCTCGACATCTTCTGGGTGCTTGGGCTGTTGGCGCTTGTTGTCGCCCCCGTCGTCCTGTTCCTGCCGCGGGTGTCGAAGGGCGCCGCCATGGCGCACTAGCGACCGACGAATTCGCCCGGCCTTGTGAGTGCGTTCGAGGTTGCCTACCCCCGCCTGACTGCTGGATTGTTCTATGATCGAGAAAGCAAAACGAAGACTGGCGCTTCTGGCGGCTGCCGGCGACGCTCTGCCGGCTGCACGTTGGGACCGGACTTCAAGCGGCCGGACTGGGCGACGCCCGCATCCTGGTTCTGGCGGACCGAAGGAAGCGGTGAAGCGGCCGCCCAGCTGCCGGTGGCTGAACCGATCGATGTGGATTGGTGGCGACTGTTCCACGATCCGGAACTGACCGGGCTGGAAAAGCGCGTGGCGGCGGAAAACCTGGACGTCAAGACGGCCGGCATCCGACTGACCGAGTCGCGCGCGCAACTCGGCGTTGCTCGGGCGTCGCTGTTCCCGACGTTGAACGGAAACGCATCCTACGTGCGCGAACAGGCCAGCAACAACGGCCTGTTCGCACTCATTCCCAGCGCGGCCGGGCGGGACGGGTGCGAACGGCGCGCCAGGGCAACTCGACGGGTGGGATATCAGGCAGCGGCCTGCAGCCGTTCGATCTCTACCAGGGCGGTTTCGATGCGTCTTATGAGATCGATCTGTGGGGCGGTGTCCGGCGGTCGGTCGAATCGGCCACCGCGACGTCCCAGGCCGCCAAGGAAGCAGAGCGCGCTGTGCTGCTGTCCAGCCTGGCCGAGGTCGCGCGCGACTACATCCAGCTTCGCGGCACGCAGGCTCAGCTCGGCATTGCCCGCGAGAACGTTCGCACCGCGCAGGCAAAGCCTTGGCCTGACGCAGCAGCGTGCCGCCGGCGGAGTGACCACAGATCTCGACGTAGCGAACGCATCCGCCCAGTTGCGCACGACGCTGGCGCAGATCCCGAGCCTGGAGCAGCAGGAAGCACAGACAATCAACGCGCTGAGTCTGCTGCTGGGCCAACCGCCTAACGCGTTGCGAGCCGAGCTTGCGACCGCGAAGCCGGTGCCGCCAGTGCCACCGCGTGTTCCGGTCGGGTTGCCGTCCGAACTGGCACGGCGACGGCCCGACATCCGTCAGGCGGAGGCGCAACTTCATGCCGCGACGGCCGATATCGGCGTGGCGGAGGCGAATTTCTATCCGTCGCTCAATCTGACCGGCAGCGTCGGGCTGCAGTCGCTGCAGTTCAAGAATCTCTTCAACTTCAATTCGAAGCAGTATGCCCTCGGTCCCGGCCTGACCATCCCGATCTTCGAGGGCGGCCAATTGCGATCGACTCTGCAGTTGCGCGAGGCGCAGCAGCAGGAGGCGGCGGTCAACTTCCAGAAGACTGTCCTGCAGGCCTGGCACGACGTGGACAACGCGCTGACGGCCTATGAGGCGGAACAGACGCGGCGAGATGAACTGGTTCGGGCGGTGGCGGAGAATCAACGGGCGCTGGATCTTGCGCAGAGCCGATACCAACAGGGTGTTGCGGACTTCCTGACAGTGCTGGTGCCGCAAACGCAACCTGCTGACGGCTCAGCTACAGCTTGCCGAGCAGCACGACGACAGTGTCCTCCAACCTTGTCGCACTTTACAAGGCGCTGGGCGGCGGCTGGGAGACGGATATGCCGGAAGAGCACATTACGGCGTCGAACTGAGATATGGTATCAGACCACCGCTGCTGACTTCCGGAGGGTCTACCGCGTCGGGCTTCGGGAAAAATCTTGGTCGATCCGAGTTGAAATCGACCGTTAACTAAAAATTAGTCTCTTCATACCATAGTTCGCGCTGCATGTGGGCGCGAACAACCCTGCTCTGGCTTTTCCTGGCCCTCACCACGGGGGTCTGCCTCGCAGGCGGAGCGGTGGCGGAGCTACTAACGGCGGTATTCCCCGATGGTGTCCCCGGATACGACACTGACGAAGGGGTGACTGTGGAGACGCGGCTGCATCCCGAGCAGATGCCGCTTGGCGTGCGGGAAGGCGCGTTCGAATTCCTGCCCCAACTCGATGAGAGCGTCGGCTATACCAGCAACGCGCTGCCCGGACCGTATCGGCGGGGAAGCTGGGAAGTTGGCACGGCGCCGGCATTGGCCCTGGCGTCCGGCTGGTCGCGCGACAGTTTCGGTGCGCTGTTCTCAGTGCACGACACACGCTACCTGTCGCTGCCAAGCCAGGACCGTACGGACGCGACCGCGGCCTTGGCGGGGCGGCTAGATGTCGGCGACGACAAGCTGACCCTCGCCGACGGCGCACCTGATAGAGCATGAGGACCGGAGCGAGCTCGATACGATCGCCAGCGACCGGCCGATCGCGTTCCAGATCGATGATCTACGGGCGTCCTATGCGATGACCCGCGGCCAGTGGAGTATCGAGCCAAGCGCTCAGGCTATCGAACTGGACGTATGATGGAACGACCATCCTGGGGGCTCCGGCCAGCCAAGCCTACCGGGACCGGGTGGTGGTGCAGGGTGGTGTGACAGTGCAGCTACGAACTGGCGCCACTGCGCACCGTCGTATTGGTTGCCCGTGCCATCGGGCAGGATTACACGCAGACCCCGACCGGGCAGGTTAGTCCGAATTCCACCAGCTATCAGATGCTGATTGGCTTCGATTACGGCGACGATCCGGTCTGGCGGTGGCGTCTGCTGGTTGGCGGCGAGGCGCGGGAATTCGCCAGCAAGCGATATCGGTCGCAGAACACGCTCATCGCCGAGGCTGGGGTCGGGTGGTCACCCTCCGGTATGACGACGGTCAACGCAACGGTCAGCCGCGAGACCGGGGACGCGGAGCAGGAGGGCGTCTCGGGACTGGTTTATACGACTGCACGCCTGACGATCGACCATGAGTATTTGCGGGACCTCTTGTTTCGAGCCTCCTTGGGGCTGCAGAGGGCCGACTTTTTTCAAGGCGGCTATCAAGTCGGCACGACAGCCGGGCTGGGCGTGACCTGGGTGATGAACCGGTCGGCGCGGTTGTCTTTCACGTACGATCAGACTGACCTGCATGGTTCCAGCATTCCGACGGACGCGCTGGCGACGGGTTACAGCCGCAGCCTGGGTCTGGTCACGATGCGACTGGGGCTTTGAGGGGCGATTGGACGTGAAGCCCCTTGTTACCCTTCTTGGTCTCGGGTTCGACGACCTGGATCTAGCGCAGGCGGCCGCCTGGATCGCGGCGCGCCCCGCGGAGGCGCCGTTCGGCTACGTGGTGACGCCGAATGCCGACCATCTGGTGCGCCTCAGCCGCGACCGGGCGTTGCAGGCGATTTATCGTGGCGCGGCGTTGTGCCTGCTCGATTCCCGGGTCGTCGCCGGATTGGCCCGGTTGCTGCGGTTGCCCGTGCCGACAATCGTGCCGGGAAGCGACCTAACGGCGCACCTGCTGGCACACCATCTCGCACCGGGAGAGCGGATTACGATCGTGGGGTTGTCGCCGGTCTGGCTCCCGGCGCTGATCACCCGTTGCGGTTTGGCGCCTCCGGCGCACTACGATCCGCCGATGGGGTTCGACCGTGATCCGATCGCCTTCGCGAACACCATCGCGTTCGTCAGAGCAAACCCGGCACGGTTCGTGTTCCTGGCGGTCGGCTCGCCGCGGCAGGAGTATCTTGCCGCCGCTCTTGCCGCCTCTGGCGACATAACCGGCATAGGGCTTTGTATTGGCGCAAGCCTGGAGTTCCTCGCCGGCGCCCGTCGGCGTGCACCGCGGATATTACGCCGCTCGGGTCTGGAATGGTTGTTCCGCTTTGCCAGCAATCCGCGAAAGCTTTTCAGACGCTACGTGGTCGATAGCCCGGTAGTCATCGCTTTACTGGTGAAGCAACGTCTCTCGGGGTGCTGATCCGACAGAGGACCTCGCGCACGAGACGACGCCATATCGATCCCCGGTGCGCGAGGTCGTTGCGAGCAAGGTAACACAGCCCCTGGAGCGGCATTGGGCGCGTCGCGCGGGGAGCCATCCTGGCAGCGGCGCGGATCGCGCACAGGGTTTGAACCGGCAATCCGTTGCGTATGCCTTTCAGCATATATCCGGCAATTCGTGGCAGCAGAGCGATCCAGCCGTGATCGAGCTTCCGCTCGATGTAGAGTCGGTTTCGTACGAAATAGAACCATCGGGCGGCGGTCCAGCCGACTCGCTGCTCGGCGCACACCTTGTGGCGAATGACGATGTCGCCGCGGTAACGAATGGACCAGCCGAGGGCGATGGCGCGCAGGCAGAAGTCGAATTCCTCCCAGCAGAAGAACAGCTTGGAATCGTATCCTCCAGCCTGTTGCCACGCCTCGCGTAGGATCGCGTGGCCGGCACCGACATAGGTCACGGCGTCGAAACTTTCGCCCGCACGGGACAGCAGGCCCACGGGATAGCCCCAGGACGACAGATCGTCCTCGCCGCTGGCGTAAGTGACGATCCGGCAACCGATTGCCGCAAGGCGTGGTTCAGCGTCCAGCGCGGCGACCATGCGCGCCACGGTATCGGGGCTGTCAAATTCGGCATCGTTGTCCAACGCAACGATGACCCGGCCGTGTCCGAGGCCGGAGATCAGATTGCGGCCGCCAGCGACACCAAGATTTCGTTCCGTTGCCAGCAGAGTGACATCGCTGCGAACCTGCACCGTCCGCGCAAGACGCTCCACCGCCTTGGCGCACGATCCCTGGTCAAGCACGAAGATATGCGCCGAAACGCCCGTCTGTCTGCTTGCCGAGGCAATGGCGGCCAGAGTTTCCTCGACTCGTTCGAGTGCGAGAATGATGATGTCCGCGTCGTAGCACCCTTTCGGCGCAGCGGGGGCCCCAGCGATCAGGCGCGTCTTCCCCATCGCGGTCGGGTTCGCCCAGGCCGGTGCGTGGACCTCGCGCGAGGCCGCCTGGTCAACCCGGCGCTGATACCGCTCAACCCCGGCGTCGACCGGTATCATTCGGCAATTTCCAAAGGCAGGATCGCGAGGTAGGCCAGACGCTTATTCTCTTTGCGGGTGCGTGACACCGCATCCAGGATCAATCCGCAGGTCATTGAGAGGTTTGCCAGCAGCACCAGGCCGGTCGACAGCAGCGCCGTCGGCAGGCGGGGGACGAGGCCGGTTCGTTCAAACTCTATCACCACTGGGACGCCCAGGCTGATGCCGGCGATCAGCAAAACCAGTGCGTTGACGCTGAAGACCTGAAGCGGCCGTTCGTGCTGGATCAGCGTGAGGATCGCCTGCAGGATTCGTATGCCGTCCTTGAGCGTGCTCAGTTTGGACGACGTCCCTGCCGCTCGGATCCGATAATGCGCGCGCACCTCTTGCACCGGCATATGCAGGCTCAGAGCGTGGATGGTGAATTCGGTTTCTGTTTCGAAACCAGATGACAAAGCCGGGAAAGACTTGACGAAGCGGCGACTGAACACGCGGTAGCCGGAAAGCAGATCAGTGATGCCGCCGCCGAACGTCCAAGACACGAGTGCGCTCAACAAGACGTTGCCGAGTCGATGGCCGAGCCGATATGCATCGTGCACCGCGCCGTAGCGGGCGGCGCTTACCATGTCCAACTGGCCGTCGATCAGCATTTTCAACATGCCGGGCGCGACGGCGGGATCGTAGGTGTCGTCGCCGTCTACCAAAATATAAACGTCGGCATCGACATCCGCGAACATGCGCCGGACGACATGGCCTTTGCCCTGCAGTCGCTCCCGCCGCACCACTGCTCCGGCCGCCCGCGCCTCCAGGATGGTGTGGTCGTAAGAGTTGTTATCGTAAACGTAGATGATCGCGTCGGGCAAAACGCGTCTGAAGTCAGACACTACCTTGCCGATGGCTGCTTCTTCGTTGCGGCAGGGAATCAGCACCGCGACCTGCGGCTGATCGGCGATCAGTCCAAGCTGCTCCGCGATCGACTTGTCCGATTGCCAGCGATTCTCTGGAACTTTGAGCGCGAGCGCCTCTAGGGTCTCGGACATCGCTGCGGTTCCATCTAGTAGGCGTTGGGCATTCGCAGCACCGTGGCGATGGTGCGGCCGATGATCCGCAGGTCCGCGCCGAGACTCCAGGAAGCAATGTATTCAAGGTCGCTATCGATACGGCAGAGCAATTTCTCTTCGGTATTGGTCTCGCCACGCCAGCCACGGATTTGTGCCAGGCCGGTCATGCCGGGTTTGACTCGGTGCCGGCCCGCGTAGCGATGGCTGATCGCCTCGAATGGGCGGCCGCCAACGCAGGTGCCTGGGGCATGCGGACGCGGGCCCACCAGGGACATTGATCCCATGAGCACGTTGAGCAACTGTGGAAGCTCGTCGCAGGACGTAGAGCGAAGCCAAGCGCCGACCCGCGTCACGCGGGGGTCATGGCGGGTGGCTTGCCGGCACGATCCCGGGGTGACCGGGATGTTCAGCATGGTACGAAATTTCAGCATGACAAACCTGTCGCCGTTCAGGCCGATCCGCTCTTGTCGGAATAGGGCTGGGCCTTTGCTGGTTAGACGGATCGCGGCGGCGATCAGCAGCATCGGCAAACCGGCCAGTATGAGGAACGTCAGAGCCAGAACGATATCGGATACGCGTTTGACGAAGATATCCTGGGGCCCCATCGCATTGCCGCCTAAGTCGCGCGATTGGAAAGAGAGCGGGGCCAGCGACAGTCTGCCGCTGCTGTACGCGAGGCTCTCGAAATCGGAGTGACGGAACGCGGACATGCTTCGCTGCATCGATTGGGTTCGATCCTCGCGAGCTTTGGCAGCTTTTGCTTAGAAAACCGTTAACGCCACAGACGGGTGTACGGGAGTCGGATCTTTTCTGCTGAGGTGAGCGCGATCACGCGAACACACAACGAACCGAGCGGGGGTTCAGCGGAAGACCAGTCGGCGAGAGAGGCTGAAATTAACAAACATTCCGGCGATTGCACCCGAGGCGGTGGCGATGATCGGCTGCTGCGCCGCGACGGGTATGAAGGTGACCAACAGGGCGTAGGTGCCTCGGTTCAGAACGAAGCCACAGAGATTGGTCAGCATGAACATGGCCCATTGTCGGTGGGCCGGTCCCGATCCCTGGCCGCGGAAGGTCCAAACGCGATTGAGCACCCAGTTGCCGGTGGCGGCGATGACGTAGGCGACGAGTCCGGCGCCGTAAAGACCGAGCGCGTGCCGCAGCCCGTAAACGGTCGCGGTGTCGATCAGGAAGCCGATCCCCCCGACAGTGCCGAAGCGAAGGAATTGGGTAATGATCAAGCGTCGGGCCGGGGAAGCGGGGTGCCTTCGCAGCAACCGCTCCAGCGTTGTCTGTTGCACGTAGCGTCGCTCGCATTGTTCTGGTCGTGGGTAACGTGGGATGGGCACAAGGGGCAAGGATTTGTCCGTTTGGCCGGCCGCTCCTGGCTGATCTAACAAGAGCCTGCGCGCGACCGGCGGAACCCTACAAAATCATTGCTAGTCGCAGCTAACCGGGCAGGGCTTCGATCACCGAAGGGTGGCGATTTAGCAACCACACGTGCAATCGCCACAACTACGTGGCAGGATCGGAGGCCACCGCCAGCGCTCGGTCATGTGGGGCGATGAAGAGCAACGCCCGGAAGGCGGCCCGGATCAAAACTATATTACGGGACCCGGCATGATCATTGGTACTGCGGGCCATGTCGATCACGGCAAGACCGCGCTGATCAAGGCACTGACCGGCGTCGACACCGACCGCCTGGCGGAGGAGAAGCGACGCGGCATCACTATTGACCTCGGTTATGCCTACGCCGAAGATTTCGGCTTCGTCGACGTTCCCGGGCACGAGCGCTTCGTGCATACAATGGTCGCTGGCGCGAGCGGGATCGACACGGCCCTGCTGGTGGTGGCGCTGCCGGAGGGCATACGCCCGCAAACCCGCGAGCACCTCCAGATCCTGTCTCTGCTGGGGATTGATCGAGGCGTCGTCGCCCTGACCAAGGTGGACCTCGCGCCGGACCGCATCCCGGAGGTCTCCGCAGCGCTACAGTCGCTGCTGGCTCAGTCCCCTCTGGCGGAGGCGCCGTTGGTCCCGGTTTCGGCGCTCACCGGCCACGGCATCGGCGACCTGCGCGCTGCGCTCCGGGCCTCCGCGGGGCCGCCTCGCGACCCGCTAGGCTACCCGCGCCTGGCGGTGGACAGGGCGTTCACATTGCCTGGGGCCGGGCTGATCGTCACGGGAACGCTCGTCGCAGGACGCATCGCGGCGGGGGACCGTCTGGTGCTGTCGCCCTCTGGCCTGGAGGTGCGCATCCGCGGCCTGCACGCCCAGAACAAGCCCGCTATGGAGGCCGTCGCCGGCCAGCGCGTGGCCTTGAACATCACTGGCCCGAAACTCTCGAAGAACATGGTGACGCGCGGCGACTGGGTACTGCATCCAGACATCCATGCTCCCACCGCCGCAATCGACGCTCGGATCACGCTGTTGCCGGATGCTTCCAGGGGTCTGCGGCAGGACACGCAGGTGCATCTGCATTTGGGCGCCGCGCACTCGATGGCGCGGGTGTCGTTGCTGGATCGCGAGTTACTCGATCCGGGGGAGGGCGCGTTGGTCCGGGTGACCTTGCCGCAGCCGATCGGCGCGTTGGCGCGCGACCGGATCGTGCTGCGGGATGCCGGGGCGGCATGCACGATCGGTGGCGGAGTTGTGCTGGACCCGTTTCCGCCTCGGCGCGGGCGCCGAACCCCACTGAGGCTCGCACAACTCCGCTCGCTTGAAACTGGCGACACGGCGGACGCGCTCCGGGGGTTGTTGGCCCTTGCACCGGGCTGGACCGAAGCAGCGGGGTTGATGCGTGCTCGCAACGTGTTGCAGTTAGATCGTCCGGCGTTGATCGCGGCTGTTCCGGCCGTGGCAGTTGGTGGGTTGATCCTCTCGCCGCCTGCCCTTGATGGCATTCGCGCTTTGGTCATTGCAGCACTCGAGGCGCATCACCAGGCCTCGCCAGACCTGCCGGGGTTGCAAACCGAGCGGTTGCGGCTGGCGCTGCCTGATCGACCGCCGGTATCTCAGTTCCCGGCGATATTGGAGGCGTTGCTGCGTGAGGGCGTACTCGCCCAGGATGGCCCATGGTTTCGGCTGCCCGGCCATCACGTCAGTCTGTCGCCCCGGGATGAGAAACTATGGCAGGCGGCGCGGGCGCTGATCGCGGCTGAGCGTTTCCGGCCGCCGCGCACGCGGGATATCGCTGGGGTGCTGAAGGTGCCCGAAGCGGCCGCACGGCGGACGCTGAAGCTGGCGATGCGCATGGGCCAGGTGATCGAGATCGCCCCAGACAATTTCTTTCTCCGTGAGACCGTCGCGGAGATGGCTGCGATCGCAGCTCAAATCGCAGGCGAAGATGGATCGCTGACAGCCGCTTTGTTCCGCGACCGGCTGGACAACGGGCGCAAGGTTGCAATCCAGATTTTGGAGTTCTTCGACAAGGCCGGAGTGACGATCCGCCGTGGTGACGAGCGGCGGGTAAGGGCGGATCGGGTGAGAATGTTCGGACAGGTTGATCTTTAGACGTTCGTCTGACCGGCGCGGCGGCGCAGCATGTCCTCGAACGCGGCGAAGATCCGGCGCATCGGCGCCTGTTTGTATGGAAACAGATCAGGAGGGTCCATCAGGTGGATGATGGCGGCGGCGTCAGCCTCGAACAGCAGCAGGCGGCCGTCCTGGGTCTCGGCGCAGTCGATGGAGTAGTAGTCCAAGTCCAGCCGCTGGTGCAGTGCGTCGAACGCAGCTGCGTGGCGGGAGGCGAAGTCTTGGTCGAAGTCAGCCATCGCACCGGCCTCTTGGGCACGTTTTTCGGCGGACTCGGCCATGCCGGCGTTTAGATAGTGAACCATCCAATGGCTGGAAATCGCCATGTGGCACAGGAACGGCTCCCGGTCGATGAAGGCAACGCGGGACTTGCGATACATCCCATCGGGACCGGCGTAGTCCTCGAACGCGGTCAGGAAAAATCGCCGCTCGAAGGAGAAATGCAGATATTTCGCCAGTTCCGCCGGGCTTTCAACCCGCGCCAGGCCGGTGCCGGCGTGAGAGGAAAGCGGCCGGATCAGGCAAGGGTACGGGCCGTGCGGCGGGGCGAAACCCGCGATCTCGGCGCCGTATTCGATGTGCGCTTCCAGGGCCAGGCGGTCCACCGCGACAGTGCATGGGACGCACAACCCGGGGAAGCCGCGCCAGCGACCCCGCCAGCGTGTCGCGCTCCAGCGCTGGCAGAACGTTGGGGTTGTTCAGTGCGGGTCGCGGCCATCGCGCGAACAGACGCCGCAGACGATCGATCTCCGGCGGGTCGGCCTCTCCCACGGCGAAGAACGCGATGTCGTGGTCCGGGATCGACGCCGGCAGGGGTCGATCAGGCAGCAGGTAGAGAAGGTCGAGGCGGACGTTCAGATGGTTGGTGATGAAGTCCAACGGGGTATTGGTCATCAGGTCGCCCGGGCTGACCAGCGCCAGCAGCCGCAATGCTCCGTCGGGTGCGGCCCCGATACGGTAGATCTGGTTGGCTTCCAGTGCAGCGTCCTGCAGCAGCAACCCCTCCGCTCGGCGGAAGGCAAGCTGGGAGGCGATCGATCGGTCGTATAGGTGCGCCGCTGGGTCAACTTCCCGCCCGATGCGCTCCAGCAGTGCCTCGTAGCCATTACCCTGGTAGGCGAACGCCGTCAGATCCGCTGTGCCGCGTACCGGTTGGTGGTACAAGCGTGTCGCTGAGCGTGGGGATTGCTGCGTCGATAAACGACATCGGGTTCTCGTCTCGGTTGCGGCGGTGCAGTTTGCCAGCAAAAGGTTAACAAACCCTTAGCGCCGGTTGGTTGCCAGCCGGACGCGGTGCCGCCATCGAGCCCTGCCGCCCTACTGCGGAGGGAGCAGTGCCTATCTCCTTGTTTCCAAGCGTTTCGTTCATGGCACGTGAACGGGCCGCGCTGCCGGGTCGACCGCACGATTCACGCGCGTGGGCGTTCCGCTCAGCACGATCATGCACTAGCTTCCAGATGGGATAATATCAGGAGGACCTCGTCCGTGCCCATCGACTACGAAAAGAGAGACGGGGTCGCGTACATCACCCTGAACAACCCGGGGAAAGCCAACATCCTCGACAAGCCGACCTCCGACGCGATCTCGGAGGCCTGGATCGACTCTGTGGGAAGACCGCGATATCCGCTGCGCCATCGTCACCGGCGCGGGCGACCGGCATTTCTGCGGTGGCCACAACCTGGCGCCACGCCCGGATCTGACAGCGGAGGACCGCGAATATCTCCGCACGCAGCGCATCTACTGGCCGCTCGCGGGGACGGTGCATGGGCAGAAGACCGGGGTCGATGGCCGCATGGGCGACCACTATCCGCGGGTCTGGAAGCCGGTCATCGCCGCGATCAATGGCTGGGCCGCCGGGGCGGGGCTGTATATGCTGCTGACCTCCACCGATATCCGCATCGCCAGCGCGGAGAATGCCCGGTTCAAATTCGGACTGCTGAGCCAGGGCTGGCTTGGCAACGGTCCAGGCGCGAGCATGCTGATCAAGCAGCTTCGCTATGTCGACGCGATGAAGATTCTCCTCACCGACGAACCGTTCGATGCCGCCGAGGCGCTGCGCGTGGGTCTGGTCAATGAGGTCGTGCCCCATGCCGAGCTTATGGCAGCGCGCGGAGAAGCTGGCGCGCCACATCGTTACTCTGCCACCCGCCGCGGTGCGGATGATGAAGGAGTTCGTGGTTCGCTTCGGCAACCTGCCGGATGATCAGGCGTGGCACGTGCAGAACCTGATCAACTCGTTGCTGATCCAGACGACGATGGACGGCGAGGAAGGCCGAGCGGCGTTCAACGAAAAGCGTCCGCCGCATTTCACCGGGACGTTGCGCAAACGCGGCGAACCCTGGCCGGAACCGTCCGAGGAGGATGCACGGCGGCTGGACGAGGCCTATCGGAGCGGGGAGTTCTAACCGGCGCGCAATAGATGGCCATTCCCCGGTTCACACTACCTGACGCGGAAGCGACTGTCGGACTTCCACTGAAGGCCATGGCGGTTCATAGAAACGGCTCCGTCGATGGAGGATATGCGCCCTTGGTGGTTGTTCGGCCCACCCGGCCTGCGCCTCTAAAGCTGACAGGCGGGGAAGAAGCGCTTATGCCGGATTTCGGGTGGGAGGCGGAATGTCCGCCACTGCAAACCCTCGGTTCGGATCAACCATCGGCCGGTGTGTGCCACAGTCTCTTATTCTGTCGAAATATAGTTTTGAGGATTTTTCTGATCCTGCGACCAAGTCGTCAATTTCTTCTTTGGTGGGCTCTCGGCCCTTTGCATGATCACAGATGTTTCTTATGTCGGCGAGATGCTGAATGAACCTCCACTGTGGAACCGTGGTAATATCTGCGTCCCTAAGCAATTGGTTCAGGTCAGAGATTCCAGGATGTTTCCATTTAACCGTCAGGCTATGTAGGTCACAAACATGCAAAGGTGCTTTTCAAGCACAACGCCACAAATTGCGCCGGCGGCTCGCAGGTAACCGGCCTTAGCGAGCGCTGCGGCGGTTTCTATCTCCGTGTCAAACAGGTCAGCTTGAAGAACGGCCCTAAGGTCCATTAGGGTCGACGAAAGCGAGTCCCTTCGCCGCTTTGACCAAATTTAACTGCTGTTCGAATTCACCGATTGCCGCGCTCTTGTCCGCCACAACTTCGGAGTTCGCACCCCTAGTAACCAGCAATCCTTGTAGATAGTCTCGTATCATATAATTTTCAAAGGTGATTTCCTTTCGTGGCTTCTGATATTCGTAATAAGACACAAAATCTTTTAGCCTATCAGGCAAAACCTGTTTAATCACCGCTTGAGATTTGGAGTACCTTCCTTGATACTCCGATCGGAAGTTAGGTAGGCCAGCCAGGTAATTTTTTACCTTATCACCATCATTGTTAAGAGCTTTCTTTATCCGCTTCTCAATTCTTTTGGATGGCAGTCATTCCGCATCGCCATAAGGAGCTCATCGCCTTGTTTAATCAACTTGGTCAGTTCGTCGCCAAATTTTTCAATTCGTTGGGACACCGGCTGTCTCCTTCTATTTGAAAGACATCCATTTAATCGTCTCGCACGGGATCTCCGCCTCACCCCCTCGTTTTCCCAATCGATTAAGGGAGGAGCAAGCGGTAGCCGTCAATGGATGCTTGCAGTCGGGCTGTGCCCACCAATGAGTGTCCGCCTTGTGTGAGGAGCTGCCGAGACGCCGATAATGGGGGATTGCCATTTTCCGCCCAGCACCGCCCGAAGCGTGTCGGATTGGAATTGGCCAATCGGTGCCGTTTGGATGGCTGCTGCGGGCGGTGTGCGTCTCAGGCTATCTTTTGCGCGTCGGCTGTTAATTGTCGCGCGCCGCCACAACCAGCGTTAGCCCAGGATGCCAGCGTTCCGCAATGCTGCGATCTCGGGTGTCCGCATACCCAGCACCTCGCACAATACCGCGTCCGTGTGGGCGCCCAACTGCGGGGCCGGTCCGGTCGCCCGGCCGAACGACGCCCGCCATGGCAATCCCGGCAGTACGCCCGCGCCATGCGCATCCCAGAAACGCCGGGCCTCGAGATGAGGGCAGGCAACGAGATCGGCCGACCGAGCCAGAGCCGCCGCAGCGGTGCCGGTTCGGGTAAAGTGTGCTGCATCGCAATCGCGGGGTGGAGACGCCTGCGCAGGCTCGACGCTGAGCCAATCGTCAGGGCCGTCACATTTGTAGACCGCACCTCGGTCGGGCGGACGCATGTCCGGCACCTGCTCCATCAGCAGCGGTTCCGCCATGGTCCACAGCATTGCCTCGATCATGGAGAAATCAACCCGAGCCACCGCGCCGGTGCGGCGACGCCAGATACTGGCTGCGGTGATGAACGCCAGCATCAGCCCGCACATTGGATCCAGCCACGCCATGCCGACTCGCGGTGGCACTCCGGGATGGCGGTTCAGGCCAGCGAACCCGGCGTAGCATTGCAGCAACGTCCCGTAGGCGACGGCATGCAATTCCGGCCCGGTGCGCCCTAGCCCGGAGGCGGACACATAGATCAGGTCGGGAGCGACAGCATGCAGGGCCTCGGCACCCAGGCCCAGACGGTCCATCACACCGGTGGCGAAGTTTTCCACCAGCACATCGGATTGGGCAGCCAACGCTTGTGCGATGCCGATGGCTTCGGGCTTTTTCAGGTCCAGAACGATGGATCTTTTTGCCTGCCCCAGGACCGTGTGCAGTTCGGACGCCCGCCCCGGATCGCCTCGGCCGGGCGCTTCGACCTTGATGACGTCGGCCCCCATCGCCGCCAGATAGCGTGTCGCGGTGGGGCCGGCGATCACCCAACTGAAGTCGAGGACACGGATACCGGAGAGCGGGAGCCGACCGTCTGTCGGGGCACCCGGATGGCTGGCATGAAGCCGCAACCCGAACGGCGAACCCGGCACGCGCACCGTCTGCCCGCCCATCGAAACGGTCCGGAAGAACCTCCTGTGCACAAGCTGCGCGGACTCCAGATGCTCCTCAGGTTCGCAGAGCGGGAAACTGGGGACATGCGCGGCCTGGGCAGTTTTGGCGATCCAGTCTTTGGTTTTGTCGCGGCTCCACGCCGCCATCAGAGCATGCAGCGCATCCCAGTTAGCGATACGGTCCTTTTTGGTGACGAAACGGGGTTCTCGGCCCCAGCTGGGCGAACCCATTGCCTCCAGCCAGGAGGCCCATTGGCGCTCCTCGCGCGGCGAGATTGCGGCATATCCGTCGCTGGCCGGCAGAATGCAGACCGTGGCACCGTTCCCATCGTCTACGCGCTTGCGCGACCAGCTTTTCCCCGTCTGGCCGGCGCGTGACAGTTCCGTCATTGCCAGGGTCGTCAGCGCTTCGTGGATTGAGATATCGACGACCGCAGCGTTTCCCATTAGGGCGGCGTGCATGCCGGCGCAGGCTGCTGCGAGGCCGCCGAGAAAAGCGGACTGCTGACCCACGGGGGGCATCGGCGGTTCGTCGAGGTCGTCCACCTGACCGGTGAGCATCCGAGCGATGCCACTGGCAAAGAAGAGAGTGAGGTCGGTAGCGGGCTCCTCGACGCGGGGGCCGGTTTGGCCGAAAGGGGAGATCAGGACAATCGCGGCGGATGGGTTGCAGCGGCGCAGGGTCTCTGCGTCATGACCAGCGCGCCGAAGCGTCGCGGGGCTGCCCTCGCAGACAATCAGATGGGCCGCTTCCAGACTCCCGGGCGCCGAGGGGCCATCGTTCAAATACGCCGACAGCGGGGTGGATCGGTCCGGATCGATACGGGTCACGTCCGCGCCGACATCCGCGACCATCCGCCCACATACGGCGGCCGCCAGACCCGGACCGACCTGCACAGCGCGAAACCCCTCCAGCACCGCCATCCTCAGCCTTCCCTCTGAACCAAAGGAAACGAAGCACACCGATGCATCGTTTTACAAATCTGCGGCGGCCGCCGGCCATCAGCCCCCATCCGGGTAGAGGCGCCGGCGAACACGCTCCGCGCTGGGGGATGAGCAATAGCGACGTCGGAACATCTGGGATGAATTGATGCCGGATCGATGGTGCGGCTCGCCCCGCTTACCGGTCCGATGTGATCGGCGCGCAGTTCGTCCGGCCTGAGGCGATACAGTCCTGGACCGCCGCTGCGTGCCGCAATTGCTGCATCACGAACAGTATGCCCAGGACCAGCACCACGACCAATCCCAGCCCAACCACCGCGCGCAGTGGACCTCCCTTTGGGCCGTCTGTCGGTTCGTCGTCAGCCATCTCGTCCTTCTTCGACCGCGTGGCAGGCGACGTCGACGTCGCCCACCAACGTATGCACAGGTTTCTCCACACGGCATCGCTCGCTGGCAAGTGGGCAGCGGGGATGAAATGCGCAACCGGACGGAGGCGCGATCGGGCTCGGCAGTTCTCCCTCGACCGGTCTCCGGGCGCGACCAACCTGCTCGAGGTCTGGGATCGCATCGAGGAGCAAGCGAGTGTAGGGATGGCGCGGTTTGCCGAAGATGCTTTCCGCCGGCCCTTGTTCGACGATGCGGCCGAGGTACATCACGCCGAGCCGGTCGGCCATGTGCCGCACGACGGCCAGATTGTGGCTGATAAACAAATACGTCAGGCCGAGACGACCCTGAAGATCGCGCATAAGGTTCAGGATTTGTGCCTGGACAGAAACGTCGAGTGCGCTTGTCGGCTCGTCGCAGACCAGGAAATCGGGTTCGCTTGCCAAAGCGCGGGCGATGGAGATCCGCTGGCGCTGGCCGCCCGAAAACTCGTGTGGATATTTCTCGCTGTCGCGGACCGTCAGCCCGACCTGGGAAAGTAACGATCCGACCCGGTTCTGGACCTCGTTCGGGCGAGTGGCCAGGCGGAAGGCGCGGATCGGTTCGGCGACGATATCCCGCACACGCCAGCGCGGGTTCAGCGACGCATATGGATCCTGGAAAATCATGTTCATCCGTCGACGCAGTGCCGGCTGTGCGCGTGCTGACGACAACGGGCGGCCCTCGAACACAATGTCGCCATCGCTGGGTTCGTACAGGCCGACGGCCAGACGAGCGATGGTGGATTTCCCGCAGCCCGATTTGCCGACCAGCGCGAACGTGGTGCCTGACGAAATTGCGAAAGACACATCATCCACGGCGCGCAACAACCGCCGCGGCTCGCGGGTAAAGACGCGTTGCAGGAAAGGACGGGAGACATCGAAGGAATGCGAGACCGCAACCAGCTCCAGTGTCTTCGGCTCAACCATGGTCATGCAACCAGCACGCGGCCCGGGTCGCCCCTGCTTCCAGCAGGTCCGGCTGTTGTTCCGTGCACCGGCCGAAGACGTGTGGGCAGCGCGGATGAAATCGGCAACCGGACGGGATGGACTCCAACCGAGGCATCGCACCGTCGATCTGCCGCAGACGGTCCACGCGGTGCTCCAGTGCCGGAATACTGGCCATCAGGCCGTCAGTGTACGGGTGCGCCGGCCGGCGGATGACCGCGGCAGTGGGGCCGATCTCCACGATGCGGCCGGCATACATGACGGCGACACGGTCGGCCGTCTCGGCGACAACGCCCATGTCGTGGGTGATCAACATGACGGCGGTGCCGTGATCCCGCGTCAGGTCCTTCAGCAACGTAATGATCTGTGCCTGGATGGAGACGTCCAACGCGGTCGTTGGTTCGTCGGCGATGACCAATGCCGGCTCGGCGCACAACGCGAGCGCGATGACCACGCGTTGCCGCTGGCCGCCGGAGAACTCGTGCGGATAGGCGTCGATGCGGTGGGCGGCGGCCGGGATGCCGACGCGGTCGAGCCAGCCGATTGCCTTCCGCCGCGCCTCGGCGTCGGACAGGCGCAGGTGCGTCTGCATCGTCTCGGTCAACTGACGGCTGATCGTGTAGAGCGGGTTCAGCGTGGTAAGCGGGTCCTGGAAGATAGTGCCGATGCGGCGGCCCCGGATTCTTCGTAACGGCTCTGGCGGCAGGTTGTCGATGCGCTGTCCGTCCAGCCTGATTTCGCCGCCTGCGATGCGACCTGGGCGTTCCAGAAGCCCGACAATGGCTGCGCCGGTCAGCGACTTGCCGGCGCCTGATTCGCCGACCACGCCAAGTATTTCGCCGCTTTCGATACTGAACGATATCCGGTCCAGGGCTCGCAATACACCCCTGCGCGTGGGGAACTCCACGATCAGGTCCCGGACGTCCAGCAGCGACATCAGCGCAGCCTTGGATTTAGCGCGTCGCGCAGCCAGTCCCCGAGCAGATTGGTTGCCAGCACCATCAAGATCAAGGCCAGGCCGGGAAAAACGGTCACCCACCAATGCCCGGAGAAGAGAAAGTCGTTGCCTAATCGGATCAGTGTGCCGAGCGACGGCTCGGTCGGCGGCAAACCGACACCGAGAAAGGACAAGGTGGCCTCTGCAATGATAGCCATTCCAAGGCCGAGCGTGCCGATCACCATGACGGGGCCGATGACGTTCGGCAGGACGTGGCTGACCATGATGCGCCACGCGGGGACTCCGATCACCCGAGCGGCCAGGACGTAGTCCTTGTTACGTTCAACTAATGTAGAACCGCGGACGGTTCGGGCGAAGTTCGGCCACAGACTGATGCCGATGGCAAAGATGATGACGTCGATTTGCAACGAATCCCGCATGGTGCGTGGCAGCGCGGCGCTGATCACGCCGTCGACCAGCAGGGCGGTCAGGATGGACGGAAAGGTCAGTTGCACGTCCGCGACACGCATCAGGACGGCGTCGATGACCCCGCCTGCGTATCCGGCAACGAGGCCCAGGGCGACGCCGATCACGATGGCAAACAGGACCGACAGGATGCCGACCAGCAAGCTGATGCGCATGCCATACATGATGGCGGAAAGAACGTCTCGGCCCTGGTTGTCAGTGCCCAGCGGGTTGGACCAGTCGGCGTCCGGCAGCCCGATCGGTGGTTTGAAGCTGTCCAGCAGCGATAAAGAGGCGACATCCATCGGGTCGTGCGGGGCGATCCACGGCGCGAAGGCCGCGGCGACAACCAGGATCAGGGCGACAGCGGCGGACACCACCGCGACCGGCGACCGGCGGAAACTATACGCGAAGTCGCTGTTCCAGGCACCGGCGAACATCAGCGTCGTTGCCTCAGTCGGGGATCGACGAAGTAATAGAGCAGATCAACCACCAGGTTTATCAGCACGAAGACCAGGGAGATCAGCAGCAGATAGGCGGACATTACCGGGATGTCCGCGACTGCGACGGATTGCACCAGCAGCAGACCCACCCCTGGCCACTGGAACACGGTTTCCGTCACCAGGGAGAACGCGACGAGGCCGCCGAACTGCAAGCCGATGACCGTGATGACCGGAACAAGCGTGTTCTTCAGCGCGTGACCAAAATTGATGCTCCGGTTCGTCAGGCCGCGGGCGCGGGCGAACCTGATGTAGTCTGTGCGCAGGACCTCCAGCATCTCGGCCCGTACCAGGCGCATGATCAGGGTCATCTGGAACAGACCCAGCGTCGTCGCCGGGAGGATCAGTGCGCGAACCCCGGCCCAGGATGTGAAACCGGTGGTCCACCAGTTTCCGACGTGCACGACGGGCCCACGGCCGAAGCTCGGCAGCCAACCCAGTGCGACGGAGAAGACCAGGATCAGCAGGATACCGAGCAAAAAAGTTGGCAGCGAAACGCCGACGAGGCTGACGATCATGAACACGCGCGACAACAGGCTGGATCGGTGGATACCGGTATAAACCCCCATCGGAACGCCGATCGCGAAAGCAAGTACCGACGCGGTGACGGCCAGTTCAAGTGTCGCCGGCAGCCGGTCGGCGATCAGGCTGCCGACCGGCTGTGCTAACCGGTAGCTGATTCCGAAGTCGCCGTGCAGCGCGATCCACAGGAAGCGGGCGTATTGCACGAAGAATGGCTGATCGAGACCAAGCTGCTGCACGAGCGCGATCCGTTGCGCCTCGGTGTGGTCCTGACCGAGCAGGATATTGACCGGATCGCCGACGAAGTCGAACAGGGCGAAGGCGATGAAGCCGACGACAAGAAGGACGGGGATCGCCTGGAGGAGACGTGCGCCGATGATTTCGAACATGCAGGCACGAACTAAGGCTAATTGGAGCGGTGTTGCCAAGAGGGCGTTTGGGCGGCGGATGCCTCGCTGACCAGCCAGTCGCGGAATTGCTGAACCTGGCGAATGCGAGACGATCTGGCAGGGCGACGAACCAGTGGCCCTCCTCAGCGGGGACCGGCGGGTCGGGAGCAATTTCGGCCAGTATCCCACTGGAAAGCATGTCTCGGACGAGATTGCGGTCCACCACGGCAGCTCCCATGCCCGCGGTCGCCGCCTGGACCGCCAGGGCTCGCGTTTCGAACGTCAGGGTAGGGGACGCATCCGGCCAGCCGAGGGCGGAGGCGACCAATCGCCAGTCATCCGGACGGGTTCGAGCAGCGAGGCGAGGAACGCGATTTTGCGCCTGATCAGCCGGGGATTCGTCACAACGACCGGGTCGTCTCGGAATAGCAGCGTGGCGTCCAGGTTCGGCCAAGCGCCGCGACCCCAGCGGATGGCACACTCGAACGGTTCGGCCAACAGGTCCACGGGGCGGATCCCGGTGCTGAACAGCAGGCGGATATCGGCGTGGCGCGCCTGGAAGCCAGTCAGTCGGGGAACCAGCCAGAGGGTGAGAAAACTGGACAGGGCGGAGACGCGGACATCGCCCGCTCGGTGCCGCGCCTCGTTGATCGCAGCGTCGATAGCGTCGAAGCCGGCGATTAGACGACGTCCGAGGTGCTCCCCGATTTCGGTGAGGCGGGCGTTCGGGCCGCGCGTCACGAACAAGGTCAGAGCGAGAGATTGCTCGAGTTCTCTCAACAGGTGGGAGATCGCGGACGGCGTCACGTTGAGGACGCGTGAGGCCGCCGCCAGGCTTCCGGCTCGGGCGGTCTCGGCGAACGCCCGCAGGGCGCGGAGGGAGGGGCGAGAGATGAGATTTCCTCATGCTGATGGGTGCATCTTCTCACTACCGGTTCGCGAGCGGTTGCGCCAGAATTAGAGCAATATCAGCCTGACTAGCGCGAAGCGCCTTCAGGCTGATGAAATTGCTCGTGAAATTAAGACTAGAGCGTTTCCAGCCCGAGTGGAGCGCTTATATGAGAAAGGAACGGTCAGCCATCGCGTCGAACGCTGTCGTCCAGGGCCTTCGAGGCCACAGGCGCCCTCCGATCGTGGCAGGCGAACACCCTCGCGGTAGGAGGAAAGAAGCCGATGCTGAAAGCACATTTCGACCAACTCGCGGCCTATAACCGCTGGGCAAACCGGCGGATCTACGCCGATGCGGCCTCGCTGCCGGATGAGGTCCGGAAGCGGCCGGTCGGGCTGTTCTTTGGCAGCGTGCACGGAACGCTGAACCATCTGCTGGTGGCGGATTATATCTGGATGCGGCGGTTTACCGGCGAGGGCCCCCAACCGGAGCGACTGAACCAGATCCTGCATGAGGATTTTTCCGATCTCCGGGCGGCTCGGGAGCACCAGGATGATCGGATTGTCGACTTTGTGACTGGGTTGGAGGCGTATGACCGGGTGATCTCGTATCAGAATTCCACCGGCAAAACGTTTCAGCAGTCGTTGGCGCCGGCGCTGACCCATTTCTTCAACCATCAGGCGCATCATCGGGGGCAGGTGCATGCGGGGCTGACGATCGCGGGGATCCGGGAACCGGCACCTCTGGATTTGTTGGTGTTGCAGCGGGGCGGGTAAAATGGACGCCGGCAGTCGAGCGCGAACCAAAGCCGATGGCGGTTGCCTGCGGCGGCGGGACACGGTTGCGATACGATGACACCCGGTCCAGGATAACCGGTGCGGCCGCTGGATTGCCGCGCCACCAACTGGGAACCGTCCATCATCATGTCTCGTTTCGCTGGCCTGACGCCGCTTCTGGCGCCCCGCTCTGTTGCCGTCCTCGGCGCATCCTCCGACCCGACGCGGATCGGCGGCCGCCCAATTGCGTATATGCAAGCCCAGGGTTTTCAGGGCCGGCTGTATCCCGTCAATCCAAACCGAGCGGAGATCCAAGGACTGAAGGCGTATCCCTCGGTGGCGGATTTGCCGGAAACACCGGATGTGGCGATCGTCGCTGTGCCGGCGGACCTCGCGGCACCGGCGATCGAGGATCTGGCCACGCGCGGCGTCAAAGGCGTGATAATGTTCACTGCCGGATTTGCCGAGATGGACGACGAAGGCGCGGTTAAGCAGGCGGAGATGGTCGCCACGGCCCGCGCCGCCGGAATGCGCATTCTCGGACCCAACTGCTTGGGCGTGTTTGATGCCGCGCCGATCCTATTACGCAACGTTCTCGTCGTCGTTCGACAGCGGATGGCCGGTGCCGGGGCGGATCGGGATCGCCAGCCAGTCCGGCGCTTATGGCACGCATCTTTATACCATTGCGCGCAACCGCGGCATCGGCGCGTCGCTTTGCGTGATGACCGGCAACGAGGCGGACGTGACTGTCGGCGAATGCATTGGCTGGCTGGCAGAGAACCCCGACGTTGATGTCATCGCCGTGTATGCCGAGGGAATTCGCGAGGCTCCCGGGCTGATCGCGGCACTGGAAACGGCGCGCGCCGCGAAAAAGCCAATCGTCATGCAGAAAGTCGGCCGCAGCGAACTCGGTGGCGAGGCGGCGAAGTCCCACACGGCATCGATCGCCGGGGATGACGCGGTGACCGAGTCGGTTATGCGCGAGTTCGGAGTGTTCCGTGCACGTAACAGCGAGGAAATGCTGGATATCGCTCATACCGCGACGCGCAAGATCTATCCGGCGAGGAATACCCTTGGTGTGATCACGGTTTCCGGCGGCGCCGGCGTCTTGATCAGCGATGTTGCGGAAAGTCTCGGGCTGGCCATGCCGGAAATGCCGATACCGGCGCAACAGAAGTTGCGTGCACTGGTGCCCTTCTGTGCGCCGCGCAACCCGGTGGATGCAACCGCGCAAGTGTCGAATGACGTGACACTGGTCAAGACCTTTACGGAGTCCATGGTGCGCGACGGCGGATACGCCTCGGTGCTGGGGTTCTTCAGCATGACGGCGTCGGCGCGGCGCTGGCCGGCGATGCGCGACCAATTAAATGCGGTGAAGTCTGAAAACCCCGACCGGCTGTATGTGCTTTCGGTCATCGTTTCGCCGGAGCGACGCGATGAACTGGAGGCTGACGGGTGGGTGGTACATGAAGACCCCACTCGCGCCGTGACTGCCATCGACGCGATGGGTCGCTTCGGGGCGGCGTTCGCGGCAAAGGCGGCTGGTCCCGCACCAGCTGTTCCGCCCGTGACGCTGCCCGCGACAACCCCGTCGGAAGCGGAGGCAAAACGTCTGCTGGCGACAGCCGGAATCACGTCCGCCCCGGAAGCCGCTTGTGCAACGGCGAATGAGGCGGTGGCAGCGGCGCAACGATTTGGTTTCCCGGTGGTGATGAAAATTCTCTCGCCGGATATCATGCACAAATCTGAAATCGGCGGCGTGCTGCTTGATGTTGTCGATCCGGAGGCGGTTCGTTCGGGGTTTCTGTTGCTGTTGGAACGCGCCAAAACGGCGGCACCGAATGCCCGCCTCGAGGGCGTCCTGGTCGCAAAACAACTGAAAGGCGGGGCGGAGTGCATCCTGGGCATACACCGCGACCCGGTGTTCGGCCCAATGGCGATGTTCGGCCTGGGCGGAATCTTCGTCGAGGTACTGAAGGACGTCGTTTTCCACCGCTGTCCGTTTGGAGCCGATACGGCGGAGGCGATGATCCGCTCGATCAAGGGCGCACCCCTGTTGCTCGGAGCGCGCGGACGGAAGAAGGCAGACATAGCAGCGCTGGCCGAGATGCTTTCGCGGCTGTCGGCGTTCGCGGTGGCGGCGGGCGATCGCCTGAAGTCGATCGATCTGAATCCGGTGTTCGCGATGCCGGAGGGAGAGGGCGCATTCGCGGTCGACGCGGTGATCGAGGTCGGATAGCCGCCCCGTTACCGATCACCCAACCACCAGTCCAGCACTTCGCTCTGGCCGTCGCGCGGATAGGCATGCGACAGATCGGTGATCTCCCGATAGACCACCGCGAGCGCCGGCCGCGGCCAGCGTGCGGTGAGCGGTGCGGGCCATGCTCACCGGAAACATCCAGTCCTGAGCACCGTGAGTTAGATGCACTGGCAGCCTGGTCAGTCGGTCGGGACTGGTCATCGCCAGAAGGAACGGATGAAACGAGGCCGCTACCGGCGCCAGATGGGTGAAGGGGGAGTCGTCCGCGAGCCCGCTCAACAGCGTGAATGTGCCGCCGTCGCTCATACCCGTCAGCAGCATGTGGGCGGCGATCGATGTTCCACCGGGCGCGCACGCGCGTCAGGATTGTCCCGCAGGTTCTGACTGTCGATTTCGGGTTCCATCAAAGACCAGGTGCTGCCGATCGCGGTGGGCGCGACAACGATAAGGCATCGCGACCTGGCCTCCGGCAGCCAGTTCCACAGGAACAGGCGCCCGTGACCGGAACCGCCGTGCAGCGCCACAATCAGCGGCGTGGGCTTGGATGGATCGTACCACGGTGGGACATACACCGAATATCCGCCGCGCTGATCGGTCTGGTTGTCGAAATGGAAGGCGCCAGAGTTCGGGATGTGGCGGTTGAGCCAGCCTTCGCATCAGCGTCGGGTCGTTCCGTCGTGACGGTTCTAGAAAGTAACGACCAACCGCCGGCACGGTCTCGGCGAGGGCTGCGAGCACCTCCAATGACCGGCTGTACTGGCGCATGGCCCGATAGGCCTGCATCATCGGGTTGTCGGCCTGTGGCGCGGCACGCAAACCGGCACAGGCCTGTACCGCCAAACTGGCGGCCAGCGCGACCTGTCCCTCAGATCGCGCTGCATCGACGGTCAATCGTGCGTCCTGCTCGCCGAGTGTCTCGATCAGGGCCTTCAACCTCCCGGGGTGCATCGCGCGGGAAATCGCGCCGAGTGTGCTCAGGACGCCGAGCAGGCACCTCAAATCCGAGTCTTCTTCCATCGGCTCATCCCTTCAATGCCGCCATGACTTCTGTGCCAAACCAGCTGAGGAAGCAAAACGCCTATGTCGCACCGATCGAACCCGGGCAGGCTGCTGCGGTTCCCGGTGCGGGCGCCGGCGAGTTGGGTGCCCGGAAAACGCGCGCCTCCTGTGGGGACTTCAAGCGTCGCCCTTATCGCGGCGCTGACGGCTGTCTTCGCTGAGACGTCCCGGGTTAGCCTACGATCCATCCACATGCCGCAGCCGCGTTCGCGCCTGTCCTCGGGCGGATCGCAAGCGTCTGGCCAAAGGTCGAGACTCGGGCGTATCCCAAAGGGTCAGTTCTGCGGCTTGGTTTCGATCATATCTTATGGAATTGTACGTCACTAAAGACGCTGGATCAAAACGATTACGGAAAGTCTTAAGTTTTGCAATCTACGATACAACGAGCATAGGGCGGATTTATCAATCGTTGTTACCCTCCATGCGAGATAGCACCCTCGCAATGGAGACACGGGATGCCATCTGTCGTGAGGCATTGATGGCGGCCATTGCTATCTTAGCGGGAGCCTCAGAGGGTATGCCGGAGACAGGAGAAAGCGCGCATGTCCGATAGCCTTACTAACAAACTTGCCCTCGAAGAATTCAAGCAGATGCGTGAAGACCTTCGAAAGCGCGAAGAGGCAATGCACCAGATTCTAACGTTTACTACAACCGCGTTTACCGCCCTTCTAGCCACCGCATCTGCGTTTATATTTCAGCATCCTGAGGCCAATTCGATAGTATATAGCTATGTATTCCTAATAGTACAATCGGTGCTAATATTTGGGTTAGCAATGATGGCGTCCCACCGAGACGATGTATATCGTATTGGCTATTATATAATGGTCTTCTACGAAGAGAGATACGGAGGCGCTGAGTGGCACATTCATCTAACAAAGCTTAGGGAAGTTGCGACTGATGAGTCTCTCGATCCAGTGACTTTAATATTCTGGTCTTTATTTATGGTGTCGTCCGCCATTTTTCTGCTTTCGCTAAACTATCACAACAATAGCATAGTCCTAAATGCACCTTGGCTAGTAGTCACAGGATTGTGGTTAAAATGTCAAACCAACGAGTTCCACAAAGACCGCTCATACATAAAAGCTCATTGGGTTTCAGTTAGAGACAGTTTCCCGAGAGACAAAAGCCTTTAAGCCACCCGCGGCTGGCGGACAAATCGCCGACCATTATTGCGGCCAAACCGAGGACAGAGCGTCCGCGACGTACCATCTTCCTCCTTATGGGACAAAGCCCGGTAAGCCAGTCGAGTGGATTTGATCCGGCCTCGGCACCGAACTTTGAAAATGAGCTAGCCATGCAATCACCTGCTATGTTTGCCCGGCTACTTTGCTCTCGTTAGGGCAACATGCCGCCGTAGAGAGGGAATTGGGCTAGCGTTGCAGAGGTGAGATTGCGTCGTGAACACTGAGCTCTTTGAGATTATTCGTACAACCCGCTCGATGCGCCGGTTGAAGCCGGATCCGGTGCCTACAGAGTTGATCAGCCAGATTCTGGAAGCCGGCACGGCCGCGGCCCCCGGCAATATGGCAAACTGGCGCTTCCTGGTGATCCGCGACCAGGCGATCAAAGATGCGGTTGCCCTCAGGTACCGGCGCGGCTTCCACGAAGTCACTGGACCGTGGTTCCGTAGCGGAGCGCCCGGCACAGGCGCGCCGCCGCCAGGTCCGTCTCGTGCCCGGTATGACCGTATGATCGACGCGGCCGAGTATCTGGCGGATCACCTTCACGAAGCACCAGTTTGGATCGTGCCGTGCTTGCTGGAAAAAACCCGCAACTGGGAGTCCGGTTCGGGTATCTACCCGGCTGTGCAAAACATGCTGTTAGCTGCTCGTGCTTTGGGACTGGGTGCGACGCTGACAACGCTGTACCAGTCTCTCGAGAAGGACGCCGACGCGGTACTTGGCCTGCCGGAGGACGCATATTCCTACGCCATTCTACCGATCGGTTACCCTTTGGGTAATTTTGGTCCCGTCGCTCTACCGGCGCTGGAGGATGTGGCGTTCGCTGATCGGTGGGGAGAGAAATGGTCCGGTGAGTGAACGCGGTCAGACTTGTCCGCGCAACGGAATGCGCTTCGCCAGTGTGAAAGCGGCGCCAGGTGTGGGCTGGGTGAACAGGCAGATGTCTTCTACGCGGCGGGAAGTCGAAAGCACGGGCGCGAACCAGGCTTCGGCGGCGGGCCGAACAACCGCTTTCTCGCGATCCGACAAACGCCGTGTCAGCGTCATGTGAAAGAACCATGTGCTGAACACGTAAGGATAGCCCCAGCGCACGAGCATCGCGTCCTGTTCGGAGGATAGTTTCGCGCGCCGCCGCCGTGCCAGTTCGTCCTCCGATATCGGGGCACGAAACGAATCAAGGCGTTCCACACAGGCGTCGGCCAGTGCTTGCAGCGGCGGGCAGGGGGTTGCTTCGCGCAGTGCCAGGAAGCCGTGCAGATCGGCCACCACCAACGGGGGCAATGTGAATGGTGCGATGTCCGCCGCCATCGCTCGGACCGCGGCCACAAAGCCACGCCAGTCTGTGCCTTCCGCCAATTGCATCGGCGGCTTCAACGTCGCATGAAACCCGTAGAGCCGCGGTTCGGCGGTAAACTCGAAAATGCCATCCAGCGAGGGTTGCGGCATCGGTGCGTTGGTGATCGGATCGCGACCGAGCCAGGACGAACTCAGGGGGGTTAGCGGGTCCTCGGGCAGGGGAGCATAGTAGATCGCGACTCTGGCGACCATTAGATCACACGCTCTCCTGCTCTCCAGACTTGACGCACAACAGGCAGAGTGCCGAGCATGCGGACGCGGACCATGTCGGCGCGTGAACCGGTTTCCAGCCGGCCCCGGTCCGGCAGCCCAGACATCCGGGCAGGGTGGTCGGAGATCATCGCGATCGCTTCAGGCAAGCTGATTCCCTCGTCGCGCGTGCACTGGAAGGCCGCCTCGATCAGGCTCGGCGGGACGTAATCGGAGGCGAAGGCGTCGACCGCACCGGCGCGCACGAGGTTCGCCGCCGCCACATTGCCGGAGTGAGAGCCGCCGCGGACGATGTTGGGCGCGCCGGCGATGACCTGCATCCCGGCGCGTTTCGCCGCCATGGCCGCTTCCATCGAGACGGGAAATTCGCTGATCCCGATGCCATCGGCGACGTTTTCGGCAATTTCTTCTTCGGTGCGGTCATCGTGACTGGCAATGGCAATCGTCGTGCCACGCACGCGATCCAGCAGCGCGCGGCGATTCGGAAGGCGCCAGCGCGCTCGTTGCGCCTGCATGTCCTGAATGCGGCGTTCGATGGTGGCCTCATCCATGCCGCCCTGACGGCGCAGCTTACGGTAGAATTCGACATTGGCGTATTGGCCCACGCCGGGGCTATGGTCCATGAGGCTCACCATTCGCACGAGCGGATGATCCGCGACCGGATCGAACAGGTCCAGCATGTCAAGCGCTGGGACTTCGCAGCGCAGATGTAGAAAGTGGTCGGCTTTCAGCAGCCCTGCGTGGGTCAGCGCATCCAGATCGACCACGCCGTTACGGAAGGTCTCAATCCGTTCCGCGTCGAAACCGAGGTCACCCAGGCAGAGCGCGTCCAATACCGTTGTGACCCCCGCCGCGGCGCACTGCGCGTCGTGCGCGACCATCGCAGACCGGGACGGCCAGCGCGCCAGGCTGCGAGGTTGCACCTGCCGCTCCAGGTTGTCGGTGTGAACATCGACGACGCCGGGAATGACCGTGTCCCCGTCCAGGTCGATGGCAGCTGGGGACTGCGAGCGCCCGGCTTGGATATCGGCGATGATTTGGCCGTGCATGACGATCGTTCCCCTTAGCGTCTCGTCGCGTAGGACGAGGACGGCGTTCGTCAGGATCGTTTCTTGCGTCATGCGGCATCCTGGTGGGGAGTCATGGTGAACAAGCGGTCGGCGATGGCATCGCGAACATCGATATCATGGCAGATTGCGACAATCGCCGTACCACTTGCCTTCGCGCGCCGGACCATGTCAATCACAACCGCTCGATTGTCCGCATCCAGCGATGCGGTTGGTTCGTCCAACAGAAGGATCGGGTGGCCGGCGATGAAGCCCCTGGCCAGATTGACTCGTTGCTGCTCGCCACCGGAGAAGGTTGCGGGCGGGATCGCGTGCAGCCGCGCAGGAATGTTCAACTTCAACAGCAACGCTCGAGCCGCATCCCGCGCGGCGCGCTGACCGACACCGCGTGCGATCAGAACTTCGGCGACCACGTCCAGCGCGGAAACTCGTGGGACAACCCGCAAGAACTGGCTAACATAGCCGAGTGTCTGGTGGCGCACCGCCAAGACGGTTCTTGGATCAGCCGATGCTATATCAACCATTTCGCCGTCATGCCGAACCAGAATGCCACCGCTCTCCGCTCGGTAATTGCCATACAGGCTGCGCATGAGTGTGGATTTGCCGACACCGGATGGACCGGATAGCACGACGCACTCGCCCTCGCGCACCTCGAGATCGATGCCGGAAAGGACCGGTATGAGCAGGCCGCCGCGCAAATGCAGGGTGAAGGATTTACCCAGCCCTCGGGTTTGCAGCATGACGGTCGCCAACGGCTGCATGGTCATGCATTCAGGACCGAACTGACAAGTAACTGCGTGTAGGGGTGCTGGGGATCGTCCAGAACCTGATCGGTCAGGCCTGTCTCCACGATCCGGCCGCGTTGCATCACCGCGATCCTATGCGCCAGCAGGCGCGCGACCGCGAGATCATGGGTTACCAGCACCACGGCGATACGCAGTCGCGTCACCAGTGAACGGATCAAGTCGAGCAACCGAGCCTGTACAGAAACGTCCAGGCCGCCGGTCGGCTCGTCCATGAAGACCAATCGAGGGTGCGTCACCAGGGTTCGGGCGATCTGCAACCGTTGCAGCATGCCGCCGGAGAACGTGCGCGGCAGGTCGTCGATGCGTTTCGCGTCGATCTCCACCTGCGCGAGCCAGTCCAGCGCGACCTTCCGAATGTCGCCGTAATGCCGGACGCCTTGGGCCATCAGGCGTTCGCCGACATTGCCGCCGGCGGTGACGGCCATACGTAGATTTTGCTGTGGGTCCTGATGGACAAACCCCCAATCGGAGCGATGCAGCGTCCGCAACACAGGCGGCGGCATTGCATGCACATCGTGCAACTGGCCTGCGGGATCGCGATACCAGACCACTCCCTGATGCGGGGCCAGGCGGCCGGACAGCACGTTGAGCAGGGTCGTCTTGCCGGATCCGGACTCACCGACAATCGCCAACATCTCGCCGGGCCAAAGATCGACGTCTACGTCGGCCAGTGCCGCGATGCAGCCAAAATTGAGACCCAGCTTGCGTCCCGAGAGCAGCGTGGCCTCGGTCATTCGGCGGCCTCCCGCAGTCCGTCGGCTCCAGCATGGCCGGCCGCCCGGCGTTCCGCGCAATGATCGGTGTCGGAACAGACGAACAATCGGCCACCTTTGTCGTCGGTCACGACCTCGTCCAGATATGAAGCCGTTGCCCCACATAGCCCGCACGGGTGCGCCGCGTTGATCGCCCGAAACGGATGATCGTCGAAATCCAATGATTTAACCCGCGTCCAGGGCGGGATGGCGTAGATGCGCTTCTCGCGGCCGGCACCAAACAGTTGTAACGCCGGCATCATGTCCATTTTTGGATTGTCGAAAGCCGGGATCGGGCTCGGGGACATAAGGTAGCGCTCGTTCACCATCACCGGGTAGTCATAACTGATTGATATCTGGCCGAAACGAGAAATGTCCTCATACAGCTTCACATGCATCAGCCCGTAGTCCGCCAGACCATGCATCCGCTTCGTTTCTACCCGGCTCGGCTCCAGGCGAAACAACGGCTCGGGCTGCGGCACCTGATACACGATGATCTGGTCCTCGCGCAGTTGCTTTTCCGGGATGCGGTGACGGGTTTGTATCACCGTTGCCTCGGCGGTCGCGGTCGTCGTTGTGACTCCCGCAGTGCGCGCGAAAAAGCGGCGGATGGACACCGCATTGGTGGTGTCGTCGGCGCCCTGGTCGATGACTTTCAGCACGTCGTTCGCTCCCAGGATCGAGGCCGTCACCTGAATCCCGCCCGTTCCCCAACCGTAAGGCAGCGGCATCTCCCGCGAGCCGAATGGCACCTGGTGGCCTGGGATCGCAACGGCCTTCAGCAACCCGCGGCGAATCATCCGTTTCGTTTGCTCATCCAGATAGGCGAAATTGTAGCCTTTCATTCCGCCACCTCCGCCCGCATCCGCCGGACGTTCTGCAACTCGCTTTGAAAATCGACGTAGTGGGGCAGCTTGAGGTGCTCCACGAAGCCGGTCGCCTCGATGTTATCTGAATGATACAATACGAATTCGACGTTCTGAGCCGGCGCCGTCGCGTCCTCGCCCAGGTCCCCGGCACGCATGGCGCGATCGACCAGAGCCATTGCCATTGCCTTGCGCTCACCGAACCCGAACACCAGACCGTAGCCGCGGGTAAATTGGGGCGGGACGGTTTTTGAGCCTTTGAACTGGTTGACCATCTGGCACTCGGTCAGGACCAGGTCGCCGATATCGATGGAGAAGCCAAGCTCCGTTGGCTCGATCTCAACCGACACCGTGCCCATGCGGATTTCACCCGCAAACGGATGTGAACCGCCGTAGCCGCGCTGCGTGGAATACCCCATGCCCAGCACGAAACCCTCGTCGCCACGGGCCAACGCCTGTAGGCGCACATCGCGACCGGCGGGAAACGACAATGGCTCGCGGGTCAGGTCACCAGGTTCACCATCCGAAACACTATCCGGTTCCAGCAGGCCCTCATGCCCCAGAATGTCGGGCACGCGCGGCATGGTCGCCTGATCAGCCTCGGCCTCCGGCCCAGTGGTGACGGCGTTATCGTCCATCAGCCCAAAATCCAGCAGCCTGTGGGTATAGTCGTAGGTTGGACCGAGCACCTGACCCCCGGGCAAATCCTTGAAGATAGCGGACACCCGGCGCTCGATCCGCATCGCGCCCGTTTCGACCGGCTGCGAGTGCGCGAAACGAGGAAGGGTGGTGCGGTAGGCCCGCAGCAGGAAGGCCGCCTCGATCAGATCGCCCTGGGCTTGCTTGATCGCTAGCGCGGCCAGCTGTCGGTCATAAAGGGAGCCCTCGGCCATCACGCGATCAACCGACCGGCCGAGTTGCTGCTCGATTTGGGAAACGGACAGGGCAGGGGTGGCAGGATCGCCGCGACGTTGCTCGGCCAGCCAAGTATGGGCACTGTCGATCGCCCGTTCGCCCCCTTTGACTGCGACATAGGCCATGTCAGCCCTCCTTTATGGCGACGCTGCGTGGCAGGGCGGTAAGCGTGTTGCCGGCGCACAGGATCAGGTCGATCCCACGTGGGAACAGCCTGTGGTTGCGTTGCCAGATCGCGGCGAAATCGGCCGGCAGGCCATCGGCGCACAGCTCAGCAGGTTCACGCAATCCCGGGCCCTCCAGGACGAACCGCCGGCCCGCGGCCAGGGAAGCGAGTTGCAGAATGACGGTAGCCGACGTTTCCGGCATCTCGTCCGTGCCGTTCGGTAGTTCGGTCAAATCCGGCAATGACAACGCCATGGCGAAGGTTGCGCGTCGGGCTGGTCGAATGGGCGCGCCGGTGTGGAAGGCGATCCACGCGTGAGCGGAGGCGGCGTCGGGATCGACCCACAGGGGCGTTTCGTGATCCACCAGAGTCAGCAGCACGGCCGCCGCCGCGTTGCATAACGGCGCGGGCGCCAACGCGCCATGTGCTGGGTGCAGACGCCCAGGCCGCGCCATCGCATCCAGCACTGCCCGGAAACACGCTTGGGCACCGCTGACCGGGTCGCTGAAGCCAGGAGAGAGGTTGGCGTTCATGTTCGCCCCTAGGTCCGCATCGTTTGTAGTGCAAAGAACTCAACACGGGTCGCCGCGGCTTTCCGCGACCGCTCGGCCCGTTCTTCGGTCTGCTCACGTTCCAAGGGCGCGATCACGTGGTGTTCGATGACTTCCGCCCAATTCGGATCCTGCATGAGCGCGTCGGTCAGCGCGGCCAGTTCGGCGCGTCGTTCTTCGCGGCCCGCGATGTATGCGTGCCCCACGCAGCCCGTCTCTGTGCTCACCGTGCAACGGGTCACCGTCATTTCCCCGAGATTGAACGCGGCGCCGCCACCGCCGGCTCGGCCGCGCACCATGACCAGCCCGCCCTCCGGCCCACGCACGACCGTATAGCTGGCTGGAGCGCCGCAGCCGGCCAGTAACGCCTGCAGCTGATCGGATGCTGCGCGCGCAAGGATAGCCATCCAGCGCCGGCGGGCAGAGGGCGAGGGGGCGGAGCGCGCGCTGTCGTTCATTGGCAGTCCGATTATGATTAGACGTCTAGACAACTAGATATCGGCTCGTCTACCGTCAACCACCAAGTGGCAGCGACCGACCTCGGGGTTTGGATGGAAGATAAATGAGCGTGACGGCGGAGATGGACGACCTCGCGATCCGTCCGGTCAACCGGCAGGATGGCGTGACGCTGTGGCGCCAGATCGTCGGCCAGATCCAGGGCGATATCGCCTCAGGCACTTGCAAGCCTGGTACGCGGCTTCCAACCGAGGCTGAACTGTCAGCGCGGTTCGGCGTCAACCGCCACACCGTGCGTCGCGCGTTGGAGGAACTGTCGCGGGACGGTCTGGTACGGGTTGAACAAGGGCGCGGCTCGTTCGTGGCCGAGGACGTGTTGGACTATAATGTGGAGGCACGGACGCGTTTCTCCGAGTGGATCCGCAGGCATAACAAGGAACCCTCGGGGATCATTCGGCAGCTGCGAGAGATTTCGGCCGACCGCCGTGTCGCAGACGGGCTGGGTCTGCGCAACGGCAGCAGGGTCGTGCTGCTGGAACGGCTCGGCTTTGCCGACGATCGTCCTGTCAGCCTCGCGCGGCACTATTTTCCGTCGACCAGGTTGAAGGGCCTGTTCCAGGCGCTGCGGGTGATGCCGAGGATCACCGACGCGTTGCGAATGGTGGGGGTTGACGATTACCTGCGTCTGCAGACCCGCGTGACCGCTCGGTTGCCCACGCAGTCCGAGGCGGAGCTTTTACGCATGGCAAGAAATCGGCCTGTGCTGGTGACAGAAAATATCAACGTGGATCGCGCTGGAGCGATCGTGGAGTTTGCCTCGGGCTGCTACCCGACCCCGCGGGTACAGATTGTTTTTGAACCATGAGGTTTTCGGGAATGCAGATCACGGGCGGGGCGGTGTTGGTGGAGTCCGACGGACTACAGCGCGCCGACCTGAATTTGAGGGACGGGCTGATCGAGTTGGGCCGTGGGGATGGACCCCAATTCGATGCATCCGGGTTGCTGGTGCTTCCTGGAATTGTCGATCTGCATGGCGACGCGTTCGAGCGGCAGCTTCAGCCGCGCCCGGGTGTGGATTTTCCGACCGATCTGGCGTTGCGCGACACAGAATTCTCAGTTGTTGGCAAATGGAATCACCACGGCGTTTCATGGCGTGACGCTGTCGTGGGAGCCAGGGTTGCGTAGCCTGACGGCATGGCGGGCGCTGCTGGACGCCTTGGACGCCGGATCATGGACCTGCGATATGCGGGTGCATCTTCGATGGGAAGCGTACAATCTGGATGCGCTGGAGACAGCGTTGGCGGATATCGCAGCCGGGCGCGTGCATCTGCTGGCGTTCAATGACCATACACCTGCGATACTGCGGAAACTGGATGATCCGACTGAAGGCGCCAAGTACAGCAGCCGCGCCGGCATGAAAATAGAGGCGTTCGGGGCGATGGCACAGGAGATCGCCTCAAGGGCCGATGCGGTCCCGTCGGCCCAGGATCGGATCGCGTCCGCAGCGAGGGCAGCGGGCCTGCCGATGGCGAGCCACGACGATGATTTGATCGCGGCTCGAGATTGGTTCCGTGGCCTGGGGGCAAGGATTTGCGAGTTTCCAATGGCTGAAGAAGTCGCCGCTGCTTCAGCGACAGCGGGCGATTTCGTGGTGATGGGGTGTCCGAATGTCGTACGGGGCGGCTCGCATCTTGGCTGGGCCTCGGCGGCGCGGTCAGTGGAGGCGGGGATCTGCAACCTCCTTACCTCCGATTATTACTATCCAGCGATGATGCGGGCGGCGTTCGTGCTGGCCGAGCGGGGTATTCTCGATCTAGCCAGGGCGTGGGCGCTGATTTCGGAGAACCCGGCGCGAGCGGGCGGACTGGCAGACCGGGGGGTGATCGCGGCGGGGAAGCGCGCGGATCTCGTGCTGGTTGATCCGGCGACATCACGGGCAGTCGCGACAATTGTTGGGGGGCGAATGGCGTTTGTGACGGCGGAGGGGAGCGGACGGTTAAGGTCAAAATTCTGAGCCGTTCGCCTTCCCTGATCGAGGCCGCGCTTCCTCAAACGGCGATGCCACATCCGGGATCTTTTGGCATATTTGGTGAACCTGGCAGAGAATGAGGTAAATGGCGAGCCACCGAGCGAAAGTGACCGAAGGTTGCCGCGTGGTCATCCCTGCGGAGTTCCGCCGCCAGCTTGGCCTCCAGCCGGGCGCCGAAGTGGTCCTGGATATCGCAGACGGCGACCTGCGGATCCGCTCCGCGCGACGGGCCGTTGAACGCGCTCAATCGCTCGTGCAACGGTTTGTGAGGCAGGGCAGAAACCTGGCGGACGAACTGATCGAGGAGCGGCGGGAGACAGCCCGGCTTGAGTGATGACCCGATTTTGCTCGACGCGTCGGCGCTGCTGGCGTTGTTGCAGGGCGAACCGGGTGCCGATGTCGTGGCGAGCGCGTTGCCCCGCGGCGTGATGAGCGCCGTCAATCTCTCCGAGGTGATAGCGAAACTGACCGAACACGGTATGCCCTTGGAGGCGGCGCGAGCCGCGCTCGACGGGCTGCCGATCGAAGTTCATCCGTTCGATCGCGAGGCGGCGTACATGGTGGCTGAACTGCGCGGCATCACGCGAAGCGCGGGGCTGTCGTTAGGCGACCGCGCCTGCGTCGCCCTGGCGATGCGCCTCGACGCGATGGCGGTTACCGCGGATCGCGCTTAAGCGTCGCTCGATGAGGGCGCCGGGCGTATCTCGGTGATCCGGTAGTGGGTGTCCTGTTGGATCATTGGCCACTCCCCCGTCTGGCCTGTTCACCCCAAATAGCGCTAGACAGGCCGACCACCCGACGACGCATCCGAGGACCCAAACCCATGCCCGCGTATCGCTCCCGCACCACCACCCACGGCCGGAATATGGCCGGCGCACGCGGCCTCTGGCGTGCGACAGGCATGAAGGACGGTGACTTCGGCAAACCTATCATCGCCGTCGCCAACAGTTTTACTCAGTTCGTCCCCGGCCATGTGCACCTCAAGGATCTCGGCCAACTGGTTGCCCGGGAAATCGAGGCAGCCGGCGGCATCGCCAAGGAATTCAATACCATCGCGGTGGACGACGGGATCGCGATGGGCCACGACGGTATGCTGTACAGCCTGCCCTCCCGCGAGCTTATTGCTGACAGCGTCGAATACATGGTCAACGCGCACTGCGCCGACGCCATGGTCTGCATTTCGAACTGCGATAAAATCACGCCCGGCATGCTGATGGCGGCGATGCGGTTGAACATTCCGGCCATCTTCGTCTCAGGCGGCCCGATGGAGGCCGGCAAGGTGCTCCATAAGGGAAAGACGCGGTCGGTGGACCTGATCGACGCCATGGTCGCCGCTGCAGACACCGCCGTGACCGACGAAGAAGTTGCGGTCATGGAGCGGTCAGCCTGCCCGACCTGCGGCTCCTGCTCCGGTATGTTCACTGCCAATTCCATGAATTGCCTTGTCGAGGCGCTGGGGCTTGGACTCCCGGGTAACGGCACGGTCGTTGCCACTCATGCCGACAGGAGAGGACTGTTCCTGGAAGCGGGCCGAAAGATCGTCGAAATCACCCGCCGGCACTATGAGACCGACGACTTCTCGGTTCTGCCACGCAGCGTCGCCACCGTCGCCGCGTTCGAGAACGCAATGACGCTCGACATCGCCATGGGCGGGTCCACGAATACGGTGTTGCACCTGCTGGCCGCTGCCCACGAAGGCGAGGTGCCGTTCACGATGCTCGACATTGACCGCCTCTCGCGGCGCGTGCCCGTCTTGTGCAAGGTCGCGCCCTCCGTCCCGGACGTCCACGTTGAGGACGTGCACGCAGCCGGTGGCGTGATTGCGATCCTCGGCGAGCTCGACCGCGCCGGGCTGATCGATTCCAGCGTCCCCACCATCCACGCCGAAACGCTGGCCGAAGCGTTGCAGCGCTGGGACATCAGGCGCACCGCCGATGATGCGGTAAAGACCTTCTACCGTGCCGCCCCCGGCGGCATACCCACAACCGAGGCGTTCAGCCAGGCAGAGCGTTGGGACCAACTCGACACCGACCGGGAGAAGGGCGTGATCCGCGACAAGGCGCACGCGTTCTCGACTGACGGCGGACTCGCGGTGCTGTATGGAAACCTGGCCGAGGAAGGCTGCATCGTAAAGACCGCGGGCGTCGATGCCAGTATTCTGAAGTTCTCCGGCCCTGCGCGGGTGTTCGAGAGCCAGGACGCGGCGGTTTCCGGCATTCTCGGAGGCAGCGTCAAACCTGGCGACATCGTCCTGGTGCGCTACGAGGGACCGCGCGGCGGACCCGGCATGCAGGAAATGCTTTATCCGACCAGCTACCTGAAATCGAAGGGCCTGGGCAAACTGTGCGCCTTGGTGACGGACGGCCGCTTCTCCGGCGGGTCGTCCGGGCTGTCGATCGGCCATTGCTCGCCAGAAGCGGCAGAAGGCGGGACGATCGGCCTGGTCGAGGACGGCGACGTAATCGAAATCGATATCCCCGGGCGCTCATTGAACGTTGTCGTCTCAGACGCGATCCTCGCGGCTCGCCGAGCCGCAATGGAGGCTAAGGGCAAGGCCGCTTGGCAGCCGGCGGAAGCGCGGCAACGGCAAGTCTCGACCGCTCTGCGCGCATACGCAGCAATGGCGACGAGCGCGGCTCGGGGCGCCGTCAGGGATGTGTCGTCACTACGGACCCGCTAACATTGCTCTTCCGCGTGGGGTATGACCCACGCGGAACTCGGTCTCAGTAGCCTGGGTAATACCCCGGAGGGGCCGCATAGGCCGGCGGCGGAGCGTAGTAGCCCGGGGGCTGTGCGTAGTAAGCCGGCGGAGGTGCATAGTAGACGGGTGGCGGAGGCGCATAAGCCTGCGAGGCAATCACTCCGCCAATGACCGCGGCAGCACCCAGCCCGAGGATTGCGCCCGCAACGCCAGGACCGGGCCCGCGGTAACCACCGCCGTGCCAGTCACCGCCATGCCAGTCACCGCCATGCCAGGCGCCGCCGTGGCCGCCACCGCCATGGCCGTGCCATTCGGCATGGGCAGCCGGCGCGGCCAGAAGACCGGCGGCGACCGGCGCCGCGATCAATAGGGCTTTGAAGCGCATCATGGCGTTGACTCCTTTATCTCGGTCGGTCGGAAAAATCCGACCTGTCTGCTAGGCAAATATGGGTGTCCACCGTGACCGGATTGAGGCGACAACGCGCTGCTTTGATGATATCTCGGTAACGTGGTGGGGGCACCGGTCACCGCAGGTCGTTGCGGTTACCGATGCCCGTTGCGAACTGCTAACTCCTCGCCAATCGCTCGGCCGCCCTTTTCAAGGCCCCCACGCTGAGGCTGAGCAATTCTCTCTCCTCATCCGACAGCGCGGGCCGATAGAATTCGCGCAGGCCGCGGCGACCGATCACGCCAGGCAACGATAGGGTAAGCCCGAATTCTTGGCTGAAAGCGCCAATCGGGACAGCCAGCCCTTCGTTACGCAGCACCGCCTCGGCGATGCGGGCGCAAACCATCGCGATGCCATACTGGCTTGCCTCGTTGCCCTCGATGATGGCGATGTTGGCGTAACGCACTTCCTCTTCGACACTTTTGCGAAACGCTGTCGCGTCGTCACCGCGCTCGCGCAGCAATTCCGAAAGTGGGACGCCGGCGACGCGCGCGCTTGACCAGACAAAGACCTCCGAGGTGCCGTGCTCGCCCAGGATCTGGGCCTCGACGGCGTCCGGACTGATGTCGAGCTTGCGTGCGATATGCGTGCGGAACCGGAGGCTGTCGAGCCAGGTACCGGTGCTCAGCACCCTATTATGGCCCGCCAGTGTGCGCGTCAGATCGGCCAAGGGATCGGGCGGATCGGTCACCGCCAGTAGCACCGCCTCGGGGGCGGCTTGCACGATCCGCGGAACGATCTCACGATATACGGCTGCGTTCTTGTCGAGCAGTTTGAGGCGGCCTTCCGGGTCGGCGCGATCGGTCGCACCCCCGGCTTTTTCGTTGACCCCCGCAGTGATCATCACCAGACCGGAACCGGCAAGGTCCTCATACGCTCCGTCGATCAGGTCAATACGGGAGCCGAGCGGGACCCCGTAACGTATGTCCGCCGCCACGGCCTTCGCCCGCGCGGGGGTGCGGTCAACCAGGACGATTTCTCGCGCGCTTCCCCGTAGAACGAGTGCCAAGACGCAGGCCGCGCCGACGCCGCCAGCTCCGATTACGCCCACTTTCATGGCCTCGATCTCCCTCTATCGTCGGGACAGCAACGCTCGGGGCGGGCTGGGTTCGCTCAACAGATTGCGACGGGATGTGACGTGAGTGCTCTACGCGCGGAATATGCTGCTGATCAGGGTGAGGACAACGCATTCGGCGAGGACCTCGGCGGCACCGAGAACATCCCCCGTGTGCCCGCCTAACTGTCGGGCGGCAATCGATGCCAAAACCAATGCACTGCCGAACCCAAGCACGACCGCGGCGGTAGCTGGGAATGCCGGCAACAGCAAAAACGACGCGAGCACGCCGAGCCCTAATCCGATCGTCGCGCTCATGGGCTGGGTCCTGCCAACGGAGGCTCCTATCCCCTCGGCCCGGGCTGGGCCAAGCAGGAGGAGCACCAGGATCATGGCGCTCCGTCCAAGCATTCCAGCGAGGATCAGCGCCGTTAATACCACTCTTGGCTGGCTAAGCGCGGCGATACCGGCCGTACGCACAATCAGCGACAGGAAAAGTGCCGTTGCCCCGTAGGTCCCGATACGGCTGTCGCGCATTATTTCCAACTTCCGCGCCGGGGTGGCCCCGCCTCCGAAGCCGTCGACCGCATCCGCAAGGCCGTCTTCATGAAAGCCGCCGGTGATGATCAGTGTCGCTACCAGGGTCCAGGCAGCGGCGAGAAACGGCGGCATACTGGCAATATGGGCCAGCCAGTAGACCAATCCCCCCGTTCCATTGACGACGAGGCCGACGATCGGAAACACCCATATGCACCGCGCCAGATTGGGCGGTGCGACAAAGCGTCCGAGCCGCGCGACCGGCAGCCGGCTAAGCAGCATGAAAGCTGCCACCAGATCGGACTGCAGCAACGGATCAAACTCGGTTGTCGACCGCGGCGTCAGTGAATGTCGCCATCCCCGTGTGGCAGGCGACGGCAGCACGCAACAATGGAACGACCAACGTCGCTGCCGACGCTTCGCCGAGCCGCATTTCGAAATCCAACAGAGGATGGAGGTTGAGCGCGTCGGCCAGGGCACGATGTCCAGCCTCAGCGGAGATGTGGGCCAGCATGGCATGGTCCAGCGCACCGGAACTCAGCTTCGTCAAGGGGGCGACGGCGGCGGTGCACACAAAGCCATCCAGCAATACGGGAATGCCATGGTGGCGCGCGGCAAGCGTGGCGCCCAGGATGGCAGAAAGCTCACGCCCGCCGAGCGCCATCGCAATCATTAGCGGGTCATGCAGGCAGGCCGCGTGACGACGTAACCCTGCATCGATCGCGTTTCGCTTGCGCTCCAGTCCTGCATCATCGATGCCGGTTCCTCGGCCGGCCCATCGGTTGCCGCCGCCGCCAAACAGAGCCGCGACGATCGCAGCGGCGGCGGTGGTGTTGCCGATGCCCATCTCTCCCAGGCAAAGCAAATCGCGGTCCGGGGAAACAGCTTCGTAACCGGTATTTACTGCGCGCAGGAATGCGTCCTGGTCCATGGCAGGAGCCTCGGTGAAATCCTCCGTCGGGTGGTCGAGGTCCAGCGGGATGACTCTCAGGTTCGCGCCCGCGATCCTGGCGATCTGATTGATAGCGGCACCTCCGCTGGAAAAATTGGCAACCATCTGGGCCGTCACGGTCGCGGGAAAGGGAGAAACGCCCTTTCGAGTGACGCCGTGATTGCCGGCGAACACCAGGACGTCGACTGCGTCCAACCGGGGCATCGGGCGGCTCTGCCATGTAGCCAGCCACGCAACCAGGTCTTCAAGGCGCCCGAGGCTGCCCGCGGGTTTGGTCAGAACCGCCTGCCGCACGCGAACCGCCTCCGCTGCGCTTTCGCTGCCTTCGGGAAGATGCCGCCAAGCGGTTCGCAGCGCTTCGAGATTGGTGAATTGGGTCATGCGACACCTGGGTTGCCGTTGACGTTTCGTGTCGCTATTTGAAGCGCCGGCCCTGGCATTGCATAGTGGCATCTCGCGCCATTTGCAGGTCCCCCAAACCATTCCCGAACTACCGCACATGACGCTCGTCCTCGGGGGTGCCCGCTCAGGCAAGAGCGACCACGCCGAACGACTGCTGACGCGACACCCCGCTCCATGGGTTTACGTCGCGACCGCGCAGCCCCTCGATGATGAGATGCGAGGTCGCATCGCGGAGCACCAGGCCCGGCGCGGGGAGGGGTGGCGCACAATCGAGGTGCCAATCGCACTTGCCGATGTGCTCGATGGCGAGGCGGCGCGGCCTGTGCTGATCGATTGCCTGACGCTCTGGCTGACCAATCTGACGCTGGGTGACCACGACATTGCGTCCGCCACCGCGGACTTGGAGGCCGCGCTGACGAGGCGGAGCGAACCAACGGTTCTGGTCAGCAACGAAGTCGGTCTGGGCATCGTTCCGCAGACGTCGCTGGGCCGGTCGTTCCGGGACGACGCAGGCCGGTTGAACCGGCGGATCGCCGCGCAGGCGGGCCACGTGGTCTTCATGATCGCTGGCTTGCCGATGACGCTGAAATGAGGATCACGCTGATCCGTCATCCCGCACCATTGATCCCGCAAGGCATCTGTTACGGTCGCCTCGACGTTGCCGTGGACCCGTCCGCCGGCGAGCAGATGGTCAGCAGGCTTGTGGCGGACCCGCGGCTTCGCGGCGCGGGGCGCGTGTGGACCAGCCCGGCCCTCCGGTGCCGCGGTCTTGCCGACGCTATTGCCCTGTTCCAGGCGGTTCCGCTGTCCGTCGATCATCGCCTGTGGGAAGTCGATTTCGGTGCATGGGAAGGACGGCCTTGGGAGGCTATACCGCGAGCCGATCTTGATCGCTGGGCGGCGTCGGTGTTGACCTTCGCACCGCCTGGGGGCGAGTCCGGTGCGGAACTGATCGCACGCATCCGCGATTTCCACGGGGAGCTCCGCCGAGATCAGCAGGATTGCGTCGTCGTATCGCACGGCGGTCCGCTCAAGGTTCTGGAAGCGCTGCTGCTTTCCAAGCCAATCGATTTGCTGGCGGCCGCACCGGCGATCGGTTCGGTTACCGACGTGATCTGTCAGGCTTGATGGCAATAACCGAGCGGAGGAATGCGAGCGACGACGCCCTTGCGAAAGGATTGCGGCCTTTCGCGCCACGGGACGATGCCGTTGTCGGTCAGCCCGTAGCCGACTGCCATGGCGATGACGTCATCAATATGGGTCTCAGGGTCAAGGTCGCCGACAACGTAGGTCCACTTGCCAGGCGCCATCAGCGCGATCGTACAAGGACGCTTGCAGACGGAAAGGCACTCGACTGCCGTGACCGTGACATTGCAGTCGGCACGGGTCTGCAGGCGTCTCACGACCGCATCGAGCAGTACCCGTCCGGGCCGCTCGTCATCGCCGCCGGCACCCCTGCACGTGACACAAATGAAGGCGGTGACGCCAGGCCGATCTCCAGGCGTCATCGGATCTCGACCTTTCGTCCAGCGCTCGTCCGGCACTGCCAGCCGAAACGCTCGAGCTCGGGGTCGAGATGGTTTGTTTCCGGCCAGCCGACGCAGAGATAGGCAACCAGCTTCCAGTGCGGCGCTGCATCCAATGCGTGACACACCTTCTGGGGATCGAGAATTGAGATCCAGCCCACGCCGAGGTCCGCCGCGCGGGCGGCCAACCAGAACGTCGAGACCATCGCGACCGTCGAATATTCAAGCATCTCGGGCATTGTATGGCGGCCCAGGCCGAAGCCTTGTCCGGTAGCCTGATCGCAGAAGATCGCGAACTGAAGAGGGGCGCGATCCAGACCTTCGAGCTTCAGCGACGCGTAGGCGCGGGCGCGCTCGCTCGACTGAGCCATTCGGGCGGCGTCATTGCAGGTGGTGAAGATGGCGCGGATTTCGGCGCGCTTGGGGGCGCTGTCCACCCGTACCCAGCGCCACGGCTGGCTGTTGCCGACCGAGGGCGACAGTTGGGCGATATCAAGCAGGCTCTCGATCAAGGGCTCCGGCACCGGACGATCGCTGAAGCGTCGCACGTCGCGCCGCCAGGCGATCAACGTCGTCAGCCGCGTGCGAAACTCTTCATCGAAGACGGGCTGGTTGAAGCCGCAGGTCATGGCTCGGCGGCAATCACATGGAAGAAGGTGCCCGATACGAGTCCGTGCCGGCTTCCGGTGGGTGCGGGTTCGGAACCATACGCATCAGAGGCCAGGAGGAGGGGGGTATCGCGCCCGGAAGACTCGAGGCTGGCATAGTGGAATTCATGGCCGCGCAATAACGACCCCGCTCGGCCCAGGCAACTATCTTCGATTATCCGCGCATGGCGATAACCGAGATGCAGCCTGCGTTTTGCAAAGCTGGTCGATACGCCCAGTAGCCCCGCCATTTCGTGGATGATGCCGTCGCCGTCGGTCAGCGAGGTTCCCAGCACCATGTATCCGCCGCATTCGCCGTGGACAGGGCGCGTCCCAGCGAAGCGCCGGAGCCCGTCCATGAAGCGTCGCGAACCAGATAGCCTGCCGGCGTGTAGTTCCGGGTATCCGCCGGGAAGCCAGCAGACATCGCAGTCGTCGCTTGGTGCCTCGTCAGCCAACGGCGAGAAAAAGCAAATCTCGGCGCCCGCGGCTCGCCATCCTTGCAGCAGATGGGGATAGAGAAAGGAGAATGCCGCATCCTGAGCGATAGCGACCCGTTGCCCCGGGGGTTGGACGGCGGGACCCTCGTGGATCCCTCGCGCGGTGAGCTGACCGCGCGACGCCAAGGCTCGGATGGCATCGATCTTAGTGTTTTCGGCGACAAACGTTGCCATCTGGTCCAGTCGCCCGCCGAGCTCACCGGTCTCGCTGGCTTGCACCAAGCCGAGGTGGCGCTCAGGCAGCGCGATGGTGTCGGAACGGGACAGGGTGCCGACGACCGGAATGCCGAGCGACTCGATCGCTTCGGTTGCAAGCCTCGCGTGCCGAGGACTGCCGATGCGGTTGAGCACCACGCCGGCGATCGAGATTCGCGAATCATAGGTTGCACAGCCTTTGACGACCGCGGCGGCGGATTGCGACTGCCCGCTGGCATCCAGCACCAACAGCACCGGCCAACCAAGCGCTGCGGCCACGTCCGCCGATGACCCAGTGCGCCCAGCCGGCCCCGGAACGCCGTCGAACAGACCCATCAAGGCTTCGCAAATGACGAAATCGCAATCGCCCCCGACCTCGGTGGCCAAAGCTTCCAGCAGGGCCGGCGTCATTGCCCAGGAATCCAGATTGACGCTGGGGCGCCCGCTGGCAGCCCGATGGAATGGGGGATCGATATAGTCGGGGCCGCATTTGGCGCTGGCGACCGCCACCCCGGCGCGCCGGAGGGCACGCAACAGTCCCAACGTCAGCGTGGTCTTGCCACTGCCGGACCGCGGCGCTGCGATCATCAGGCCTGGCGGAATTCTTGCCATCAGAACGCGATCGCGAACGGGCTCAGCGCCGCCCGCAGCCTGACCATCTCGCCGATGGCGACGATCGAAGGCGAGCCCAGACCCTGCGCCGTCACGTCGACGGCAACGCGGTTCAGCGTCGTGACCAAAACTCTTTGGCGTGGCGTGGTCGCCTCGCAGACGACAGCGACCGCGGTTTTCGGCGACAGTCCGGCCGTCATGAGTGCGTTGGCGATCTCGGGAAGGCGGCTCATGCCCATGTAGATGATGATTGGTAATCCGCTCTGGGCGAGCGCGCTCCACTCCAGTGCGCGCTCGGTTCCGGCAGCATATTGGCCAGTGACCAGGATGACCCCATGATTTGTGTCGCGGGTTGTGGCGGGGATGTTGGCGTAGGCCAGTCCCGACAATCCAGCTGTCAGACCGGGGATAATACGAAACGATATGCCGACGGCTGCGAGTCCCGCCGCCTCCTCGCCGCCGCGTCCGAAGACGAAGGGGTCGCCGCCCTTCAGGCGTAAGACCCTTTGACCCTGGCGTGCCAACTCGATCAGCCGCTCGGTGATGTCCCGTTGGTTAGGCGAAGGCCGGCCGCCTCGTTTTCCGGCGGACTCGAGGACCACGCCCGGCCCGGCGAGCTTCAGCACGGCGTCGTTGACCAGGGCGTCGTACAGGACGATGTCTGCCTGGTTGATCGCATTCAGCGCGTGCAGCGTCAGCAGGCCGGGATCGCCCGGACCGGCGCCGGTCAGCCAAACCTCGCCGGGCTGGAACACCGGCAGGGTCAGGCCCGCGACCTGAACCGCGCGGGTCAACCGCAGCGTTCCCTAGGCGGAACCGCGTCGGTCCGGTAGGACAAAGCGCCATGGAGCGTGCCGCACCCAAGCGCCCGTTGCGGCGTGGATGGACGACGGGAACATGCGCCGCCGCCGCCAGTCGGTCTGCGTATGAGGCGCTGTTGACCGGCACGTTTCCCGATCCGGTTCCGGTGCTGCTGCCAGGCGGGACGAGACCCTGTTTTGCCTTGGCAGTCAGCGAACTCGGCTCGAACTTCGCGCGGGCGGGAATCGTTAAGGACGCCGGAGACGATCCCGATGTCACGCACGGCGCGCTGATCCTGGCGACCGTCCGTCAGGGCGAACCGGGCAGCGGCGTTAGCTTTTGCGCCGGAGAGGGCGTCGGCACGGTGACCCGTCCCGGCCTGCCGGTGCCGCCCGGGGAGCCTGCCATTAATCCGGTCCCGCGCGAGATGATCCGTTGGGCGATTGCCGAGGTCGCCACCCTCCACGGAGGAAGCGGCGATGTTGTGATCGAACTGTCGATACCCGGCGGTGAAACGATCGCCGAGCGGACGCTGAACGGACGACTCGGGATCGTTGGGGGACTGTCGATTTTGGGCACCACCGGGGTCGTTGTGCCCTATTCCTGCTCGGCGTGGATCCATTCGATCCACCGCGGCATCGATGTGGCGCGCGCAGCGGGGCTTGATCATGTCGCCGGCGCGACCGGTGCGACGTCCGAAGCGGCGATCGCACAGCTCTACGGGTTGCCCGACGCAGGGCTGATCGATATGGGCGATTTCGTGGGTGGAATGCTCAAGTATCTGCGCCGCCATCCGGTCTCGCGGGTGACGGTCGCCGGGGGAATGGCGAAGATGACCAAGCTGGGCCAGGGCCTGCTGGACCTGCATTCCCGGCGCGGCGAGGTGGATCTCGACTGGCTGAGCCGGACCGCCATGGATAGGGGTGGCAACACCGGGTTGGCTGAGGCCATCGTGCAGTCCAATTCCGCTATGGAAGCTTTTGGTCGCGCCAAGGAGGCCGGCGTCGATCTGCCAGCCGGCGTCGCCGCGTCGGCGCTGCAGACGGCCGAGCAGGCGCTCGGTGGTGGTATGCAGCTGGAGGTCGTGATCTTCGACCGGTCGGGGGCGTTGCTGGCGCGGGCGGAGTCCGGTCATTGATCCCTCGACAGGCCGCGATTAGGCCGGAACCGCCGTTGATAATCGGCATCGTAGAGTGCGCTGTCGTGAAACCTGCTCGCGCCCAGAACGGGGCCGACCAGGATTAGAGCCGTTCGCTCTATCGGCGCGGCGTTGAACAGTCCGATGATCGTCGCGAGCGTTCCTCGGATTACCCATTCATCCGGCCATGACGCGCGATAGACGATCGCGATCGGGCAGTCGGGCCCGTAGTGCGGGGTCAGCTCGGCGACCACGGGTTCCAGGACGTGGATCGAGAGATGGACGGCGAGGGTCGCACCGGTCGCCGCGAAGTTCGACAGTTTTTCACGCTCCGGCATAGAGGATGCGCGGCCGCTGGTGCGGGTGAGCACCAGGGATTGCGACACGCCGGGCAATGTTAGTTCCTGCGCCAACGAGGCGGCCGCGGCAGCGAAGGAGGGAACCCCGGGGGTTATGGTGAAGGATATGCCGAGGCTGTTCAGGCGCCGCAACTGCTCTCCCATTGCACTCCAGACTGACAGGTCGCCGGAGTGTAGACGGGCCACGTCCTGGCCTTCCGCATTGGCTTGCGCACACTCGGCGATGATCTGGTCAAGCGAAAGCGGCGCGGTGTTGACGATACGGGCGCCAGGTGGGCAGTGGCTAAGCAGTGCCTCCGGGATGAGCGATCCGGCATAGAGACAGACAGAGCACCCGGCGATCAGATCGCGGCCGCGGATTGTGATGAGGTCGGGCGCTCCCGGGCCAGCACCGATGAAATGGACCGTCACGATGGCTGGCCGGGGGATTCGGCAACGGCACAGGTTACACCGTGGCGGGCGATCCGCGAAACAATCAGCACGCTGGGATTTCCGGCGCCGGCCAGCGCGGCAGCTTCCGCGACCGACGGAACGCCAAACCGGCTTTGGGACTGTGCCGATTGGGTCCGAACGAATGCCGACTGCTCACGCAGAGCGTCCCGCGTGAGAAAGATCAGATCAAGCCCAAGACGGTCGGCGGCCTTGGTCAGGCCTGCCTCTCCGGCCTTATCGCGGATCGTGAACAACCCCAGGCGTTCGGCCTCGGGGGCGCGATCCAATGCAAGGCGGACCACGGCTTCGATCGCATCCGCCGAACTGCCGCGGCGGCAGCCAACTCCGATCGCGATCCGAGCGCTCATGGTTTGGTGACGGACCATTGGGTGACCGTCATCGCCGGCCGCAGGGCATTAAAGCCCCCAATCGGGGCGGCATGCGCGATTTGGATCGTCTTCAGACTACCTCCAAGCTCGTTGAAGCGGCGGATCAGTTCGGTCTGAGTCTCGATGGTTACGCTGTTCACGACCAAGCGTCCTCCGGTCGATAGCGCGCCCCATGTGGTGTCGATCGTGCGGTCGGTGGCACCCCCACCGATGAAAATCGCGTCTGGCTGCGGCAGGCCCTGCAAAACACCCGGAGCCGACCCTTCGACGATCGACAGCTCGGGCACACCCAATGCCGATGCGTTGCGGGCGATCCGTCCGGTGCGGGCGGCGTCGCGCTCGATGGCCACCGCGCGGTTCGACGGGTGCGTCAGCATCCATTCGATGCCCACGGAACCGGAACCGGCACCAATGTCCCACAATAGTTCACCCTGCCGTGGCGCCAGTGCAGCGAGCGTCACGGCGCGGATGTCCTGCTTGGTCAGTTGGCCATCATGCTCGAACCAGGCGTCGGGTAGTCCCGACACCAGCGGAATGATGCGCGCCCGTTGCGCCGCGGTGAGTTCCAGCGCCACGAGGTTCAGCGGATCGATGTCTTCGAGGGCGAAGTCGTCCGCTTGCGCGCCTCTCAGACGCTCGCGCGGACCACCCATGGCTTCGCAGACGATGATACTCGTGTCGCCGCACCCCAGACGAACCAGAAGCTGTGCCAGTTGGCGCGGCGTCGTCTGATCCCAGGACAACGCGAGGATGCGGGCGCGTGGCTGAAGGTAGGGAATGATCCGTTCCAGTGGCCGCCCATGCAGTGTGACAAGCGCACAGTCCTGTAGCGCCCAACCGAGACGGCTCGCGGCGAGGCTGAAGCTGGATGCACCTGGCAGGCAGATCATTTGTTCCGCCGCGACCTCCCGAGCCAGCAGGGAGCCGATGCCGTAGAAGAACGGGTCCCCGGTCGCCACGACGCACACAGACGTGCCTCGACGTGCAAGGATGGTCGGAAATGCGGCTTGCGGCGGCGAAGGCCATGCGAGGGTTTCGCCCCTCGTTGCGCCGGCAACGAGCGAGAGATGGCGTCGACCCCCGACCACCAGCGACGCTTGCGCGATCAGCGTCCGTGCGGCAGGAGAAAGGCCGTCCAGGCCATCCTCGCCGATCCCGATGATCGACAGCCAACGTTCAGAGGCGCTCACGGGGTGGACTTTCGTGAGGCGGAACGATGCGGCTTCTCATCCTTGGCGGCACGACAGAGGCGAGCGCGCTTGCCCGGCAGATCGCCAGCCGCCCTGGGCTTGAGCCGGTTCTGTCCTTCGCTGGCCGGACGCGAAATCCATCGCCCCCGCCTATCCCTTTCCGGGTCGGGGGCTTTGGAGGCTTTACCGGGCTCAAGGCTTATTTGATCGAACGGAAAACCGAGGCGGTCATCGACGCGACCCATCCGTTCGCTGCGCAGATGTCGCGCAACGCGGTCGCGGCGTGCCGGACGCTGGGGCTTCCCATCGCAGGTCTTTCCCGGCCAGCCTGGCGGCAACAGGACAATGATCGCTGGACCAGTGTGGCTGACATGGCAGGGGCGGTTCGTGCGCTCGGCGACCGTCGACGCCGTGTGTTCCTGACGATCGGCGGCATGCAACTGGCTGAGTTCGCACGGGTGCCGCAGCACTGGTTTCTCGTCCGGACGATCGACCCGCCGGACGGGGTGAGTGCGCTGCCGCACCATCGCCTGATTCTCGCCCGCGGGCCGTTCAGTGTCGAGGATGAGATCGCCCTGATGCGCGATGAGGGGATCGACACACTTGTTACCAAGAACAGTGGTGGGTCGGCCACCGAGGCGAAGATCGAAGCGGCGCGTACCCTGGGCATCGAAGTCGTCATCGTCGAGCGGCCGACGCCCGAAACCTACCCGGTATTCCACACCGTCGGCGACGTCCTGGGGTGGATAGAGGCTCATCGGTCCATCCCATAGGTTCGCGGCGTCAGGAGCCAGGACGGACGGGCAGGGCGCTCGATGAATTGCGTTTCGGTCGATCCGATCAGCACCAGCGTGCTCATGTCCGCCCTGTCTGGATCGGCGTCGCTCAACGTGGTCAGCACGACCTGCTCGTCTTCGCGTCCGATGGCGCGGGCAAAGGCGACCGGGGTAGACGCTGCCCGGCAGCCGCGCAACAGCTTGAACGCGAGCTGAATTTGGTCCGGACGCGCCTTGGAGGCGGGATTGAACAGCGCGATGACAAAGTCGCCATCGGCGGCGGCTCGCAGGCGTCGCTCCACGGTCGCCCATGGTTTCAGATTATCGGACAGCGAAATCGCACAGAAATCATGCCCCAGCGGGGCGCCGAGGCGCGCGGCCGCGGCCTGCATCGCCGAGATGCCAGGGAGGACCGTGACGTCGAGCACGCGCCACGAGGGTTCGCCTGTCTCGATCGCCTCGAACACCGCGGCCGCCATACCGAATACGCCGGGATCGCCGCCGGAGACGACCGCCACACGACCGCCCCTTGCGGCCATCGACAAAGCTTCGCACGCCCGGCTGAGTTCGAACCGGTTGTCGCTGCCATGACGCCGCTGACCGGACCGTTGCTGGACGCGGTCGAGATACGGTTGGTAGCCGACGATGTCGGTCGCGGCCTCGAGTGCAGCGCTCGCTTCGGGCGAGATCCACTTTGCCGGCCCGGGCCCGAGGCCGACGATGATCAGCTGGCCGATCATGGCCTCCGACCCTCCCCGGGGATCAGAATGAGCGAGAAATACGGTGCCTTGTCATCGACCTTTTCGGCCAGGGGGATGACGATCTCATCATCCATCGTGCCTCGTTCCACGTAGATCGCCCGCCGCAGCAGCCCGGCCTCCTGCAGCGCGATGCGGACTTTTCCGAAATTCCGCCCAAGCTTCATGATGACAGCAGCATCCGTGGTTCGGAGCCGTTCGATCAGCCCGGCCAGCGGCAACGTACCTGGCACGACCAGCAGCGTATCATCGCCCCAGGTCATGGGCTCCGCCGCGGCGGCCCAGCAGCCCGCCATCCCGGTCACGCCGGGAACGAGGGTTACGGGATAGCGGGACCGCAACCGTAATAGCAGATGCATGAACGACCCGTAGAAAAGGGGATCACCCTCGCTCAGCACGGCGACGTCGCGGCCGGCATCCAGATGGGCCGCGATAGCGGTGACGGCATTTGCGTAAAATGCCGCCAGCACGGTCGCGTAAACAGGGCTGTCGAACGCGTGTTCTGTGGTCATTGGATAGTATAGCGGCAGTTCCTCGGCGTCGCCGGTCATCCAGCGGTCGACGATGCCGCGAGCGTTGCCGCGCCGGCCGGCTTTGGCGAAATACCCAATGACCGGCGCTGCCTGGATCAGCCGCACCGCCTTGACCGTTAGAAGCTCCGGATCACCCGGACCCAGGCCGATGCCGTAGAAGCGACCCGTGGTTTGGGCAACGGTCATTCCCTGGGGCTCGCCAGGGCATTGATGGCGGCGACGGTCATCGCGCTGCCGCCTTTGCGCCCGCGGACGCAAAGGTACGGGACCCGCACGTTGGCCATCAGTGCCTCTTTTGCCTCCGCCGCGCCAACGAAGCCGACCGGCATGCCGACCACGCAGGCGGGTGCCGGCACGCCTTCGTGGAGGAGTTCCAACAGCCGGAACAGGGCTGTCGGTGCATTGCCGATCGCCACCACCGCGCCGGCAAGTTTGTCCCGCCATAACTCGATCGCGGCTGCGGTCCGCGTGGTTCCCAAGCTTACGGAAAGCGCCGGAACCGATGGGGTATCCAGCGTGCAGATGATCTCGTTGTCACACGGCAGGCGCGTTCGCGTGATGCCAGTCGCGACCATCTTTGAATCACACAGGATTGGCGCGCCTGCTTCGAGAGCAGCAATGCCGGCGAGGACCGCGCCCGGTGTGAACAAAATATCGGCCGCCACCTCTACCATGCCGCACGCGTGGATGATCCTGACCGCGACCCGCTCTTCTTCCGGAGAGAACCGCGAAAGGTCCGCCTCGTCTCGAATGATGGCAAACGAGCGGCGGTAAATCTCGGCACCATCCCGGATGTAACTGGTCATCCGGCGATGCCTCGCACCTGCTCCGCTGCCTGCTCAAAGGTCAGGTCGCGAAGGACCGGCGAGCCTGAGGCCACGTCGTTGCGAATGAGGTCGTAGCGGCCGTTTCGGCCGGTCAGTGTGACGGCGGCGGCTTGGGGATGCGCGCAGCCTTTTTCGCAGCCGGAGATGTGGATCACAATGTCCGATCCGGACGCGCCGACGATGGTGGTGGCGATGCTGACGGCATCGTCCCGCACAGGAGTTGTGGCCCGGATGCAGGAGGGGGCGCCCGGACAGGCGGCGATGCGCCGGCGAGAGTCCTGGGGATCAAGGATGAACGAGTGCGGGGACAACGTTGCCGACAACGTGTGGGCGGCCTCGACGGATGGGACCGGAACAAGGATTGCGCGCCACGGTGTAAGGCGCAGATCTTGCGCACCCATGCCGGCGGCTGACGAGGCGAGTCCGGCTAATTCTCGGGCCTCGATCCGGCCAAAAGGGAGACCGACGCCGACGAAGCATGCCGTGCCCAGCGCGTGCGCGCCGAGAAAATCGGAGGCGACCGCTGCGCGGGCAGGATGCGGCTCTGTCGAATGGGCAAGCCCCGCCTCACGCGCGATCACCTTGGCGCCGAGCGCAGCGACGAGATCGCGCATGCGCCGAATCGAGGGCTTTCGGCGACGTAGAAAGACCCGAGCGAGCACTGTCGCGACATCGGAAACGGCATCGGGACTGCACGGCCCGATGCAATCCTGGGGGGCTCCGGCCAGATAGACCTTGAAGATTGGACCGTCGGCCGTTCGGCAGGCCACGAACTGAACATCCGTCGGAACCGCGGCCAGACCGAGCGGCCCGCCATCATCGACGGTGAACCCAAACTTGCCGGGCAGGATATGGAGCGAGACATCCGTCGCAAGGCGTTGCTCTAGGCTTTTGGCGATCGGCCGGACATCCAGCACCGCGGCAGGACCGAGCCCGGCCAGCGGGCTCGAGATCACATTGCGGGTTGCTTCGCTGGCTGGGCTGCCGTCGAGCAGTCCGGCTTCCGCCAGCGCTTCGTACAACTTGGGCAGGTGCTGGTCGGCAAGACCTCGCAACTGAAGATTGCTTCGGCTCGACAAGTCGATCTGACCGTTGCCCCATTCGCTCGACCAGCGAGCGATCCGTCGTGCCAGCGAGACACCGACAATTCCGCCAGTTAGTCTCAGGCGCACGATCAGGCCGTCGCCTGTTTCCATCGGCCGCAGGGCGCCAGGGCACCAACCTCTTGTGGCGGGGAGCGGTGGCGACCCTGAAAGGGGACGCCGCAACGTCACGCCAAATTCGCTCCCTTCGATGACAGGTCCCGACCGCGCATCTGCGACAGGGCGGAAATCGGTGGCGCTCACGGGGCACGCATCCGCAGGCTAGCCGCAATGGCTGAGGCTGAGTTCCGGCGTGTCGTCCAAAGCCCACGCGTTGTTGCTTCCTCAAAGCGCCGCGCGATGGCGCATGCCGCGGCAGGGTTGGCACCGATCAGGAAGTCCCTGACTGTCTCGTCGCCGATCGTCGCATCAAACAGCAGGTCGAACTGGCGATCGTCCGTGACATCCGTCATGGCGGCATAGGCAAAGAAATTGTCGACGGTCTGCGCGATCTCCGCGGCCCCCGCAAAACCGTGCCGCATCTGGCCGGCGAGCCAGCGCGGATTGGTCGCCCGTGCCCGCAGCACGCGCGCCACTTCCTCGCGCATGGTGCGGATCCTCGATCGATCCGGGTCAGTCGTGTCGGCGTGATAAAGGGCGGGATGGTTGCCCAGAGAAGCCGCGGCGGCGGCGAAACCGGCCTCGTGTTCGGCGAAGGCGTCGGCGTCCAGGACATCCTGTCCCGGCATATCCTGAACGTGCACGAACGCATCCGCCTCAGCGACGCGGTCGCGAAATTCGTGTGGCGGCGGGAACGCCGTCCGACCGCGCGCCGTAGGCGTGTGAGGTCGCCTGCAGATAAGCCTCGCCCAAGTTCGTCACGGCTTGACCAGTCGCCGTCGGCGAGAACGTCGTGACAAGGCCGATCCCATAGGCGCCCGGCGCCGCGCCGAAAATCCGGCTGCCGGTGTCGCCCGATCCGACCTGACGCTGGCGGCGAGCGGATTGTCTTCCGGCGGCCTCATCCAGCGCCGCGACCTCGCGCACGACCTCGGCGAACAGGGCGATCTGGCTGGGGAAGACGTCGCGGAACAGGCCGGATATCCGCAAGGTCACATCGACACGCGGCCGGTTCAGGATCGCCAGCGGCAGAATATCGAAACCGGCCACCCGGCTGGAGCCGTTGTCCCAGCGCGGCCGCACGCCGAGCAGGGCGAACGCCTGGGCGAGATCGTCCCCGCCGGTCCGCATCGTGGCACTGCCCCAGATGTCCAGCACGACCCGCCTCGGCCATTCGCCATGGTCCTGGGCGTGGCGGGTCAGCATCGCCTCGGCGGTGCGCCGGCCGATCTCCCAGGCGGTTCGGGTCGGCACCGCGCGCGGATCGATGCTGTAGAGATTGCGCCCGGTCGGCAGCACGTCGAGCCGGCCTCGGCCGGGCGCACCCGCGGGACCGGGCGGCACGAACCGGCCGTCCAGGGCGGCGAGCAGGCCGCGCATTTCCGCCTCGGCGCAGGACGCGATCAGCAGTTTGATCGCAGCCGCACCTCGTGCGGCGGCCGGTCATCGTCGCCTGCTGCCGAACACGTGCAGCCCGTCGCCGATCCGCATGTCCTTGATATCGCACAGCCATGCGTCGAGCTTGATCAACGCCGCCTGCGGATCCTCGCCGGGCGCGACGCCGGCTTCCGCTGCCAGGCCGGTCTCTCCGGCGCGCGCCATTATCAGTTCGGCCAGTCGCGCGGCGCGGCGCGGATCGAGCGATTGCGCCTCGGCATATTCGTCGAACAGACTTTCCAACTCGGCCGTGGCACCGTGCGTGCCGGCCGCGCGTCAGCGTTGGGGTGAGATGGCCGATCGTCACCGCCGCGACGCGACGTTTCGCCTGCGCGGCCTCGCCGGGATTGTTGACGATGAACGGGTAAATCAGCGGCACCGGTCCCAGAACGGCGCGCGGAGCGCAGGTTTCCGACAGCGCCGTGGCCTTGCCGGGAAGCCATTCCAGGGTGCCATGCGTGCCGCAATGGATGACCGCATGGACCTGCTCGACCGTGCGCAGCCACAGATAGAAAGCGACATAGCCGTGGCGCGGCGGCAGCTGCGCGTCGTGATACTCGGTCTTGCGGGATGGCCTTGTGCCCGCGGTCCGGCTGCACGGCGATCAGCAGGTTGCCGGCACGGACCGTAGCGAAGCAGAACGAACCGTCGCGGATCGGCGGCGTCATCGCGCGGTTCGCCCCAGGCGGCGCGGAGGCGATCGACGAATGCGGCGGGGAGCGTGGCAGAAGGCGCTCATAATCCGCGATGCTCAGCACAGGCGCCGTCTGGCCGGCGGACAAGGCCGCGATCAACGTCTGCTTCGTCGTCGCGCCGGGCGGACCGCGAAGCCTTCTTGCGCGAGCCGTTTGGCGATTGCGACGACGCTGCGCGGCGTATCGAGGCCGACCGCGTAGCCGGTCCGGCCGGCTTTCGCCGGATAGTCCGACAGGACGCAGGCGAGGCGCCGTTCCGCGCGCGGGGTCCGGGCGAGCCGCGCCCAGGCGAACGCAAGATCGGCGGCATAGGAGACACCAGCCGGTTCGGGCTGGTGGACCAGGCGGGTGAACTCCAGCGCCTCGTGACGCGGGTCTCACCCTTGAAAGAAATGGCGCCGGCGATGATGCGGCCGTCGAGCTCGGGCAGGACGACGTTCATCGCGAGGTCGGCTGGCCCCAGACCGCGCTGAGATTCCACTCCATTGCTGATGGCTGCCGCCGCTGAGCGGCAATTGCAAGACCGGCGCATTCGGCCTGATCAAGCACCGATCGCCCGATATCCGATCGGGCGGAAAACGCTGTCAGGTTCAGGATGATGTCCGGCCGTTCCGCTTTAGGCAGGCGCGCAAAGGGTCGATGACAGCCTCATCCTTCAGGCTGGTCACGTAGACCGCCGTGGTCCGAAAGCCTCGGGCAGCGAGTTCGCGTGCCAGCGCCTCGACCGGAGCGGTGTCCGCGCCAGCATCCAGGCACGGTAGAAGACGATCAGCGCGAAGGGCGCACCGGCAACACCGGGGTGCGTCGCGGGCGCAAAATGGCCGAACGGATGGACCGGGGCGGCGGATGGTGCCGCGGACTTGCGCGTCCAAATGGCCGGCGATGAAACGCAGGCAGGCGCCGAGGTTTTCCACCCCACCCGCGGCGAAATAGGACCCGATCTGGCGCAGCGCCTGTGGGTTCAGCGTTGAGGCCTCGTCCAGGCGCACATCCTCCCGGTGATCGCCCGGCACGATGGCGAGCTGAAAGCCAGACGAACGGGCGAGCGTCGCGAGCTCGTCCACGCCGTAACGCCAGTAATCCATGCCGCCGAGCAGACGAACCAGCACGAAACGGGCTTTGGACAGCACCTTTTCGGCGTAAAGGTCGACCGAATAGGGGTGCCGGAGCGCGGCCAGATTCGCCAGCCGGAGGCTCGGCAGCACGTCTTTTCCGGCCTCCCACGCGGCGGCCAGGACCGCGAGGTCAGTGTCGGTGAAAGACAGCGCGACGATATCCGCGGGGCTCTGCGCGAGGTCCACGGCTTCGGCCGTGCCATCGATCGACCGGGAGTCGATACGCAGCAGATGCATCGAGCGGACTTCAGCCCGCCAGCGACGCGGTGATGGCGTCCCGGTCGAGCCCTTTTTCACCGATGACGACGAGCCGGCTGCGCCGGGCATCACCGTGTGTCCAGGGCGAGTCGAATTGCTGCCGGAATCGCTGTCCGACCCCCTGAACGAGCAGCCGCATCGGCTTCCCGGTAACCTCGACGAAGCCCTTCATCCGCAGCACATCAAACTGTTCGGCGACGGCGGCGAGGCGCGTGAGCAGGCCGGCCGGATCGGATGTCGCGGGGATGTCGACGACGAAGCTCTCGAAGTCGTCGTGATCATGGCCGTCTTCGGCGTCGTGGTGGGATGGCCGTTGCGCGAGGTCGTCCTCCACCGCGGCGGACAGACCGAGCAAAATGGCCGGATCGATCCGCCCCTCGCGCGTTTCGACGATCTTGACCGCGCGGGGGATGGTGGCGCGGATGTCCGCGGCAACGCGCTGCATGGCATCGGCGGTCAACAGGTCGGCCTTGTTCAGCACAACGAGGTCGGCGCACAGAAGCTGGTCCTCGATAAACCTCTTCGAGCGGGTTTTCGTGATCGATCGCAGCTGTCCGCGGCGCGCTGGGCGGCCAGCTTCGCGGGATCGTCGGCGAAGCGGCCTTCGGCGACGGCCGCTCCGTCGACCACCGCGATCACGCCGTCGACGGTCAGCCGGGTGCGGATGTCCGGCCAGTCGAACGCCTTCACCAACGGCTTCGGCAGCGCCAGTCCGGAGGTTTCGATGATGATATGGTCAGGCCGCGGCGACCGCGCCAGCAACGCCTCGATGGCCGGAATGAAATCGTCTGCGACGGTGCAGCACAGGCAGCCGTTGGCCAGCTCGATGATAGTTTTCCTCCGGGCAACTATCGATGCCGCAGGATTTCAGGATCGTGCCGTCGACGCCGACATCGCCGAATTCATTGATGATCAGCGCGAGCCGGCGGCCTCCGCGCGTTCTCCAGCACATGGCGGATCAGTGTCGTCTTGCCGGCGCCGAGGAAGCCGGTGACGATGGTGACCGGTATCTTCGTCATTGCTTGCGGCACGCCCACCTCCCAGACCAGCAATTCGGTCGGGTACTGCGGCGTGTCCAAACTACCGGACTCGCCGCTGTTCGCACCGCGCCGGGGCACCCCGCCCGTCGCGTCAGCACTTGTTTCGTCGGCCGGTATCCTGGCTTGTGGGTCGTCTCCTTGCGCCGCCTTCCCGAGGTCACCGTTTGGGCGACCAAATTCCAGTGGCTTTGTTGGCGCTCGGATATCCACGTACAGTTGCGGGGGCAGCTGCGGTCTCGACGCGGTTCCCACGCCGTCCACATTCCCGTTTAACCCTCCGGCTGGAGGGACCGTCGAAACAAGGCGTCTGTATGCTGCTGGTGAGATCGTCTGTCAAACGGATCTCAGCAGTCGGAATCGACAGAAGTGAACCGAGCCTCGTATGGTGAATGAAGCCTTGACGGGGAGCAGAACAGATGACGGAAGCCGATGACGCCGATCGCCGGCACGCCGAAAAAATGGTCAGGCGCAAGCAGGTTCAGGATGCGGAAGTGGCTTCCAAAACGATCGCGTCCAAAGGGCTGCTCATGGTCAATACGGGACCGGGAAAAGGCAAGTCCACGGCTGCCTTCGGATTGGTATTACGCGCGCTCGGGCACGGCTGGCGTGTCGGTGTTGTACAGTTCATCAAGGGCGCCTGGCATACCGGCGAGCGAGCGGCGTTGGAACGTTTTTCCGGCCTGGTCGAATGGCACACGATGGGGGAAGGATTCACCTGGGAGACGCAGGATCGCCAGCGCGACATAGCGGCCGCCGGACGAGCCTGGGGTATGGCGCGAAAGCTTATGGACGATCCCTCGATCCGCCTTCTGGTGCTGGATGAACTGAACATCGCACTGCGTTACGAGTACCTGCCGTTGCCGGAGGTCCTGTCGGCGCTCGAACAGCGGCGTGACGATTTGAACTCGTCGTGACCGGTCGAAACGCGAAACCCGAACTGATCGAGATCGCCGATCTGGTTACGGAGATGGCGATGGTGAAACATCATTTCGTGGCCGGCGTGAAAGCGCAGCCGGGCATCGAGTTCTGATACGCGCGCCAGCGAAGAGGTTGATGTTTCAGGGTACCGGGTCGGACGTCGGCAAATCGCTGATCGTCGCTGGATTGTGCCGCGCACTGAGCAACCGGGGGATGCGGGTACGCCCGTTCAAGCCGCAGAACATGTCCAACAACGCGGCAGTTACCGCGGATGGCGGCGAAATCGGCCGAGCGCAGGCGTTGCAGGCTCGCGCTTGCCGTGTGGCCACCTCGGTCCACATGAACCCGGTGCTGCTCAAGCCGCAGAGCGATGTCGGTGCGCAGGTTGTCGTCCAAGGACGAGTGACCGGTAACGCGACGGCCCGGGACTTTCAGTCGATGAAGCTTGGGCTGCTGCCCGGCATCCTCGACAGTTTCGAGCGCTTGAGGGCCGAAGCGGACATCGTGTTGGTCGAGGGCGCCGGGAGCGCGGCAGAGGTCAACCTACGAGGTAATGACATCGCGAACATGGGATTCGCCCGTTCTGCCGATGTGCCGGTCATCATCATCGGCGATATCGATCGAGGCGGCGTGATCGCTCAGATCGTCGGTACCCGGGCGGTCCTCGATCCGGCCGATGCGGCTTTGGTGGCGGGGTTTCTGGTCAACAAGTTTCGCGGCGATGCAGCGCTGTTCCGGCCGGGCATGGACTTTATCGCCGGCCGGACCGGGTGGCCGGACCTGGGACTGATCCGCTATTTTCACGATGCCGGCCGCCTTCCCGCTGAAGATGCGGTCGCGCTGGAGGGCGGGCAGACGTGCGGTTCAGGACCGTTCATCGTCGCCGTTCCCCGTTTGGCGCACATCGCGAATTTCGATGATCTCGACCCGCTCAGGCTGGAGCCGTCACTTCGGCTGATGATGGTCGAACGCGGGCGCCCCTTACCGGGGGATGCTGACCTGGTGATCCTGCCTGGGTCCAAGTCGACAATTGCGGACCTGGAGGATTTTCGGCGAAACGGCTGGGATGTCGATCTATGCGCTCACGTGCGCCGAGGGGGGCGTGTCCTCGGTGTATGCGGCGGCTATCAAATGCTGGGACGTCGGGTGACCGACCCCGATGGCGTCGAGGGCCGCCCGGGGGGCATCCCGGGGCTGGGACTGCTTGACGTGGAAACGGTGCTGACACGGGACAAAACGCTGACCGAAGTCAGCGGGATGTTGATCGCCGATGGCGAGCCGTTTCGCGGGTATGAAATGCATATCGGCCGAACCGGTGGGCGTGACTGTGACCGGCCGTTGCTGCGCTTCGCGGACGGGCGGCTGGATGGGGCAATATCGGTCGATGGCCGCGTCCGGGGCACCTATGTGCATGGGTTGTTGGCCGGTGACGGAGCACGTGCCTCGCTGTTGGCCTGGTTTGGCGCTACCGCCGGCGAGGTGTCCTACGAGGCGGATATCGATCGGGTTCTTGACGCGCTTGCTGGCCATCTGGCGGAGAATATCGATATCGACCACCTGCTCAGGTTCGCCCGATAAGGACGAGTGCGAGCAATACCAGCCACTGTGTCACACAGGCAGCTTTGTACATCCGCAGTGCTTTGACTATGTCGGCGGCGGTCGCCTCCCGGCGGCCATTGCCCATGAACGCGTCGTCGACAAGCGTCTCACCGTAGACCCGCGGACCAGCCAGCCGCAGCCCCAGTGCGCCTGCCATAGCGGCTTCGGGCCATCCGGCATTTGGCGAGCGGTGGCGGCGTGCGTCTCGCCACACGGCCTGCGCCGCCCTTTGTGGCGAAGCGCCGATGGCGGTGGCCGCCAGAATCAGGAAGAGGGCAGACAGGCGGGACGCGGGAAGATTGATCAAATCGTCCAGCCGCGCGGCCGCCCAGCCGAACGCGCTATAACGCGCCGTCCGATGCCCGATCATCGAGTCCGCGGTGCTCGTTGCTTTGTAGCCTGCTGCGCACGGCAAGCCTCCAACAGCCAGCCACAGGGCAGGGGCAACAATGCCGTCGGAAAAGTTTTCGGCGAGGCTCTCGATAGCCGCGCGCACTACGCCGGCCTCGTCGAGTCGGCTGGGATTGCGGCCGACGATCATCGACACGGCTTCGCGACCGGCTTCCAGCCCATCCTTTTGCAACGCGTCCGCGACCGCTCGCACATGATCATGCAGACTGCGTTGGGCGGGAAGGCTGCTGGCGGCAACGATCAGAACCGCTGTCCCGAACAGGCTGACGGACAGCACCCGATCGAGGGCGGACGCAGCCCCCACCGCTACTGACAGAACCACGACAACGGTCAGGATCCCAAATGCACGGCGCTGGCTTGCTGGCGCCGCGGGACGGTTGAGCCGGACTTCAAGCCAAGCCAGCAACGCGCCGACCCAGGTGACAGGGTGCCCGATAGCACGGTAGACGAAAGCGGGATAGCCGATCGCCGCCTCCAGAATCAGGGCGGCCAGCGCCAGTTCACCGTTGGAAAGATGGTGCATGGATTCGCAGGAACAGGTTCCGGAAGAGGCGCCGGCGTTACGGTATCATGGTGGCAATATCAATGCCGCGCGGCGCCTGTTTCCAGAAGCGCCGGAGCCCTGGATCGACCTGTCGACTGGCATCAATCCGGTGCCCTACCCTGTAGGCGTTCTTGCGCCGGGCGCCTGGACCCGGTTGCCAGAGGGGGCGGCGCTTGATGCGCTAGAGGCCGCGGCGCGGATCGCGTACGGGGCCAAGCCGTCGGTCGGGGTCGTTGCCGCCCCTGGGGCACAGGCGTTGATCCAGTGGCTGCCACGGATCATCCCGGCGCGACGTGTCGGCATGCTAGGCTTTACCTATCAGGAGCATGAAACAAACTGGCGGGCGGCTGGAGCCGACGTCGTCACCGTGAGATCGCTGATGGATCTTATTCCATTCGACGTGGCGGTGGTCGTCAACCCGAACAACCCTGACGGCCGGAAGTTCGCGCCACAAGAGCTGGCAGAGATCGCTGGTGCGCTGGTCCGTCGCGGTGGCCGGCTTATTGTCGACGAAGCCTTCATGGATCTGTTGGGACGACAGGACAGTTTGATCCCTTATCTGCCGACGCCAGGCGCGGTTGTCTTGCGGTCGTTTGGCAAGGCCTATGGCCTGGCCGGTGTTCGCCTCGGTTTTGCGGTGGGATCGATGGATGATTGCGCGAGGCTGCGGGCGGCGTTAGGCCCATGGTCGGTGTCCGGCCCTGCCATCGAGATCGGTCGACGTGCGCTAGGTGACGAGACCTGGCTCGCTCGCACCGCCCGGCGCTTGGGCGAGGAGGCGGAGCGGCTGGATCGGTTAATACAATCCTACGATTTAGAAATCGTCGGCGGTACCCCTTTGTTTCGGCTTGCTCGACTGAAAGATGCACCGGGGCTGTTTAGGCGGCTCTGTCGGGAGGGAATTCTGACACGGCCTTTTCAGGCGAGGCCCGACTGGCTCCGTTTTGGATTCCCAGGTGCGCCGGAGGAATGGACGCGATTGGAGGCCGGACTGCGGGCTCGGTGACGTGACCCAGCACACGAACCCTGATCCGTGTCGCTGGCCCGGAGGAAAAAGCGGCTCGGGCACGGTACAGGGACGGCCGCCGGCAAGGCATTCCTCGATATGCTGGGCGTGTTCGCTGAGTTTGAGACCAACATCCGCAAGGAACGCCAGCTCGAGGGCACCCAGAAGGCCGAGGGTGATGTCCACAAGGGGCGTCCCGCGAAGCTGGCTGGCCAGCATGACGCCCAAGTCGCTGATATGAAGGCGGCGAACGCCGACGACTTCCTGTGAGACCAGACAAAATTGCTCTCGATTGGAAGGGCTCGCCTCCACGGAGCGACCCAGGGGCCTGAGTCATCCTAGTGGAACGTAAGCCAATGGGTGGGCCAACGACAGCGCTCGACATCGGCCCGGCGAACTGGTCGAGGGTGCGATGCCCCGGCGGACCCGCTAGAACCGAACCCCACCACTGTCACCGATGTAAGGCCCGGACTGGCCCCGGTGCGGGCCGTCATCATTGGATTAGCTGCAAGCTGCCAGAGCCAACACGGCAACAGCGGCGACAAGGGCGATCAAGAGGCGCATTTCATTACCACCCATGCGGACATAGCGCGGACATTTTTCAAAAAGTTTCGGAAATTTGTGTAAGAGGGGCAAAAGCCCTGGGCGGACGGGTATTTTTCGCTTGCCCCGGCTCGACTCGGATGCCTGTTAAGTTCCTGTTCAGATGCCACTCCAAAGTCTGACGACAGTTCGGTCACGGCGGGCCGACATTGCGCGCCGGCATCATTGACAGTAAGGGCGAGACCTAAACTCGTTGGCCGCCGTCGATGTGAACCTCCGACCCGCTGAGATACAGGGCCTGATTCGAACACAGGAAGAACAGCAGGTCGGCCACCTCACTCGGCTTGCCCAGCCGCCGCATTGGAATTTCCCGCTGCACGATCTCCTCGGTCCCCGGCGAAAGAATAGCGGTGTCGATCTCCCCCGGCGAAACCGCGTTCACCCGCACCCCGTAGCGGCCCAGATCGTTCGCCATCTCCCGCGTCAGCGCCGCCAGCGCCGCCTTGGATGTCGCATAGGCCGCGCTGGCAAATGGGTGCACGCGTGACCCTACGATCGAGGTCATGTTGACGATGCTGCCCTTCGATTCAATCAGGTGGTCGCTCAGGCCTTGTGCCAGCAGGATCGCGGAGAAGAAATTGACGTTGAAGATGTGCAGCCAGTCCTGGTAGGCCATTTGCAGGCTGGTGATCTTGCTGCCGTCGGAATGCTTGGGTGAAATCGCGGCGTTATTAATCAGCGCGTCCAACCGCCCGCCGGTAATCCGCTTGATCTCCGGTAGCGCGTCTCGCACAACATCGACATCCGCTAGATCGAGCTGGATGTGATTTCGCTCTCCACCCGGCCAGGGGCAGCGCGGGTCGAACGGATGGCGGCTGATCGTCAGCACGCGCCAGCCGGCACTGCCAAAGCGCTTGACGGTCGCGTGACCTATGCCGCGGCTCGCGCCGGTCAGGAGCAGGACAGGTTGTTGTCCAGGACTGGACACAGCGTCGGACATGATCGAAATCCCTCGTGCTGCGTTAAGCTAGGCTGAAGCGGCAAGACAAGCCAGCCGTTCTAACCGCCATCCGCATTATCCTTGCCCCGCCTGTCAACTCTGTCCGACGATAAGGACTGCCACGCCACGATTGAAATGGACGCCGCATGAAGCCTGAGTTTCCCGTCCCAACCCTCGACCACGTCGTCGTCAACGTTCGCGACCGCCTCGACGACGCCGCCGAAACCTATCGGCGGCTCGGCTTCACACTGACGCCCCGCGGCTACCACACCCTCGGCTCGATGAACCATCTGGCGATGTTCGGCACCGATTACCTCGAGTTGATCGCCGTCAAACCTGGCGACAACAGCCGTGAAGAGATTCTGGCGTCGCCCTTCGGGCTGGACGGGCTGGTGTTTAGCACCGAGGACGCCGCCGTGACCTACGAGGCACTGCGCCGGAACGAGGTTCCGATCGACCCGCCGCAGCAGTTCTCCCGTCCAGTACAGGCCGGTGGTAGGACGCGCGATGCGGTATTCCGCACGACGCGCCTACAGCGCTCCGCCACTCCCGCGGGACGCTTGTATTTCTGCCAGCATCTGACCCGCGATCTGGTTTGGCGCGACGAGTGGCGCCACCACGCGAACGGCGCCGTCGGGGTCGCCCGAGCGGTGATCGCGGCCGAGGAGCCAGAAATCCTGGGCGGGTTGTTCGCCCAGATGTTTGGCCCAAACACCGTTCGCGCCACGGATGACGGCTGCTCACTGATCCTCGGCCTGTCCCGCTTCGACGTGGTACATCCGGGAGCGTTATGGGAGATGTTCGGCGGCGCTGCTCCCGACAGCCGCGGGCGGCGGGACTACATGGCAGCTTTGACGTTCCGGACGCTGTCGCTGGACGCGGCGGAGACGGCGCTGGAAGTCGGCGGCCTGCGCGGCGTGGACCGGATCGGGACCAGCGTCCTGGTGCCGGCGACAGAGGCGTTCGGTGTAACCATAGAGTTCAGTGTTTGATCAGACCCAAGATAACCACGACCGCTCGCTCTCAACATCGGACGCTCGCCGTCCTGCTTCGGACGTCCTCACGCGACACCTCATCTACCCCTCGGGCCGGAACCCCAAAATCTGGGCGAACCGGTCGGAGTAAGCTCCCCAGACCTCCGGGTTCAGCAGCCGCGGCGGCTTCTTCCCGTCCAGCACATCAAGCATCTGTTCCGCTGCGATCTTCGCGATATTGTGCCGCGACTGCCGCGTGATCCCGGCCGTATGCGGGCTGACCACAACGTTGTTGAACCGAAGCAGCGGATGGTCCGGCGGCGGCGGCTCTTCTTCCCAGACATCCAGCCCAGCGCCCATGATCTGCCTCGCGGTCAGCGCCGCAGCCAGCGCGTCCTCATCATGAATACCCCCTCGTGCTGTCGTAATGAAGAACGCGTGCGGCTGCATCATGGCGAACTCAGCGGCGCCCATCATACCGCGTGTTTCCGCGGTGTGCGGGCAATTGATCGAAACGTAATCGGCAGCCCTCAACACCTCGTCAAGCGTTGAGATCTTCTCGGCCCCCTTGGCGGCAATCTGTGCGGCAGTCAAATAAGGATCGTACGCGATCACTTTCATCTGGAACAATCCGCGGCACAACTCCGCAACGCGACCGCCCACATGCCCTATGCCGACGATCCCGATCGTTCGTCCTTGCACATCGTCGCCCATAAAGTCCTGCCGCTGATAGGCGGCGCCACTACGCATCGCACGATCCGCGATGACGATACGCTTCGACAGCGTCAGCATCATCGCCATCACATGCTCCGCCACACCCTCCTTATTGCCACCGGCCTGGTTTACGACGGCAACGCCGGCAGCCGTCGCATCGCTCAGGCTGACAGTATCGAACCCGGCTCCATTTGTGGACAGCACCAGTAAATTCGGGCACCGGCCCAGCAGTGGTGCCTGACCTTGTAGTGCGGTGACCAGTTCTTGCCGGCTCGACCCAATCTGATAGGCGTGCGCCTGCGCGAGCACCGGTTCGGCCTCGGCGTCGGATGTCTCATTGACCAGCTTGTCCACATGGATGTCCGGCCGCTTCGCCAGGATCTCGAGATAGACAGGAGCGGCAACGTGGTTCACGTAGAACACTCGTTTGGTATTCGGCTGCATCATTGGCCTTTCAAGGTGCGGGGCATGGTTCGGTCTCATACGCATCCGCATGTTCCCCGCCGCGCAATCATGCTTTAGCGTCCGCGCATTAGCCAAACCCCTGCGCAAGGGCAAATCCAACGGAGGAAGCAAGATGAACCTGGCCGGAAAAGTCGTCCTGATCACCGGCGCCGCGCGTGGCCTGGGGTTCGAGTACGCCAAAAGCCTCGGCCAGGCCGGCGCGCGTGTCATCGCAGGCGATCTGACGGATTGCTCCGATGCCGTGGGCGCGGCCGGCAATGGCGCGCTCAGCGTGCAACTGGACGTAGCGAACATTGCCTCCTGCGACAGCATGGTGGAGAGAGCGATGGAGCGCTTCGGCCGCGTCGATGCACTGGTGAACAACGCCGCGTTGTATGGCTCGCTGCGCGGCGGCCGCTTCAACCTGATCGCCGAAGAGGACTGGGACGCCGCCATGGCCGTCAACGTCAAGGGCATCTGGAACTGCTGCAAGGCGGCGGTCCCGGCGATGCGGCAGTCCGGCGGCGGCTCCATCGTCAACATCGCCTCTCTCGCGGCGACCTACGGGATGCCGTTCGCGCTGCACTACACGACCTCCAAGGCCGCGGTTATTGGCCTCACCCGAGGTCTGGCGCGCGAACTCGGACGTGACTTCATTCGGGTCAATGCGGTGGCCCCAAGCGCGGTCATGACCGAGGGCACGGCGGAGTTCTTCGGCGACAAGCTGGATCGCGGGCTGGAGGTGATCCGCACCGGCCAGTCGATCCAACGGACGCTGGAGCCAGCGGACCTGGTCGGCACGATCGCGTGGCTGATCGGCGACGGCAGCAAGTTCGTGACGGGTCAGACCATCGCGGTAGATGGCGGAACAGTGATGCTATAATGACCCGATATCACTCGCAGACCGGCCGTGACGTCCCGTCGCGATAGCCGGCCCTATAGTTCGGCGGTGGGCATTGTACTCCGACCGTGATCACCAGTCCAGCGGGCCCCGCGGCGGGCGGCGCCGCTTGGTCGGGAATAAGCACCGATCCCAGCCCGTTATCTATGAAGTACGCCTTCACATTCCGCACCCGCGTTTCACGCTGGTCCGCGGGCAGCCCGGAGGTGTCCGCGACCTGGACTCGCATCAGGGTCGGGTCCAGCAGTCCCTCGATCACATTCGCTCGGATGACCGGAAACTGGTCGTCAAGCGCTTTCACGTCGTTGGGAAACAGCGAGGAATCGAGCAGCGTGACCCGAACTCCATCCGGGAGTTGCTGCACCGCCACCCGGCCGACCTCGATATCGTGTGCAAGTTGGATTTGCATCCGATCATCAAGCAACCGCGTAGTTCTCTGCTGAGGCGAAGGTCCACAGGCCGCCATCAGCAACAGGGGGCTGAGGAGGACGGCAAGGCGGTCGGCATGGCGGTTCATGGCCCAGACGTTCTCCTGAGGCTCCGCGCAAGGATATGTCCAGGTCCGAGCGTTGGCAAGGCAGCGACCGGGCTCAGCGACTACGGCCCGATCCCTCGATATCCGCCTATGTGTCTTCTAGCCTGAACCCGGCTTTTATGGTCACCTGATATTGTGCCACCTTGCCGTCCTCTATATGCCCGCGAACCTGCACGACCTCGAACCAGCCGAGATGTCTGACCGAGAGAGCAGCCTTTGAAATGGCGCGATCGATGGCCTTGGTCACGCTCTCCTCGGAGGAGCCAACTAACTCGACAACCTTGTAAACGTGTTCCGGCATAATGAAACCCTCCCCAATATCCTTGTCATTCAACGCCCGTTTCTCGCGCTGAGACCAGACCCTAAGCCCGGGCGCCCAATCGGTAGACTGCACAAAATCGCGAGCGCCGGTCAGCGAAGCCAGTTCGGCCGTCGCGTAGCCGGGGTCCTTGGCAGGTCGTATCTGGATTGCGGCATTTCTTGAAAACCGCAGCCCAATCAAAGCATTAAAGAACTGGTTCTAAGCCCAGCAGCGACGGAGTATGCTGTGACGACTTATTCGGATCGGGAATGGGGCCGCTTTGATCTGCGTAAACTGAACCTCCGTCCCATCCGATGCTGGGGCACGGCTGCGTGATGAGGCGGCGCATGGGTGCCCGCCAACAATAAAATCGCCAGGACTTAACAGGAGAAAGTCATGTACGCAGCTATCCGCCAAGGCCAGGCCAAAGCCGGAAACGCCGAGGAACTCGCCCGCAGGATCAAGGAGGGCGCGATCCCTATCATCAGCGACGTTCCTGGCTTCAGGGCCTACTATGTCATCTATGCTCCAGATGACACAGTCACCGCGATAAGCATCTTCGACAACTTCGCCGGCGCTCAAGAGTCCAACAGACGCGGCCTCGCTTGGACCGAGGAGAACCTGGCACCCCTCATGGTCGGACCAGCGACAGCGGTAGCGGGGCCGGTCATCGTGCACACTCTCGGATAGGAGTTCTCGACAGCGGACGGAATGTAAAGCCATGATTCAATGATTGGTTGTCATTACATCATCAAGTCTGGGAATTCATGAGGTGCCTGGAGACATTGCGAAAACCTTTCTGCTACCCTTTTCGGCGCTCAACACGAGCAAGAGGTTTTTGTGATCCTCAAGCCAAAGAACAGGAGGCAACAACATGGCTGATATAGCGCAGGTCGCTCAGCGTTTCTTCGAAGCCTGTGAGGCCGGAAAGGGATGGGAAGTTTGTAGTGCCTATTGCCACCCAAACGCGTCATTCAGCGCCCAGGCAGAGCCTCTCGCCGAGACGCGTACACTTCAAGGCTACACCGACTGGATGAAAGGCCTGCTCAGTTTTATGCCTGACGGCCGCTATGAGCTTCGATCGTTCGCAGTCGATGAGCAGCGGCAAAACGTCAGCGCCTATGGTATCTTTTTAGCGACCCACACGGGGCAAGGCGGACCGTGCCCGCCTACCGGTAAAAGTACCAAGTCAGACTATGTCTATGTGATGGAGTTTGAGGGGGGCAAAATTCGGCATATGACAAAGATATGGAACGCGGGGTGGGCCATGCGAGAACTTGGCTGGGGCTAGTTGGCTAAGCTGGCGCACCGCAAACCGCGACAGCCAACTGTCGCGGCAGGCGCCAGGGTGAGAAGGAGCCGCGCGGAAACCCGGCTCCTGTTCAATAGAGCTACCCTTCCAGCTCTATCCAGCTACCCTTCCAGGATGAACGTCACCTCCATGGTGACCCGGTATTCCGCGATTTTACCGTTTTGTACGCTCGCTTTTTCCTCGAGCACATGAAGACCGGTGATTCCCCGCAGTGTCTTGTTCGCGCGCGCGAGACCTTCCTCCACAGCGGCCGCGAAACTGGTCGGAGAAGCCGCAGTGATCTTCGTCACGCTTGCTATTGCCATCTCTGCCTCCCTGGTAAATTGACTGCCAATAGGCCGCCAACACCCCAATATGCGATCCAGAGGGCCGCTTGCCAACGAGCGCATAACCACGAATTTGTGTGGTATAGCCGTCTCCTTTTCAGGCCGCCTGACCCGCGCGCTTGCTGGAGGGCAGCGGCAAAGCGCTAAGCAGGAACATTCCCACCATGCGAGAAGGGCCGCATTACAAAACACCTAAAAAACACGTCGCCGGGACGATTGAAGCGAAAATGCAACGAGATCGGCGGGAGTTTGCCTTTTGCCCGCAATTCTGGCACGTGAGGTAGCGCCCGGTCACATCTATCTACAAGCGGCCGATAGATATGCCTCGGCTGCACGACGGTGCCCGCGAGGGCAGCCACTGCGGTAATGTGGCTTATGTTACCGGTAACGAATCAATTGAGGGAATGCAGATGAAATCGAGCGGAATAGCCAGCAGTTTGGTCATAGTGGCCTCCGGTGTAGTGCTATGCGGTTCAGCCGCGATGGCCCTAGAGGCCAAGCCGACTCTCACCCTGGCGTTGGCGAAGAAAATGGCGGCTGGGTGCGAGGCGAAGGCTGCGCAGGAGAAGTGGGCCATGAACATCGCCGTCGTGGACGATGGCGCCAACCTGGTTTTTTTTCAGCATATGGACGGCGCATTCAAGGGCAGCGTTTACATATCACAGCACAAGGCCATGACGTCGGCGAATTTTCCATTCCCGACTCGAATGGTCGGCGAAATCGCCTTCGGTAAGGATGGCAAACCCGGAGCGGTGCCGGGCATCGCTGACGTTCCTGGGATCATCGCTTTCGCCGGGGGCCTTCCCATCATGACCGTAAACAAGGTCCATATTGGAGGCATCGGTGTTAGTGGCGGCACCGCCGACCAGGACGAGGAATGCGCCAAGGCAGGGCTCGATGCTGTGGCAGACGATTTGAAGTAGCGCTCCGGAGGCTGCCGGGGCTTTGAGGTATCGGCAGCCTTCTTCGCCGCAGTCGTGCGGCCGATCAGGCGTCTGTTCCAGACATTGCAGGGGCGCCTGCTGAACCTACTGACGTCGCCGGTCACGACGGTTGAAGCGGCCAAGGGCTTTGTCCGAAATATTCACGTTTCGGCGGATAGAGCGTGGTGCGCGCATTTTATTCGACAATCGATTTGCCGCAGGGGGCGGACGCTCGCCGCTGCGGACATTCGAGTTTTGACCTCTTGATCGAGGTATCGAACCAAGCAGCGTCCTAAGTCTCGTTATGTTACGTCGAAACAATGTTATTGTTTCGACTACGAATGCCCAACGGTAGGAGGAGCCGCGGTTGTCCATGCGGCAACGCCACCGCGACGCGCCAAACCTTGCTGGAAAGCACTTCTAGCGGAATGATCGCGGCAGCAGAAGTCAGTAGTGATTTGACCGAGAATGGCTCGCTCAGTAATATACCACGCAAGCTGCACCCATCGATTCGCAATCCGGCGAAACAAAGGGAAACCCGTGGCTCATAGACGGCGCCCCAGCTGGGTTCTAGAGTGAGGGGTTGGAGTCCACGCGATGAACATGCCCGTCCCGCCAGCCGGCCGCTTCCCTCGCTTCCAAGGCCGGACTGCAGCCCTTCCCGGCGACGCCGCCGCCACTGCCGCCCGGCCTCGACGCCCGCTCCGCCGCGGTCTTGCGCGAAATCGTCGAGCAGTACGTCGCCACCGGCGAACCCGTCGGCTCCCGCACCCTCGCCCGCCGCCTGCCGATGAGCCTGTCGCCGGCGACCATCCGCAACGTCATGGCCGACCTGACCGAATCCGGCCTGCTGTTCGCACCGCATACCTCCGCCGGCCGCCTGCCGACCGACCAGGGCCTTCGTCTGTTCGTCGACGGGCTGCTGAACTTCGGCGAACTCACGGAGGACGAACGCGTGTCGATCTCCGCGCACCCTCGCCGCCGCCGGCCGCAGCCTGGAAGACACGCTGGCCGAGGCCAGTTCGCTGTTGTCCGGTCTGTCCGCCGCCGCCGGTCTGGTGCTCGCGCCAAAATCGGAAGGCGCGGTAAAGCACATCGAATTCGTTCCGCTCGGGCCGGGCCGGGCGCTGGTGGTGCTGGTCAACAGCGATGGCCAGGTCGAAAACCGGGTCATCGAGACCCCGCCCGGCCTGCCGCCCTCGGCCCTGCAGCAGGCCAGCAACTACCTGAACGCCCGCCTGTCCGGCCGGCCGCTGGCGGAACTGCGCCGTCTGGTGGCCGAGGAGATGGCGGCAAACCGGACCGAACTCGACGCTCTTTCCACGATCGTGGTCGCCGCCGGCCTTGCGACCTGGACCGGCGAAGGCCGCTCCGGCAGCCTCATCGTCCGCGGCCAGGCGCGTTTGCTCTCCGACGTCACCCAACTCGACCGGATTACCGCCATCCAATCGCTGTTCGAACGGCTGGAAGCGCAGGAGACGATGCTGCGCCTGCTGGAACTGGCGGAACAGTCCGACGGCGTGCGGATTTTCATCGGCGCCGAGAGCGGGGTGTTCAATACCTCCGGTGTGTCCATGGTGGTAGCCCCGGCGCGTAACGAGGCCGGCCGGATCGTCGGCGCCATCGGGGTGATCGGCCCGACCCGGATTAATTACGGCCGGATCATCCCGGTGGTCGACTATACCGGCCCGGGTCATCGGGCAACTGCTCGGGCTGAAACAAACGCCTCGAATTCGGGTTGTTCTTGGCCGCCATCTTCCCTAACTGATGCGCGCCCATCAACAGATGCTCAATAGATGCTCAATCCTATGACCACCGAACATCAGCCAAATCAGGATACCATGTCAGAACAGACCGCGGCCACGCCGGACGCCGCGCCCGCTCCGGACGATTTGCCCCCCGAACAAGCTCTGCAGGCGGCGAACGACCGCATCGCCGCGCTGGAGGCCGAGTTGGCGGAAATGAAGGAACGCTGGATGCGATCCGAGGCGGAAAACGCCAATGTCCGCCCCCGCGCCCGCAAGGACGTCGACGACACGCGTCAATACGCGGTGCAGAAATTCGCCACCGACGTTGTCGAAGCAGCCGAAAACCTCAAGCGCGGCATCGACAGCCTGCCCCGCGCCGTCAGCCGATCAACCGGCGATCGTCGCCAAGGTCCGCGAGGGCCTGGAGGGTGTGGAACGCAGCTTCGTCAGCACGTTGGAGCGGAACGGGATCAAGCGCGACGACCCGGTCGGCCAGACCGTTCGACCCCAACCTGCACCAGGCGATGGCGGAGCAGGAGAGCGAAACCCATGCTCCGGGTACGGTCATCCAGGCGTGGTCCAAGGCCTGGACGCTGAACGGCCGGTTGCTGCGCCCGGCCATGGTTGTCGTCGCCAAGGCTCCAACCTCAGAACTCGCCGGCCCGGCGAGGGGATAGCCCAGCGGACTGGCAAGTCCGGCTATTGTGACACAATGGAACGGAAAATTTGGCTATAACCCTTGTCCAAGCCGCTTCAGTCTCATACATCCAGTGCATTCACCAAAGGGACAGTGCCGGTGCTTCGGGCCGCCGCCGTCCGCTGAAAGGAGCATATTCATATGAGTAAAGTGATCGGTATCGATCTCGGTACCACCAATTCCTGCGTCGCCATCCTCGAAGGCAAAGACGTCCGGGTCATCGAGAACGCGGAAGGCGCGCGCACCACGCCCAGCATGGTCGCCTTCACCGACAGCGGGGAGCGGCTGGTTGGCCAGTCGGCCAAGCGCCAGGCCGTCACCAACCCGACCAATACGCTGTACGCGATCAAGCGCCTGATCGGCCGCCGCTACGACGATCCGCTGGTCGCCAAGGACAAGGGGATGGTCCCCTATACCATCGTCCGCGACGACAACGGCGATGCCGTCGTCGAAGGCCGCGGCGAAAAATATTCCCCGAGCCAGATCAGCGCCTTCATCCTGGGCAAGATGAAGGAGACGGCGGAAGCTTATCTGGGCGAGCCGGTGACCCAGGCGGTCATCACCGTCCCGGCCTACTTCAACGACAGCCAGCGCCAGGCGACCAAGGACGCCGGCCGTATCGCCGGACTGGACGTGCTCCGCATCATCAATGAGCCGACGGCGGCCGCCCTGGCCTACGGCATGGACAAGAAGTCCGCCGGCACCATCGCGGTATACGACCTTGGCGGCGGCACCTTCGACATCTCCGTGCTGGAAATCGGCGACGGCGTGTTCGAGGTGAAATCCACCAACGGCGACACGTTCCTCGGCGGTGAAGATTTCGACCTGCGCGTCATCGACTACCTGGCCGATGAGTTCCGCAAGGAACAGGGCATCGACCTGCGCAAGGACAAGCTGGCGCTGCAGCGGCTGAAGGAAGCCGCGGAAAAGGCCAAGATCGAGCTGTCCTCCTCCAAGGAGACCGAGATCAACCTGCCGTTCATCACCGCCGACGCCTCCGGGCCGAAGCATCTGGTGATGAAGCTGTCGCGCGCGAAGCTGGAATCGCTGGTCGATGACCTGATCAGCCGCACGATGGAACCCTGCCGCGCGGCCCTGAAGGATGCCGGCGTGACGGCCAGCGAGATCCAGGAAGTGATCCTGGTCGGCGGCATGACCCGCATGCCCAAGGTCATCGACGCGGTGAAGTCCTTCTTCGGCAAGGATCCGGCCCGCAACGTGAACCCCGATGAAGTCGTGGCGATCGGTGCCGCGGTGCAGGGTGGCGTGCTGAAGGGCGACGTCAAGGACGTGCTGCTGCTGGACGTGACCCCGCTGTCCCTGGGCATCGAGACGCTGGGCGGCGTGTTCACCCGGCTGATCGACCGCAACACCACGATCCCGACGAAGAAGAGCCAGACATTCTCCACCGCCGACGACAACCAGCAGGCCGTGACCATCAAGGTGTTCCAGGGCGAACGCGAGATGGCCGCGGACAACAAGCTGCTGGGCAACTTCGACCTCACCGGCATACCGCCCGCACCGCGCGGCGTGCCGCAGATCGAGGTGACGTTCGACATCGACGCCAACGGCATCGTGTCGGTCCAGGCGAAGGACAAGGCCACCGGCAAGGAGCAGCAGATCCGCATCCAGGCCAGCGGCGGTCTGTCGGAAGCCGACATCCAGCGCATGGTGAAGGAAGCCGAGGCCAACGCCGAAGCCGACAAGAAGCGGCGTGAGACGATCGAGGCGCGCAACCACACCGAAAGCCTGGTCCATCAGGTCGAAAAGAACCTGAAGGAGCACGGCGACAAGGTGGGCGCGCAGGAGAAGGGCGAGGCCGAGGCTGCCATCGCGGCCGCGAGGTCGGCGCTGGAAGGCACCGACACGGAAGCCTTGAAGCAGGCGGCCGACCGGCTCAGCCAGGCGGCGATGAAGATCGGTGAGGCGATGTACAAGGCCGAAGCCGCGTCTGCGCAGCAGCCGCCACCGGGCGGCGGATGCCGGCCCGCAAGCCCCGGGTGATGACAAGGTCGTCGACGCCGAGTTCGAGGAAGTCGACGACAAGAAGAAAAAGTCGGCCTGATTACGGGCTTCGACTGAAATGAGGGGTCGCGCCCGCGCTTCTTCTGAAGGCGGGCGCGATTTCTGTTTTTGGGCGATGGATTTTTGGGGCGCTCCGGGAGCGCGCCACGCTATAAAGGGCTGAGATGGCCAAGCAGGATTATTACGCCACGCTGGGTGTGGCGAAGAACGCGAGCGCGGACGACCTGAAGAAGGCGTACCGCAAGCTCGCCATGCAATTTCACCCTGACCGCAACCCCGGCGACAAGCAGGCCGAGGTGCGGTTCAAGGAAGTCAACGAAGCCTACGATGTGCTGAAGGATGACCAGAAGCGCAGCGCCTATGACCGCTTCGGCCATGCAGCGTTCGAGCAAGGGGCAATGGCGCCGGCGCCGGCATGGGCGGCTTCGATTTCTCCGCCAGCGGCGACCTCGGCGATATTTTCGACCAGATGTTCGGCATGGGCCGGCGCGGCGGCCAGCGCACCCGCACCGGGGCCGACCTGCGGCAGGGAGTCGAGATCGACCTGGCCGAGGCGTTCAGCGGCACCAAGATCAATCTGCGGGTGCCGACGCGGGTGAAATGCGAAAGCTGCGAAGGCACCGGATCGCAGGACAAGGGACGTGCCGCGGAGACCTGTCCGACCTGCCAGGGTGCGGGCAAGGTCCGGAGGCAGCAGGGCTTCTTCCTGATCGAGCGACCTGCCCGACCTGCGGCGGTCAGGGACGGGTGATCCGTAATCCGTGCCGGATTTGCCAAGGCGCCGGCACCGTGCAGCGCGAGCGCAGCCTGTCTGTGCCGATCCCGGCAGGGGTCGAGGACGGCACGCGCATCCGCCTGTCCGGAGAGGGCGAGGCCGGCGGTCAGGGCGCGCAGAACGGCGACCTGTACGTGCATGTCTCGATCCGGCCGCATGAGTTCTTCCAGCGCGAGCAGGCCAATATCCTGATGCGCGTGCCGTTGCGGATGACCCAGGCCGCCCTCGGCGACGATATCGAGGTGCCGGTGATTGACGGGTCGCGGGCGAAGGTAAAAATCCCCGCCGGGACGCAGACGGGCGATCAGTTTCGGCTGCGCGGCAAGGGGTTCTCGGTCCTGCGCAGCGCCGCGCGCGGGGATATGTTCATCCAGGTCGCAGTCGAGACACCGCAGAACCTGTCACCGACGGCAGCGGGAACTGCTGGAAGCGTTCGAGGCCGAGGCGATCAAGGGCAGCAAAGGCAGCCCCGACCATGAAGGTTTCTTCGCCAAGGTGGCGGCGTTCTTCGAAGGCGGCCGGGGATAGGATCTCGGCGCCGGCTCGGGCGCCATAAGCCGCCCTTGGACGCCAAAACGCGCGGTCTACGCCGTTGCGGACCAGGCACGTTCTAGCGGGCCGGCACAAATCGCTCACCCACCGTCCGGCGGAATCCCTCCGCCGTGAGACCAATCCGAGAGACGACCAAAATCTGCCTTCAGCGTCGCAACTCGATCGGTTCGGACCCAACTCGCCAGCGGCAAAGCGCGCCATCGATCAGATCCGTTGGCAGAACGGGCCGCGCGTTGATCCAGCGAATTTGACGATCTCCCGCCACCGCACGCGTAGCATCTAAACCGGAAACGTTTTCCGTCCACTGGACGCGGTTAGCCGTCCCGATGCAGGCTCCGCGGATCGGCGCAGCAGGGGAGACGCAAATGACCACACGCATCGGCATCGCCGGGATCACCGGCCGCATGGGCCAACTGCTGGCCGAGGAAGTCCGAACCGCCGGCGCCACTCTCAGCGGCGGCACGAGCCGCAGCAACCCCGACCTTGCCTCGCTCGCCACAGCCTCCGATGCCGTCATCGACTTCACCAATGCCGCCACGGCGCAGGCCACGGCGCAGACCATGGCAGCCTCGGGCAAAGCCTGGATCCTCGGCACCTCCGGCCTGTCCGCTGCCGACGAGGCCGCCCTGGAACAAGCCGCCACCCGCATCCCTGTCGTCTATGCGTCAAACTTTTCTGCTGGGGTCAACCTGGTGCTGGCTCTCGCCGAACGCATGGGCGCCGCCCTGCCCGCCGACGCCTATGACGCCGAAATCGTCGAGATGCATCATCGCCAGAAAGTCGATGCGCCATCCGGCACGGCCATCGGCATGGGACGCGCGGTCGCCAAGGGTCGCGGGGTTAAACTGGACGATGTCATCGAAAGTGGCCGCCACGGCCACACCGGTGCCCGCAAGACCGGAGCCATCGGGTTTGCCGCCCTGCGCGGCGGCCAGGTCGTCGGCGAGCACAGCCTGATCTTCGCCGCCGCCAGCGAGCATATCGTATTGACCCACCGAGCCTTTGACCGCCGGACGTTCGCGACCGGCGCGGTGCGGGCGGCCTTATGGGCGGTGTCGCAACCACCCGGCCTCTATTCCATGATGGACGTTCTCGGCATGGGCCGCATGGCTTGAATGCTTGACCCTAGCGGTGCTTTCCGCCACACACCGGCGACTTTGGCATCCCGCCAGAGGCCGCCCCTTGGCCGGCTGTAACCTATAGCGACGCGAGACATCACCCAATGCGGGATACGGGCGAATTTCTGTTCACCTCGGAATTGGTTTCCGAGGGCCACCCGGACAAGGTTGCGGACCGGATCAGCGACACGGTTCTGGACGCCTTCCTGGCCGCCGATCCCTATGCCCGTGTCGCCTGTGAAACGCTCGTCACCACCAACCGTGTCGTTCTGGCCGGCGAAACCCGTGGGCCGGAGACGGTCACGCCGGAACTGCTGACGCATCTGACACGTATGGCCATCCGCGACATCGGCTATGAGCAGGAGGGCTTCCATTGGGCCACTGCTGACGTTGCAGTTCATCTGCACTCGCAATCGAGCGATATCGCTCAGGGCGTCGATAGCGCCGGCAACAAGGACGAGGGCGCCGGCGACCAGGGCATCATGTTTGGGTATGCCTGTCGGGAAACCGACACCCTGATGCCGGCACCGCTGTACTATTCGCACGAAATTCTGCGCACGATGCGCGATCTGCGGAAGGCAGGGGACGTCTCCGTGAAGGGGCTGGCGCCAGACGCCAAAAGCCAGGTCACCCTGCGCTACGTCGACGGCAAGCCGGTCGGCGCCACATCCGTCGTGGTTTCCACCCAGCACGACGCCGGAATGGAGCAGGCCGAGATCAAGCGCCTGTTGTGGCCGCTGGTGGAGAGCATCCTGCCAAAGGGTTGGATGTGTGCTGAAGAAGAATTCCACGTGAACCCGACGGGCAATTTTGTCATTGGCGGCCCAGATGGGGATTGCGGCCTGACCGGTCGCAAAATCATCGTGGATACCTATGGCGGCGCATCACCCCATGGCGGCGGAGCGTTCAGCGGCAAGGATCCGACCAAGGTCGACCGTTCCGCCGCCTATGCTTGCCGGTATCTTGCGAAGAACGTCGTTGCCGCTGGCTTGGCCGACCGCTGCACTCTGCAAATCAGCTACGCGATCGGCGTTGCTCGTCCCCTGTCGGTCTATGTGGACTTGCAGGGAACCGGCATGGACGTGGATGAATCCCGCCTTGAGAAGACACTTCGAGACCTGATGAACCTGTCCCCACGGGGTATCCGCGAGCATCTGCATCTGAACCGGCCAATTTACGTGCCAACCTCGGCGTATGGCCATTTCGGGCGCGAACCGGACGAGGCGAAGGGCACCTTCACGTGGGAAAAGACGGATCTGGTGCCGGCCTTGAAGGCGGCGTTCGGGCGGTAAAGCCGCCGCCGGATCGGCTCTACGGACGCGCGCGCGGTCACAAGCTGCGCCCGCGTCAGGAGCGCCTGCTGGATGTGACGCTCCCCCGGTTGGCAGTGCCCGCCACGTTGCCCGACGGCCCTCTATGGCTCGAAGTCGGCTTCGGCAGCGGTGAACACGCGCTGGCGCAGGTGAGCGCCCATCCCGCAGCGACGCTGATCGCCTGCGAGGTGTTCGAAAACGGCATCTGCTCGCTGCTGTCCGCCCTGGTGCCCGAGGGCGAGGAAGCCAGCGCTCCCCTTCCCCCCAACCTTCTCCTCTGGGCCGAAGACGCCCGGATTCTGCTGCGCACCCTGCCGGATGCCTGCCTCGACCGGTTGTTCCTTATGTTCCCGGACCCATGGCCGAAGGCTCGCCATGCCAAGCGGCGCTTTGTCCACCCGGCAATGCTGCCGCTACTGGCGCGGGTGCTGAAGCCTGGCGCCGAGTGGCGCGTGGCGAGCGACGATCCAACCTATCAGGCCTGGGTGCGCGACGTGATGGGGGCACAAGCCGAGTTCACCGCCGGCGAACCCGCAACCAGCAGACCGGATGGATGGCCAGCAACACGCTACGAAGCGAAGGCACTTCAGGCAGGCCGCCAGCCTCTATACTGGTCCTTCTGGCGGCGCGTCGGTCCCCGCTGAGCCCTTGGGACTGGTCGCCGCCCTGCTCTCATCGTGGTAGGCAGAAGCCCGCCGACACAAAAGGCCACGGATCACCGATCCCGGTGCCGGTTTGGCACCCGCATCGCAGACGGCTCCTCACCAGCGACCCAATTGTTTCGCTCTGGCGCTAACGAATTGTGACTTCCACCCTTCGATTTTCTGGCTCCGGCACGCCGCGCGGCCGGGGTACGCGCGGATTGTTAGCACCGTGATAGCCGACGTCGATTACGGAAGGCGACACCCCGCCACTGACCAGTGCAGAGCGAATAGTCTGCGCTCGAAACATCGACAGCACAAGGTTTGTATCGTCATTGCCAACGGAGTTCTGAATTTCCCACGACGCTGATATCAGCAAATTGCGTTGTGCGGGCCGCCGTGATCGTCGCGTTCAGCGTATCGACCGAGCGAGGGTCCAGCACGGTCTGGCCATTGAGGAAAAAGATCACGTAGATGACCGGTTTGCGCGGCGTGCCAGCCAACGCGCCGGAGAACGCGGCATCGACTGTTTTCTCGTCAGTCGCGAACACGCCCAGCGCCTTTCCCTGTGCATCGGTTTCCTCGGCCGTATACGGGACAGACAATTCGTCCTTTGCATGGTCCCGCTCGACGGAGATCCTGCCGACCGTTCCAGCCTCATCCGGGATCAGCACGACCACGTTGGACGGCAATCCGCAGGCGTTCAGCCCTACCATCAGGCTCAGAGCCAAGACACGCCGCCACATCGGTCAGGGCTCCACTCTCGCCAGGAACCGCGTGCCACGAACAGCGATCGTTGCGTTCGGCTCCTCGATCTTCATGGAATTGGGCGACAGCTTTGCCATCAACCCGGAGAGATATTGCATCGTTCCGGCAATAAGCCGGAGCACAAAACCGTAGTGCTGCTCGGCGGGACTGAACACGAAATTTGGTATTGTCACCCGTGTGGATGGACCCAGCGAAATGCGCGTATCGTCCTTGAAGGTTACGCCGATGTTGCCATTCCAGAACGTCCGCAGGGTGTCGCCCACAAAGATGGGGCAGCCCACCGACGCAGCATACGTTGTTTGGCCGTGCGTCACGGTCCCCCATCCCTCCGCCGTTTTGACATAGCCGATAACCGTATCCTGGGCGAGCGCGGTTGCGCACCATAGTGTCAGGAACCCGCTGCACAACAGGCCCACGCGGCTCCTGTACTTAATTGCTATCACGATGACACCTCCCGCTGCCGCGCCTCGCTCGGCAGCGGTTCTTGTTTCGTCAAGGGCAGGTAAAGCCTTACACAGGTGCCCCGCCCCCGCGCACTCTCTATTTCAACCGCTCCGCCGGACTGATGGGCGAACCCGTGCACCTGGCTCAATCCGAGACCGGTGCCGTGGCCGACAGGTTTCGTTGTGAAGAACGGCTCGAAGACATTCGATACGGTTTCCGGCGACATTCCTTCGCCGTCGTCCTTCACCTCAACAACCAGGAAATAACCGTCAAGGCCCAGCCGGTTATCGCATATGTCTTGACTGAACGCATGGAGGATAAGGTGCCCACCTCCCGGCATCGCGTCGCGGGCATTCATTGCGAGGTTAAGCAGTGTCAGTTCGAAATCCACCGGATCGATCCTAATGGTGCCCAGATCCGGCGCCATCTCCAGATGGGGGTGGACAGTCGCGGGCAACGCATTGCACAGCGGAAGGAAAATCCCCTTTAGAAGCTCTGCCGCATCAGCCGGTTTGGGATTCAGCGGCTGCAGCCGGGCAAATGCCAGAAGTTGGCGCGCGATAGCAGCGCTCTTGTGCGCGGCTTCGATGGCGTTGCCAATCAACAGACCGGTTCTGCCCGAAGCATCCACCTTGCCGGACGCCAATTCCAGATTGCCGAGCACCACGGTCAGCAGATTGTTGAAATTGTGCGCCACACCGCCCGCCAAAAGGCCGATCGCCTGCATCTTCTCCCCCTGGCGCAAGCGCAGTTCCAATTCCCGCTGTTTGGTGATGTCAACCACCACACCCGCCACGCGGTTCGCCACGCCGTCGGCATCTTTCCAAGATCGGCCAAGAATGTGAATGTAGCCGCGAGATCCATCCTGACGCCTGATCCCGCACTCCAATTGCAGAGAGCCGGAGGCTTGGCCTTCGGCCAGGCCACGCGCGGCTGTCGCTCGGTCCTCCGCCACCACGCAGTTGAGCAGAACGTCCGGGCTCCATCGCGATGGTCGCGTGGTGAGGCCCAGAATTGTGTCGAGCCGGGGGGAATGGTGCCAGACACCGCTGCGCAAATCTGCATCCCAAACCCCAAGCCCGGCGGCGTCCACTGCGAAAGCGAGGTTTTGGCGCAGCGTCTCCACCTCGGTCCGCAACGAGAATTCCCGTTCGACCGCGGCCCTGCGAGCCCGCTCGATTGCCAGTTCTGCTTTGTGCTTCCGCTGCGCCGCAACCTCGATGCCAACGCGGGCGGTCGATGCCGCCAAACCCGAGACAAGGGGGCACAAACCTGGAAAGACGCAATCCAGCAGAATGCCGTGATGGCGGAACGCCCACACCGAGCCGCCTATCAGCGCGAGCAAAACGCCAGTCAGCATCAGGACGTAAGCCCGGTAGCGGATTCGCCCCAACAGCAGACCGCCTGCCAAACCCAGGCCGAGTCCGGCTACGCGTTCGCCTGGGCTCGCCCAGAATGGACGCCACAAAGTATCGCCTGCGAGCACACTCTCGACTGTCTCCGCTTGAACCGCCGGACTGGACTCTCGTGTGCCTGGGGGTACTCGAAACGACTTGCCCAGACCCTGCGCCGTCACGCCAATGACGACAATCTTTCCCTCCAGCGTAACGCGCTGGGCGCCCGGATCCAGCAACTGATGTGCCTTGATCGCTGACAGCCGGGCAGGACCGACAAAGCGCGGTCGAACGTCGCCTGACGGGTCAATGTGGAAGGTCAACCCATCGATCGAAACGGCAGACGGTATTCCAAGCTGGGCTTTAAGGACAATCGATTCGGAATTGAGTGCCACCCGCATCAGTTCCGCCGCGAAGCCTGGCAGAAGGGTGCCGTGCACCTCGGTCACCACCGGCAGCTTTTCAAGCGCCCCGTCGGTCTCCAAGGATGCCGACACAATGCCGGCGCCGCGCGCCGCTTGCATCAAAATCGGAAGCGGCCAGGCTGCCTCCGCGCCGTGCAGAAGTGCCACTCCAGCCAGATCCCCTTGTTCCCGCACCGGATTTATCCGCACCGGCGCGGTCGGCCCCGGGTTTTCCCGATCATCGACGGTCATTGCCAGCACCGTTGGCTGTGCCCGAATGGCCCTCGCCAATGCCTCATCAGATGATGGGAGCGCCAACAGCGCGTCGCCCAGTGCAGGCAGCCGAATATTGTATCGCCTGATCAGGTCGTCGGGGGAAAGCCGATCGGCGTCAGGCATAAGTAGATCAATGCCCACCACGCTCGCCCCCTGCAACTGGGTCAACAGGGTAGCCAGCAGATCGCGCGGCCAGGGCCATTGTCCAAATCGGCGGATTCGACTCTTCGTCAATCTCCACAACGACCGTTCGCGACGATGATCGGACGGGCGGCCATTGGCCCTGGTAGGCGTCGAAGACCCAGTCCCGCGCCGTTTCGAACGGAGTGGCAACAATTACGTCGAGGACAAACAGCCACGCAACAACGCCCAGCACAATCGCCACCTGAGCGTATCCGGTGCGATCGGTCGCGGACGACTCACCGAGGCGGGGAAGCCAGCGCAAATGTTGAGCCTGCCTGTTGCCATTACAGGCATCGATCGGCCAAGTCAGGGTGATGTCGATGCCTTCACCTAGTTATAATACTCATCGTTCAGCCGCGAAGACAAACTCACAAGTTTGTCGACGGTGACAGGCATTTTACGAGATTTAGATCAATTAATATAAGGGCGAGAAAATATTTTGAAAGTATTTTGGTATTCAATCGTATTAATATCGCGGCGACCTCTGGTGCGCTGGTGCCTATCTGCCTGCTCGCCCCACATCGGCTCCTCTCTCCAAATCGCTCACCCCGTATCGAGTATCATGCGACGCGATGCGTTCATCGGTTGTTGGTTGTCGCCCCAACGTGTTTCAGCGGTACTCTCGGGTCGTCCGCCGCTGCGAAAAATGCTTTGGAATTTCCGCGCGCTTGCCCTTGATCAAGGTCAGCAGGGTGGCTATACCCCCTGCCTCATCGGTCGGGGCCGTAGCTCAGTTGGGAGAGCGCCTGAATGGCATTCAGGAGGTCAGGGGTTCGATTCCCCTCGGCTCCACCAACAAAATCAATAAATTAGATCACAAATTTGCATCTCCTGGCAAACCGTGATTTAGAAACCTACCCGGGTGGTAAAGAGCCATGCGTGGTCGTAGGCCGGTGTGAGAGGCTTGGCGCGGTAGTCTGGCGAGACCGCGACCTGATAGCCGGTTCCGGCCGTGAGGTACATCGTATCGGTTAGCTTGAAGCGCCCAAACAGTATACCCGGCGTCAGAAAGACCTGGTTCAGCCCGCCGCGTTGGCCGGTTGCGTAGTAGGTCCAGTTCACCTCCAGTTCGGGAACCAGTTTCTGCACGCGGTATTGAAAAGCGACATTGGTCTGTATCTGATAACCGATGATGTCCCGATGTGATGCAGGCAGGGGTGTCGAGACTACAGCTTGGATATCAAAATTGCCCCAGCCTTTGCCGCCTGCCAGCGAGGGGATATACTCCCAAGAGTTGTTGGTCAGGCGCTGGATACCTGATGGCGCCTGAATCTGAAACAGGGCGGACAAGACGTAGTCGCCCTCGCTTTCGGGGCTGCTTAGCAGACGCTGCTTGACACGGAAAAATGGCCAGTCGTTGAACCCCGCCAGAGACTGAATTGCGCCTTTGTTGGTTCGACCCGTGCCGGCTACGCCGGAGCGGACATCGTACGGTGGCGGTCCGATCTGGATCTCGGTGGTATCGGCGACGATCAATTCCAGACTTTTGTTTAAATCAATCACCGAGGTGTTGGTGCCATTGCCCGAATGCTGTTGGGAAAAGTCGAAACGAAACCGTCGTTCCAGCAGCCCGGTGGTGGTAGTCAGTGGGGTGGACCAGCTAGGCTGCGTCGCCCGTGCCGACGCCGCATAAGCATCCAAGCTAGCGATGATGGCATCTAACGTCCCGATGAAGCCTCCGGCCCGAGCTTGGGCTTGTGGCGAACCCTGGTCGATGGGAGGGGGCGGCGGGTCCAGTTGGGCCAGCGAAGGCAGCCGAATATCGAGCGCCTCCTCACCATACGCGGACGGTTGGGCCGAATCGAGCAGCAGAAAGCAGACCACCCAAACAAACCACTTCCGGGGGAGGTGCCCTAGATCAGGCTCAGGCGGCCCCGAGGATCGCTGTGACGGAAGGGATGCGCAGCCGACGCTGATTGGCGCCATAGAACGAACAGTCGATCGTGCAGACATCGGAATGAGCGGCGAGCGCATATCTAATCCTTCTCCTCGGGCGAAGAACTAATGCACGAAGGAGTTTATTTTTCCATATAGAGGCGCCAAAATGACGATATTTAGCATGATGGTCTAGGGAATTCTGCTTTCGGAGATTTTTTTGGTCTCTCGTGGCTCTGCAGTATCAGGAAATCGCCGCCGTGTTGCCCGACCTTGCCGGGAGTGCTGGTCGAACGGTGCACCCAAGGGCCGGCATCTTGGTGTCTGTACGGAGCAGCCGATTTCCCACCGCCCTCTAACTGCCTTAGATAGTGCATTGCAGCATGACCCGCTGCCCGTGATGTCCCGTTCGACATCGAGACAAGAGGAAAGCTATGCCAGACGGATCGACAATAGGGCGTTTCGGCAGCGGCCGCGAGGTGCGGCGGATCGAGGACGCGGGCCTGCTGGCCGGCGCCGGCCGCTTCACCGACGACTTCTCGCTTGCCGGGTCAGACCTATCTTGCGTTCCTGCGCTCGCCGCACGCGCATGCCCGCATCGTCTCGATCGATGCCGCCGCGGCGACGGCGATGCCGGGCGTCCTCGCGGTTCTGACCGGCGCCGATCTGGTCGCCGCCGGCGTCAAGCCGCTGCCGCTCGCGCCGATGTTCCAGCGCCCGGACGGCTCGCCGGGCGCCACGCCGCTGCGTCCGGCGCTGGCGGACGAGCGTCGTGCGCTTCGTCGGCGAGGCGGTCGCCGCGCTGGTCGCCGAGACGGCCGAACAGGCGAAGGACGCGCTGGAGGCGATCGTCGTCGAATACGAGGAACTGCCCGTCGTGACCGGGCTGGCCGAGGCGACCGCCGAGGGCGCGCCGCTGGTCTGGCCGGCCGCGACCGGCAACATCGCGGCGCAGATGCAGCACGGCGACGCCGCGGCCGCCGACGCCGCCTTCGCCGCGCGCGGCGCATGTCGTCACGCTCGACCTCGTCAACCAGCGCCTGGCGCCGACGCCGATGGAGCCGCGCTGCGCGTTGGCGAGCTACGACGCGGCGACCGACCGGCTGACGCTGCGTCTGTCCAGCCAGATGCCGTCCGGCGCGCGCGACACGCTGTGCGAGCGTGCTCGGCCTTCCGACCGAGAAGATCCGCGTCGTCGTCGGCGATGTCGGCGGCGGCTTCGGCATGAAGACCGGCCTCTATCCCGAGGACATCGTCGTCGCCTACGCGGCGCGCCAGCTCAGGCGCCCGGTGAAATGGACGCCGACGCGGCTCGACGAGTTCCTGTCGGCGACCCACGGCCGCGACGTCGAAAGCCACGCCGAACTCGCGCTCGACGCCGACGGCAAGGTGCTCGCCTATCGCGTCCGCACGCTCGCCAACATGGGCGCCTACGCCAGCACGGTCGGGATCATCATCCAGTTGCTGATCGGGCCCTGGGTCTCGACCAGCATCTACGACATCCGGACCATCGATTTCGATTTCGACGCGGTGCTGACCAACACCGCGCCGACCGCCGCCTATCGCGGCGCCGGGCGGCCGGAGGCGATCTATCTGATCGAGCGCCTGTTCGACGCCGCGGCGCGACAAGCTGGGCCTCGACCCGGCCGAAATCCGCCGCCGCAACCTGATCGCGCCGGAGCAGATGCCCTACACCAACGCGATGGGGCAGGTCTACGATTCGCGGCAATTTCGGCTCGATCCTCGAGCAGGCGCTGGCGCTGGCCAAATGGGACGATTTCGCCGGCCGCGAGGCCGAGTCGAAGGCGCGCGGCAAGCTGCGCGGCCGCGGCCTCGCCTCGTTCCTCGAATGGACCGGCGGCAACGTGTTCGAGGAGCGCGTCACCGTCGCGGTCTCCGGCGACGGCGAGATCGAGGTCTATGCCTCGACGATGCCGATGGGGCAGGGCATCGCGACCTCCTACGCGCAGCTCGTCGTCGACGTGTTCGGCGTGCCAGATCGAAAAGATCCGCATCGTCATGGGCGACACCGATCGCGGCTCAGGGTTTCGGCAGCGCCGGCTCGCGCTCGCTGTTCACCGCCGGCTCGGCGATCAACCACGCGTCCGAGACGGCGGTGGCGAACGGCCGCGACCTCGCCGGCGAGGCGCTCGAGGCGGCCGCCGCCGATATCGAATATGCCGAGGGCATGTTCCGCATCGCCGGCACCGACCGCGGCATCGGCCTGTTCGAGCTGGCGGCGCGCCAGCCCGACCGGCGCATCTACGTCGACTCGACCAGCACGGTGAACGGCCCGAGCTGGCCGAACGGCTGCCATATCTGCGAGGTCGAGGTCGATCCGGACACCGGCGCGGTCGAGATCGTCTCCTATGTCTCGGTCAACGACGTCGGCCGCGTGGTCAATCCGATGATCGTGCGCGGCCAGTTCGACGGCGGCGCGGTGCAGGGCATCGGCCAGGCGCTGGGCGAGCACATGCTCTACGAGCAGGGTCCGGGCAGGTGATGACCGCCAGCATGATGGACTACTTCATGCCGCGCGCCGACATCATCGGCGACTTCGTGCATGTGCTGGATCAGTCCACCGCCGTGCCGGAACAATCCGCTGGGCGTCAAGGGCGTCGGCGAACTCGGCACGATCGGCGCCACGCCGGCGGTGGTCAACGCGGTCGTCGACGCGCTGGCGCGCGCCGGGCACGCCGACAGGCGCGAGCCGGCTGCAGATGCCGCTGACGCCGGCGAAGGTTTGGGAGGCGCTGCAGGGATCGTGAGGCCTCGTGGCGTGCCTTGCGTACAGACAATTCTTGTGGGGCGTTTTGAAAGAACTCATGTCTCCTGTCGGCTGGTTTCTGCGATATGCTTCGCCGCCTTGGCTCATCTGTTGACAGCCCGAGACTGCCCGGACAGTTCGGCGACTGACGATTAGGACGGAGAGAACGTGGCATTCCAAAGGAATGCGAAACGGCGCTTCACGCCATCAGCCCGGTCGCGACGCTTAACCAGATCTTAACGCTTGGCCGATATATCGGTTCGCCAGACTGGGAACCCTTGGGAACTCGATGAGAAATAATGCCTCCAGCGTGGGGGGCGACCAGATCGGTCCGCTGGCGCTGGGCGCACTCCTGGCGAACAGCCATGTCGTTCCACTGGCTGTCATTCGCGATGGACAGATTGTTTTTGCCAATCCGGCGTTCCTCGCGGAATTTCACGCACCTGGGTCGCTGACGGGTGTGTTGCTCAGCGACATCGTCGCCGACGTTATGGACCGGCTGGATGAGGCGCTCGCAACCGCCGAACACCAGCCGACCACCTACTGGGGCGTGGACGGACGGGGTTCTGATACCACGCCCGATGTCAAGCTCGAGTTGGAGGGCGCCGTGCTTGATGGCGAATGCGTTGTGATTGTATTTGCGTCTCATATGGCGGAACGGCACCGTCACGACGAGCGATTGAGCTATCTGGCTTTCACGGACACTCTCACTGGTGTGGCGAACCGTGCCCTGTTTGCCGACCGGTTGCACCGGTTGCTGCTGAGCGCGCGGCGCTCCAATCTCGTGTTTGCATTGCTGATGATTGACCTCGACGGATTCAAAGCGGTCAATGATGCGCACGGCCACGATGCCGGTGATACCGTCCTTCAACTGGCGGTACGGCGTTTCCAGCGCTGCATCCGGGACGTAGATACATTGGCTCGGCTCGGCGGCGATGAATTTGCCGTACTGTTGACGCGGCTGGATGCCACCCCGTCTGCCGCGGTTGTGGCCGAGCGCATGATCAAAGCGTTGAAGGAGCCGCTGGACTTGGGAGCTTACCAGGTGACTGTCGGCGTCAGCATCGGTATCGCCGCATTCCCTGAACACGCCACCTCGGTCGATTCGCTGATGGCGACCGCGGACGCAGCGTTGCTCAGAGCGAAGCGCGCCGGGAAGAACCAGTTCCAATGGGCAACAGAACGGTTTGCCGTCGACACCTCCTTGGTGCCAACGCCTACCTGGAGTGTCGCCCATTCGGTGGGGATTGAGGAAATCGACAGTCAGCATGCCCATCTCGGCGACCTGATCGACATGCTCTCCGTCGAGCTGACGGACGGCACTGACGCAGCAGCAACCTTGGCCAACCTGCAGGCCCTGATCAGTTATGCCCGGCTCCATTTCGCAACCGAAGAACGGCTGATGGTGGATCATCGGTTGGCAAGCCTGGAACCTCACCGCAACGCCCATCGTCGTTTGCTCGATGACATTGGAAACCTGGAGGTGGAGGACGACCTGCCGAGTATTAGCTTGATCCTGCGTTATCTGCGGGAATGGTTGCTCCGCCACATCGATGGTTTCGACAAGGAACTGGGGCAGGCCCTCATCGCCTTAGGGGTCCACTGACCGAGCTGGGAACGCTATCACGCCGATGGCGCCGCTGGTCATGATGATCGGCCCTCGGCTCCGAAGGAGAGGCCGGTGCCGTGGCAAGCACGGATCTCCTCGGGTGTCAGTATCGCAGCACTCGCGGGGAGAAATTACGAGGAGTTGTCGGAGAGTCCACGCGCGTGAGGGAACGGCACAGCGCCCATAGCCTGACATCGAACATCGCGGGGTCGAAAGCAGATTGACATCGACAGCCCTATGCTGCCCTGATCATGGCCCAACCATTAAACGGGGACGCCCTTGTACCGCCGCCTGTTTCTTGTTCTATCGATTTCGGCCGGCATTTCTGCGTGCGCTTCTTCGGGCGGAGACCCACGACGCTTCGTGGTTTTCTTCAATGCCGACAGTGCGGGGCTGGACGATAGTGCTAGGTCTGTCATTCAGCAGGCAGCCGACGTGGCGCGTTCCAATCCATCAGCATCCGTACGAGTGCTCGGTTTCGCTGCCCCCGATACGGGTTCAGTCGAATTCAATCACATTCTTGCCCAGGCGCGGGCGCAAAACGTAGCCGATGGCCTGGTGGCCACAGGCGTGGCTGAAGGCCGGGTACGCATCCAGTCCCGAGGTGCGGTGCCGTTTGAAATGATGCCGATCGAGTCCCGCCGGGTCGAAATCGTCGTCGACCTGTGATGTCCCGCATATGGCGCCTTGCGCGGTGCTATGGTTCGGTCCAGGGACGCGCTCGGATTTGACGGAACCTGCCGTATCCCCATCGCTTCGCAGTCGGCGCTTGGCTATCTCCAGCGCCATTCCGTCCAGGATTGCCCACGGCGAACGAGCCCAGCGGCAGGCGGCAGCACCAAGCGCCGCTCGCGCCGCGTGATTGCCCTTCCTTGGAAGCTCAAGCGATCGGCTCTAGCATTGCCGCGACGTGAAGGGGATGGACGCCATGCGGATAGCAAAGATCGAGGACCTGCACTGCAACGCCGGCTGGCGCGATTTCTCGTTTCTGAAGATCACCACCGACGAAGGCCTCGTCGGCTGGTCGGAGTTCATGGAGAATTTCGGTGCCGAGGGCCTGAGTGGTGTCATCGGGCGACTGAGCGAGCGGCTGATCGGCATGGATCCGCGACCTGTCGAGAAAATCACCGCCTTCCTGCACGGCCTGACCCGCCAAACCCCCTACGGCATCAACCAACAGGCAATCGCCGCCATCGAAAACGCGCTCGTCGACATCAAGGCGAGGGCGCTTGGCATCCCGGTGTATGAGCTGTTGGGTGGCCCGGTGCGCGACCGGCTGCGCCTCTACTGGTCACATTGCGGCACCTGGCGGGTCAGTTTCGCCGACCGGATCAAGGCCTGGACCGGATTCGACCCGATCCGCTCGCTGGCCGACGTTGAGCGGGCCGGAGCCGAGGTCGCGGCGCGCGGCTTCAAAGGTCTGAAGACCAACATCATGCTGTTCGATGGCCCAACTCCACGTATCCACATGCCCGGCTTTAACGGTGACGGCTGGCCAGCACTGAACATCGACCGTCCGCTGGTGGATGCGATCACCGCCGAACTGGGGGCGTTCCGAAGCGGCGCCGGGCCTGGGGTGGGGCTGCACCTCGACCTCAACTTCAACTTCAAGACCGAGGGCTATATCCGCCTGGCGCAGGCGCTGGAGCCGTTCGACCTGGTGTGGCTGGAGATTGACAGCTACGACCCAGCCGCGCTGGCGACCATCCGGCGCAGCGCTCGTACCCGTATCGCCTCCTGCGAGTCGCTGTATGGAAGGCGACAGTTCCGGCCATACCTGGAACAACAGTCGGTCGATGTCGCGATCATCGACGTGGCCTGGAACGGGATCCTCGAATCTGCCAAAATCGCCGCCATGGCGGACGCTTATGAGGTCAACGTGGCGCCGCATAACTTCAACGGCCATCTCGGTTCGCTGATGAGCGCGCATCTGTGTGCGGGCGATCCCGAATTTCCGGGTGATGGAGATCGATATCGAGGATGTGCCCTGGAAGGACGATTTGGTCAGCAAGCCGCCGGTGATCGAGGCAGGTGAATTGCTAATCCCGACCGGCCCAGGCTGGGGCGCTGAGATCAATGAGGAGGTGCTCCGAGCCCACCCGCCGGCGCGGCCGGTGAAATGGACAAAATAACCGGACCTGGCGATCGTCGGTTTTTCCCGCTGTCTTCCACCGTGTGACCGGTGCATAGACAGTGGCGGAGAAGAACGTACCCGTGGCTGATTTGCAAAAGCTGCTTTTTGAAACTCAGGCGAAGGTCACCGACAGGGAAATCTTGGCCACGGCGCGGCTTAACGCTCGGGTCAAGGCGTTTGCGGGCCACGAGCTCTCTGATGACATCGTGGAGCGGATCAATAAGGCAATTGCTGACGAGACAGACCTGCTCATCGCAGAAGGTGTGCTGCCGGATCGGCCGGACTGGCTCGCCGTTATCTTTCGCCGCCGGCTCCATGTTGCGTTCGGCAGCCGAGCCGTGCAGCAGCTCAGCCGTGAACTGAAGCAAGCCGGTGCCGTCTAGTGTAAAGGGACCGAGGCGAAAACGGCCGGTCTGATCCCGGGTCAGCATCACACTTTCTCGGCGATCAAGGGGCTGGCGCGTTCGGACGGCGTTGGCGTCAGAGAGATCGCCGACCACCTGCTGATCCAGCACAACTCGGCGGTGCAACCGGGGGATCGCATGATTGACGCGGGACTGGCACCGCGCCAGGCGAATCTCTCCGACGGCGGCAAATGCTGGCGACATTGACGGCTCGGGCGGAGGCGCTGTTGCACCGGTTGTCGGCCACTTATCCCCGGGAATTGCGAGCGATTCGTCCCGGGCCGCTCGCTTTGCAGCGATCGTTCTGACGGGAATGCGATGGTGTCGTAGCTGACGTGTTCGAACGTACTTGCCAGCCGCTGCGCCGCGCCCGATACATCCGCCATGAACGATACCCCCGTGACCCCCCCGCGGCAGGAGTCGGCGGTCCCCGCGGAAGTGCAGTCAGCCGGCCCGCGATACGATTTCGCCGCCGCCGAACCGAAGTGGCAGCAGGCCTGGGCCGAGCGGGCGTGCTTCCGCGTGGACGATGTGCCGACCGACGGCAAGCCGAAATACTACGTGCTGGAGATGTTTCCCTATCCCAGCGGCAAGATCCACATGGGGCATGTGCGCAACTACACGCTGGGCGACGTGGTCGCCCGGTACAAGCGGGCGCGGGGCTTCTCGGTCATGCACCCGATGGGCTGGGACGCGTTCGGGCTGCCGGCGGAGAACGCCGCCCGCGAACGCGGCGTGCATCCGGCGAAGTGGACTTTCGAGAATATCGCCACGATGCGCGCCGAACTGCAGCGCATGGGGCTGTCGCTGGAGTGGGAGCGCGAGTTCGCCACCTGCCAGCCCGAATACTACCGCCATCAGCAGAAGCTGTTCCTCGATTTCCTTCGCGCCGGCCTGGTGGAGCGCAAGGAAAGCTGGGTGAACTGGGACCCGGTCGACGGCACCGTGCTGGCCAACGAGCAGGTGATCGACGGCAAGGGCTGGCGCTCCGGTGCGCCGGTGGAGAAGAAGCAGCTCAGCCAGTGGTTCCTGAGCATCACCAAGTACGCCCAGGACCTGCTGGACGCGCTGGACAAGCTGGACCGCTGGCCGGAACGCGTCCGCCTGATGCAGGCCAATTGGATCGGCCGCAGCGAAGGCGCGAAGTTGGCGTTCAGCCTTTCGGCGGACAGCTTAACCGGCGACAAGACGGGGCTGTCGGCGCCGGACTCCGGCGGCATCGGTTCGGTCGAGGTCTATACCACCCGCCCCGACACGCTGTTCGGCATGTCCTTCCTGGCGATCGCGCCCGAGCATCCGCTCGCCGCCGCCGTCAGCGCCCGCGATCCGAAGGCGGCAAAATTCGTGGCGGAATGCCGCAGCCGCGGCACGTCGGAAGCGACCATCGAGACCGGCGAGAAGCTGGGCTACGACACCGGCCTGCGGGTCACGCACCCGTTCATCGCCGGGCGCCACCTACCCGGTGTGGATCGCCAATTTCGTGCTGATGGAATACGGCACCGGCGCGATTTTCGGCTGCCCCGGCCACGACCAGCGCGACATGGATTTCGCTCGGAAATATGGGCTGAGCGTGACGCCGGTGGTGCTGCCGCCCGGCGCCGATCCGGCCACGTTCTCACTGGACAAAGAGGCCTATGTCGGGCCGGGCACGATCTTCAACTCCGGCTTCCTGAACGGGCTGGACGTCGATGCCGCCAAGCGCGCCGCGATCGAATAGCTGGAACAGCTGGGCGTTGGCAAGGGGTTCACCAACTGGCGGCTGCGCGACTGGGGCGTATCCCGGCAACGCTATTGGGGCTGCCCGATCCCGATCATCCATTGTGACGCCTGCGGCGTCGTGCCGGTGCCGGACGACCAGTTGCCGGTGCGCCTGCCGGACGACGTGACGTTCGACCAGCCGGGCAACCCGCTGGACCACCACCCGACCTGGAAGCACGTCGATTGTCCGATATGCGGCAAGCCGGCGCGGCGGGAGACCGACACCTTCGACACCTTCGTCGACAGCGCCTGGTATTTCGCCCGCTTCTGCTCGCCGACCGCGGACGTGCCGATGGTCAAGGCGGCGGTCGATCACTGGATGCCGGTCGACCAGTATATCGGCGGCATCGAGCATGCGATCCTGCATCTGCTGTATTCGCGTTTCTTCACCCGTGCGATGAAGGACACCGGCCACGTCTCGGTGGAGGAGCCGTTCGCCGGGCTGTTCACCCAGGGCATGGTGAACCACGAATCCTACCGCGACCGCGGACAACCGCTGGCTCTATCCGGACGAGGTCGAAAAGCGCCCCGACGGCACCGCGGTGCATCGCGAGACCGGCGAACCGGTGACCGTCGGCCGCGTCGAGGCGATGAGCAAATCCAGGCGCAACACCATCGATCCGGGCGCCATCATCGCTCGTTACGGCGCCGACACCGCGCGCTGGTTCATCCTGTCCGACAACCCGCCGGAACGCGACATGGAATGGACCGAAGCCGGCGCCGCCGGGGCGTTCCGCTTCACCCAGCGCGTTTTCCGTCTGGCCGAGGCGCTGGACGGCGTCCGCGCCGAGATGATGCCCGACGGATTCGGCCCCGCGGGCCGCACGCTGCGTCGCGCCACCCATCGCTGCATCGCCGCGGTGACCGAGGCGCTGGAGAGTTTCGCCTTCAACGTCGCCGTCGCTCGCCTGTACGAACTGGCCAATGCCATCACCGATGCCGAACGGGCCGCTCCGGAAGCCGGCCTGGCCTGGGCGCGGCGGGAAGCGGTGGAGATGCTGGCACGTCTGAGCAGCCCGATGATGCCGCATCTGGCTGAGGAGGTGTATCTCCGCCTGTTCCCCGACAATGGCCATCTGGTCGCGGAACTGGCATGGCCGGAGGCCGAACCGGCGCTGCTGGTGGCCGAAAGCGTGACCATCGCGGTGCAGGTGATGGGCAAGCTGCGCGGCACGATCGAGGTCGCGCCGAACGCGCCGGAAGACGTCGTGCTGGCGGCGGCGGAAGCCGATCCGAACGTCGCCAAGGCGCTGGAGGGCAAACGCATCGTCAAGCGCATGCATGTGCCCAACCGCATCGTCAACTTCGTGGTCGCCGGATGAACCAGCCGCTTAGCCGCCGTCTGGTGTCTGGGTTCGTTGGCGGCCCTTGCGGCGCCTGCTGAGCGGCTGTGGGTTCCAGCCGGTCTATATGCCGACCGCGTCCGGCAAGCCGGGCGTCGCGCAGCGGGAATTGGCCTCAGTCTACGTGGAGATCATTCCCGACCGGCCGGGGCAGGTCCTGCGCCAGGCGTTGCAGGAGCGGTTTGGCAATGATTCGGGGACGCCCTCGGCCTTCGATCTGACTGTGTCCTTCGGGATCTCCGGCGAAGGCATCGCGATCGAGAACGACACCATCGCCACCAGGCTCAGGCTGATCGGCACGGCGAGCTGGACCCTGATCGATCATGACACCAAACGGACGGTATTGGCCTCGGGCACTGCGCGCGCCATGGATGACGTGAACATCTTCGACTCGCAATATTTCGCCTCCGACCTTGAGACCGAGGCAGAGCAGAAGCGCATCGCCGAGAACGTGGCGACGCAGATCGCGACCCGGCTCGCCATCTGGTTCCGCCAGCAGGCGGCGAAGCAGACCGGATAAGGCTGGTGAAGCTGCCACCGGCTCGGATCGGGGCCTTTCTGCGCGACCCCGGTGACTGTCGGGTGGTGCTGCTGTTCGGCGACGATGCCGGCATGATCCGTGACCGCGCGGAGGCATTGGTGCGCGCCGTGGCCGGGTCGTTGGACGATCCGTTCCTGGTTTCGGAACTGCCGCGGGAAGCGATCAAGCGACTGCCGGACGAAGCGGCCGGCTTGTCGCTGATGGGCGGGCGGCGCGTGGTGCGCGTGCGCGACGTGACCGACGCGGCGACCGATACCGTCCAGACGGTGCTGAAGAGCCGGGCGCCGGCGCTGGTGGTGCTGGAGGGGCCGACGATCCAGTCGCGGTCGAAACTGCGGACGGTGCTGGAAGCTGCGGCGGACGGCGTGGCGATTGGCTGCTACCCGGAGGAGGGGCGGGCGCTGGAAGAGACGATCCGCGAGACTCTGCGAGCCAACGGCGTCGGGGTCGAGCCGGATGCGCTGTCCTGGCTGTCGCAGCAACTCGGCGCCGATCGCGCTTCGACGCGGGCGGAGCTGGAGAAGTTGGCGCTGTATGTGGGGCCGGGAAACCGGGTCGATCTGGATGCGGCGATGACCTGCGTCGGCGATCTGGCGGGCCTGTCGCTGGATGACGCGTTGTTCGCCGCGACCACCGGTGATGTGGCGACGGCCGACCGGGCGCTGGAGGCGGCGGTGGCCGAGGGTGCCACACCCGTGCAGGTTCTGCGCGCCGCGCTGGGACATTTGCAGCGGTTGCACCGGGCGCGGCTGGCGATGGATGAGCACGGGTTGCCGGCGGGCGATGCGGTGAAGGGGCTGCGGCCGCCGGTTTTCTACCAGAAAGTCGGAGCGTTCACGCGTTCGCTGGGTTTGTGGCCGTCCGCGACGCTGACAGCGGCGATGGCGGCGCTGGCCGAGGCGGAACGCGGTTGCAAGCGCACCGGTTGGCCGGATCAGGCGCTGTGCCGGAATGCGGTGCTGACGCTGGCGCGGCGCTCGGCGGCGGCGTCTCGTTCGGTGCGACGTTAGAACATGTTATCGAACTTGTTCGTATCTTTATTAATTCAATTCTCGCTAAAAAACACTTTTTTTTGTGGATGCCTTGTGCGACAACGATGGTGTTCAGGCTTCGGCCTGGGCGGCGATATCCGGTCGCAGCGTCTGGAGATTGTCATGGCGATCAAGCGTCGTTTTGAACAGACGAGCCTAGATACAACCTTCCCAGTGCCGATTCCGCCGCTGGGCAAGGCAGATCTGGCGCTGGTGCAACGCGACTGGCCGAGATCGCGCCGGATTGGTCGGTTGCCCTGGATGGCATCTGCGCCGAGGAAGCCACTTTGGTTGTGCTGCCGGACGACGGGGACGATCGGTGGGACCGAGCTTCGTGATCAGCCGGGAGACGTATGGGCTTCGTGTCGATCAAGTGCACTGGGATGCGGTGACCGAAGTCGGCGTGTTTGCCTCGCTGAGTGACGTTCTGGAGGTCGCTTCGGCTTCGCCTTGCATTTTGTATCGACAGCACCGTGCCGGGTTCGGCCACTTTGCATTGAACCTGCCTCGGCAACAAACAGGGTGGAAATTTCATTCTATCCTGGGATCGACGTTAGCGTGAGGTAACAAGGGGCGTCGGCGGACGGCGGAGCACGCGGTGATGCGCGCATGGACTGGCGCTTCGGCACGATTTTCGACCACCTGTGCTGCATGGCGATGGGTGATCGCATCGTCGGGCACCTGCCGCGCGGCACTCCAGGGTGCCAGTACTGTCGCCCGGATGGCGATTGCCCTCGCGTCGAGGCTGCTCCCTGGGGCGGATTCGCTGTTTTCGACGCGGGACCCCTCGGAGCCAGCGTATGGCGTCAATGCGGCGCGGTTGCCGCCCGGAGGTCCTGCGGGCATGGTGACGGACCATGCGATTCCTGACCACCCCGCCGCTGCGTGGGCGCGCGCGGGCGCCATTTCTTTTGCTGGTTGCCATGACCGCCTGCGGCACGCTGGGGATGCACATCATCATCCCCGCGTTGCCCGCGACGGCCCGGGCGCTGGGGATGTCGATCGGCGCGTCCCAGTTGACGATCACGCTGTATCTGATCGGGCTGGCGATCGGGCAGTTGCTGTACGGCCCGGTATCCGATCGGTTCGGCCGGCGGCCTGTCCTGCTGGCGGGTCTGTCGCTGTTCACCGGCGCCAGCATCATCACCTCGGTGGCGCCGAACGCTGCTGTCCTGATCGGCGCCCGCATCCTGCAATCGCTGGGCGGCTGTGCCGGGCTGGTGCTGGGTCGGGCCGCGGTGCGCGATGGCGCCTCGGCGGACAAGGCCGCGGGTCAACTGGCGTTGCTGACACTGGTGATGGCGATGGTGCCGGCCATCGCGCCGGCGATCGGCGGGTACCTCACCGCCTATATCCATTGGCGCGCGAGTTATGTGCTGCTGGCGCTGTTCGGGGCGACGACACTGGCGGCCTGCGTGCTGATGATGCCGGAGACGCTGTCGGAGCCGAGCAGTGCGCGACGATCGATGCTGACTGGCGTATGTGCGGCTGCTGCGGTCGCCGCGTTTCCTGGGCTATGCGGTCGGTGGAGCATGCTCGACCACGGCGTTCTATGGGTTCATGTCCGCCTCGCCGTTCATCTTCGAGACGCAGTTGCACCAACCGACCCAGCGCGTCGGCCTGTATTACCTGGTGCTGATGCTGGGCGTCGCGGCTGGCAGCCTGGGCGCCAATCGGGTTGCCGGGCGGTTGTCGATACAGAAGGCGCTGCGGATCGCCAATGCGATGGGAATTCTGGGCGCGGCGCTGTTTGCGCTGGCGGATATGGGGATGTCCTGTCGGTGGCGACCGTGGTGGCGCCGGTCTGCCTGTTCATGGTGGGGGCGGGTATGGCCAGTCCGTTCGCCCTTGCGGGATCGGTCAGCGTCAACCCTCAGGCGATCGGCGCAGCGTCCGGAATGTATGGGTTCGTCCAGATGGGCTACGGGATGCTGTGCACGGTGGTCGTGGAGACTTGGCATCCGGGCGCGGTCTATCCTGTTGCGACCGTGCTGTTGGGGTCGGCGCTGTTGGGGCAGCTTGCGATGTCGATGGCGGTGCGGGCCGAGCGGCGGCGCTAATCCGCCTTTGTGGACTCGGCGCCGTTCGCGGGATCTGCTCGTGGTTTCTGAATGGGTGGAACAGCCAGGCCTGCGCTCACCGTGCGCGGGATTTTGGCTGCCTTGTCCGTTTCGGCGTAAGGTGAGCCTCCAGGAAATGGCCGCGAAGGACAGGAACTCGAACGAGTTACTCCTCCGTATCACACCCAGGAGAACCAGCAGGCCATGGCGCGGCATACCCTCGTCATCGATCAGGGGACGACGTCCACTCGAACCATTATATTCGATGCGGCGGTCGCCCCCGTTGCCACGGCGCAGCAGGAATTGACGCAATTCTACCCAAGGCCTGGATGGGTCGAACACGACCCGGAGGAGATCTGGGCAACCGTCCTGGCAACTGCACGGCGGGCCTTATCCGGTTCGGGGCTTAGCGCCGCGGATATCGCTGCCCTGGGCATCACCAACCAGCGGGAAACGGTGGTGGTTTGGGACCGTCGCAGCGGCAAGGCGATACACAATGCCATTGTCTGGCAAGATCGCCGTACCTCTACCGCGTGCGAGGCACTCGAAGACGCGGGACATGAGGGGCTGATCGCGGCGCGCACCGGCTTGCGGCTTGATGCATATTTTTCTGCCACCAAGATCGCCTGGCTACTCGACAATGTAGCAGGCGCGCGGGCGGCCGCTGAGGCCGGATCGCTCGCGTTCGGCACGGTGGATAGTTTCCTGCTGTGGCGCCTGACGGGTGGCCTGGTTCATGCGACCGATGCCACCAACGCCTCCCGAACGCTGCTGTTCGACATCCATCGTGGCCAGTGGGACGCCGATCTGTTGGCCCTGTTCAATATTCCGCGGGCAATGCTTCCCGAGGTCCGTGACAGTGCCGGTCCATTCGGTGACACCGAGGCGGCGCTGTTCGGCGCGACGGTTGCCATTCGCGGGGTGGCCGGCGACCAGCAGGCGGCGCTGGTCGGGCAGGCCTGTTTCCGCCCCGGCATGGTCAAATCCACCTACGGTACGGGTTGTTTCGCTCTGCTGAACACGGGGCGGAAGGCGATCGCCAGTAATCACCGCCTGGTGACCACCATTGCCTACCAAGTGGACGGCGTTCGCACCTATGCGCTTGAAGGATCGATCTTTGTCGCGGGCGCGGCCGTTCAATGGCTGCGTGATGGCCTCGGGCTGATCGGATCCGCCGCCGAGTCCGGCGCTCTCGCCGCCGAAGCCGACCCAGCGCAACTCGTGTACATGGTGCCCGCCTTCGTGGGTCTCGGCGCCCCGCACTGGGACAGTGAGGCTCGGGCGCTGCTGACGGGCATGACACGGGGCACGACCCGGCGGGAACTGGCGCGGGCGGCGCTGGAGTGTGTCGCTTACCAGACCCGCGACCTGCTGGAGGCGATGCGGGCGGACCTCGGTGCCGAATGGCCCGGCGATACGGTCATCCGGGTGGATGGCGGCATGAGTGCCAGCGACTGGACGATGCAGTTCCTCGCCGACATCCTGGCCGCGCCGGTGGACCGGCCATCCTGCCTCGAAACCACGGCCATCGGTGCGGCGTATCTTGCCGGTATGGCGGCCGGCCTGTATCCGGATATCGAGTTATTCGCGGCGGCCTGGTCCGCGGAGCGGCGTTTCGAACCAACGATGGGTGCGCAGGAACGCAAGGAGAAATATCTCGGTTGGCAGGACGCCGTGGCGCGCACCTTGTTACGGCCCTGATATGCCTTGCTTCTGTGCGACACAGCCCCGAAGGAGCAGTCTGCTCGTACCTTCCCGGGCTCGGGCGACCAATCCGGCTCAGGACTGGTCGCGTTGAACTCATTCAGAATTCAGGCCTTGATCGTTTTCCAGTCGACACCGCGTTCAAAGGCAGCCGCGGCGCGGTAGATGGTCGGCTCGTCGTAGGGTTTACCAACCAGCATCATTCCTACTGGCAAGCCGTCGACCATGCCGCACGGCAGGCTCATCGCCGGATGGTGGCTGCAGTCGAATGGAGCCGTGTTGGGCAGAATCTCGAAAGCACGCTGGATAATTTCGGAGATTGGGGCGTCCGCTGCCGGCAACGGCGTCGCGGTCATCGGCAGTGTCGGCATCAGCAGCAGATCGAACCTCGACAAAGCCTCGTCGTATGCTCGCTTCAGAGCGTGCACGAGGTTCTGTGCCTTGGCGTAGTACCGGCCGCGATGATGGGTGGTCATGTAGTGGCCCAGCAGCATCGTGTTTTTGAGCGTGTCGGACAGTTCGTCAGCCCGCTCCCGCCATGCCGAATGCGCATCGAGCAACGAAACGACGTACTGGCCCTGCCAGTTGAACCCGAACCCGTTGCCCAGCATCATCTGCACCGTCGCTCCTTCCGCGGCGATCGGCAGCCAAATGGCGCCGCCCAGGCGATGCATCGGGATCGTCACAGTCTCGACGGTTGCGCCGAGGCCGCGGAGACGGTCCGCCGCCTCGCGTACTACCGCGTCCGATTGCGCCTGCGATTGCGGATGACCGAATCCCTCCTCGACAATGCCGATCCGGAGGCCCTGCACACCCTGCCCGAGCAAGTCGCGATACGGCTTGCTCTGGCCGCCATACTGGCGCGGATCAAGGCCGTCGGGACCTGCGAGCACCTCCAGCATCAAGGCGTTGTCCTCGACCGTGGCAGTCATCGGCCCGGTATGATCGAGGGTCAGTTCAATCGGCATGATGCCGGTATAGGGCACCAGACCATGCGTCGGCTTCATGCCGTAGATGCCGCAGAACGACGCCGGCATGCGGATCGATCCGCCTTGATCGCCGCCGAGCGCCATCGGCACTTCACCCGCCGCCACCAGCGCCGCACTGCCGGAGGACGAGCCACCCGCAGAGTAGCCATGACGATGCGGATTGTGCACCGGACCGGTGGCACTTGTGTGACTGCCGCCCGAAAAGCAGAAATACTCGCAAACACTCTTGCCAACGATCGTGCCGCCAGCGTCAAGAATGCGCTGCACGACGGTCGCATCGACATCCGGTACATAACCCTCGAGCGTGGAGGCGCCATTCATCATGGGTACACCGGCCAGACAGATATTGTCCTTCACCACAACATTCTTGCCCTTTAACTTGCCGCTCGGCGCCCCCTCGACCTTGGTCTTTACATACCAGGCGCCGAACCGATTCTCCTCGGCACCCGGCCGGCTGCCTGGCGTGCGCGGATACTTCACCACCGGCACCTCATCCGGCATCCGATCCACGAGGTTATAGGCGGCAAAGCTCGGAAGCAGACACTCCAGATGCGTGGCCAACTCCGTGTCGCCCATGCTCAAACCGAGCGACGCGGCGGTGGCGCGAAGCTGGTCCAGTGTGGGGATCTTGATGGTTTCGGTTGTCATCTCTTCGGTCTCCCTGGTCTGGCGATTCCCACGAATTCATCCGTCATTGTTCGATCGGGCGCAATCTTGGGGTAGCTCCCACGTCACCTCGCCCTTCCCGGCAACCACAGAATAACTTTTGCAAGACCGGTGCCAGGGAAGTTGCCTTAGCGCAAGTTAACGCGACGTCCGGTCACTGCTTCTTTGTCTGCGACTTCTTCGTTTGACAGACCAAGCGACGCCCTTATGGCCTGCGCAGATGCATAATAAGGCACCACCCTTCCGCGACATCTGCTCGAGGAATGCCCACGATTTCGTCAGACTGAAGGGTAGCTTCATGTTGAATTCGACAGTGAAAGAACTCGACGAGGTCGAGCCTCCCCGACGCCCAGGCTAGCGACACTCATAGCAAGAATTCGGCTGATGGCCGTGAGGTCTCGCCCCGATTGAGCCGACCACTCATTAAATGCATTCTGGATTATCCTGAGATCGCGCTTGCCGCTGGGCTTTTCGGTGAGGATTTGCTCGCGGATGAGAGCGGCCACGACGTCCGGGGTCGTGATGAAGGCGGGTTTGCCGATCAACCTCAAGAAGCGCATTGCGGTTTCGCCGCCGAGTTGGTTTGCGCGTCTTTTCAGAAAGTCGAGCAGACCGACGTAGTCGGTGTCGGGCCAATCCGCGAAGAATTGTGCCGCGCTGCCGTTCGCCGTCGCCAGATCAAGGAGAAACTGGCCATTGAGCGAGATCGAGCGGATCTTGGCTGCATTGCGGACGATACGGCTGTCTTTCAGGAGTGCATCGAAACGCTCTTCGGACATCGACGCGCACCGACCGACGTGAAAGCAATCGAAGGCTTCCTCGAAGCCGCCCCATTTGGCGTCAATCACTTTCCACGCGAAGCCGGCTTGGAAGATTTTCCGCGTCATGGCCGCCAGGATGCGATCATCGGGCGTGGCGGCAATATCCTCGGGCGTTCGGGATCGAGATGTTGCGAGTACGTCCTCGAGCGTGCTGATCCCGCCCTGGCGGCTTGCTGCCATTGCCACGATCTCGTTGAAGTGGCGCATGCCGCTGCTCCTTTCTACCCTTCGGTCATTCCACCCACCTTAGAGGTTCTCCGGCGCGACGACGACCTCCGGGGGAGGCGAGCGCTCTCCTACCGGCCCGGTCTGGCCGGCGCACGGACGATCGCGTTTCCGGACCGTACCGCCGCCGCACTCAGGGCCGAAGAACGCCGCCGAGGCCTTCCCTGTGAAACGCCGTCGAGCGGATGCCAGATTGGCATTCCGTTAACGAGCCGAGGTCCAGCCCTTGTACTCTCCAACGTTGTCACGTGTGATCAGCTTGCTGTCCATTAGCAGCGGGTCTTTTGCCGGCTTCTTGCCGCTCAGGAGTTCCACCCCTTCCTGCACCGCAAGCCGGGCCATCATGAACGGGTCCTGGCTGGCCGACGCGACAAACTGTGTGGAGTTCGGGTCCTTCAGCGCGGTCTCGGCGTCCGGTGCGCCATCCACGGCGGTAATAGGGAAGGTGGTCCGCTGCATCTGCTTGGCGGCTAACTCGGCGCCGATTGCAGTCGGATCGTTGATCGCGAACACCCCGTCGACTTTCGTGAAGCGTGTCAGCAGCGATTGCATCACCGCCAGGCCTCCATCCCTCGATCCCTTGGCGTCCTGGTCGGAGGAAAGCAGTTTGACGCCCGAGTGCTTGGCGATCACCTCCTTGCAACCGGTGACTCGCTCGATCACCGAGGACACCTGCGGGCCATTTACGATGATCATGTCGCCCTTGCCTCCCATCTTGTCGATGAGAAACTCGCAGGCGATCGTGCCGGCCTGAACGTTATTGGTTTCAACCGTGGCGTCGGCCCCCTTGGCCGCGGTATCGACCGCCACCACGATGATGCCTGCCGCCTGTGCTCGATGGATCGCTGGCTCGATGGCCTTTGGATCGCCGGGGTTGAGCAAAATCAGATCGACGCCGGCGGCTATGAAGTTATCGATCTGGGTATTCTGCTTGCCCAGATCGTAGTCGAAGCCTACCGCGGTGATCTTCACATTCGGATTCGTTTTCTTCGCCTCGAACTCCGCGCCTTTTGCCAGCGCAACGAAAAACGGGTTGCCCATCGAGCCGAGCGAGATGCCGATCGCCTTCAGTTCCTTGGCCGAGGCGACGTTGGCGCCCAGCATCAGCGCAGCGCCCGTGAGCAGAATTCTCTTGAACATGGTTCCCATCCCCTCCTGGAGCGCTGGTGGAAAATCCGCGAGTCCACCTGCCCAGGATCGGCGGATGCGCAGACGTCTTGACCCAAGTCAGGTGCGCGCCGAACCCCGCAGGCGATAGCGGTCGAGGGCCACGGCGCCGATGATGACGGCCCCCTTCGCAATGTACTGCCAGACATCGGTAACGCCGAGCAGGATCAGCCCGTTTGTCAGCACGGCGATTATGAGGGCGCCGATCAGCGTCCCCCAGATGCTGCCGATGCCGCCGACAAAGCTGGTGCCGCCCAGGATCACCGCCGCGATAGCGTCCAATTCGTAAGACTGGCCAAGCTGTAGCCCGTTCGCCGCGTAGAGTCGGGCCGCCTGCATCACGCCACCCAAACCGGCAAGCAGTCCGGATATGCCGTAGACAAACAGCAAAATCGCCCAGACCTTGATGCCGGACAGCCGCGCGGCTGTCTCGTTGCCACCGACCGCGTAGATATGCACCCCGAGCACGGTGCGGCGCAGAACCAGCCACGAGGCGACAATCACCAGGAACGCGATCACGACGAGCCACGGAACCGAGACGATGCTGCCAATGTGCAAGGCTCCATTGCCAATGAACGCAAACGGCAGATCAGCATTGAACACTGTGGTGTCGTTGCCGAGGAGCCGCGCGAATCCTCGCACCGCGGTCAGTGAGCCCAGCGTTACGATGAACGGTGGCAGGCGCAGGAATGCGATGAGAAGGCCGTTGCCGAGCCCGATCACCAGGCCAGCCAGAAGTCCTGCCACGACACCCAGACTGCCGAGCGTCTGGGACACCAGCAACGCAACCACTGCCGCGGCCGCGAGGATAGAACCAACCGAGAGATCGATGCCGCCGGTCAGGATCACGAACGTCATCCCGGCACCCAGCACCGCATTGATCGACGCTTGCTGGGCGACGATCGAAAGGTTCTGCCAGGTCAGGAAGCGACCCTCACCGGTGAAATAGACGCCGCCGGCCTGGATCAATATGCCCAGGATGATCAGCACGGGCAGCATGCCGATCGATCGGACGAATGAGCGCATCTGAGCCTTTCGTGCGCGCTCGCCGGTGGGTTTTCTCTCGCTGATCGTGTCGCTCATGCTGCCACCTTCCCGATGTCGACGCCGGTTGCGAGTGCCATGATGCTTTCCTCGGTGATCGGGATGCCACTGGCGCCGCCGACCTCGCCGCGCGTCTCTCCCTCGCGCATGACCACGACGCGATCGGCGATGCCGACGATCTCAGGCAATTCCGAGCTGATGACCAGCACAGCCGCGCCGTCCTGGGCGAGTTGGTCGATGATGCGGTAGATCTCCGACTTGGCGCCGATATCTACGCCCCGTGTCGGTTCATCCAGGATCAGCACCTTCGGCTGTGTCTCCAGAAGGCGCGACAACAATACTTTCTGCTGGTTTCCGCCGGACAGGGCGCCGACCGGAAGATCCGGCCCGGGAACGCGGATGTTCAGAGCCTTGATCGCGGCGAGCGAGCGGACCCGGGCGCGGGCTCGGTCAAGCCAGGCTCCGGCTGTTGCATCCCGGCCGATAACGCCCAGGTTGATGTTTTCGCCAACCGTCATGTCGAGAAACAGGCCCTGGGCTTTGCGGTCCTCGGTGAGATACACCACGCCGCCGTCGATTGCTTCGGAGGGCGTGCGATACTCGACGGCCCTGCCCGCGAGCTTTACCGTTCCGGCCGTGCGTGATTCAGCGCCATAGATAAGCCGGGCGAGTTCGGTGCGGCCGGCGCCGACGAGACCCGCGAGACCGAGCACTTCGCCGGCATGAAGGGTGAAGGTGCCGCGCTTGACGCGTTTGCCGTCGGCAAGGTCGGTCACCTCCAGAACGGGCTTTCCGGCAAAGCCGGGACGATGCTCCTTCTTGTAAAACGACGAAAGGTCGCGCCCGACCATCATGCGGACGATGCTTTCGGGTTTGATCTCATCGCGGCTTAGCGTGCCGACGTAGCCGCCATCCCGTAGCACGGAAACCCGTTCGGCGAGTTCGTACACTTCCGCCATCCGATGGGAGATGTAGATGATAGCAAGACCTTCGGCCTTCAGCCGCAGGATCACCTGAAAAAGCCGTTGCGTCTCCCGGCTGGAGAGTGCTGTGGTCGGCTCGTCCATGACAAGGATACGAGAGCGCGCGTGGATGGCCCGAGCGACCTCGACCATCTGCTGCTCGGCGATGGAGAGGTCCCCGACCAGCGTCCGAGGCCCGAATGTCGCCCCCAGATTGGTTAGGATTTCGGCGCAGCCAGCGATCATGCCGGCGCGATCGATCGCGGGGCCGCGATGCGCTTCACGACCGAGGTAAATGTTCTCCGCAACCGTCAGATTCGGCGACAGTGCCAGTTCCTGATAGATGATAGCGATGCCGTGAGCTTTTGCCGCGAGCGGCCCGTTGATGTGGACCGGCTTGCCGTCGATCTGAATTTCCGCTCCAGGGTCAGGGATATAGGCCCCGGAAAGGATTTTCATTAGCGTCGACTTTCCGGCGCCGTTCTCGCCCATTAGTGCGTGCACCTCGCCGGGATAGACGGTGAGTTCAACGTTCTGCAGCGCCTTTACCCCGGGGAACGTTTTCGAGACATTACGCATCCGCAGAATGGGCGAAGAGTCAGACATGAGTGCCTCGATCGAGCTAGGACGTTTGTAATATAGAACTATTGTGATCAAGAACCGACATAGTTCGCTGAATAGCTTTGCGGGCGTTCATGGCTGGGCACTTCCTCGGCCGACGGTTCGCTCCGTCGGGATTACGTTTTCGAACAATGAGATCAACCCGCGCCGCGCAGGCTGTCAAGGCGCCACCGACCGCACGCAGTTGACGGTAGCATAGCAAGACGGCACGGTACTTTGATCGTCAGGAGGATACTGATGCCGCGCCCATTCGAAGGCATTCGCATTATCGACATCACGCACGTCCTGGCCGGCCCATTCGCTGCGTATCAGCTTGGCTTGCTGGGGGCCGACGTCATCAAGGTCGAGGACCCCAACGATCCGGACCAAAGCCGCGATTCCGGGACGGATAACGATCTGAATCATGCCGGCATGGGAACCGGCTTCCTGACACAAGGATCAAACAAGCGCGCCATCACGCTGAACCTGAAGACCGAGCAAGGACGAGCGATACTGAAGAAGCTGGCGGCAACGGCGGACGTGCTGGTGGAAAATTATCGGCCCGGCGCGTTTGAAGCGTTGGGGTTGGGCTATGAGGACTTACGGACGATCAACCCGAGGCTGATCTACGCGTCGTTTTCAGCGTTCGGTCAGGGTGGACCGAAGCGGGAGCGGACGGCTTACGACCATGTGATCCAGTCCACCTCCGGCATCATGGCGATGACCGGCACGCCGGAGGTCAATCCAATCAAGATCGGCGCGCCGGCGATCGATTACGCCACCGGTACGATGGGTGCCTATGCGCTGTCCGCCGCGTTGTTCCAGCGGGAGCGGACGGGCGAGGGGCAACGCGTTGATATGGCCATGCTGGATGTGGCGATGATCCTGATGGCGAGCCATCTCACCGGTTATCTCCGAAATGGCAAGCATCCGAAGCCGTCGGGCAACCGGATGCCGCATGCAACCTCCATGGCTTACTGGACCGCCGATGGCATAGTCATGCTCGGGGCCTCCAATCTGCGGCAGCAGAAACGTCTCTGGACCGTTCTGGAGCGCCCGGACCTCATTAAGCGAACCAACGACGAACGAGACGTGGATCATGACCGCGAGATGCGCACGCTGACCGAGATGATGCGGACCCGTTCGGCGGCCGAGTGGGAGGAATTCTTACAGGAGCGCCACGTCCCCGCGTCGCGGGTCCGAACCATGGGCGAGGCTCTGGCGGACCCGCAACTTCAATCGCGGGGTTTACTGCATCGTCATGGCAATGCGCCGGGGATCCCGGGAGCTTTCACTGTTCCGGTTGCTGCCTTCAAATTTGGCCACGATGGCCCGCGGGTGGATCGGCCCCCGCCGATGCTCGGTCAGCACACTGACGAGGTTTTGACGGAACTAGGCTACAGTTTGACCGAAATTGCCGGCTTCCGGTCGGCGAAGATCATCTGAATGGGAATGTGCCATGAAACTAGGACGTCTTGGGGTTTGGTACTCCACTGACAAACACAAAGATGCGGCGGCCATCGCTGCTTTCGTGAAGACGGTGGAGAAACTTGGATACGACACCCTGTGGTATCCGGAAGCGCGCGGCTTTGAATCCTTTACCATCGCCGGCTATATGCTGTCGCAGACGTCGAAGCTGAAACTCGGCAGTTCCATAGCGTCGATCTATGCGCGGGACGCGTTCACCTCCCGGCGAGGCTTGATCAGCCTTAACCAGTTGTACGGCGATCGTTTCATCCTGGGCCTGGGCGTCAGCCATGTCCCGATGGTCGAGGGCATGCGCGGGCACGTCTACGAGAAGCCAGTGCCGACGATGCGAGCCTATCTGAACGGTATCATCAAGGGCGAGGCCGGAGCGTCGGATTTCCCAATCTGCATCGCGGCGCTGGGTCCTTTGATGCTGAAGCTGGCCGCGCAGATGACCAAAGGCGCGGTGCCATACAATACGACTCCAAAGCATACAGCCGAGGCGGCGAAGATCCTCGGGCCGGATAAATGGCTGGCGATCGAGCAGAAGGTTACGATTGAAACCGATCCCGTCAAGGCCCGAGCGCTTGGCCGCGAAGAACTGTCTCGCTACATGGTGCTGGATAACTATCGGAACGCTTGGCTCGGAATGGGCTTCACCGAGGCGGATCTTTCGAACGGCGGATCCGACGCGTTCATCGACGCGATGATGCTATGGGGCACGGCCGATCAGGTGAAGGAAGGTTTGCGCGCGCATTTCGCTGCCGGGGCGACACATGTCGCAATTCAGCCGGTGCACGCCCTTGGCGATACCGTCGCACGGGATTCGATACTGGCAGCACTGACGGATACATAGGGCGCAAACGAGCACCCGACGCCTCGCCGTGGCTTGACGCCGGCGGCTGCCAGGAGAGCGGCCTGTCGACGCATTTGGAGTTCATGCATCGGTCAAGCCTACGACGGAGAGGCGGGACTGTACTGACAATCCAAGGCCGCGGCGGGCTGAAATATCAGGCGCCGAAAAATTCTCCTCTTGACGCCAAAGCTGGGACGTGCACGGACTGACCGCGCAAGCTGCGAATATATCTTCTGCTGCGCTTTGGTTCCTTCGTTTCATCGCGACGCGTCTAAGCCACCCAATCTAACTTGGGGCAGGGGGAAGCATGAAGGCCACTATTCGCCACCTATGTTTTGTAGCAGTTGCGGCTTTACTGCTACCGGCCGGCCGGCCAATGGCCGCCGAAGACACCATAAAGCTCGGGTACATCGAAGCTTTTTCTGGTCCGTTCGCCTCAATCGGTGACGTCGCCCTGAAGACGTTCGGCTACATCCTGGAAAAAGTGAATGCACAGGGCGGCGCACTGGGCAAGAAATTTGAACTCGTGCCGTTCGACGACAAGTTTCAGCCCTCCGAGGCATTGATTGCGCTGAAAGCGATCACCGATCAGAACATTCCGTTTGTCGTGCATTGTACGGGGTCTAATGTCGGCGCGGCTCTGATCGATGGGGTGGCCAAACATAACGCCCGCAATCCGGATAATCGTGTGCTGTATTTGAACTGCGGCGCACTGGCGACTGAACTAACCAACGAAAAATGCGATTACTGGCACTTTCGGTTCACCGCCAACGTTGAGATGCGGGCGGTAGCACGGGTCAAGTCGCTGCCAAAGAGCGTGACGAAGGTCTATCTGCTCAATCAAGATTACTTGTTCGGTCAATCAGTACAGCACGACACGAGGAAATGGCTGGAGAAGCTTCGGCCGGATATTCAAATTGTCGGCGACGAGCTGATGCCGCTCGGCAAGGTGCAAGATTTTTCGCCTTACGTCGCGAAGATAAGGGCCTCTGGGGCGCAATCCGTAGTAACCGGTAACTATAACCGAGATCTAAACCTGCTGATCAGGGCGGCGGTGGATGGCGGGCTGGACGTGCGGTTCGATACCTATTTGGCGCAAGTGACCGGGGGTGCGACATCCATTGGCTCGGCTGGAGAGAATTGGCTGACCACGGTCACTGAATTTGATGTCAACGTGCCGGCGGAGCTGAACAAGCCTGACGCCGAAGCGTTTATCAAGGACTGGCGTATCAGCCACGACACCGACATCATAGGGCCCCCAACGACCATGTTCGACATGCTGGCGGCGGCGATCAACAAGGCGGGTTCCACCGATGCGCAGAAGGTGGCGCAACAGCTAGAAGGCATGAAGACGACAGATCTGGTCGGGTGGTCGGTGGAGATGCGCGCTGAAGACCATCAGTTGCTCATGCCGTACTACGCTACCACCTTCACTCGGGATGTGAAGTATGATGTGGAAAAGACCGGCTTCGGTTGGAAGACCGATTTCATTGTGCCAGCTGATGATCTGACCTTGTCTACCAGCTGCAATATGAAACGGCCCGCTTCGTAAGGCTGGTATCAGCAAATCGAGGCGTGGCGGTCAGCAGTCTCTCGGTGTGTGGGTCACAGCTTTCATTTCGCGTAAAATTACGTTTCGGGGAGCGCCGGGGCCACAAACTCACTCCGCCGCTTCCGCGTACGCCTCCAATGGAGCGCATGTGCATACCAGGTTCCGATCGCCATACACGTTGTCCACTCGCTTGACCGGCGGCCAATATTTTGATGCCGCTACCCATGGCAGCGGGAAGGCCGCCTGTGCGCGCGAATAGGCGTGCGTCCATACATCCGCCATGACTTCTCGCGCCGTGTGAGGCGCATGCTTCAACGGATTGTCCGCGCGATCCATCCGGCCCGCCGCCATCGCTGCGATCTCCGCCCGGATCGCGATCATCGCGTCACAGAAACGGTCGAGTTCGGCTTTCGATTCGCTCTCAGTCGGCTCGATCATCAGCGTGCCGGCGACCGGCCAGGACATCGTCGGCGCATGGTAGCCATAATCCTGCAGTCGCTTGGCGATATCCTCGACCTGCACACCCGCCTCGGCGGCAAAGCCGCGGCAGTCGATGATGCATTCGTGCGCCACCATCCCGCCCGGGCCAGCGTACAAAATCGGGTAGGCCTCCCGCAGCCGGTGAGCGATATAGTTGGCGGATAAGATCGCGACCTCGGTGGCGCGTTTCAGACCGCCGGCGCCCATCATGCGGATATAGGCGTATGAGATCGGCAAGATCAGCGCGCTACCGAACGGCGCGGCGGAGACCGGACCGATCCCCGTCGCCGGCCCGGCATCCGCTCGCAGCGGATGGCGCGGCAGAAACGGTGCCAGATGCGAGGCCACGCCGATCGGGCCAATCCCGGGGCCTCCGCCGCCATGCGGGATGCAGAATGTCTTATGCAGGTTCAGATGGCAGACATCGGCGCCGATCGAGGCGGGCGAGGTCAGCCCGACCTGAGCATTCATATTGGCGCCATCCATGTACACCTGACCACCGCGGTTGTGGATGACGGAGCAGATGTCGCGGATCGCCTCCTCGAATACACCGTGTGTCGACGGGTAGGTGATCATCAACGCCGCCAACCGGTCAGCGTGTTTCTCCGCTTTCACGCGCAAGTCCACCAGATCGACATTGCCGTCGCGGTCGCAGCCCACAACCACCACCTTCAACCCGGCCATCGCCGCGCTGGCGGGATTGGTGCCGTGCGCCGAAGATGGGATCAGGCAGACGTCGCGATGCTGTTCGCCACGCGATTCATGCCACGCCCGGATCACCAGCAGGCCGGCATATTCGCCCTGAGAGCCGGCATTCGGCTGCAGCGATACTTCGGCGAATCCAGTGGCGGCGCAGAGCCAGGATTCCAGCCGGCGGATCAAGGTCAGGTAGCCGGTCGTCTGGTCCGCGGGCGCGAACGGATGGATGTCCGCGAAACCGGGCAGCGTGATCGCTATCATCTCGGCTGTGGCATTCAGCTTCATCGTGCAGGAGCCCAGCGGGATCATGCTACGGTTGAGCGCGATGTCCTTGTCCTCCAGCCGCTTCAAATAACGCAGCATTTCGTGTTCGGCGTGATGCTGGTTGAAAGTGGTTTGTTGCAGAAACGCCGAACCCCGCAGCAATTCGGGCGGGATCGATGCGACGGCGCCCGACAGATCGGCCCCCAGCAGGCGCGGCGAGGGCGATCAGATCATCCCGCGTCACGGTTTCGTCCAGCGCGATGCCGACGCCGGTGTCGTCGACACGGCGGAAATTGTAGCCGGCCTCGGCGGCGCGAGCGATCAGGTCGGCGCTACCCTCCACCACGATGGTGTCGAAGAACGCATCATGCCGTACACGCAGCCCCGCCCGCAACGCGGCATCGGCCAGCATGCGCGCCTGCAGGGACACGCGGCGGGCGATGCGGCGCAGCCCCTCCGGGCCGTGCCAGACAGCGTAGAATCCGGCGATCACGGCCAGCAGCACCTGCGCGGTGCAGATGTTGGAGGTGGCTTTCTCGCGGCGGATATGCTGCTCGCGGGTCTGCAGTGCCAGCCGCATGGCCGGTTGGCCGGCAGCGTCCAGCGACACGCCGACGAGGCGACCGGGCATCGCGCGCTTGAACGCGTCCTTGGTGGCGAAGAACCCGGCATGCGGGCCGCCGAAACCCATCGGGACGCCGAAGCGCTGAGCCGAACCGACGACGATATCGGCGCCCATCTCGCCGGGCGGAGTCAGCAGCGCCAGCGCCAGCGGGTCGGTGGCGACGATGGCCAGGGCACCGGCTTCGTGCGCGGCGGCGATTTCCTCCGATAGGTCGCGCAGCGCGCCGGTGGTGCCGGGATATTGCAGCAACAGCGCGAACGGATTGGCGGCCCCGATGGCGGCGAGATCGCCCGGCGCGACCGCGGCCAGGGTTATGCCGAGCGGCTTGGCTCGGGTGGCGAGGACGGCGAGGGTCTGCGGATGCAGGTCGGTCGCGACCGCCAGGACATCGGATTTGGATTTGCTGAGGGCGTGCGCCATGGCCATCGCCTCGGCCGCGGCGGTGGCCTCGTCCAGCAGGGACGCGTTGGCGATCTGCATGCCGGTCAACTCGGAGATCATCGTCTGGAAGTTCAGCAGCGCTTCCAGCCGGCCCTGGGCGATTTCCGCCTGATACGGCGTGTAGGCCGTATACCAGCCGGGGTTTTCCAGCACATTTCGCAGAATCACCGGGGGCGTGACGGTGCCGTGGTAGCCCATTCCGATCAGGCTTTTGGTCGTCGCGTTCTGTGCCGCCAGCGCGCGCAATTCGGCAATCGTCGCGGCCTCGTCGATTGGCGGCGGCAGGTCCAGCGCGGCGTTGGAGCGGATCGCGGCGGGTATTGTCTTGCCGGCGACATCGTCCAGCGTGGCGGCGCCGATCGTGTGCAGCATGGCCGGCAGTTCGGTTTCCGACGGGCCGATATGGCGGCGGACGAAGCCGTCGTTTTCCTCGAGTTCCGCCAGTTCGGAGAGGACATCCATGCCTACAAAGTCTCCAGGAATTCGTCGTAGGCGTCCTGATCCATCAGTGTCTCGAACGAGTCGGTGTCGTCGAGTTCGATGCGGAAGAACCAGCCCTCGCCTTCCGCGTCGCTGTTGACGATGGACGGGTCCTCGACGATCGTTTCGTTGATTTCCACGACCTTGCCGGCCAGTGGCGCGAAGACATCCGACGCGGCCTTGACGCTTTCGACGACGGCGCAGGTTTCGCCTTCGGCGACGGCGCGCTCCAGTTCCGGCAGCTCGACGTGGACGAGATCACCGAGTTGTTCCTGCGCGTGGTCGGTGATGCCGACGGTGGCGATGTCGCCATCCAGCAAGACCCATTCGTGGTCCTTGGTGTAACGCTTATCCGCACTCTTATCAGGCATTGGGCGTTCCTTTCAGCGTATGTATCGGTGGGGTATGAAGGGGAGCGGGACGACGGTCGCGGGAATCGTCTTGCCGCGAACGATCAGGATCAGCCTGGTGCCGTCAGCGGCGAGATCCTTTCGGACATAGCCCATGGCGATGGGGCCGTTCACCGAGGGACCGAAGCCGCCGGACGTGATACCACCCGCCTCCGTCCCGTCTTCCGCCATGATCGTCGTCTGCGCTCGGGCTGGCGCTCGGCCGTCCGGGCGGATGCCGACCCGACGGCGGGTCGGCCCGTTGTCGAGCTGATCCCGCATCACCAGGCCGCCGGGAAAATCCCAGTCCAGCTTGCGGCGTTTGCCGATGACCCAGGTCAGGCCGGCCTCGATCGGGCTGGTGAGTTCGTCGAGGTCGTTGCCATAGAGGCAAAGCCCGGCCTCCAGACGCAGCGAGTTGCGGGCGCCGAGGCCGATGGGAACGACCTCGGGCTGCCGGATCAGGGTCTCCGCGAGGGGTTCGGCGTCGCTGGCCGGGAACGGAAATTTCGAAGCCATCCTCGCCGGTGTATCCGGAACGGGATACCAGGCAGTCGATCCCGTCGACCGTGGTGTCGGCGATTCCCATGAACGGCAAGGCGGCGGCGTCCGGCGACAGCCGTTCCATGACGGCGGCGGCGTCCGGGCCTTGCAGGGCCAGCAAGGCCCGGTCTTCCAGCGGGGTAAGCGTGACAATTTCCGGCAGGTTCGTCGCGAGGTGGGTGAAATCCACATCCTTGCGGCTGGCGTTGACGACCAGGAACAGCCGGTTTTCCCCCAGGCGAGCGACCATCAGGTCGTCGATAATGCCGCCGGCCTCGTTGGTCAGCAGTGTGTAGCGCTGGCGGCCCGGTTTCAGGCCGGCGATGTCGCCGGGGACCAGGCGTTCCAGCGCGGCTGCGACGTTGGGTCCGGTGAGCATCGCCTGGCCCATGTGCGAGACGTCGAACAGACCGGCGTGAGAACGCGTATGCAGATGCTCGGCGAGGACGCCGCCTTTGCAGCGCGCCGCCAGGTCGCCATTCAGGTCGTACTGCACCGGCATGGCATAGCCCGCGAACGCCACCATGCGGGCGCCGTGGCGACGATGCCAGGCATCGAGCGGAATCGGGTGAAGCGGCGTGGGGGTGGGGTCGTCTGGCAGGGCGTTCCGGACCACGCGTGTCTCCGCCAAACAGGGCCACCCGCCAGCGGGATGCCAGCAGCGATGACCCCCCTCTGTCACGGTACCTGAGAGATTCGAGGATTGCGACCCCTTACTCCGTCGGTGCGGACCCGTCGCTCGCGCGCGGTCCGGCTTTCCAGAGATCCCTGCCCGTCGCGGTCCGTTTGCCTGAGCGTTTCCGGGGGCCGGTTGCGCCTTCGGCGGCGGGGTATGGCCCGCACTCTCCCGCGGCGGGTGCCTGGGACAAGACAAAGAATGCGCATGTTGGAGACTGGATGCCAAGCGATTTTGCGCAAGTTGCCGATGGCTCGTCGTTTGGCCGAGCTTTTTGGCTCGTGAGTAGCCGGTCATCTGACCCCTTCGCGGACCATTGCACCTATCGCGTCATCGATGGCCGCAATCTGGTCGGGGGACAGAAGCAGTCCGAGCTTGGAGCGGCGCCAGACGACGTCGTCGGCCGTGCGTGCCCATTCCGCGTTGACCAGATAGCGCAGTTCCGCCTCTGTCAGATCGGCGCCAAAGACTCTGCCGAGGTCGGCGAAGCATCTGGCCTCACCGATCAATCGATCGATTCGCGTGCCGTAGGCCCGCAGCAGCCGCCGCAACGTTGGTCTGGGCACGAACGGATAGCGCGCGGCGGCTGCAGCCATCTGGTTGTCGAATCCGTCCGTCGCGAAGTCGCCGCCCGGTAGCGGCTCGCGCCCGGTCCAGCCGGCGGCCTGACCGGAAACGGCCGGCAGGTGCGGCAGCAGCATTGCCAGCGAGGTCTCGGCCAGACGGCGATAGGTCGTGATCTTGCCACCGAAAATCGAAAGCAACGCGGGCGCGTCAGGCGGTGCATCCAGTTTCAGCACATAATCCCGCGTCGCCTGCTGCGGCGCGGACGACCCGTCGTCGTAGAGCGGCCGCACGCCGGAGTATGACCAGACCACCATTTCCGGCGTCACGGGCTTGCGCAGGTAGGCGCTCGCCGAGGCGCAAAGATAAGCGATCTCCGCCGCGCTGGCCCGCACGTCGGCCGGATCGCCGGTGAAATCCTGGTCGGTCGTGCCGACCAGGGTGAAGTCACGCTCATAGGGGATCAGAAAGAAAATCCGGCCGTCGGCATTCTGAAAGATGTAGCAGCCATCATGGTCATACAGCCGCGGCACGACGACGTGGCTGCCCTGGACCAAACGAACCGGTGCGGCCGGCACGTTGGCGCGGATCACCGATCCTGCCACCTCGGCCACCCAGGGACCGGCCGCGTTGACCAGCGCCTTTGCCCGGATGGTTCGGCGCTGGCCGGTTGCCGTATCGTGAAGCGTGACAGTCCACAGCCCTGCCGATCCGTTCCGCCGACACGCAGGCGGTGCGTGGCGCGATTGTCGCCCCGCGTTCGGCGGCATCGAGAGCGTTGAGCAGAACCAGGCGGGAATCCTCAACCCAGCAATCCGAATACGCGAACCCGCGCGTGAATTCGGGCTTGAGCAAGGCTCCGGAGGGATCGCTGCGCAGATCCAACGTGCGCGTCGGTGGCAGGCGCTTGCGGCCGCCGAGGTGGTCGTACATGAACAAGCCAAGCCGTAGCAGCCACGCGGGGCGCAACCGCTTGTGGTGGGGCAAAACAAAGCGGAGCGGCCAGATGATGTGCGGCGCGATACCCCATAAAACTTCACGCTCCCTCAGCGCTTCGCGCACCAGGCGGAATTCGTAGAATTCGAGGTAGCGTAACCCGCCATGGATCAGCTTGGTCGACGCGCTGGAGGTTCCGGAGCCCAGATCGGCCCGTTCGCACAGAAACACGCGCCAGCCCGCGCCCGGCGGCGTCGCGGGCAATGCCGCAGCCGTTGATGCCGCCGCCGATGATGGCGAGATCGTAGGTGGGGCTGTTGTCCGCAGTATCCATCGGACCGGTTCGATTCCTCGCACGCGCATTTAGGTGCGCTTTCGACATATACCTGGACCAAGCCGGTCTCAACAACCGAGTGCTGAGCCTGTACCCGTGGCGACCCACCGGCCCTCAACCCACGCTCGCCACCTCCGGATGTCGGCGCGTCGCGTTGCCATCCGTGCAGTTCCGCGCTCCAATACCGGGTCGCAGCGTCCCTGGGGTCCGAGGAAAAGGCTTCGTATGATCGATGAATTCGTGCCCGCTGTGGCGGCCGCGTTGGCCGGCATCGAGGACGGCTCCGTCATCCTGTTGGGCGACTTCGCCAAGGGCATGCCGGAAACCCTGATGGAGGGCGTCGTCGGGCAGGGAGGGCGGGACTTGAGCCTCGTCGCGAAATCGGGCGGCCAGGACGGTGGCCCGATCGCTGAGCTCCTGAGGTCCGGCGGCGTGCGCAAGCTGGTGTGCAGTTTCGTTCGGGCCGCGAGCGTCGCCGGACGCTCGTTCGCCGACGGCAAGCTGGAACTGGAGATCGTGCCGCAAGGAACGCTGGTGGAAACGCATTTGCGCGGCCGGGGCGGGCGTGCAGGCGCTTTATCCCGAAAGGGTTCGTCGTGCGCGATATGGCTCGCGGGATGACGCGCGAGGAATTGCAGGCGCGTAGCGAAGCGGAGTTACACTGGTCATGATCATCAAGGTTGAAATCAAGAGCCGCTCCTCGTTTGTTGGTGGGGTTTCGTTCGATGACGTGGGTGCCTATGAGCGGATCGACGGCGTTGCGGTCGGCCTTCTGGACCCGGCCCATCCGCGCAACCGGGGGATTGCACTCCTGGACCAGGCGCCTGTGAATGCGGATGGGCTGGTGGCGTACCGATCGGATTTCATCCTGCTGCGGCCGGCGGATGCGGCGAAGGGCAACGGGCGGCTGTTGTACGAGGTGAACAACCGTGGGCGGATCATGTTGTTCGCTAATCTGTGCGCGGGGGCAGCCGGTAATCAGCCCGAAACCGCTGAGGCGTTGGGCAACGCGCTGCCGCTGCGGCTTGGATTCTCCTTGCTGTGGACAGGATGGGATCCGGGGGCGCCGAAATCCACTGGTCTGTCACTGGATGTGCCGGTCATCGAAGGCATCACCAAGCCGATCCGGGAGGAATTCGTTTCCGGCACGCGGCTCGGCGTGCATCAGGCGTTCAAGCTGACTTACGAGGCGGTTGGCTCGGCCAGCGTGACGGTACGGCGCACCCAGACTGTCGCCTCGGAATGCGGTGCCGTCCGAGATGGTCGATAGCCGGACGGTGCAGCCGCTGACGGCAATCGAGACGGGATCGATTTACGAGGTGCGGTATCAGGCGACGAAGCCTCGAGTGTTGGGGATCGGGCAGGCGGCGACGCGAGATATAGTCAGTTACTTGCGGCATCATGGCGCGGACCTTGTGGGACGGCCGGTGGAGCATACGCTGGCGTTCGGGATATCTCAGGCTGGCCGTTACTTGCGCGACCAGATCGCTCAGGGCTTCAATGCCGACGAAGACGGACGGCGCGTGTTCGACGGCGTATTCACTCACGTGGCCGGGATTGGCAGGATATTCTTCAACATCCCGTTCGGTCAGCCGTTCCGCACGCGAACCTGGCATGAGGATCATGACTTCCCCGAAGTGGAATTTCCGCACTCCTCGGCGTCTATGGACGATCCGATCACCGGCCTCAGCGGCGCGCTGATGCGCGGAGACACGACCGATCCGTTGCTGATCGAGACGAACACCGCGACCGAGTATTGGCAGAAGGGGGCGTCGCTGCTGCACACCGATCCGCTGGGGACGCAGGGATGTCACCCTCCCGGCGAATGTGCGGGGGTATCTGCTGCCGGGAACACAGCATGGCGGCCGGGCGGGGATGCCCAGGGACAACGGCCCGTGCACGTATCCTCGGAATTGGCACGATCCGATGCCGGCCGTTCGGGCGTTACTGGTGGCGCTGGATGAGTGGGTTGCGTCCGGCCGAACGCCGCCCGACAGCCGCTTGCCTCGGATCGATGACGGCACGCTGGTGCCGGCGGATCGGGTGGCGCTTCCGGCAATACCCGGATTGATGCGGCCCCGTGCGCCGAACGACGCGCCGCCGCTGGAGGATTGGACCGATCCAACGCCGCCGGGCCATGGCTATGTCGTGCTGGTGCCTCAAGTGGACGCCGACGGGAACGAACGAGCGGGGATACGGCTGCCGGATATTGCTGTGCCGCGCGGGACGTTTCTGGGATGGAATTTGTATGCGGCCCCCTATCCGGAAGGCGAACTCGCCGACCGTGACGGCTCATTCCTGGCCTTCGCGAGTACCGAGGCCGAGCGCGGCGATGATCCGCGGCCTTCTTTAGCGGCGCGCTACCCGGGCGCCGCGTATGCCGACGCGGTGCGGACCGCGACCCAATCGTTGTTAATGGATCGGCTGCTGTTGCCAGAGGACGCAGACCACTATCTCGAAGGAATGGGGCTCGAGTGACGCATGTGGATCGCGAGCAGCGGCACCAGCGGCAATGTCGGGACGAGGGACAGGAGCGTCCAATAGGCGGATAGCGACATCATGCCCTCGGCATGCAAGGCCGCGGAGGCGATGCCGAGCGCAAAAAACACATCCCAGATCGGGGCGACGAGAGTAAAGAACAGGGCCTGCTGACTGGGCAGCATCCGGCTCTGGATCGCGGTGAACCACGCAGCGGTCGAGATGATCTCGGGGATGCCGGCCAGCACAAGAATAGCGATCGCTTGCGTGCTGGTCTGCGCCAGTAGCAGCAGCAGGAGGATCGAGCCCTCCATGAAGCCGGTCAGCAGCGTCAGCGGATACGCCGAGATCCCGCGCAGCAGTCGGGATACGAACACAGCGGAAGCCAGGGCGCCGATCAACGCTCCAGCCCCCTGAGCGGCCAGCAGGCCGGTCCAGGCGGCGTCGGAGGCGCCGAACCAGTCGCGGTTCGCCCAAAACAGGAAGGGCCGCAGCCCCCCAAACAGGACCATGTAGGTGACGCTGGCGATCACCAGGCCGGCCACCTGCTGGTCGGTGCGGATCATACGCAAAAAGCCGGCCAGACTGCCGGTCTGGGCCTGTGTGGCCGCACTGTCTGTTGCAGCAGACAGACGTGCGACGGGGATGGCGGACAGGGCGATCATCACCGCGAAACCTGCGAAGGCCGCGTCGAAGCCAGCCGTGATCGCCAGGCCCGCGATCGCCGGACCGGCCACTTTGCCGACCCGCTCGGCGACAGAGCACAGTGTATTGCTGGCCATCTCAAGACCGGGCGGGGTGACGGGGACACGCAGCGAGAACAGGCCTGGCATAATGAACAGGTCCAGCGTGCCGATGGCACCTATGCAGACTTGTAGCAGGACCAAATTATGACACCTGGGCAGCAGCACGGTCAGCACGGCCATCGCCACCATCGCCGTGCTGGCGATCCGGGCGGCACCGAGCCGGCGGAGCAAACCGGCCGCGACCGGGGCCAGGATCACTTTGGGCAGGATTCGCAAACCAAGGCTGAGAACCAACACCATGCCGGCGCCGAAACGATCGGCCACAAGAATGGGGATGGCGGCGATAACACACCAGCTTGCCAGGTTGTTGCACAACAGGGCAAACCAGAAGGCGCGGAAACGCGGCGCCGCGATGAGCGCCTGATAGTCCTGCATTTGAATCTCCGTGAGACCAATTCAGCCCGCCGACGATGTGGGCTGCGATTGGTCTACTTCCTTTGTTCAAGCGTTTCGTTCGCGGGCGTGAAGCTGCCGAAACGCCGGGTTGATCGCATGGTCGCTTGCCGGGACGTCCCGCTCGGCCTCGCGTTTCGGCAGCTTGGCTGCGCCAACGAAACGCTGGCCGACGCGATCATGCGCTAATATCCCGTCCGCGTCGCGGCGACGGTGTAGTGTTTACGGGGGAATTCCTCGGTGTAGGATCGCAGGCCCTTGCCCATTCGAGTGCCCATGTCGCGGTACGGCTTGGTGCGCAGGCGGGCGACGTCAAGATCGATGCCGATGCCGGGGGTGGTGGGCAGGTCAACAAAGCTGTCCTGTATTGTCAGCGGCGTGACCGCGATCTCGTCGCAGGCGGGCTTCAGGTTGATGAAGCACTCGGCGATCCAGAAGTTGGGGATCATCGCCGAAAGCTGCACCGTCGCGGCGAGGCCGACGAGAGTCGAATTGTAGTTGTGCGGCGAAATCGCGACCGCGTGCGGCTGCGCCATCGCGGCGATGTCGAGCATGGCGGAGACGCCGCCGCAGTTGCAGATATCCGGATTGATGATGTCGGCGGCGCGGGCGGCCAGGGCCTGGGCGAAGCCCTCCTTCGAGTAGATCGCTTCACCGGTGACGATCGGCATCGGCAGAGCGCGGCGGACCTCGGCGACGAGTTCGATGTTGTCGCACAGGCAGGGTTCCTCGTACCAGCCGATGTCGTATTCGGCGATGCGCCGGCCGATGCGGATCGCGTGCATTGGCGCCAGGCGGCGGTGGACCTCGACCAGTAACGTGAAATCCGGGCCGAGGGCCTCTCGCATCTGCCGGACGTAGCGGACGACATGGTCTTCGTCCTCGCGATGGATGAAGTTGCGCCACGGGCCGGGAAACGGGTCCCATTTCAGCGCGGTGTAGCCCATTTCCTTGACCGCCAAAGCCCGCTCGACGTTCTTCTCGATGCTGTCGGTGCCGCTGGACCAGCCGTTGGCATAGACCTTGACGCGTTCGCGCGAGGCCCCGCCGAGGATGTTGTACAGCGGCTGACCGGCGTTCTTGGCGACGATGTCCCACATCGCGATCTCGATGGCGCTCCAGGCCGACATCAGGTCGAGCGAGGTGCGGCGCATGGCGAAGTCCTCGAACACCACCTGGGCGGTGTGGCGGATGCTGAAGGCGTCGCGGCCGATCATGTATTTTGCGAGATCGCGCAGCAGGTGCTCGATGACCGCTTCCTTGCCGGGCGTGACATAGGCCTCGCCCCAGCCGTGGATGCCGCTTTCGGTTTCCACGCGGCAGAACAGCAGGTTCTTGGCCGTTCCCGGATCGAACAGGAAGGTCTCGATGCGCGCGATTTTCATGGACTCGTCTCCCCGGCAGCGGAGTTTACGCCTTCAGGCAGGGTGGCGGCTAGGCGTGGGAGGGCGGGTGTTCGCTAAACCTTACGGATGCGGGCCTCGGACCCCCTCATCCCGTTCCAGGACCAGCGCTTCGTCGTGTTTGACAAGCCGGCTGCTACGTTCTGACGGCGTCCGTTCGGCGACATGCGCCCGATACCGAGTTCGATATTTGCGCGGTTGAGGGGCTACCGCGGGTCGAATTTTCTTATTCCTACGCTGCACCGCCGACTCCGAGGCGATCATGGGGATGTTTCGGACCTACTGGGCGCCCGTTCGGGTTGTTGATGATCGAGGGGTCGTCGAGTGACGCAGTTGCTTCGGGCTGGTCGAGGGAATTTCCATCGGTTGTCGCGGCGCGACGGCCGCAGGGTAGCCGAATACTGTGGATCAGACGGTCTGAGCCGTTGCCCGATGGGCGGAGATGGCGCCGAGCGTTGCGATGTTGGCCTGCGCTGCGACACGGTCTTCGGCTCGCTTCAGGCTGGCGGCGATGCGCTTGTCCCGCTGGCTTTGCTCATAGGCTTGGGTCCAGGTCACACCCGGGGCCTTGGCGGCCGCGGCTATCGTGCGGGTGTCCTCGATCAGGTCGATGGCTCTTTCGATTCTTGGTTCCGGTTGGGCGGGTTCGGGTTGGATTTCGGCGGGTTGGGCAGGGATGCCCTCGCGGCGGGCTTTTTGGAGTTGGTCGAGGCGGCGCTGGGCTTTGTGGGATTCACGGCTGAGGCTGACGGCGCTGCCGCGCAGGCGAAGGATTCTGGTCAGCGGCATGTCCGGGGTGGCGGACTGGCCGAGCGCTTCGAGCGCTTGGAAGCTGAAGCCGACGATGTTGGCGGCGAGGCGGAGTTCGTCCCCGGTGCGGGGGTCGTAGGCCGTGAGCATCTGGGCGGCGGCTTGGAGCGCGACGGTCATGTCGCCGGCGGCGCCAGCGAGGAAGAGTGGGGCGAGGCGGGTGAGTATGGTTTCCAGCATGACGGCGGGTAGCGTCTTGGCGAGGGACACAGGAAGAGACATGGTAAAGGACATGGGGGGTGGTGGCCTTGGGCTGTCGTTCGATATTTGTTCGTTGGGAACATAGAGTGAAACTCGCGGGGATGCAAGATGATTTCTTCTGCAGTCCGATGCGGCGGCGGTGGGCGAACGGCGGGCGGCGATTTCGGGGATAGAAGGGGCACTGTGGTATAGCTCAACAAAGATCGCTGTGCAGCGGCAGGCCGGTGCCGTTTGGCGGAGACGTTGTGTCGGCTAACCCATTTTATGGTAAATCGGGCCACCGTTAAGCAGGCTATGCAGATCGTTACAACTGTTCGAGGGCGGCTTCCAAAGTCTTCAGGGGTATCTTGGAGGCGCGTTGCGGCTTTACGTGGAAGATCGTCCCTGTGGGGTTTTTCTCCGCCCCGAAGAAATTTGCTTCGGACAGAGCCGGGATTGCCCGGAGCTTTTCCCTAGGCAACGGCGGAACAAATATATGCTCAATCCGTATGATGGATCGAGGTTGAGTTTGATAAGGTACCTGGCAAAATTGATGCTGCCATTGTGGCATGTCCACATCCTTCAGTGGTTCGATAACAACACCACGAGCAATGAGGCCACGTTGCGGTTTGCCAGCTTCCCAAAGGTAGACAGTTGCCCCTCGTTCAAGCGGTGGGTTGTGCCTACCGGGCTTGGGACTCAAAACGATGGTTTTGTCAGCAGGAAGATGTTGGACTGCCTCATAGAGTCTAAACTCACGGATGCAGTGATTTTGAAAAATGAAGGTTGTCACGTTCCTGCCCTCCACACCGTTCGTATTACAATGCGAACCGTGAAATCGTCGCGGCACTGACGTTGTAGCTGCGGCCAATCTCGGTAAGCGACTCCTCGCCCCGGTCGCGGCGCTTGATCGCCTCGCGCTGCTGGTGCGGCGTGAGCTTCGGCGGTCGGCCCATTTTCTGCCCGCGCGCTACGGCTCGCGCTCGGCCTTCGCCCGTGCGGGTGCGGATAAGATCGCGCTCGAACTCGGCAAGCCCGCCAAGCACGGTCACCATCAGTCGTCCGTGTGATGTGGTGGTGTCGGCCCACGTGTCGCCGAGCGATCGGAATCCGGCCTTGCGATCGGCGATCGCGCCGAGCGTGTTCAACAGGTCGCGGGTCGATCGCGCCAGCCGGTCGAGCCGCGTCACCGTCAGCACGTTGCCCGGTTCAAGCTGGCCGAGCAGCTTGCGAAGCTGGGCGCGGTCGGTCTTGGCTCCCGACGCCACTTCGCGAAACACCTTCTTGCATCCCGCCTTGGTCAGTTGCCGCACCTGAGCGTCAACACTCTGGCCGTCGGTCGATACGCGAGCGTAGCCGTATTTCATGCCCTACTTATGACGGTAACTTATGCAAAGGAAAAGCCTTTTTAAATCAATAGGCCAAAAACTTTGCATAATTCTTAGATTTCGCAACGATTCCTGCTTCCAAAATGACTTATCCGGTGATCAGGAGCCGTGGCTAGAACTGTCCAAGAGCCGGCTGCAATGTATCTCTTCGATTCGGTAGCCGTCACCGGCCATAGCAGTAAAGCCGAACACGGGTCCTGCTTGCTCCCGCCACTTGAGCAAAGCTTCTTTTTGCCCGTCCAGACAGGCTCTCACGCTAGCAAACCCCTGCCCCGCGGCCCCTGGTGTCAGCGGCACTTCACGGCATACCGCCGGGCGTTGCTCCGACCATAGGCAAAGTCTGATGTAAAGGGCGACTGGCGCACTGTTTGCCATCGGCTTGATATCGTCGCTGAGCTGCTGGGCTGATGCAGAAGCGATTTTAAGGGCGGATGGGAAAATAGTGACAATCACCGCTGCAATCACGACCGCATACAATTTCAGACTTCCTGCGCCAGCCATTTGCTGCCTCCAAATGGTTTGCTTTTTCGCGCAACAGATGGTTCCTGCCGAAGTGCGACCGAGGACAGTGTGCGGTCGTGCGTCTTTCAAAAAACTCCTACAAACATTATAGAAAAAACGCTTCGTGCGTTCACGTCGTCGTGCCCAACCGACCAAGTCGCAAGAGGTACCGTGTGCCGCAATCACGTGCCGGGACGAGCAAGCAGGCTTTGGCGCGTATTCAGCGCCTGTGCTGCCTCGGTGTGGGCAGCGAAATGCTAATGCCGGATCTGATGCGCGAGGTAACAGCCCTGACCGCTGCACAGCACGGGGCATTTTACTGGTTCACGGCGAAGCGGCGGGTTGCAAATGTCTATTGCACGCTCCCGGCTTCGGTCTTGGCGCTCTATCTCAATGAATTTGAGGGAACGGGCCATGAATATGAAGTATTTTGGGGTCCCAACCAGCGAGAGACCCCGCCTCCCGTTCGCGATCCCGTTGTGCATTTTGACCGGATCTTGCGGGTCGATCACCGGACGTTCCTGCGCAGCGATTTCTACAATGTCATCTGGCGGCCGGCTGATATCTACGAATTCCTCAGGCTGAGGATACCGGCACCTGAGCCGGCGCCTTGGCTGTGCATCTACCGGGGCGAGCAAGAGGCGCGTTTCGAGCCTAGGGACGCGGACATGCTCGCATCGATCGCTGGCTTTGTCGCGCATGGCATGGCGCGAGGGCCTTCCGATGAAGGCGCTCTAGCGGATACAGACGATCGCGCCTTGTTCATCGTGGATCGCGGCGGTGCCCTTCGGCACGCGAGCGTCGAAGCACAGCACCTGCTGATAATGGCGCTCCACCCCTGTCGCTGCGCCAATGCTATCCGCGGGTTGGGTGACCGGTCGCTCGAGATCTCCCGACTCTGCCTCACACTGGCAGCTACAGCGACCGGTTCGATCGGTCAGTCTCCACCCGTCCTGCGATTGCGAAACCCGTGGGGGGAGTTCATGCTGCGGGCCTACTGGCTTGGGGCGACCGACGGAACGGAGCAGACCCGTCAGATTGGCATTACGATCGAGCGCCGGGTGCCGCGCGTACTAGCGGTGCGCCGCCGGGTCGAGAACCTCCCCCTGACAGGGCGGGAAAAGCAACTCTGCCTACTGCTGGCGCACGCCCGATCGCGCCAGGACCTCGCAGACGCGATGGGAGTGTCGACTGGTACGGTCATCACCCACCAGAGCAACCTTTACGCCAAGCTCGGCGTGCACAGCCGCGCAGGATTGCTCGCGGCGCTGCTATCAGAGTGAGGCCCCAAGCCAGCAAGCAGTGCCGCTATTGCGCCAGAAATCAGTGAATCGCACACCAAGCGAAGATTTTCTTCCTACTATTCGAGATTTTGGTAGATAGCAGTTGGTACCTTTTCGTGGTGCGTAATTCTTCAATTTTGCAACAGCGGTCATGGAGATGGGGGAGTCCTCGAACACCACCTGGGCGGTGTAGCGGATGCTGAAGGCGTTGCGGCCGATCATGTGTTTTCCGAGGTCACGCAGCAGGTGCACTCGATGACTGGCTCCTTGCCGGGGTGACATAGGCCTCGCCCCAACCGTGGATGCCGCTTTCACTTTCGACGCGGTAGGACAGGAATTCTTGGCCGTTCCCGGATCGATCAGGAAGGTCTCGACGCTTGATCTTCATGGATTTGTCCTCCCGGCCGCGGAGTTTCCGCCTTCAGGAAGGGGGACGGCTAGGCGGGCGCTCGCGGTGTTCGCTACACCTCACGGATGCAAGCCTCCGCTCCCGTCATCCTGTTCCAGGACGAGCGTTTCGTCGTGCTCGACAAGCCGGCGGGTTTGGCGGTGCATGCGGGCCCGTCCGGCGGACGCAGCGTCGAGGACTGGTTTCCGCTGTTGTCGCGACGGAAGGATGGACCGTGGCTGGCGCACCGGCTGGATGCGGATACCGCCGGCTGCCTGGTCATTGCGCTGCGGCGGGCGGCTCTGATCCGTGCGCAGGCGTTGTTCGCGTCCGGAGGCGTCGGCAAGATCTATTGGGCAGTGGTGCGGGGCGCCATCGCTGATGATCGAGGTACCGTAAGTGCGCCATTGCGTCGGGCAACCGGTCCGCAGGGGTGGCGCGTGGTGGTGGACTTTGCCGCCGGTCAGAGCGCACGCACGGACTGGCGCGTGTTGGGCCGGACGCCGGAGCTGACGTGGCTGGAAATGCGGCCGCGGACCGGCCGCACGCATCAGCTTCGAGTGCACTGCGCGTCGTTGGGGGCTCCGATTCTGGGCGACGAGCGGTATGGCGTGACCGGTGGCGGTCTGCATTTGTTGTCCCGAGCGATCCATCTGCCACTGGATCCAGCGGTTGATGCGACCGCGCAACCTCCACCGCACATGCTTGCGGCGCTGGAACGATGTGGGTTCCACGCCTAGGGTGCAATGCAGTCGCTGTCCAGCCGGCGTCCAGGTCAGTTTGATTTTGTGCGGACCCGTCAGTGCAGGAATGGGTGACGAGCGCCAGTCTATCTGGCAAAACCCCGAGAACCCTCTTTTTGGGGCAAACGATGAAGCGTAATTCTGTCCCAGTGGTGTGGATGAGCGTGGCGTTTTGCGTGGCGCTTGCTCTGGCGACCTGCGTGCTTGCCGTCATGGGGACCGATGCGAAGAGCATCAGTGTGGCGCTGCGGCTCACCGCACGATGGTCCTTTCTGCTGTTCTGGATGGCCTATGCGGGCAGGGCGATGAGCGAGCTGTTTGGACCAGCGCTCGCGCCACTGGGGCGGCGCGGCCGGGAATTCGGCTTGGCCTTTGCCGCCGCCCACCTCGTTCATATTGGCCTTGTCGTTTGGCTTTATCAGATTTCGACCAGTCCGCCGCTCTCCGGGTCGCTGTTCGTTTTCTTCACAATCGGAATCGTCTGGACTTATCTACTCGCCACCTTGTCTTTCGGAGGTCTGTCGAAGGCGCTCGGACCTGTGGGTTGGCGCCTCGTCCGGATCTTAGGGCTGAACTACATCCTGCTCGCCTTTGCACGTGACTTTGTGTTCTCTGTGGTTCATTCTGGCGTTGCTCATGAGGGCGTCTGGCATTTCGTCGCATACGTGCCTTTCGCCGCGATGAGCGTAATCGCGCCACTTTTGAGCTTCGCGGCCGCAGCGCATCGTCGATGGGCGATGCGGCAGGTAGCGGCCTGACGCGACCGCCATTTCATGAGCCGCCGCTTCGCGCGTCAGTGCGATATCTTTTCCAGTTCCAGGTTGCTCGTCCGCGGGCCGAAAATGCCGATCGACAACACCACCATCAGCATCGCGAAGGCGATCAGGCCGAACACGCCCGTGGTGCCATTGAACTGTGCGAAGAAGAACCCGATGATGAAACTGGCGAACACCGTGCTGATACGGCTGAACGCATAGGTGAAGCCGATAGCGCGGGCACGGACCCGTGTCGGGAAGAGCTCGGACTGGTAGCTGTGGAACGAGTAGGACAGCACATTGTTCGACAGCGTGATCAGCACGCCGCACAGGATCAGCAGCGGCATTGTTGATTGCTGCGAGAATACTACGCCGAACACGCCGATACAGATCGCCGCGCCCACCAACTGCCATTTGCGCTCGAACTTGTCGGCAAAGCTCATGGCCAGTAGCGGGCCGAACGGGTTCGCGATTGCGATGATGAAAGCATACTGGAGGCTGCCTGCCAGGTTGATCCCGACCTGCTTTGCGATCAGCGTCGGCACCCAGGCGGCAAAGCCATAGAAGCCAAAGGTTTGGAAGAACTGGAACACCATCAGCATGATGGTCCTCGTCCGATAGGGCGGCTGCCAGATTTCGCTGAAGGTGCCCCGGGCGGCCAGGTCCTCCACATCGTGCGTCGCGGGTTGCGACAGGGCCCGGCCGCCAAGGTCTGCGCGCACACGAGCCTCGATCTCGGCAGTGATGATTTCGGCCTCTGACAAGCGGCCATGGGTGAGCAGCCAACGTGGACTTTCCGGGATGGCGCGGCGCAGAAACCAGACGACCAAAGCGCCGATGGCGCCGATGGCGACCACCCAACGCCAGCCGTCCCAGCCGAGCGGGGTGAGCGGCACCAGCAAATAGGAGATCAACGCGACAATCGGCACAACCGCGAACTGCACGCACTGATTGAACGCGAACGCTCGGCCACGGATGTGCCTTGGCACCAGTTCCGCGACGTAGGTGTCGATGGTGACCAACTCCACGCCGATACCGATGCCAGCGATCATGCGCCACAGGCAGACGCCAAAGCCGGTGCTCTGGAGCGCCATGATCAGCGTGGCGGCGCAATACGCCAACATGGAGAAGGTGAAGATCGCCCGCCGTCCGTATTTGTCAGCGACAAACCCAAAGACGAAAGTTCCGATGAACAAGCCGAAGAAGGTCGAGGCGACGAACAGCGCCGGACCCGAGAACATCCCGATCGACACCCCGGTCAGAAGCCCAGCCTTCACCAGTCCAGGAGTGACGTAGCCGGTCATGAACAGGTCGTAGAACTCGAACATTCCACCGAGGGACAGCAGCGTGACCATCAGCCAGATGTGGCGTGTGGCTGGCAGCCGGTCGAGGCGCGCCAGGATGGCGGCCGCGGTTTGGCGATCGGCGCCAAGAGGCGTCGCCCCTGTTGTCGTTGACATGGTCTTCCTCCGCGCGGACGCCGCGCCTCTCGTTGGGGTTCGGCGTCAGGCCTTCGTTGCACTTCGACGATTGGGTTTTCTGCCGGCGTGGGGTTCTACGCGGCCCCGCATCCCGTATCAATGCGCATCAAGAAACGCGAACAGATTGGCCGTGGCATTACGAATGGTGTTCATAATCGTAGCGCTCGGGTTGGCCCGGTTCGGCCGGGATTGGCTCACGCAACTCGACGACCAACTGCGTCGGGCTTTCGTCGAAGTACATCACCGGACGCTTCGGATCAGCCAGCGTCGGTGGCCAGAAGGATCTGCGCTCGCTTGATTTTCCCCGCCCCGTGTTTGCCACCGCTTCGCAACGTGTGAGTTCAGCGCGCTCCGCCTCGCTCAGATCGACCCGGTATCGTATGTTCATCGTTGGTGCCGCGCAGGTTGAGGACGACGATGAATCGAACCACTGATTCGCGACGAGATTTCACCCCGAAGCAGGGCCAATATCTGGCGTTTATCCATGCCTACACGCTGGTGAACGGTCGCCCGCCGGCCGAGGCGGACATGATTCGGTTCTTCCGGGTTACCCCGCCGTCCGTCCACCAAATGGTGCTCAACCTCGAAAGGGCGGGGCTGATCTCACGCAAGCCGGGCGCTCCCAGAAGCATTGTCGTCCTGCTCGAACGCTCTCTCCTGCCCGAGCTACATCCCGGGGATACGCTCAACCCGTCAAAACCGCTGTGACAAGGTAGTAGTCGCAACGCTGCCCGCACATCTCGTTCTGCCGCGGCACCGCAGCGATCTATCGGCGCGCCAGCACGGTGTACGATGACGTCAGGCGACGACGCCCAGCGATAACGCCGGCAACGGCTCCGCCACGTGAGTATGCGCCACCGTAGCGAGGCTGACCACAATGGGACGATGGTCGGATGCCTCCCGCAACAGAGCCTTGGCTTCCAAACAGGCAACGCCGCGGATCAGGCAACGGTCGATCCGCAGCGGAACAACATCGCCGGCGACGTGGGTGGGTTCGCGTGGCCCGACATCACGAAAGCCCGGCAGCAAGGTCGGTCCGATCAGGTTGTAATCGCCAACCACCGCGGCTCGGTGCGGCAGCACGCGGGCGATCCGGCGCAACTGCCGGCGGTTGAGAATCTGGCCATGCGAGAGATGCACGTTTGCGATCGCAATCGAGCCGAGATCGACAATCTGGCAGACGCGATGAAACATCGCTCCGGCCTGAAGGGGAAGCACGGCCGGCACCTTCGGCAGCGGCATCGGACTCCAGACCGCAAGGCCATGGACGCGCCCCGGCATGAGGTCCCGCTGATACTGGCCACCGACGCGTCTGCTCAAGCCGTCCATCTCCCGCGTCACCTCCTGCATGAGCAGAAGGTCGGGATTTTCCCGCCGTATCAGCCGGACTACGTCGTCGAGAGATGCCCCGGTCAGGCGGAGCAGGTTCCAGCTGATCAGTTTAAACATTGCTGCCAATACATGCGGGTACCCGTGGGTTAGCGCAACCAAATAGTATACATGGGTGCGCTTCCGTCCGCTCACATAGATTCCGCCCGGTCACAGATAGGGCAGCATGAGCCGTGCGGCGGCGTCGCGGATACGGCCAAGCAGAGAGCGGCTATCCAGGTCCGCCTGGATCAATTCCGAGGCGCGGGCACCCGCCATATAGGACATGAGTGCGGCCGCCAGGTCACGGTCGTAAATCTCCGTGCAAAGCTCAAAATTCAGCCGGAATGAGCGAATATCCCAGTTGCAACTTCCGATCAGACACCACTCTTGGTCGACGACCATGACCTTTGAATGGTGGAATGGTGAAGGGCTCCGCCAGATGCGCACGCCATCAACGAGCAACGGCCCGATATTGGCACGGCTTCCCCAATCCACCAGTCGGTGGTTGCTCTTTTGCGGGACGACCAGATTGACGCTCACACCCCGCATCGCGGCCAGGGACAACGCGGTGATCAGACGCTCATCCGGCAGGAAGTAAGGCGTCATGACCTCGATGCTTTCCCGCGCACAGGCCACTGCCTGCAGCACCGCAAACTCCACCTTCTCAAGATCTTCGTCTGGCCCGGAATCAATGACCCGCGCCGGTGGACCGCCGCGTGGGGTGATTTGGGGCAGCCATATGCCTGCGTCCAAATCCTCGCCGGTGACGAAGGCCCAGTCATCGGCGAAAGCTTGGGCCAGTTGTGCAACGACCGGGCCGCCGATGCGAAAGTGCAGATCCCGCACCGGCGTCTTCGGGCGAGTGGCCATAACGTTCTCGTCGGCGATATTCAAGCCGCCGGTGAAGGCGACCACCCCATCCACCACCAGGACCTTCTTGTGGTTGCGTAGGTTGAGGAATGGCATGCGCCAGGGCAGAAGCGAGTGCATGAAGCGGGCGGCCAGGACGCCTTGTCCACGCAATCGATGATAGGCAGGTGACGACAGCCAGCCGCCGCCGATGCCGTCGATCAGCACGCGCACCGCGACCCCGCGCCGTTTGGCGTCGCTGAGGGCGGTGATAAAGCGGCCGCCCCAGACATCGTCCCGGAAAATGTAGGACGAGAGGCCGATACTGGACCTGGCCGCCGCGATTGCCGCGAGCATCGGAGGATAAGCCGCGTCGCCGTTGTGATAAATCACCACCTCGGTCCCTGGCAGCAGGGGACGGGCGGTGATGCGGCCGATGCCGCGACCCAGTGGATCCAGGCCGTCAGCGCCCCCTGGGGGATGCGGAACAGAAGGGCTGGCAGGATCGTCGTCCACCGGACGGAGTTGACGGGCGCGACGCCTGACGCGGTTGACACCAAACAATAGATAGCTGATCGCCCCGAAGATCGGAGCGAACCAGACGAGCCCGATCCAGCCCACCGCGGAGGCCACCTCCCGCTTGCTCAACAGGATGTGAATCGTCGTGCCAACGGCAAGCACCAGCCCAATCGCCAAGGTTGCGTCGGCCCGGCCTACGAGCAGGTCTTGCCAGATGTCATTCACAATGGCTGGACAGTGCTTCAGATCTTGTGGCGTACATCGAGGTACCCGATCGTTGCCTCAGCAAGCGACGATCGCGGTCAACGGTTCTGGTAACAGCAAAACCGCCTTCGTGCCAGCCTTGTCCACGAGGGCACTACCAGCGGGGAACAACCACCTGATCCGAACTGTTGCCGGCCACGCGCCGCGCGATTAGGTTCCCGCGGCTCCATCCACCAGGAACGTGTCATGTCTCTCACCGCCGATCGGCTCGACCGCATCCAACCGAGCCTGACCATCGCGATTTCAACCGTGGCGCGTGGTATGATCGCCGAGGGAAAGAACGTGATCAGCCTGTCGCAGGGCGAGCCGGACTTCGATACGCCGCGCAACATCAAGGATGCGGCGATCCGGGCGATGGAGAACGGAGCGACCAAATACACCGACGTTTCGGGGACTCCGGCGCTGCGCAAGGCGGTTGCCGAGAAGTTCCGGCGCGACAGCGGGATCGTCTACAAACCTGAGGAAATCATTATCTCCACCGGCGCCAAGCAGGTCCTGTTCAATGCCATGCTCAGCACGTTGAACGCCGGTGATGAGGTCATTATCCCGAGCCCATGCTGGGTCAGTTACCCGGATATCGTCACGCTGGCAGATGGCAAGCCCGTCCTAGTTCCCTGCGGCCAGAACAATGGCTTCAAGCTGCGCGCCGAGGATCTGGAGGCGGCAATCACCCCGAAGACCCGCTGGTTCATGCTCAACAACCCATGCAACCCGACCGGTGCGGCCTATAGCGCCGAAGAGCTCGCGCCGATCTGTGAAGTACTGACTTCGCCACCCGCAAGTCTGGGTGCTGACCGACGATATTTACGACAAGCTTGCATATAACGGCTTCAAGCCTGGTACGATCGTCGCGGTCGAGCCCCGGTTGAAGGATCGCACTCTGACGGTGCATGGCGTGTCCAAGTCTTACGCGATGACTGGCTGGCGGATCGGCTTCGCTGGCGGCCCGGTGGCGCTGATCAAGGCTATGGACAAGCTGCAGAGCCAGTCTACCTCCAATCCCAACTCCATCGCCCAGGCCGCCGCGGTCGAGGCGCTGCTGGGGCAGCAGGAAACCGTTGAGGAAATGCGCAAAGTGTTCGAACAGCGCCGAGACTTGGTCATCGAAATGCTGAACGCGGCGCCGGGGATCAATTGCAGCAAACCGGACGGCGCGTTCTATGTCTATCCGTCGATCCACGGCTGCATCGGGAAGACCAGCAAAGGCGGCATCCTGATCAAGGATGACGAGGCGTTCGCCTTGACCCTGTTGGCCGAGGAGGGCGTCGCCACCGTCCACGGCGCGGCCTTCTGCTACCCCGGCTACATCCGGATCAGCTACGCCAACGCGACTGAGGAACTGCGTGAGGCTTGCACCCGTATTCAGCGTTTTTGCCAGGGACTGCGCTGAGGTGCCCGCGCTGATTCCCACGACCATGCCCGGTTTTTCGCAGCGGATGGGCCGCGTGCAGCTCGCCGCCAGTGTCCAGATGACGATCAAAGCACGCGAATTGCGGGCAGCCGGCAAGCCGGTGATCACACTGACTACCGGCGAACCCAACTTCGACAGCCCGCTGCACGCGATTGAGGCGGCGCATCAGGCCGCACTGCATGGCGACACCAAATATCCACCACAAGATGGCACGCGGGCCCTGAAGGAAGCCATCCAGCGGAAGTTCAAACGCGATTCCGGGCTGGACTATGCGCTGGACGAAATCAGCGTGTCGAACGGCGGCAAGCAAGGGCTGTTCAACGCCATCATGGCCACGGTCGATGCGGGCGACGAGGTCATCCTGCCGGTGCCTTGCTGGGTGGCCTACGCGCAGATGACCGAGTTGTGCGAGGGCGTGCCGGTCCTGGTAAACTGCCCGCAGAACAATGGCTTCAAGCCGCGCGCCGAGGACATCGACGCTGCTGTCACGCCGCGCACCAAATGGGTGATCCTCAACAACCCCAACAACCCGACCGGCGCCTGCTGCTCAGCGGCTGAAATTGCAGAAATCGCCGCCGTCATGCGCAAACATCCACACGTCTGGATTCTGTCCGACGACATGTACGAGCATCTGGTGTTCGAAGGGTTCCGGCACGCCACCTTTGCCCAGGTCGCGCCGGACCTCAAGGGCCGGACACTGACTGTGTCAGGCGTGTCGAAAACCTATGCCATGACCGGCTGGCGGATCGGATTTTCCGGTGGGCCGAGGGCTCTGATCAAAGCGATGACGGTGATGCAAGGGCATGCGACGGCGGGCGTCTCCACCGTTGGGCAGGCAGCGGCCACGGCGGCGCTCGATGGACCTCAGGACGGTATCGATGTGCAGATCGAGGCATATAGACGTCGTCGCGATCTGGCGGTGGATATGTTGAGCTCGGCCAAAGGTGTCAGTTGCCACAAGCCGGAAGGTGCCTTCTACGTCTTCCCGAACGTCGCGGGATGCCTTGGCAAGACGACGACGTTTGGGCGCAAGCTGATTACCGACGAGGATGTCTGTCTGGCTCTGCTGGAGGAGCAATACGTCGCAACGGTACATGGCGCCGCCTATTTCATGAGCCCCTTTCTGCGCATCAGCACCGCGACGACGGATGATGATTTGCTGGAGGGCCTCAAGCGCATCCAGACGTTTTGCGAAGGCTTGAGTTGATGTGGCAATCAAGGGTCCGATGACGTTGGTCGCCCACCGGCGAGGCAGGAACATGCCGCCCAACAGCGGGTTCAATCTTCATCGGAGGAGCTCTGGTCGAAGGTTGATATCAGGCGGCTGGCGCTACCTCATTCAGCAGTAGTTCGCTAGGCCCGTTCCACGCCCACCCGCCCGCGCCAGTCGTTAAGCACATCCTGCAATGTTTGCGTCCATGGGATTGTTGGGGTCCATCCCAGGAGTTCATGGGCGCGAGACGCGTCGCCGCAGGCCCGGCGTATATCGGTATCCCGAGTTCGTGATGTGTCGACCTTGATGGCGATCTCAACACCCGCAAGCGCGGCTAACCCGGTAAGCACATCGCCGACGCGACGCGCCTGTCCGGAGGCCACATTCAGAATCGTGCCGGGGGCCAAACGGTCGCGATTGACAATGCAGGCGACGTAGGCGGCACAGACGTCTCGGACATCCAGGAAGTCGCGCCAGGTGTCTAGATTTCCAACCTCGACCAGCGGAGGTTGTAGGCCAGAAGCGATTCGAGCGATTTGCCGCGCGAAAGCGGCAATAACAAAATCTGCCGACTGTCCTGCACCGGTATGGTTGAATGCACGCGCCCGCACGACCCGCAACCCTTGGGCGGCCATGCCCCCGAGCACAAGATCTGCCGCCGCCTTTGTGTGAGCATACACGCTTACTGGCGCTAGTGGTGCACATTCGTCGAGCGTTTGGCCGCCCGTGAACGAGGACCCGTAGGCGTCGGCACTCGAAACGAATAGCATCTGGCAGGCTGGCGCGTGCCGCGAGAGCGCCCAGGCGAGATGCAGCGTGCCGCGGAAATTGACACTCCAGGCATGATCGGGGACCTGTTGCGCCGCGCCGATCGCCGACACCGCGGCGAGATGAACACAGACGTCAGGTGCCGCTCTAAGGACGGCCTCCTCAACCTCCGCCGCATCTTGTATTTTGATCGCTGGTGTCGCCAGGATGGCATCGGGGAACGCCGCGGTCAAAGCCGGTATCAGATGGCTGCCGACGAAGCCCGAGGCGCCGGTGACGAGTATGGTACCGGGGCCGGACGTCATCAGAGTGTCAGGCGAGCTCGGTGGCGTGCCAAGTCGGCGTCAACCATTTCCGCGACCATGTCCTCCAAGGTGACCGTTGGTCGCCAGTTCAGGTTTTGTCGTGCCTTATTGGCATCTCCGAGCAACACATCGACTTCGGCGGGGCGCAATAGATCGTTGCGGCTGACCACATGATCTTCGAAATTCAAGCCCGCATGGCTGAATGCGAGGCGGCAGAATTCCCTGATCGAGGTGCTCCGGCCTGTGGCCACGACATAGTCGTCCGGCAAATCCTGCTGCAGCATCATCCACATGGCGCGGACGTAGTCCCGCGCGTGACCCCAGTCGCGCTTCGCATCCAGGTTGCCAAGCGGCAACTCTTTGGCAAGGCCGAGCTTTATCCGTGCGACGCCGTCCGTGATCTTGCGCGTTACGAATTCGATGCCGCGCAACGGGCTCTCATGATTGAACAGGATTCCGGACGACGCGTGCATGCCGAAGCTTTCACGGTGATTGATCGTCATCCAATGGGCATACAGCTTGGCTACGGCATACGGCGAGCGCGGATAAAACGGCGTGCGCTCATTCTGTTCTGGTTCCTGAATACGACCAAACATCTCGGATGATGAGGCCTGGTAGAAGCGGACTTGCGGGCAGACGATCCGCATCGCCTCCAAGACGTTGGCCGCCCCCATCCCGGTGACCTCCCCGGTCAGGATCGGCTGATTCCACGACGCGGCGACGAAGCTCTGCGCGCCGAGATTATAGATCTCGTCCGGGCGGTAGGTTTGCAGCAGCCGGATCAGACTGGACAGGTCGATCAGGTTGCCGTCAACCAATTCGACGTCGTTTAGAATGCCGAGCCAGCGCAGCCGCTCGCCAACCATGTCCGATGAGGCCGATCGGCGCATCATGCCGACAACGCGATAGCCCTTCTGTAACATAAACTGAGAGAGGTAGGCGCCATCCTGACCGGTCACGCCGGTAATTAGACAAGTTGGCATCAGGAACCTCACTTAACTGAGTGCGCTGCTTGATAGTGCGGTGTTCACGGGAGCTTGTATTCATCGCGAATATATGACCGGCCGAAATCGGCTTGGCAACCTGAAGCCTCGAAGCCGACGCGGCTATTGGCCCCTCACTTACCCCGCCACCATCCCCATGGCCGCCTTGCGTCTCGGCCCATCGTGGTTCATAGAGCGGAAATCAGTGAAATCTAGGTTAACCCGTCGTCAGGGAACGCGCTACAGGTCAGATGCTGGAGACATGACGCGAAGGTCGGCTACGTCGCACTCGTTTGTTCGACATCCCGATCATACGGGTGTCCATACGCTGGTGTCGACCTCGGTGTGCGATGTTTGGCGGGAGCTACTCATAGGCGCAGTCGCGATGACGGGCCGCCTGATGAGTTACGAGAGGGCAGGGATGTGATCAAGCGTGCTACGGGCGCCTCTTGGAGGACGAAAGCAAAACAGCCTCGCCCGTTTTTATGGCTTGCTACTGCGATTCGGTTCCGAGGGCGACGGACACACATCGCTCCGGCCTGTATCCAAACGATGCTATGGGCTAGTTAACTTGGCACGATCATGATGCTGGAGACGAGGCTCGGAGAAGGCCCGGGAAGGTCAGTGAAACTGGAAGAAGATTGATAGATGAATTTGGAAATGGGAGCTCATTCGGCTGGTAGTAGGATTATACGGCAGGAGAATTCAGTTGATATTCTGACGCATGGAGGACTCGACGCATTCTTTCTTCCCGCGCCACTCAGCGGGGTACCAAGCGCCTGGTACGGCCATGTTCCTTTCGCCTACTGGATAATGACCGCGCTGCAGCCTCGCCTCTTTGTGGAATTGGGGACACAGCATGGCGTCTCCTATGCTGCGTTTTGCGACGCCGCCTCGCGTGCGGCCCTCGATACCCGCTGCTTCGCGATTGATACCTGGCAAGGCGACGAGCATGCGGGACTCTATGAAGAGGACGTCTACGAAAACCTGCGCGCTTTCCACGACGTCAGGTTCGGGGCCTTCTCAGAGCTGATTCGAACAACGTTCGATCACGCGCTCACGTACTTTGAAGACGGTTCAATTGATCTTCTTCACATAGACGGCTGCCATTCCTACGAGGCGGTTCGGCACGATTTCGAGAGTTGGTGGCCGAAGCTGTCGCCAAGAGCCGTTGTTCTTTTTCATGATACCAATGTGCGCGAGCGGGATTTCGGCGTCTGGCGGTTTTGGGCTGAGCTGCGGTCCCGCCCGAAGTTTGAGTTTTTGCATGGGCATGGCCTCGGTGTTCTTGCTCTCGGGCACGAAGTTCCGGAAGCGGTCCTGCAATTGTGCAACCTTTCCGAAGCAAGCGAGACAGCCAGGGTTCGGAACCGATTCGCCTTTAGTGGACGTTGCTGTACCGTGGAAAGCGATGTGATCCAACTAAGGGGAATGGCTGAAGCGGAGGGGAGGGCCCGTATTGAGGCCGAGCAGCTCAGCTCTCAGCTCAATGAAGCCTTGGAGAGGGCCCGTGGGGAGGCCGACACTCTTGGTGCTCAACTTCGCGAAGCTCAAGTGGGGGCGGCTGCCGAGGAGGCGCTGAAGGCAGCCGAAAGAGAGTCAGTGGCAGCTCAGACCGCGCTTGCAGCAGCCCGGGCAGACCTCGCCAAGACCAGGAAGGACTTGTTGACCGCACAGGCAAACCTCGCCACGACCCGGAAGGACTTGTTGACGGCACAGGCAAACCTCGAGAGCATTCAAGACGAACTTAATGCCTGTCGCGACGAATTGGCGTACGCGAAGCACGCGCTCGCACAACAAGGCGCCCATATTGCCGCGTTGTTAAATTCGACGTCCTGGAAGCTCACTCGCCCCGTTCGCGCAACTGTCATTAGCATAAAGTTGCAAATGGCTCGGCTGGACTTGGTCCGTCGTGCATTGATGCTTCGAGGTACCCCGCAGCGCAAAGTACTCATGCAATCTTTGGCGCGTCGATTAGGCAGGCGGAGGCAGGTTGAAGACGAGTCAATCAGACTTCCGGACAACCGTTACCAGGACTGGATCAGCCGATTTGACACGCTCCGGCCAGCAGATGTTCATGATATCAGGCATGATGTGGTTGCCGGCAGTTTGCCGAATATTCTCGTCTTGGTCTGCGTCACCTCCGAGTCGAAATTGGAGGTGGTTAATACGATCGCAAGCCTGCGAAGCCAGCTTAAGGATAATTGGCACGCACTGGTCTGTTTCGGACCAGCCGACAACGTCGCGCGCCGGGGTGAATTCGAGGCTATTCTCTCACATGACCCTCGCTTCGCCATCGCTTATCAGACTGCTTCGCAAACCGCTTGGCACATACCGACCGACCTTCCCGTGTGGCAATCGATTGTAGTCGTGGCGGCAGGCATCACGGTCCGCGAGCACACGCTTTATACGTTCGCCGCTCACGCGCTGGATTGCCCAGATGCTAAGTTGCTCTATTCGGACGAGGATCGTGTGGAGCTGTCTGGTGTCAGGCACACACCGTTTTTTAAACCGGATTTCTCACCCGATCTACTGTCCAGCATGCCATACATTGGACGATGCTACCTGCTGCAAGACACGACACTTGACCTGCAGGACCTGCTGGAGCAACTTTTCACGCCGGCGGGTATCGTGCATCACGTCACCAGGTTAGCCCAGGGTTTAGCCCGTAGCGCGGTTCACCACATCCCATCCATTCTGTTTCACGACAATGCCGCTGCTGGTGTCCCCCATCAAACAGCCCGGCCGCCGTCACTCGATGTTTCGAAACTGCCCCGGGTCAGCATCATCATCCCCACGCGCAACGGGCTCGAAGTGCTGGCTCCTTGTTTGGCGAGTATTCGTCGATTGACAGCATACCCCGCGTCCAAGTTTGAGATCGTGGTCGTTGATAATAACTCAGACGATCCTGGCATCATAAAATTCCTGGACGATGAGGCCGCGGCCGGTGCGATCAAGTTGATATCCTACTCCAGGCCCTTCAATTATTCCGCGATCAATAATTTTGCCGTGTCCAGGTCCGCCGGCGAATTATTGGTATTTTTGAACAACGACACGGAAGTTATTCGAGCCGACTGGTTGCAGTATTTGTCGCTATATGCGATGCGGGAGGATGTAGGGGCAGTTGGCGCCAAACTGTTGTATCCCGACTATAGCGTCCAGCACGGCGGCGTTGTGCTTGGGATTCAGGGGGTGGCTGGTCACGCTCATATCCGGCTCGATCAGGACAGTGGTGGCTACCAAGGGCTGGCGAAGCTGACACATGAAGTAGCTGCTGTTACCGGTGCGTGCCTGGCGATACGGCGAAGGGTTTTTCAACAAATCGGCGGGTTCGACGAAAATCTGTCGGTCAGCTTCAATGATGTCTTGCTTTGCTTGCGGGCGATATCCGCTGGCTATCGCAACGTGTACCTCGGCGATCCGTTGCTTATCCATCACGAGTCCAAAACGCGCGGCCACGATAATACGCCGAGGAAGAGGCAGTTGTTTCGGAAGGAGGCAGAATATACGCGCGAACAACACTCGCGGCTCTTCAAGCTAGATCCTTATTACAACGCTCAGCTAAGCCTCGAACGTCCGTACGAACTTGCCTATCCACCACGAACCGTCAAGCCCTGGCGATCCGCCGCCCGACGAGACGGTATGCCGCTTCGCGTCCTGATGTTGAGCATCACCCACCAAATCGGACATGGCGTGGCGGTTGTCCTCAGGCTTCAGGCAGAGTACCTTGCGAGCAAGGGCATCGCGGTGTTCATTGGCGGCCCGACCGGAACGAACGAATTTAGCTATGATGGCTGCACAAGGGTCGTTCTGAACGATCCGCAGGGTGCTGCCTGCTTTGCCTTCGAGAACAACATTGATTGTGTTGTTGCGCACACGCCTCCCTTCTTCTCAACGTTTCGCTGGTTGGGAGACCGGCCACGCTCGATTGCCTATGATTATGGCGAACCGATGCCAGACCTGTTTCCTGACGTGCTTCAACGTCGCGAACAATTGGCTGAAAAGCGATTTTGTATCGCGATGGCCGATCGAGCCTTTGCGATCTCCCGATCCGTTCAAGCGGAATCAGGCTATTCGAGGATGGGCGTGATCCATCTGGGAAACTCCCATCTTGCGGTTTGGAACGACGGTCTGGCGGGACGTCGCCCCGGGATTCGGGCGGCGTTGGGTCTGGAGTTCCTGCGTGATAATACTGAATGTCTGCCGATTCCACTCGGCTGAGCGACACTACAAGGGGGTCAACGTCTACGCTGAAGTTGCCGCGCTGTTCAAGTTTGAGCATCCGGAGTTGGCAGAGAGCGTGGTTTTCCTGCTTGCGGGCAAGGCGGACAATCACGACGTTGTCAGCATGGAGGCTCAGGGCCTGCGAGTTTTTGCCAATCTCTCCGATAGCGAACTAATCGATTTGTACACTGCGGCGGACGTATACATGAACTTCTCGCTTTGGGAGGGATACAATCTAGGGATTGGGCAGGCTTTGGCACTTGGGCTCCCAGTAATCGCGTCCGATATACCCGCCCATCGCGAATTCCCAATCCCGACGGCCGGCACGCCTGAAGACGCTGTTCGTCTCTTGGCGGAACTCATCGCTCGAACGGCGACAGACGAACCAACGAAACCGCGACAGGCGGTGATCAACGATTGGAGCGCGCCTTTGGAGCAATTCTTGGCTGCTGTCGAAGATGTCAGCAACGTGGCGGACCGGTAGGTGCTCTTTAGACTTGAGAAGTCATTTCCTCCGAGCAGCGAAGGTAATGGCTGGCCCATTTGGATGATTTGGGTCGTCAAGGATGACGGTGATATCGGATAGTCCGAAGTGTCGAAACGCGGCTAACAACGTATCGCGCTCGAGCCAAGTTGCGGTTTGCTTGTTGCCGCCCCAGAAGTTGGACGATCGATCACCATAGGTATGGGACCAGTAGTTCGCTGAGAACCCTTGCACCGAATGAGGCTGGGCGGCAAACGGCACAGGATGTCGGTCGGCGTCGTAGTAATGCGTCCAGACGAAACACCGATCGGTTAGGTTGCAGATCAGGCGGATCGGCGTCAATGGATCCGCCATGTGGTAGAGGACGCCTGAGCAAAACACCAAATCGAAGGGGGTGGATGTGGCAGAAAGGTACTCAACGATGTCGCCAAACAGAAAGCGCGAACGCGTCAGCCCAAGCACTTCTTTCACAACCAAGCATTTCAAATAGGCTTCTGCATTGGCCTCAACTGCCGTTATCGAAGCGGCGCCAAGTGTCTCCAGCAGATAGGTATGTGCCGCTTCAAGCGGCCCAAGTTCAAGCACGTTGAAGCCGGAAAAACTCCCCTCGTGTCCGATCGCCGCCGCTGCCTGTTCCGGGCGGCGGTCGTGGGTGAAGAGCAGGGCTTCTCCAGTCCCAGATACGCCGATTAGCGGCTCAAGATTACAGGCCCAGCGGCCCCGAAACAGGTCTACAGCCGTTTGATCAGAAGGGGCACGTTGTTCGAAGCGGAGAAAAGGATTGTCGACCGCCGGCATCGCGGGCGAGGCGGGTGAGTCGACGGGAGCGGTCAATCGCCGGGGTCGAGACGAAAGCACTTGGCCAACTTTTGCCTTGTCCTGCGCCATTTTGTCTTGGGCCGCAGCGAGGACCTGTTGAAAAGTAGAAACTTGATTCCGCAAGCTTGAAATTCCACGGGTATCGCCGGCGCGCTCCGCTAGCAACGCACGGAAGATTTCGGCGCGAGTTCGTTCCGGCTGTGACAGGTCCCCTGGCATCTGAAGATGCACGAAAACTCGACCCCAGCAGTTGCATCGCAGGCGAGTGTCTGAAGCTGGAGTATCCCAAGCTCGCGGAGATCACATAGATGAAGCTCCAATTCAGCCGGGGTAAAAAGCCAGCAGTGAGCATCCTCATATGCTTCGTCCTCCTGGCCGTGGCTCGCCCTGAACCGTGCCCACTCATGGGTCAAATTGTCTGGCGTTTCGATCTCACCAACCCAGCCCTCCAAAGGAAAATCCACTCTCAACGTGCCATCTGGCAGGCGTCGGGCGGACGTTCCTCGTTGGTGATCGAAAATTTGCCGTGGCGTCGGTTTGGTGCGCTGGTCGAGCCAGGCTTCGAGCATTTGACCAAGAGTGGAGGCTGGTCGCAGATGGTCGAAACTGGTACGGCGATCAGGCAGCGCCATGGAAAGAATTCCGCCGGGCCGCAAAACCCGCTCGACGCCCTGAAGGAATCGGATTGGGTCAGGGAGATGCTCGAAATTGTGGGAGGACAAAACGAAATCGAGGCTGCCGGCACGAATGCCCGCCGCTTCGGCCAAATCGGCAATCTGATGCGCGTGACCCACAAGATCAACCGCCTCGATCCGAGCGGCCGCGCCCGGCGGAACACCAGGTCCTGTCTGGGCTATTTTGCGCAGTTCGTCAGTGTCGAAAACGTCTAGAACGAGAACGTTCCAGCCTTCACTCTTTGGCGCAAGGGGCGCAAACCAAGCACCGATCTCGATACCATGACATTCTTGGGACGGAATGAAGCGCATAATGTGAGCTGCGCGGCTCCGGCGGGCTGCCTCTAAATCGGGTGTTGCCGTACCCTCGGAAGAGGGCTTTTTACCCGGTTGACGGCCTTCCGCGTACCCACAAGATGCAAAATGATGCCAGCCGGACCGGATCTTCCCAGCCTTAACGGCCGCGGCCACATCGGGATTCGCGTCGAGGTAACTGGCTTCGTCAAAATCATCGCGCCGCAGGATATCTGTATTTGGCATGGACAGATTTTAGCCCGGATGGGCGCTCGGTGAAAGGGCACCGACGGGTCACCTTTCACCGGGAGTCGTTATCCAAAGCACGTCTGGTCGTAAGCATTGAGATTGATTGGTAGAACGCAGCACCGAGCGCGAGTCATGCTCTGCCGGGGCGAACCTGATAGTTCCGGTTCGCCCCGCCGGAGTTCGGTAATTTAGCCGGGAATAAAGACCCAATTGGCGTGGGTCGCGCCTGCCGTCAGCGCGCGATTCTCGGCGCTGTCCGCGAACCCGACGACGACGCTTCCCTCGGTCGCACCGCCTTGCAAGGCACCCACCCAGGCCTGCAATCCCGCCGCGTCCGGCGCGCGATGCAGAGTATTCTGGTACAGGGCAGTTACGAAATCGGTGGGGCCGAGAGTTCCGTAGTCTTGCAGGAATTCTGCCGAACCGACAAGGGCCTGCGCGATCTGTGTTGGCGTGCCTCCGTTGGACAACAACGACGACCAACTCGCCAGGCCGGCTGGATCCGGGGCGCGGCCAAGCGCCGTTTCATACAGGCGATAGACCTCCGCGTTGTTCGGATTGCCGGCGGTGGAGATTGTGTCGGCCATGTTCTCCTGGCTTTCCGCAAATCCCATCAGTACGGTTCCCCGGCTCATACCGGAGGCCAATGCATTGTCCCAGCCCTGCGCTCCTGCCGCATCGGCCGGTCGGCCGAGCACATTTTCATAGAGTTGGTTCACGAAAGCTGCATCCGAGAGTGAGCCGTAATCCTGGATGAATTCCGGCGATGCGGTGAAGTCGTTTGCTACCGTGGTCAGAGAGAGGGTCCCGTTGTCGACAGCGCCGGTCCAAGCCTCCAATCCGCCCGCATCTGGGGCGCGGTCAAGGGCAGCCCCATACAGGCGGGCGACATTCTCCGCCGTACCCGTGGGATCGAATATCCCCACCCCGTTGGTGAATACCATCTCATTGACGCCGGGGAGGACCTGGGTTCCGTTTCGTCCAGCTACTGTGTCCTGAACATAGAGTGAGCCTCCGTCGTCGGCGACGATGTATTGTGATGACGAACCACTCAGAATCACCTCACCGGGCGGGGCGGTGCCGGCCGTGGCAACCACGGACGTGGTGGTGTTCGTCGCGCTCTTCAGCGCGGTATCTGTGACGTTAATAGTGAACCCGGTCGTGACGGTCTGACCGGCGGCGACCTCGCCTTTTGTTGGGTTGAACACCAACCCATCCAACGCGGTCGTAACCGCGGCAGTCGTGCCGGTGTCGGTATAGACGCCGGTTGTCGCGTTATACGTGCCGCCGCCCAAGTTGGTCAGCGTTCCGTTCGCCGCCGAGGACAGGGTCACCGTCAAGGTCTCGGTTTGGTTGGCGTTCGGGTCGGCAATCACGACGTTGGCGAACGGGTCTATCGTTGCCTGGTCGCTGACGTTTTGCCCGGCGGCCGTGCCGGTGATGGTTGGTGACACCGAATTGCCGATGGTTACGATGGACCCACTCGCTGCAAAACTGTCGCCCGTATAGGAACCACCCAGAGCTAGCGATGCAACCGCCAGGGTGCCGTCACGGACCACCAAGGTGCCGTTATTCAGCGCCGCGCTGGTAACGGTCAGGCCTTTCAGAACGATCTCGTCACCGACCGTCGCCTTGATTGTGCCGGCGAAGACCGAAGGGGCGGCCAGGACCAGCGTGTCGCCGCCGTTCATGGTGATCGTCTGGCCAGCCGAGACGCCGCTGTCGAGGATCAGTGTTGCCTTGGTCGGATCGGCTGTTGAGTTGCCGTTCTGGTCCAGGTTTTGGTCGTTCAGGTCGAATACGACAGCGCCTGTACCGGTCAGGCTGCCGGTCACCTCTAACGTACCATTGACCGTGCCGCCCAACGCGATAAGCGTACCGTTGTTGACAACCCCACTGGCGATTGTTCCGTAGCCTTGCACGATGCCGCCGTTGAGAACGATGCCGGCCGTCTTGACCGTGTCCGTGAAAGCCGGGTCGACCCCCCCGATGTTGAGCATGCCGGGGGCTTTACTGGCCCCGAGTGCGTCGATCGTCAGCGTATTGGTGGTGGTGTAGTTACGCCCGTAGGTCACATCGACTGTGCCGCCGGCGCTGATTTCGGTCAGCGAGGTCTCAATCGAGACGTACGTGGTTCCGTTCCATTCATCGATGATGGAGGTGGGATCGGCGAAGGTCAGCTCGGTCCACCCGGTGGGATTCGCCTGGGGACCTTCGATCGTGGCGATGTTCACGATCGAACCCGGTCCAGCGGATGTGGTCGGGCCTCCCAGATCCATGACGGAGCCCGGACCTATCGCGTCAAAAATGCCATCGGTGAGGGTGTTATTGATCAGCTCGGCGATCGGCGCGTCGATTGTCACCGTGCCGCCGACGGCCTGAATCTCGCTTGTGATGTAAACGCCATTGGCGCCGGTGAAAGTGAGGTTGCCTTCAACCTTAAAGTAGGCGTTCAGCGTTCCGCCGTTGATAATTTCGGCATTGGCACCCTGCGCCGTGAACGCTTCTGTCTGAAGTGAGCCATCCCATGCCCCGGCCGAACCGGTAGCAAAAGCCAGCGTCCCGTCGAGCTCCATCTCCGCGGCATAGTAGCCGGCCGGATCATTCGAGCCAGCAAGCTCGTTGACGGCGTTCATGCTCAGGCTGTCCACGGTGAAGGACTCGCCCGATGAGATGGTGACGGTATAGGCGGTGAGCGTTGACGCGGCATCGATCGTGACGTCGGCCGCCACATCGTTCGGTACCGGCTCCCCCCGTCCAAAGGGTGCCCGTGTTCCAATCGCCGCTCGTGTCTGTATTCCAGGTAAAACTTGACATGGGTATCCCTCTATGACTGCGGTCTAGGAACCGGCATATTTGTTACGTTGAAGAAAATACTGGCGTCGCGGCAGCTTGACTGCCTGCGCACTCCGTCAGAGTTTCAGAAACCGTTCCGAGGTCCCGTTAGCAGCATACGATTCATGAACTGGTCGTTGTGACCGAGGGCAACGTAAGGCCAACATTATCGAAAATGAAATCACGTCGGATTGAGACTAATCTGGAAACGCAACTGTGATGTAAGGCGGAAGGATCTCGATCTGAGGGGAGATAGTTGTTATCTTCCTACATATATATTAGGAATCAATCCGATCGTCCCGCTTCGACAAACCACCCGGCGTCATTCCAGCCCATTTGCAACGTCAGCCTAAATGCGACGATAGGTGGCAATATACTGAAATAATATCGAATTAGACGATCCACTTCGCGATGACGGCCCATGCCGCCGTCAAATGTTGCTTTTCGAAACGAGGTCGTTGGACGAGATACCGGCGCCGGGGGATAGCCACGAACGGCACGCCCCCCAACGTCGCGCGGCCGCGGAGTATCGTTGAGAGCGTGACCATCTGCGTTGCTCGATCGACCCCGGGAAAGTTAAGGCCGACGTTGCTTTCGAACTAGGTCAGCCAGGCCACGACGCCGCCGGACCGGCCATGTCGGAAAACCCCAGTAGCTCGTATTGACGGGATTCTGTTCAGAGTGTCTGTAGCCCGGCCCCATACACCCAGCCGGTGTTCAGCGGCTTGAAATCACCGGCCCGACAGCATCTCTCGCGGCCAAACTTGCCGCCAAAGGCGTCCCAGGTTTGTACACGGCGGGTTGACCAAAGGGGCGCCGCCTATGAAGATCCTGTTGCGATCAGGAAATCTATGACCGGAAGCAATGCTGCGCCATCATGTGATGCGGCATCAATGCCGGCGATAGTGTGCGGAAGGACTGAAGCCATGGGTCTCAAGGGAAAGGTTGCCCTCGTTACAGGGTCGACCAGCGGCATCGGATTGGGCATAGCTAGAGCCCTCGCCGCCGCGGGCGCCGACATCATGTTGAATGGGTTCGGCGACGCGGCCCAGATCGAGGCGTTGCGGAAGGAACTGGCCTCATCGCACGGTGTGAAGGCCGCATATAACGGCGCCGATATCAGCAAGCCCGATCAGACCGCCCGGATGGTGGCGGAGGCCGTGACGACGCTGGGTTCGATAGACATCCTGGTCAACAACGCCGGCGTGCAATTCACAGCGAACGTGGAGGATTTCCCGAATGAGCGGTGGGACCAGATCATCGCCATCAACCTGTCCGGCGTGTTCCACGGCATGAAGGCGGCGATCCCTGGGATGAAGGTGAAAGGCTGGGGACGTATCATCAATGTTGCCTCAGCACACGGGCTGGTCGCGAGTTCACAAAAGGTCGCCTATGTTGCAGCGAAGCACGGCGTGGTTGGCATGACGAAAGTGGCAGCCATCGAACTCGCCAACACCGGCATCACGGTAAACGCGATCTGCCCCGGCTGGGTACTGACCCCGCTGGTTGAACAGCAGTTGCGTGCCCGAGCGGAGAAAGAGGGTAAGACTATCGAACAGGCGACCCACGATCTGGTGTCCGAGAAGCAGCCGATGGTGATGTTCACCAGCCCGGAACAGATCGGCGGGCTGGCGGTGTTTCTCTGTTCTGATGCGGCCAGCACGATCACCGGGACGCCATTGTCGATCGATGGCGGATGGACGGCTCAGTAGTGAACGCCCGAGAGGACAGTTTGCGGTACCTGGTCCGCACCCCGCTACGCGATCACGCTGCGTCAGGAAAGTGCCGGATAGCTCAAAGGTTAGGACATGATTACCGAAAGCTCATGAGGCCATGTCCTTCCCGACCGCGAAAACCGGCATTAGTCGCATGCAGCCCGACCACGGATCCATGGGGTCGCCGGTTCTGCTTTGGGGCAGTGCACGTTTTCGTGTAGACTATCGTAGGCCCACCTGACGGAGTCGATATGCAGACCCACGAAACGGTTCGCTTCACGGCGATGATGACAAGGTCGGCGGACCTGAAGCGGCGGATCGCCACCGAACTGGCTGATGCGGTTATCAGCGTGGTGGATGCCTGTGAGGCCAGCTTGCGCGCCGGGGGAAAGCTCATGTTCTGCGGCAACGGCGGCTCGGCGGCCGATAGCCAACATTTGGCGACGGAAATGCTGATCCGGCTGCGCCCCAAGTCCGAACGACCGTCAATCGCCGCGCTGGCACTGACGCTTGATCCGGGGATGCTGACTGCCTGCGGCAATGATTACGGCTACGACCACGTGTTCGAGCGCCCCCTCCGCGGGTTGGGCCGCCGCGGTGACGTGCTGTTCGGGATCACCACCTCCGGCCGATCGCCCAATGTGATTCGGGCGCTCGAGGCGGCGCGGCAGATGGGGATCGTCACGGTAGGGCTGCTGGGCGGAACAGGGGAGCCGGCGTTAAGCCAATGCGATCTGACGCTCCTGGTGCCCGACACCGAGACGGCCCGCATTCAAGAATGCCACATAGCCCTAGGTCACGCCGTCCTGGAGTTGCTGGAAGATCGCATAATGGTCCGGCCCTACCAGTGAAGGTCCTCGTTACCGGCTGTGCCGGATTTATCGGCTACCATGTCGCAGAGGCATTGCTGGCACGGGGCGACACCGTGTTGGGGGCCGACAACCTGAACGACTATTATGATGTGAGGTTGAAGCAGGCCCGACTTGCTCGATTGCAAGAGCTTTCGGGGTTCGGCTTCCGCCGCCTCGATATCTCCGACAAGCGGGCGGTCAGCGATATGGTGGCCGACAACAACGACATCTCTCAAATTGTGCATCTCG
>CAVTFL010000035.1:0-25000 GCA_963733925.1 uncultured Alphaproteobacteria bacterium | reverse complement strand
ATGTAACGGGGCTAAAGCCACGTACCGAAGCTGTGGGAACAGTTGTCAGTTGTCAGTCGCCAGTTGTCAGACAGGAAGTAAGCGATGGCCGGGGATGCATGGAAGCTCAAGGTTTTCCAGCGTGCCTATCAGTGGTCGTTGGTGCTGCACCGAGCCAGCCTTGGTTGGCCACGGGTGGAGCAATATGGGGGTGTCGCCGATCAGCTGCGACGATCCTCGAAATCGGTTTGCGCCCTCCTGGTCGAAGGGGCGGGCCGTCAGCCTGGTTCCGATCCGGAATTCCGCCGCTATCTGTCGATGGCGATGGGATCGGCCGACGAGGCCAGGCTGTGGTGCGACTACGCCGCCGATCTGGATTACGTCCCGCGCGAGACATCGCTGGCTTGGCGGGATGAACTCAGCCAGATCGCGAGGATGTTGCACGGACTGCGAAACAACCTGTCTGAAAACTGACGACCGACAACTGACAACTGTTCGGTAGCGGAGCGTTCCGTAAGCCTGCGAAGTTCTACCCGTGAGGGGGGATGGAGGTATCGGAAGTGCGAATGCTGACATGAGTAGCGACAAACAGAGTGAGAAACTCTGTCGCCGAAAGTCCAAGGGTTCCTGCGCAAGGTTAATCCGCGCAGGGTGAGCCGGCCCCTAAGGCGAGGGCGAAAGCCGTAGTCGATGGGAACGGGGTTAACATTCCCCGGCCTGCTGGAAGTGACGAATGACGGCAGTCGTGGGTTCTTATCGGATTGGACCTGCGGCGAGGTTGTTCCAGGAAATAGCTCCAGCGTATAGACCGTACCCGAAACCGACACAGGTGGACTGGTAGAGCATACCAAGGCGCTTGAGAGAACGATGCTGAAGGAACTAGGCAAATTGCTCGCGTAACTTCGGGATAAGCGAGACCCTTCATCGGGCAACCGGTGGGGGGTGGCACAAAGCAGGGGGTAGCGACTGTTTAGTAAAAACACAGGGCTGTGCGAAGTCGAGAGACGACGTATACGGTCTGACGCCTGCCCGGTGCCGGAAGGTTAAGAGGAGATGTGCAAGCATCGAATTGAAGCCCCGGTAAACGGCGGCCGTAACTATAACGGTCCTAAGGTAGCGAAATTCCTTGTCGGGTAAGTTCCGACCTGCACGAATGGCGTAACGACTTCCCCACTGTCTCCAGCATCGGCTCAGCGAAATTGAATTCCCCGTGAAGATGCGGGGTACCCGCGGTCAGACGGAAAGACCCTATGAACCTTTACTGCAGCTTTGCAGTGGCATCAGAAGAGAACTGTGTAGGATAGGTGGGAGGCTTTGAAGCCTGGGCGCTAGCCTGGGTGGAGCCAACCTTGAAATACCACCCTGAGCTCTGCTGATGTCTAACCGCGACCGGTCAGCCCGGTCCGGGACCCTGCATGGTGGGCAGTTTGACTGGGGCGGTCGCCTCCCAAAGCATAACGGAGGCGCGCGATGGTGGGCTCAGGCCGGTCGGACATCGGCTGCTGAGTGCAATGGCACAAGCCCGCCTGACTGCGAGAGTGACAGCTCGAGCAGAGACGAAAGTCGGCCATAGTGATCCGGTGGTCCCGCGTGGAAGGGCCATCGCTCAACGGATAAAAGGTACTCTAGGGATAACAGGCTGATCTCCCCCAAGAGTCCACATCGACGGGGAGGTTTGGCACCTCGATGTCGGCTCATCACATCCTGGGGCTGGAGCAGGTCCCAAGGGTTCGGCTGTTCGCCGATTAAAGTGGTACGTGAGCTGGGTTTAGAACGTCGTGAGACAGTTCGGTCCCTATCTGCCGTGGGTGAAGGAGACTTGAGAGGATTTGTCCCTAGTACGAGAGGACCGGGATGAACATACCTCTGGTGCACCAGTTGTCACGCCAGTGGCATCGCTGGGTAGCTATGTATGGACGGGATAACCGCTGAAAGCATCTAAGCGGGAAACCCACCTCAAAACCAGGTCTCCCAGGGGTCATACCCTACAGGGCCGTGATAGACCATCACGTCGATAGGCCAGATGTATACACGCGGCAACGCGTTCAGCTAACTGGTCCTAATCGCCCGAGCGGCTCGATATCAAAACAAACACCATGCATGGAAATCATCCTCAGAAACACCCGGTCGCCCGCAGTCGGCACCGGCGAATTGCACCCCATTTGCCAGGGTGACAGAAAACAACCGCAGCCGAGGCTGCGCACACAGCACACCGCCAGAACCTTCCACCCCGGTCGCCGGATTAACCGACGACTGCAAATCAACAACTTCCACCGGGGTGGATTGGACGACCTGGTGGCTTTGGCGGGGAGCCTGCACCCGATCCCATCCCGAACTCGGCCGTGAAATTCCCCAGCGCCCATGGTACTGTGTCTTAAGGCACGGGAGAGTAGGTCGCCGCCAGGTCCTCCAATCCACCCAAAATACCAGCGCGGGGTGGAGCAGCCCGGTAGCTCGTCAGGCTCATAACCTGAAGGCCGCAGGTTCAAATCCTGCCCCCGCAACCAAACAATTTTCTCGATCTCTCAGTCGATCAGCCCGCCGTCCCAGGCGGGCTTTCGCATATATGCGCTCCCATCGTCGAAGCAGGGCGGAAGCCGGTTGCGGCTAACGTCCCAACGCCCGACGGCTGGTCGGCGGTTTCCGATCCGACCGTTACGCCAGCGACAGATCCCGATAGCCGCCGCTGGAAATCGCGTCGCAGTGTTGGCGGAACGCTGGGTGGCCGCCACTGTAGCGCATGACCCGGCGGACCTGCTTGCCCTCCACGTTGCTGTTGATGCCGGTCATCCAGGAGTTGACCTCGGTGAACAGCAGCCCTTCGTTCGTTTCGATGACGTGATCGGTCCATTTCTTCGCCGACTCGGGCGTCGCATCCACGCGGGTCAGACCGTTTTCGCAGGCGTGACGGATCAGCGCAGTGACCCAGTCGGACGTGTATTCCACCGCCCGCGGGAAGTTGCCGAGGCCGGCATGCGGGCCCATCACCATCATGAAATTCGGGAACCCATCGACCAAGATGCCCAGTAGCGTCACCGGCCCGTTGGCCCATTTGTCCCTCAGCGATACGCCGCCCACGCCCCTGATGTCTATCTGGTCGAACGCGCCAGTGATAGCATCGAACCCGGTCGCGTAGATGATCAGATCGAACCGGTAGTCGGTGTTCGAGGTGCGGATACCCTCCGGCGTGACGCGCTCGATCGGCGTTTCGAGCAGGTCGACCAGTTTGACATTCGGTTGATTATAAACCTCGAAATAGCCGCTTTCCAGCGGCACCCGTCGCATGCCGAAGCCGTGCGTTTTTGGGACCAGCTTGTCCGCGACCGCCGGGTCCTTGACCCGCTCTCGGATCTTCCGAGCGAGATAGTCGGACATCAGCTTGTTAGCCTGGCGATCCGTCAAGACGTCGCGGAAATTGCCCATCCAAATGCCAAAGCCCGGTTCACCGTAGCGCTTTTCCCAGAATGCCTCGCGTTCTTCTGGCGTCACGTCGAACACCGAACGGGGGTCGGCAGCGTGGATGAAGCAGCCGAGGGTTTCCTGGCAGCGGGCAAAGATATCCGCGTAGTTGTTGCGGATATCTCGCATCTCCTCCTTCGTGACTTGGGAATTGTGCAGCGGCGCCGACCACTGTGCCGTACGCTGGAACACGGTCAGGTGGCCCGCGGTCTTGGCAATCTCGGTGATTGCCTGGATGCCGGTGGCGCCGGTGCCGATCACTGCGACCCGCTTACCTTCGAAACTCACCGGCTCCTTGGGCCAGTTATGCGTGTGACAGGACTGGCCCTTGAAGCTCTCAATGCCGGGAATGCGCGGCAAAACGGACGCCGACAACACACCAACCGCTGTGATCAGGAATCGCGCAGTGCAATGCGTGCCGTCGTTGAGGGTGACCCTCCAGCTTCGGCTGTCTTCCTGATAATGCGCGGTGGTAACTGTAGTTTTGAACTGAATGTCGCGCCGCAGGTCGAACTTGTCGGCTACGTAATTCAGATACCGCTCGGTCTCCGGCTGGCCGGCGAAATGCTCCTCCCAATTCCACTCGTCGAGTAGTTCCTGGGAGAAGGAGTACCCATAGGTCCAGCTTTCGGAGTTAAACCGAGCGCCTGGATAACGGTTCCAGTACCAGGTACCGCCAACATTCGAGCCGGCCTCGAACACCCGCGTCGTCAAGCCAAGTTCGCGCAGGCGGTAGAGTTGATATAGGCCGGAAACCCCAGCGCCGATGACAATCGCGTCGAAGTCGGTCGCAGCCTCGGCGGTTGGTTCGCGCTTGGTTTCCACTCTGTCGTTCATCGCACCTCTCCTACCGGATAAGCCTCTCGGCATCGTTGGGTATCTGGACCGCTCCGCCTTTCAATGCGGGATCCGCGGCCGGGGTTTAGTTACTGGTGAGTAGGATAACCTGAATTGCCGCCGATCCGCTAGCCACCGCTACAACGCGACGTTGCGAGGAACGGCGCACGTTCCCCCGCGGACGGTCGCGCCGACTGCCTTGTGATGCAAGTCCGTGAGCCGCCGATCACAAACGCGTTGACGACCCCGTTTGCTTGGTGACGGTTGGCACCCAAAAACTGTCGCGATAGGTCCCGGATATCATGCCAGACCAGATCAGCCCGTTCAGCGAGACGCGGGTGTCTTGAAACCGCGAGAGATGCAAGAGGTCCTCCATCTCCTGCTCCTCACACGCAACATTCTCAAGAAACAAGGTGCTTTTCGTTCTTTTCAAGATACGTTATCACGATGGCGTGGTCGTGGAGTTAGGCCAGCGTGATGATGCCCAGAATCAAAGTCGGAACGGTCTTGAATTCGCTTGCGGTTCCTGGGTTGGACCGAAGCCAAGCCGAAAGCCAATGAAACGGACGTGGGTTTGACCCTTGTCGCAGACCTGGGTGCCGACCAATCTGGTCGGTGGTTTGAGGCTGTGACGCTGATACGTGGCGAGCTGTCTCGAGTAACGAGAGTTTTCGCGACGGAGGTCTGACATCGAAACAACCAAACCCCCCGGTCAGGCCCTGGCACTCCGCCGGAAGCTGATCGGGTGCGCCCAGCTAAAGCCGCCACATCATCCGGGAGTTCCTACGGCGGAACGACCTGAGCAACCACCCGATTTGCTCCCATCGAGGCCGTTCACACGTGGACGGGCTGACCCAAAGTCTTCAGTGCCGCTTCCAGCATGGCCTCGCTCAGCGTCGGGTGGGCAAAGATCGTGCCGGCGATGTCCTCGAGCCGCGCGCCCATCTCAATGGCGAGGCTAAACGCGGCCGACAGTTCGGAAATCCCGGCGCCGACACCTTGAATGCCAAGCAGAAGGTGGTTATCGGCGCGTGCGACCATCTGAACGAAGCCGCTATCGGATCCAAGCGTCATAGCACGACCGCTCGCTCGGAACGGAAATGCGTCAGTGATGATCTCGATATTGGCTGCCCTGGCGAACTCCGGCGTCAGTCCGGCCACCACCAGCTCTGGGTCCGTGAAGCATATCGCAGGGATGCATGCTTGGTCCCAGGCGCGCCGCTTTCCAGCGACGATCTCTGCCACCATCTCGCCCTGAGCCGAAGCCCGATGCGCTAGCATGGGTTCGCCCGTTACATCACCGATCGCGTAAACCCCGCGCATCGAAGTACGGCACTGGTCATCGACTTTGATGAACGGCTCGTCCATGTCGAGGTCAATTGCTTCCAGGTTCCAGCCCTTGGTTGCAGGTTCTCGGCCGACCGCGACAAGAACCTTGTCCGCCTCGATTGTCACTAAGGAACCATCAGACTGTTGGACGACAAGTCCTTCTTTCGCAGGCGAAAACTCTTTCGCTTGGGTATCGATCAACAGCTTGACGCCAAGCCTTTGCAGGCCCTCGCTGATCGGCCGGGTCAGCTCCCGGTCATATTGTGGCAAGATGCGCGGCAGAGTCTCGACCACCGTTACCGCAGCGCCCATTTTGGCAAATGCGGTTCCAAGTTCCAGCCCAATATAGCCGGCACCAACTACGACGAGCCTGCGCGGCACAGATTTCAGTGATAGCGCCTCGGTTGACGAGATCACCGGACCACCGAACGGCAGCAGGGAGAGCTCAATCGGATTCGAGCCGGTTGCAATCACCACGTGTTCTGCGCGAATGACCTGGACCCCGATCTCGGTCTCGACTTCCACCGTTTTGCCATCGAGAAATCGTGCCCATCCTTCAACGACTTTGACGCCGGCCTTCTTCAGCAGCGTCGAGACGCCGCCGCCGAGGCGGGCGACAACGCCGTCCTTCCATTGCATGGTCTTCACGAGGTCGAGTTGCGGCGCGGCGAGCGAAATGCCGAACGGACTTTCACCCGACGCCAGCTGGATGACCCTGGCAAATTCGTCGGCGGCATGAATCAGCGCTTTGGATGGAATGCAGCCGATGTTGAGGCAGGTGCCCCCCAGTTTGTTGGCTTCGACCACCACAGTGTCAATGCCAAGACGTCCGGCCCTGATCGCGCAGACATAACCACCGGGCCCTGCACCGACCACCAACAGTTTGCATGATATATCGCGCATGGTGTCAATCGTTTAGAAAAATCAACGCCGGTGTCTCCAGCAGCGTTTTGATGTGCTGCACGAAAGTCGCTGCGTCCCAGCCATCGATCACGCGATGATCAAAACTCGACGACAAATTCATCATCTTGCGCGGGGTAAATCCTGAACCGTCCCAGATTGGACGCGTCTTGATCTTATTCACGCCAACGATCGCCACCTCGGGATGATTGATGATAGGCGTTGTGACCACCCCACCCATTGCGCCCAGCGAGGTGATCGTGATGGTCGAACCTGACAGCTCGTCGCGGGTGGCGGTGCTGTTTCGCGCGGCCTCCGCCAAGCGCGCGAGCTCCGCCGCGCAGCCCCACAGGTCGAGCGCTTCGACGTGGCGAACCACCGGCACCAGCAACCCGGCGGACGTCTGCGTCGCGACGCCGATATGGACCGCCGCATGTTGATGAATGACCCCTGCCTCGTCATCGAACAACGCGTTCAGCCGCGGTTGCTTCGCGATTGCTGACACCATGGCGCACATGAGGAACGGCAGCAGCGTAAGTCTCGGTCGCTCTTTGCTTTTTCTCCGGTTCAGCGTTTCCCGCAAATCTTCCATTGCGGTGACGTCGACCTCCTCGACGTAGGTGATGTGTGGGATGCGGGCGTGCGCAACCGCCATCTGCTCGGCGATCCGGCGCCTCAACCCGATAATCTTGACGTCCTCGACGGCATGTTTCGGCTGATGTGGCTGGAAGCGCGCCGTTTTGGAAGCGGGAGCCGTGAAGGCGTCGAGGTCTTCATGCGTGATGCGGCCGGCTGGCCCCGTGCCCGATACCTGACGCAAGTCGATGCCCGCCTCTCGTGCACGAAGCCGCACGGCGGGCGATGCGACCGGTTTGACTGCTCCAATGGAAGGCATCCTCGGCAGCATAGGCTGCGGTTCTCCAAGCTTTGCCGGACGCAGAGTGGAAGTCGGGGAGATGGTGGGGGTCGCGGGGCGGGCGACGATTTCGGAACTCGTCGCAGGTGCCGGTTCAGTCGCTTCGGCGGCTGTCCGGGGCGAGCGCGGGGGCGTTATGCTCGCAGGATTCGGTTCGCCGGGGAGCTTCAAGCGAATCAGATCGGATCCGACCGCGACTTTGTCGCCGACCTCGGCCCCCAGCCAGACAATCTCACCGTCTACCGGCGACGGAATTTCGACCGTAGCCTTGTCGGTCATCACAGCGGCGAGGGTCATATCGGCGCGCACCAAGTCCCCAATCCTGACATGCCATTCGACGACTTCGGCCTCGGCGATGCCTTCGCCCACGTCCGGTAGTCTTATCACGTGTTCCGCCACGTTACGCCGCCATCGTTTCGAGCAGCGCGCGGCCAACGCGATCCGGACCAGGGAAGTAATCCCATTCCTGGGCATGCGGGTAGGGCGTATCCCAACCGCCAACACGCACAACGGGCGCTTCGAGATGATAAAAGCAACTCTCCTGCACCAACGCTGACAACTCGGCGCCGAAGCCCGAGGTCAACGTCGCTTCGTGCACGATTACGCAGCGACCAGTCTTGCGCACCGACGCCTGAATCGTCTCCAGGTCAAGCGGCAGTAGGCTGCGAAGGTCAATGATCTCGGCATCGATTCCGGTCTCCCGGGCGGCGGTCATGGCAACGTGCACCATGGTCCCGTAGGCGAGGACCGTCAGGTGGGCGCCTGCGCGCCGGACAATGCTTGTTCCCAGCGGGACGACATAATGGCCGTCAGAAACCTCTCCAAGCTCGTGGTTAGACCAGGATGTCACAGGCTTGTCGTGGCGACCGTCAAAGGGTCCATTATAAAGCCGCTTCGGTTCCAAAAAGATCACCGGATCGGGGTCCTCAATCGCCGCGATCAGCAACCCCTTGGCGTCGCAAGGATTGGAGGGGACCACAGTCTTGAGCCCGCAGACATGGGTGAACAATGCCTCGGGACTCTGGCTGTGCGTCTGGCCGCCGAAAATGCCGCCCCCAGTCGGCATGCGCACGACGAGCGGGCAGGTGAACTGCCCGTTTGATCGGTAGCGCAGCCGGGCCGCCTCGGAGACGATCTGGTCGTATGCGGGATACATGTAGTCAGCGAACTGAATCTCCACACAAGGCCGCAGCCCATACGCCGCCATGCCAACCGCAGCGCCGACGATGCCAAGTTCGCTGATCGGCGCGTCGAAACAACGGTGTGTCCCGTATTTCGCCTGCAAACCTTGCGTGGCGCGAAACACGCCGCCGAAGAAGCCCACGTCCTCGCCGAACACGACGACGTCGTCGTCGCGCTCCATCATTACGTCCATGGCGTCCCGGATCGCCTCGATCATCGTCTTGCGCGGCATTCCTCAGACCCCTGCGGCCTGGCGCTGACGGCGAAGATGCGGCGGCATCTTCGCGTACACGCCTTCGAACATATCGCGCATCGAGGGGCGGCCGCCGGCGTGCAGCGTCCCATGGCTTTCCGCTTCCCGCTGCGCTGCCATAACCGTATCCATGATCTCGGCCTCCGCCTGCCGGTGGCGTTCCTCCGACCAGACGCCCTGTAGCGTCAGATGGTTCCGCAGTCGGATCACCGGGTCACCGAGCGGCCAGGCATCTGATTCGGTCTTGGGCCGATACGCCGCGGGATCGTCGGATGTCGAATGCGCACCGACCCGATAAGTAACGTGCTCGATGAGGGTGGGACCGAGGTTGCGCCGCGCCCGCTCTGCCGCCCAGCAGGCCACGGCATGGACGGCAAGATAGTCATTGCCGTCCACCCGGAGCGCAGGGATACCAAAGCCGAGGCCGCGTGCGGCGAACGTGCCAGAGCCGCCTCGCGCGATGCCTTGAAAGGTCGAGATTGCCCACTGGTTGTTGACGATGTTGAGAATGACCGGAGCCTTGTAGGTGGAGGCGAAGACGAGTGCGGCATGAAAATCTGACTCGGCGGTCGAGCCGTCGCCAATCCATGCTGCCGCAATCTTCGAAATCACCTTTGATCGCCGATGCCATGGCCCAGCCGACCGCCTGAATATACTGCGTCGCCAGATTGCCGGAGACAGAGAAGAACCCGTCCTCCTTCGAGGAGTATAACACCGGAAGCTGTCGGCCCTTTAGCGGATCATTCTCGTTCGAATAAATCTGGCACATCATCTCGACCAGCGAATGGCCACTCGCGACCAGCAGTCCTGCCTGCCGATAGGTTGGGAAGTTCATGTCGCCCGGCAGCAGAGCCCTACGAAAGGCGCAGCTCACCGCCTCCTCACCCATGTGCTGCATGTAGAACGATGTCTTGCCCTGTCGCTGCGCCATGAGCATACGCGAAGTCGAAGGCACGTAGCGTCATCATGTCGCGCAGACCAGCCAGCAATCCCTCATCGCTCAAGAGACCAGCCCAGGGGCCGACGGCTTCCCCGTCGCGGTTAAGCACACGAATGATGGAAAAGGCGAGGTCGCGGATGGCTTCGGGGTCTATATCCACTGCAGGGCGCGCGACGGAGCCGGCCCGCGGGATCTGCACGCTCGAGAAGTCCGGTGCGCCACCCGGACGAACAGCCGGTTCCGGCACATGCAGCTTCAGCGGACCATATCCAGTCATGTTGCCCTCGTCCCCCTAGTGCTGCCTTACGTGTGGTCCCGCTCGTGTGGTGGCGACCAAACGCAAGTTGGGATTGATATTATCGGGAATAGGGACCACGCCAATGTGCCGGTGCTAGATCCGACGGCGTAGGCAACGCGGCCGAGTAAGTGACCGCGCAGCCCTCCGCTTTCGTTATCATCGGTGGTCCACGCGTTTGTAAGCTGTTTTCACGAGCTGACGAGCATGAACAGGAATAGGCCGCTACTGGTCGTTGACGGCGACTCGTTCGCCCATCGCGCTTTCCACGCCCTGCCGAAATCAATCCGGCGACGCGGCGGAGGCGGCGGTGGAGCAATCGTCGGCTTCGCCAATTTCCTCATCCGATTGTTTGCAGCCGAGCAACCCCGAGCCGTTCTGGTCGGCTGGGACACGCTGGATGCGCCAAACTTTCGGCAACGGCTGTTTCCGCCGTACCAAAGCGGCCGTGATTTTGAACCTGAACTCGTCGAACAGCTGGCCATCCTCCCTGAGTTCGTCTCCGCCTGCGGCTTTGCATTCGCCAAGGCGCCCGGATATGAGGCTGACGATTTCCTGGCGGCTGCGGTCGCCGGTGAAGAGTATGCAGGTGGTACGGCGTTGGTCGCCAGCGGAGACCGGGACGCCTTCCAGCTCGCGTCATCCCACACGAGCATCCTCCATCCTCTGAAGGCAGGCGAAATGACACAAAATGGGCCAGCGGAGGTTCGGGAGCGCTACGGCGTCGATCCGAAACAGGTGCCAGACTTCATCGCCCTCCGCGGCGATCCCTCCGACAAGCTGCCGGGGGCCCGTGGCGTGGGGCCGAAGCGAGCGGCCGCGTTGCTGCAACAGTTCGGCACACTTGAAGCCATACTCGCGGCTGGGCAGTTCGCCGATGAGGGTGAGGACCTGAAGCTCTACAAGAAGTTGGCCACTATGGAACCCACCGCCCCGCTCCCGTCGCTTGGCGAAGATCGATCGCCGAATTGGAAGCAGGCTGCAACGCTTGTTCGCAGGTGGGACCTCACCGGTCTGGCAAATCGGCTGGACGAACTTCCAGCGTGATATAGTGGAGCGGAACCGGCCTCCCGCCGGGTGCACAGCGTCATCGCACGGTGCTGTACATCACTGGCGCTGAGCTCAGGCCAAGCCGCTCTTTATCGCAACGTCGCGAAGAAGGCGCGCACGTCGTCAACAAAAAGCCCGGGTTGCTCGAACGCAGCGAAATGGCCACCTCTCGGCATTTCGCGCCAATGACGAATATTGGTGTATCTCGTTTCCACCCAGCGTCGCACCGGCGGGACGATCTCTTTGGGGTATACCGCTACGCCGGTGGGTATGTGAACCTGATGGGCGGCCCTCCGTCCTGGACCGAAGCTCTCCCAATAGAGCCGCGCGGACGAGGCCGCGGTGGCGGTGACCCAATAGAACATCAAGTTGTCGAGCAATTCGTCGCGACTTAGGATATTCTCGGGGTGCCCATCACAGTCAGTCCAAGCCCAAAATTTCTCGAGGATCCACGCCGCCTGGCCTGCCGGTGAGTTGGTCAGACCGTAACCGACGGACTGCGGCCGGGTGGATTGCTGTTTCGAGTAACCCGAATCCCAATCGGCGTAATGCCTGATGCCCTTGAGCGCTCGCTCCTCCTCCTGGGTCGGTTCGCCATCCGTCTTGGGCGCGCTTCCCATCGCCAGCGTGATGTGGATGCCGACGCAATGCTCGGGTCCTGCGCACCGATCGAGCTGGTCACCGCGGAACCCCAGTCGCCCCCCTGCGCTCCATAGCGCGTGATAGCCCAGACGATCCATCAGCACGGTCCAGGCTGCCGCGATGCGATCGACGCCCCAGCCGGTGGTCGTGGGTTTGGCCGAGAACCCGAAGCCAGGCAAAGAGGGGCAAACCACGTGAAACGCGTCGGCTGCGTTCCACCATGCGCGGTTGGATTGGTCGAGCGGCTCGATCACCTTGTGGAACTCGACGATCGAGCCAGGCCACCCGTGGGTGATGATGAGCGGCATCGCCTCGGGGTGAGGCGAGCGCACGTGCACGAAATGGATGTCGAGCCCGTCGATCTCGGTGGTGAACTGTGCGAAACGATTGAGCTGTGCCTCTCGACGGCGCCAGTCGTAATCTTCAGCCCAATAACGGCATACCTCCTGAATCCACTTCAGTGGCGTGCCCTGGCTCCAATCGTCGACCAGTTCGGCCTCCGGCCAGCGGGTCTTTCGCAATCGGGATTTCAGGTCGTCGAGTACGTCGTCTCCGATAGCGATCCGGAATGGCTTGATCGTCCTGGTCATAGTCCGCTCCTCTCAAGGTCTCCGTATTGTGCACGTGCTTCACTCGCCGGCCAGAGGCGTGCCGTCGACCAATGCGCTTCAACATTCGAGTTTGGAACCTGAACCTGAATATAGACCAAGCGAACAGATCAACGGCGCGCATCGGGCAGGGCCGGTCGGCCCCTGGCATTCCGGTGTAGCGAGACTTCTCTGAAGCATCGGCGACCAGGCATGACGTACTTTTGGCAAGGCGTCGCTGCGTCGTCGCTCTAGCCCCAAACCCCACGCCAGTCAGATGGCGTCGACGCCATTCGCCGCGATCGCTCCCCGGCTTGGACAGAGCAGCAACCCGAGTCACACTCCGGGCAATCAACACGACCCGGGGGCAGGAAACCATGCAAGCAGACTATGTGATCGTGGGGGCCGGATCGGCAGGTTGCGTCCTGGCCACCCGCCTTACCGAGGATGCCAACACCAGCGTCATCCTGATCGAGGCCGGCGGCAAGGACACCAATCCGCTGATCCATGTTCCGGCAGGCTTCTACAAGATGCTCGATCACGACAAGCTGACCTGGAAATACCGTTCCGAGCCTGATCCCGGCACGAACGGTAGGGCCATTGTCTATACGCGCGGCCGCGTGGTTGGCGGCTCCTCCTCGATCAACGGCCTAGTCTACATCCGCGGCCAGCCCGAGGACTACGACCATTGGGCACAGTTGGGGAACCGTGGCTGGAGCTGGGACGACTGTCTGCCCCTGTTTCGTGCCGCCGAGCGCTGGGAAGGCCAGGCGAACGAGGTTCGGGGCAAGGACGGCCCGCTTCACACCTCGAACATCGACCGCTCGCCGATCTGCGCGGCGGTCGTAGAATCCGGCAAACAGCTGGGCCTGGCCTATCAGGAAGACGTGAACGGCATCACGCCATGGCTCGGTCGACACGATCGGCTGGTGCCAGCAAACCCGCAACGGACGGCGGCGGGCCAGCGCGGCGCGAACCTATCTGGCGGGGGCTTTGTTGCGGCCGAATCTGCGGCTGATCACCGAATGCCCTTGTCCATCGCGTGATCTTCGAGGGCAAGCGCGCCGTTGGCGTGGAATTCGCCCGTGGCGGCGCAACACAGCGAGTGACCGCCGGCCGTGAAGTGATCCTCTCGGCAGGCGCGATCGGCTCGCCGCACATCCTGCAACTCTCCGGTGTCGGCGATGCCGAGCACCTGTCCGAAATCGGCGTTCCGGTCGTGCACGAGCTGAAAGGCGTCGGGCGTAACATGCAGGATCATTTCACGGCGCGCGTTTCCTATCCGGTCGAGGGCCTTGCCACGGCAAACGAGAGGGCACGCGGCATTCCGCTGGCGATAGAGGTGCTGCGCTGGATGATCACTGGCAAGGGCATCCTGAGCTACAGCCCATCGCTGGTCGCGGCATCGGTGAAGGTGCTGGAATTGTCGGCAACGTCCGACATGCAGATCACTTTTGCGCCCGGCAGCTTCAAGGACGGGCAGATCGGCGAGCTGGAGGAAACTCCCGGCCTTAGTGCCGGCGCCTGGCAGATGCGGCCGCTGTCGCGTGGTTATGTGAAGGCGAAGTCGAACCGGCCCGAGGATATGCCGCTGATCAATCCGCGCTACCTGTCCGACGAGACCGACCGCATGGCGCTGCTGGGCGGTCTGCGTTTCGCCAGACGCATGTTCGAGGCAGCGGCCCTCAAACCCTATGTGCGGACCGAGAGCCTGCCCGGCCCGGACGTGCAGACCGATGACGAGTTACTGGATTACGCTCGGCGTTACGGTGGCACCTGCTATCACGCCAGTTGCACCTGCATGATGGGCCAACATCCGTTGGCCGTCGTTGATGAAAGGTTGCGGGTGCATGGGATGGAGGGACTGCGCGTGATCGACGCCTCGATCATGCCGGCGGTCACATCGAACAATACCAACGCGCCCACCATCATGATCGCCGAACGAGGCGCGGTCATGATCAAGGCAGCCACGCAGGAGCGGCTGGCAGCTTGAGGGAGCTTGTACAGATCCATGAAAGAGAAAACAGTATCTGGCGGGCGGTACGGGAGGATGAGCGGCACTCGGGACCGGACTGAAGGAATTCGCGTCGCGCGGCGTGCCGTGGATCATCGAGGCCTCCGGCTTCGATTACTGCATGATCGATCACGAACATGGTGCCTTCAACATCGAAACGATTGCGGACTTCGCCGGATGGTTCAAGTCACCAACGGGCTTGATCTCGATCGCGATCAGGCCGTCCTCAGGAATGGTCTGGACCCGATCAAGCGTCAGGTAGCCGCCGAACAGAGCTCGCTGTTGACTGTCGTCACTCGCTGGCGGCCACGGAGCATGGCAGTCAACTGGGCGACATCGAGCGCGAGCGCCGGTCGAATATTTCTCATAGCGCCGTCATGCCGCCGTCCACGAAAAGCAGGACGCCAGTGACGTAGGAGGCATCGTCGGAGGCCAAAAACAGGATCGCGGCGGCGACCTCCTCGGCCCTGCCCGGGCGCTTCAGCATGGTGCCTTGTGCGGCCTTGGCGTTATACTGCTCGACGGTCTCGCCGGCCGCTGCGATGCGGCGCTGATGGAACGGCGTGAAGATCGGCCCAGGGCCGACGGCGTTCACACGGATGCCCTCCGCTGAATGGTCTGCGGCAAGCCCGCGCGTCAAGCCCGCAACCGCGGCCTTTGTGGTGTCATATTGCAGGTTGCCGCCGCCTGCGACGACCGAACGTATCGAGGCGACGTTGACGATAGCGCCGCCCTTGTTGCTGCGCATCAACGGAACCGCCGCCTTGGCACAGAAGACGTAGCTCATCAAGTTGACGTTTAGGATTTCGCCCCAGCTCTCGGCACTCGCCTCGTCGACCTTCTCGTATTTACGGATGCCGGCATTGTTGATGAGGATGTCGAGGCGCCCGAACGCCTGCGCGGCACCGTTGATGAAACCGAGGCATGCGGCCTCTGTGCCTACGTCAGCCTGGGTGAAGGCGACCCTGGCGCCGGCGGTCTCGAGTTCGGCTGCCACACGCTGGCCACGCTCGCCGTCCCTATCGCAGAATGCCACGCTCGCACCCTCCGCGATGAAACGCCTGACCGTCGCCTCGCCGATCCCCGATGCCCCGCCGGTCACTGCCGCAACCTTGCCGTCGAGCCTTCCCATGTCCGCCACCTTTCATCGCATTGCGACGCGCATCATATTTATCCGTTGGGCACAGCCTTGCAGGCCGACGCGTGAGCTTAGCAAGCTGCGGAAGAACTCCGAAATCTTGAGGGTTTCCCTGCCGGGCTGACCTGCAATGGTATGTTTTAGGTGGAAATCGCAAATTCGGTCGGACCACTCTACGAGGATTTCGACCTCATCGCAGTCTTTGAACAGGTCGATGCCGACGTTGGTCCCGCGGCGGGAGTCATCCCTCCGCCGTCCTGCGGAATGTCAACGACGCCGCCGCGTAATCGCCCAGCGAATGGTGTCACGCTATCGCCTGAATTTGCCTCAGAGCGGCAATTTCCTGTTCCTCGAACCCCCACTCCCGCAAAACTTCATCGGTATGCTCCCCGACCTCCGCGGGTGGCCGCCGGATCGCGGCGGCCGAGCGGCTGAAGCGCGGAGCGGGAGCCGGCTGCAAGATACCCTCAACTTCGATGAAGTTTCCGCGCGCTTCCTGGTGCGGATGTTGGGGCGCCTCAGCCAGCGAAAGGACAGGGGCAAAGCAGGCGTCTGTTCCGGCGAACAGTTCACACCACTCATCACGCGTCTTCGTGCAGAAAATGTCCGCGAATTTCTGCTTCAGTTGCGGCCATCCCGACTTATCGTGCTGGCCAGGGAGGTCTTCCTCCCGCAGACCTAAAATCCTTAGCGTTGTTCGATAAAACCGTGCCTCGTTGGAGCCGAGAGCGACGTAGAGGCCGTCTTTTGTTTCGTAGACGTTGTAGAAGGGCGCACCCGAATCCAGTCGGTTGGAAGCTCGCTCATCCGTCCAGTAGCCAGCAGCGTAGAGGCCGTAGACCATTGTCATCAACGACGTCACGCCATCGACCATGGCCGCATCGACGACTTGGCCACGACCCGACGATTTGCCTCCAACGCCGCGCACAGGACACCGAACCCGAGGTGCATCGCGCCGCCACCGAAATCGGCGATCAGGTTGAGAGGTATCGAGGGTGGGCCATTCTTCGGGCCAATCGCGTGCAAGGCGCCAGTGAGGGCAAGGTAGTTGATATCGTGGCCAGTTGACTGCGCCAGCGGTCCTAACTGCCCCCACCCGGTCATGCGGCCGTAGATGAGCCTAGGATTGAGTTTCAGGCAAACGTCTGGGTCCAGCCCTAATCGCTCCATCACGCCGGGCCTAAATCCTTCGATTAGGATGTCAGCCTGGCCGATGAGCCGCTTCACGGTATCGACCCCCTCCGGCTTCTTTAGATCCAGCGCCACGGACCGCCGATTTCGCAGCAGCAGATTGAAGCGACGATCAACTGGCGACCCACCGTCCGATGGTTCCACCCGATCGATGCGTACGACTTCAGCACCCATGTCAGCCAGCAACATGGCGCAGAAGGGGCCCGGACCGATCCCACCCACTTCAATGACCCTAAGACCGGTCAGCGGGCCCCGCCGGGTTTGGTCCTGCGCATCCATAGCGGTCCTCTCCTCAAGGATTGTCATCGTGCAGCCAATCACGATCTTCGACGGCGACGGCCTGGCGCCGTCCGGCTCCTGATCAAACGATTGTGTTAGACCGTGTCAGCGTTGAGCGGGCAGTCGACAACGCGCGCCTCAGAAGGCGCCTTCTTGCGCCAGTCGTTCGATCTGCTCCTCATCCAGACCGAGTATCGTGCGAAGGACATATTCGTTGTCCTCGCCGTAGCTGGGCCCGTGTCGGTCCAGGAAGCCGCCGATATAGGGCGGCGTCTCGCTGAATTTGACCGGAACCTCCTTCACCGGCCACCTTCCGATCTCGGATTGCTCGAGTTCGGTCATCCAGCCGAGATGCCTTAGCTGCGGGTCATGCTCGTAACGGTCCTCTGCCGTCTGACAAACCCCGGCGGGGACACCGGCACGCTGTAGCGCGTGCATCAGTTCGAACGGGTCCCAGGCGACGGTCATCTCGTTCATCAGGCGGTCCAGATAGTCCTGGTTGGCGAGCCGCAAGCTGAGCGTCGCCAGCTTGGGATCGGCCGCCCACTGCGGTGTGCCAAGCACGCGCGTCAGCGCCCACCACTGGTCGTCGCTGAACGCGGCGATGGCGATCCACCGATCTTCGCCGCGGGCGCGGTATGCACTGTGCGGTGCCGCCGGTTTGTACGGCGAGCGGTTGCCGTGACGCGCCCAGCGACGGCCGTTGACCGCATGGTCGAGGATACTGGCTCCCGTAAGATAGATTCCCACTTCTGCCTGCGACGAGTCGATCCAGCAGCCCTGGCCGGTTTCCCTCCGGCGGTACAGCGCGGCCATCATCGCCAGCGCCATCTGATAGGCGCCGAACCAATCGAGATAGGAGTAGCCGATGCCGGCGGGAGGGTAGGGATCGGGAAGGCCCGACATGTCGCTCAGGCCGGAAAACGCCTGCGCCGTCGGGCCGAAACTGCGCAACCGGCCGTACGTGCCAATCTGCCCCATCCCGGATTGCTGCACGTAGATGATCTTGGGGTTGATCTCGCGCAGGCGGTCGTAGCCGAGGCCCATCCGGTCCATGGTGCCGGGTGAAAAGCCCTCGATGACCATGTCTGCGCCACTGATCAGCTCGATCAGCAATTCCTTGGCGCGAGGATGCTTCAGATTCAGGCTAATGCCCCGCTTGCCCGCATTGATCTCCATGAATGAACCGCTGCGGTTGACGTTCTTGGTAGCCGGAACCACCAGCGGCTCGGTCGCCGCGTCACGTTCAATGCGGCCGCCAAGTGGCGCATTGCCCATGCCCATTCGCATTCCGTCCAGGCGAGAGAGATGTTCGACCTTGATGACCTCGGCGCCGAGCGCGGTGAAGAACCGACCCGCGCCGGCACTGGCGAGCATCCATGTCAGGTCGACGATCCGAACACCGCTCAACGCAAAGGGCTTGCCGTGTTTGCTAAAACGCGGCGGGTCGGCAGCGGCGGTATCCTTGCTACAGGGCGTGAACACTTTGCGGGCAGCCGCCGCGAGCACCTCATCGTTATGCTCCCCCAGCAACGGCGCGCGCGGTCCGTTGCGCCACGGCAACCCAGGCGCCACCCATTTCGCGCCGACCTGGGTGAATGCCTTGCCTAGCTCGGGATACGCGACCTGGAAGAATGTTTCGCGCTGCGCCCAATGCTCCTCTCCGACATTCTCCTCGGGCCGGCGCACCGGCGACCAGGGAAGACCTTCGTTCTGACCATCCTTCCAGAGATCGCGTGCGAAGAGATGCCGTCCGACGAGCCGTTCCACGTGCGTCGCGATGTGGAAGTTTGTAGTCGGCCTCAGCACGTAGGCCTCGTCCTTGTATTTCTCGTCGCACAGGTCGCCCTCGGCGCCGAACTTGCGCAGCACGCGCACGGTGGCGTCGAATGACGCCAGGCCGCCAAGCAGGTACGTGCGGTAGGCAAGCACCCACCGCCCGTCCTTGGTGCGTGAGAGACCGGGACGCAACGCGGATTCGGTAGCTACGCCCTGCATCGTTGGACTCGCGGATGGCAGGGAGTGTCGGCAGGTTTGTCGATAGTGCGGCAGGCGGCAATAGACCCAGTCGGGCAGATCGGTCTCAGTATTCTTTGCCACGGCGTCATGGACCGAGGTCGACAGATGCTGTCCGCGCCCGGTCTTCAGCCGATAGATGAGGGCCGCGATGATCTGCACCGCCGTGACTTCTCCAGCGACCTGATAGGACTGCCAGGCTTGCGGTGCGATCGGTGGCGTTTCGTAAAAACCGAATGGGTCTGGATCATAGCCGCAGTTCATCATGACGCCGCCCAGCGCGAGATGCACGAGGTCGCTCCCCTGGTAGTCGGCCCAAGGACCATCGTCGCCGTAGGGGCTAATGCGGGCGTAGATCAGCGAGGCATTGCGCCCGCGCATGACGTCGTAGCCTATGCCACGGTCATTCAGGTAGTTGCGCGGCCGGGTGTCGAGCACGATGTCGGCGGTCTGGGCGAGCCACATGAAGTGCTTCTTGTCCTCCTCGGACTCGAGATCAAGGACAACCCCGCGTTTGCCGAAATTGTAGTGCCAGAAGTGCAGGCTGCGGTTGGGGTGCGGCTCGTCGTGGTAGAACGGTCCGTATCCCCGGGTCTTCTCGCCGCCAGGCGGTTCGACCTTGATGACGTCAGCACCGAGGCCGGCTAGGACTTTGCCACAATACTCGCCGAGTTCGTCGGCGAGTTCGATGACGCGCACGCCATTGAGGAAGCTTCCGTTACTTCCAACTGCTCTTTCGGACAAACACCGTCCCCCCTGCTTGATTGTCAAGGCTCGGCGTGGCCACATTTGTGCAGACGAGCCGAAGAATGCCTTACCGCTCCAAGAAGTCTCTGACGGCGGTTGAGGGCGGTCAAGCTCGGCTCCCTGGCCGGAGCCTCTGGGCATCAGATTCCAGGTGAAACGAGTTTCTTGCAGACAGCCGATCAATCTCGAGCGTTCTTTATTGATCATTCGGCGATTTGCACTTGAGATCGTCGGTTGCGTGCCCACGGCAACCCACAATCCTTCAGCAATGCCCCCTCAACCCCAGCGGCTCAGCCCTGCGAGGTGCGCTCTGTGTACCACGAACCAGAGCCAAGGGACCTGCGGAACGAGCGTAATGAAGGGAACTTCCGGCTTATAGCCAGACGGCACGGCGATGAACAGCAGGCAACAGCCGCCCCCGAAAATTGCAAAACCCCAATGCACCAGCGTGACCGCGACGGCAGGTACGCCGGCTCGCTGCGCCACCTGATAGAGGTGTCCGCGGTGCGGTTGGGTGAGGGGCTCGCCAGCCAGCGATCGGCGCACCAGGGTGAACGCCACATCGAACAGCACGCCGGAAAGCAGCATCGGGACCAGCAGGAAGGACAGTTCCACGCCGTCGAAACGGCTGGCGACGACTGCGAGCACCGCCAGCATAAAGCCGCAGAACTGGCTGCCGACATCCCCCATGAAGATACGGGCCATAGGAAAGTTGAACGGCAGAAACCCGGCAAGTCCCGTCGCCAGAAGCCCGGCAGCGGCGTAGGCAAACCAGCCGCCGTGTTGTTGGGCGATGAAAACAATGAACAGGCATGCGATGAGTGCCACTCCGCTGGCCAGGCCGTTCAGCCCGTCGATAAAGTTCATCGCGTTGGTGGTGAACAGCAGCCAGACCATCGTCACCGCGATGCCGAACCAGGCGGCAGGCAGAGGGCCGAGATAGGGAATCCGGAAATCACTCACGTAGAGACCGCTGCCGATCGCCACCAGGGCCGCGAGCACCTGGGCACCCAGCTTGACGATAAACGGCCACTCGAACAGATCGTCGAGGAATGCGACCAGGGCGATGGCCACGGATGCCTCGATCACCCCACGGAAGTAGGGGTCTGCCAGACGGGCGAACGCGGCGAAGTCGTAAAGCACCGCGATGCCGACGAGGAAGGCCACCACGATACCGACGCCGCCACCTTTGGGGGTCGGCCGATCGTGCGCCTTGCGCGCCTCCGGCGTATCCATCACACGTGCCGAGATCATCGTGCGCACCGTGGCGGACGACAGCAGCACCAGCAAGGCGGCAAATCCCAGATGTCGGAGAAAGGCGGCAAAGGTCACAGGGCGATCCGGTTTCTAGCGGGCGAACCGTCTACCGTCTCGGCAGCCGACGTGCTACCACCGGTCCTCTCAACTCATCTTTCGCCCAGTCGGTCGGTTGGTGGATTTGCCTGCCCGGGCGAGCTATGACCGTTGATGCGGGCGCGTGCACTGTCGTTGTCATTGGTCACTCCGATTCCCATAGCGCTGGCAGGATTTTTGCGCCAAATCAGTTGGATAAACCTCTCTACGGTCGGAACTATCCGATGCTGATCCCGGTCACCCGCACGATCTCGATCGACGAATCCGAATTGAGCGAAGACTTCCTGCGCGCGTCTGGTGCGGGCGGGCAAAACATCCAGAAGGTCGAGACCGCCGTCCAGTTGCGCTTCAATGTGCGCGAATCGCCGAACCTTCCGGATGCCGTGCGTGAACGTCTCGAGCGCCTGGCGGGTCGGCGGCTGACCAAGGACGGTGTTCTTGTGATCTCCGCTCAGAGACACAGGACTCGCGAACGCAACCGGGTTGATGCCCAGGATCGCCTGGTCGCGCTGATCCGCGAAGCGGCTTTACCCCCGCCGCTCCCTCGGAAGCCCACGAGGCCAACGCGTGGATCGACGGAACGCCGACTGGCAGACAAGTCACGCCGTGCTGGCGTCAAGGCTGCCCGTGGAAGGCCCACGGACCTTTAGAGGGCCAAATTCACAGGAGCACTGCCCGCCCAGCGGCTCAAGCGGCGCGGGTCGGCCGCCTCCGATGATCACCTTATGGCTGACCCAGAGCAGGTCCCGTCGCTGCGAACAGTGCCTGCTCAGCGCTACCACGAGGCTGCCATATTGGCGATGAACCGCGGGCAAATCAGCCTCCCAAGCTCCATAATAAGGGGTGTGTATTATTGAATTTATGAGTTTTATTGGTCTTAGCTCGTGGTTAAATCAGAGGTCGTGCATTTTGCAGTCTCGGTCAACCGAGGCGGAAACATCTCTCACGGGGTTGTCATCGGAGGAAAAAACCCGCATGGTGCTGCTCATGTTTCGAAGGACAACCTTTCACGGAACAGAAATGCCGCAAATTCATCGTTATGATGAATTTCGTTAATGCGCGCCAGTCAGCATTATAGCGCTGCAACACCATCACAATGGTTCCTTAGCCAAAACTGCCGTTTGGCGCAGTTGAGTGAGGTATTATGACTACACATTTTGGTCTAGCATTAATTGCAGTGTTCGCTCATCTTGCGGCGGCGTCCGGCGCTGCCCCCGCCAGAGGGGGTGCTGTCGCTGGTCTGAACCCGGCAGTACCGGGCGACGCCTCACCCTGGATGGGCGAATCGGGCGTCGCCTCCTACTATGGCGCGGCTTACCATGGGCGCAGGGCGGCCAGCGGCGCACGCTTCGACCAGATGGCACTCACCGCGGCGCATCCTTGGTTACCGTTCGGTACCAAGGTGAAAGTGACCTTGAAGGGCACGAATCGCAGTGTCATCGTCACCATCACCGACCGGCTCGGTTCCAGCCGGCGGATCGTCGACCTCTCGTTCGCGGCCGCCCGGCGGCTCGGCATGATCAATCGCGGTCTCGCCGAGGTTTCACTTCTCCCGGTCTGACTTCGTTTCGTGCTATGTCACGCCCGCTGGGAGGACGATGCATGTTTAAGGATTGTCGCGGGCTGCCGCTGACTACGGTGTCGGAGAAAGCCGCCACCGCTTTCGACCATGCGGTCGACGGGTATCTAGGATACCGCATCGACATGGCCGATCGGGTAGAGGCCCTGCTGGTCGCAGATCCGGACTGCGGTTTGGGACATTGCCTCAAAGGATATCTGTTCCTGATGGGCTTCCGGGCAGATCTCCTCGGTCCAGCGCGTGCTGCCCTGGCGCAGGCCCGCCGTTGTTCGGGAACGCCGCGCGAGATCGCCCATTCCGAGGCCCTGTCCCGATGGATCGATGGCGACCCCGACGCGGCCGTGGCGGTCTGGGACCAGATCCTTGAGGACTATCCACACGACATCCTGGCCTTCCGGCTGGCGCACTACCTGAATTTCTGGTGTGGCCGGCCGGAGGCCATGCTGGCGTCAGTGCTGGCGGTCGAGCGGCACTGGAGCCGCGCGTTGGCCGGATTTGGATCGATATTGGCCTGCCGCTGCTTCGCGCACGAGGAAGCCGGGTATTACCTGGAGGCAGAGAACGCGGGGCGGGAGGCGGTTCGCCTCAATCCCACTGATCTGTGGGCGGCCCACGGGGTCGCGCATGTGCTGGAGATGACCGGGCGCTGGCGGGAGGGGATCGCTTGGGTCGAGACCCTGCAATCGCACTGGAACGGCGCCAACAACCTGAAACACCACTTATGGTGGCATCAGGCGCTGTACCACCTGGAACTCGGTGATTTCGCCAAGGTGCTGTCTTTGTACGACGATGGGTTCCGCGATCTGGCATCGCCGCTGACCGGGATGGCTCCCGATCTTTACATCGACGTGCAGAACGCCGCCTCAATTCTATTTCGGCTGCATCGTCACGGCGTGGACGTGGGTGATCGTTGGACTGAGATCGCCGACAAGGCGGAGGCTCGGATCGGCGATTGCCAGTCGGCCTTTACGCTCCCGCATTGGATGATGGCGTTGACGTCGACCGGCCGTGAATTCGGCAGCCAAGTCCATGCTGTCGGCGATGCAGGACTTCGCGGCTGGCGAGCAGCCGATTGCCCGGTTGGTAAAGGAAGTCGCGTTGCCGGTGACGGCTGCGGTGCTGGCGAACGGGCAGGGGCGGCATGACCAGGCATTGGAGCTGATGCGTCCGGTGCTCGGCGAAATGTACCGTCTGGGCGGCAGCCATGCCCAGCAGGATGTGTTGGAGCAGGTGTTTCTGGACTCCGCCATGAGAGGCGGTCCTGAATCGGATGTTAGCATGCTCATCGAGCGCGTGGCCGGTCGTCATCCCGTGCCGCCAGAAAGGCGTCGAGGCTATGCCATGGCCGTCCCATTCTGATTCAGGCGAAGGTCTCCGCCTCTGTTAGCCGCCGCACTGCCATCAACCCTCCGCTTCCAACTCGTCGATGAACCCGGAGATCACGTCCAAGCCCTTGTTCCAGAATGCCGGGTCCGACGCATCCAGCCCAAACGGCGCCAACAGTTCCTTGTGCCGCTTCGTCCCTCCGGCCCTCAGCATCTCCAGGTATTTCGCCTGGAACCCCGGGTGACCCGATTGGAACACCGAATACAGCGCATTCACCAAGCAATCTCCGAATGCGTAGGCATAGACGTAGAACGGCGAATGAATGAAATGCGGCACATACGACCAGAACACGCTGTATTCCGGCGTGAATTCAAACGCCGGACCCAGGCTCTCGGTCTGCACTTGGGTCCATAGCTCGCCGATCCGCTCTGACAGCAGTTCGCCGGACCGGCGTTCATCGTGCAGCAGAGTTTCAAACTGGTAGAACGCCACCTGGCGCACGACCGTGTTCAGCATGTCCTCGGTTTTTGCCGCCAGCATGATCCGGCGCTGCGTCGGATTGGCCGCGTCCAACAGAGACCGGAACGTCAGCATTTCGCCGAACACGCTTGCGGTTTCGGCCAATGTGAGAGGCGTATGCGACATCAGCGCGCCCTGCGGCCCGGCCAGGACCTGATGCACGCCATGACCGAGCTCATGGGCCAGGGTCATCACGTCCCGCGTCTTGCCGTGGTAGTTAACCAGCAAATACGGATGCACACTCGGCACCGTCGCATGTGCGAACGCCCCGCCGGACTTGCCCGGCTTCAGCCGCGCGTCGATCCACGGGTTGTCGAAAAAGCGCCGGCCGACCGAGGCCAACTCTGGGCTGAACGCGCCATACGCGTCCAGCACCTGCTTCGCTGCGTCCGGCCATGCAATTCGCCGATCGAGCAAGCACGTAACTGAACGAGTAACCAGACAGAACCACCACATTCGTGAGGCTTAC